>JAXMAJ010000003.1:0-343094 GCA_046350475.1 Phycisphaerales bacterium | reverse complement strand
CTGTCGCGGCGTCGCGGATGACGCGGAGGAGTTGCTTGGCCTTGATGCGAACGAGCGTCTTGGCGAACGTGAGGGTGGATGGATCGATGGCGCGGGTGGACATGGGCCGGACCTTCCTGGCATGGCCAGAAGGCCCCGGGGAGCGACAGGTCCGGCGTTGAGCTCACCGGGGCGGTTTCGTGGGATGCGGGCCTGTCGTCCCCGACTGGCGACTTGTCGATGGCGACGGGAGATTCAGGTCGCTGGCTCCGCTACAAAGCGAAGCAACCCGCTGAGAATCAGCGGGTTGCGCGTTCTTGGGCAGCGGAAAGAATCTTGAGAAAGCCGCCCCGCCGTCATCGACATGTCGATGGCGTCAGTGGTCGGTCTCGGCGTGGAACAGCGTCGCCCAGCCGTTGCCTTCGATCCGGATCGGGTCGCCGGCGATGCCGAAGAACGCCTGAAGCCTCTCGGCGAGCCGCTCGCGGCGCTTCTGGTTCTTCGGAGACGCCTCCGGGCTCCGCCAGTCCAGGGCTCCCCGGCCCTTGGCGAACGCGTAGAGCAACGCCCACTGGACGTCAGGCTTGCGGGTTCTGGCCACTCCCATACCCATCGAGGCGAAGTCAAAGACCCCGGTCTGAGTCTTGACGCTCACTGACACCGTGTGCGCATCAGTGAATCGGATCCGCACATCGGACCATCGCGCCCCCGCGGGCGTGGCGAACCTCGGTGTGTCGGACCGCGCAGCAGCAACCTTGATGTGGCGACCCGCGAAGGTGGCCATCGATTGTTCGAGCGATACCTTGGGCTCGAACACGCCCTCGCCCTGCCACGTGAGCGATTCGGCGAGCGTGATCCACGCCGATGACCGCCCCTCGACAACACGGTTGAGTTCTTCGCTCGCGCCGGCCCGCGTGGGCGTGACGAGGACGAACGGCCGCTGGGAGAGCGCCGAGATGTGGCCGGCGCTGCGGAGCAGCGATTGCGCGTCCCGGGTTGTCGCCAAGTACACCGGGAACCGCTCGCCCTCGACCGGCACGTAGTCACCCAGCCACCACAGGCGGTTGCCCATCCCGACCGAGGATGGCGTTCCTGTCAGCCCCAGCGCCGCCGCCACGCCCCGGAAGAGCGTGTCCGCGTCGAGCTGCCACAGCACGATGTCTTCGCGACGGAGCGGCGCGGACTCGCACGTCTCGGGGTCGACCGCGACGATGTCGTCCTCGTCGTGGACGACCACCTTGCGCCCCTCGATCGTGCCCGGCCACGGCACGGACATGGCCAGCTCCTCCATCGGCCGCAGCAGCGGCTGGAGGAACTGAAGCTCGTCTCCCATGTGCTCGCGCCAGACCGAGCGCACGCCGGCCCAGCCCTGCACCCGCTCAAGCGACTGCCACAAGCGCATGGCCGCCTCCTTTCACGAAACCCCCGCCGCGCAGGAACGCCTCGATCAGGTCGGCGTCGGTGTCGCGGGTGTACGTCGCGCGGTTGCCGTGTCGGATCGTGACCGGCCTGGGCTTGCGGCCGTCGGTGAATCTCACCTCGAACGTGGCGGCGCTGAGCAGCGCGTCCTCGGGGATCGACTCGCGGGCGTGCTCCAGCGCCAGCAGCACATCGTCAGCTTTCTCGACCTTCCGCCGGTGGAACGGGCCGCCGACGTACATCGTGAGCTCGACCAGCCGCACCGACGCCAGCCCCGTGATGTGCTTGCACGCGAGACTGTTCCGGCCGCGGGCCCGGAGCGGCTCGAGGTCGTAACGCTCCTGGTCGGCCGGGAAGAAGTCGGCCCGGCCGAAGATGTGCTGGCCGACGAGCTGGCGGTACGCGGCGCACTCGCCCTTGGTCGCCGCATTGATCCGCAACTCCCACGTTCGGCGGTCGAAGACGATCAGCCCGTGGGCCATGGGCCGGTAGCGCACGCACCCCGGCTTGCCGTCGTCGAGGCTGCCCTCGCGGCGGTAGGGGCCCCCGTGCCGGACGAGGAAGCGCACCTCGTCCCCGTGGTCGAAGAAGAGCACCCGCGCCCCCGGCCCGCGGCGACGGGCCGCGTACCAGGCGACGACGCCCGCCTCCAGCGCCGCGAGCCGCTCGTCGCCCGGCGTGGCCCACGCGAGCGACGCGCCCGCCGCGGGGACGAACGTCTCAAACGAGCGCCGCCGCGAAACCGAGATCTCGGTGTGGCACCGTCGGACCAGATCGGGGTTCTCGACCCAGACGCGCGCCGCGATGTCCGCCGGCGATGCGTGGTCGTCCGGAAGCGCGATGCCCGCAACCTCGGCGGCGGCCTGCAGCGACTCCATGCCCATCGGCGTGGCCATCTCGTGCAGGTGCCAAAGGGCGTCGACCAACTCCACCGGCAGACCGCCGATGTTGCTGAGCAGCGCGATCTCGACGCGCTCGACGTCGAGGTGCGCCGGGTCCGTCGGCAGCATCACGCCGCTCGCGGCGAGGAAGGCGGCATGCGGCCGCAGAAAGTCGATCAGGACGGCGGGGTCGACCTCCCGCAGCGCGTACGCGCTTGTGAACCTTCGGAACAACAGGCTGCTCATCGAACCGGGCCTCCGCCTACGAGAAAGCCCCGGTCTCCACCCGGGGCGGTTAACCCGAGTGTATCCCAAACGATGCCACATAAACGGTATTTGTCAGGGTCCGACAGGGAATCCTGATTCCGTCCACAACATCCGACAGTTACTCGGCTTGCGCGGCCTTGGCCCGCATGGCGACCACGCCGTCCGGCGCAGGGCCTGACACCATGTCGTCAGTCCGATTGAGCGCCCGCCAGAGCCGCCGCTGGGTCGCCCAGTCCGGCTGCCGGGTCACTGGCCGCAGCTGCTTCTCGGTGATCCGATCCTTGCCGCTCTCGGGCGGCACGAGGAAGAGCAGTTGCTCCTGGATGTCGGGCGCGAGATTGACCAGGTCCATGATCTGGCTGAGCCGCCCGCGGGTGACGTGGCCGAGCCGCGCGATCTCGGCGAAGTCCTTCACCTGCCCGCTCCGCACGAGCCAGTCGAAGCGGAGCGCGAGCGCCATGAGCTTGGCCACGCGCGGCACGCGCCGAGGCGACTGCCTCGTCACGGGCTTCGGCACGGGGGTCGGTGGGTTGCCGACGCGCATCGTGCGGCTCGTGTTGACGCCAGTCTCGAAGCGGACCTTGAACGTGGCGCGATCGGGAAGACTCATGGCTTGCACTCCGCGGCGAGGCGGGACGACTCGGGGTGGAAGACCAGCGTCACCTCGCCGGCCTTGCCGTCGTACTCGACGGTCTTGATCACCGAGCGGATCAGTTCGGAGCGCTCGCGCGTGCTGAGCTGGTCCCACAGCGGCTGGAACTCCGCGAACGCCGCGTCGACCTGGTCACGCCGCAGCTCGTTCTTCGCAGCGTCAGCGAGTTCGTCCTCGATCTCGCGGACCTGCTCGCCGATCTGCCGCGAGCGCTCCGCCACCTCCGCGAGTCGGTCGGTGTCGCTGGAGGCCCCGGCGCGGCGCTCGTCGCTGGCCAGCCAGCGGAGCTCCCGCTGCAGCGTGGCGCGCCGGTCCTCGAGCTGCTCCGTGAGCTCACGCGAGTGGGCCCGGGCGCGTTCGAGGATCACGCCCACCAGCTCCCGGTCTCGGCCGAGCGCCCGCAGCCGCTCGACCACGAACGACTCGAGCTGTTCGGCAGGGATCGACTTGGACGGGCAGGTGTGGTAGCCCCGGCTCTGGGCCGCGTGGCACGCGTAGTAGCGGTACGTGCGCTTGCCCGCCTTGGTCGTGAAGGTGTGCGACATCGGCTTGTCGCAGTTGCGGCACCGAACCAGGCCCTTGAGCAGCCCGTGGTGCGCGTTGCGGACGTCGCTCCCCTTGTCGCGCCCGTTGGCCTCCAGGATCGTCGCCGCCCGCTTCCAGAGCCCCGGCTCGATGATCCCCTCGTGCTCGCCCTCAAACAACTGGTCGTGGTGCTGCACCTTGCCGAGGTAGGAGACGTTGGTCAGGATGCGGTGGACGTAGGGGTTGGTCAGCGGCAGGCCGCCGACTTTGGTCCCGTCCTTCTGGGTCCAGCTCTTGGTCGTCCACCCGCGCTTGAGCGCCTCTTCGGTCGTCGCGCGGACCGAACGCGTCTCGATGTAGATCGCGAAAAGCTCCCGCACCCGGAAGGCCTCGTCGCGGTTGACGATGAGCTTCCCGCCCACCACGTCGTACCCGAGGATGGGCTTGCCGCCGAACCACTTGCCTTTGCGACGAGTGGCCGCGATCTTGTCCCGGGTGCGCTCCGAGATGATCTCGCGCTCAAACTGTGCGAACGACAGCAGGATGTTCAGCGTCAGGCGTCCCATCGAGTGGGTGGTGTTGAACTGCTGGGTGACGCTGACGAACGAGACCTTCTTGCGGTCGAAGACCTCCATGATCCGGGCGAAGTCCAGCAGCGAGCGGCTCAGGCGGTCGACCTTGTAGACAACCACGCAGTCGACCTTGCCCGCGTCGATGTCGGCCATGAGCTGCTTCAGGCCCGGCCGCTCCATGTTGCCGCCGGTGTACCCGCCGTCGTCGTAGCGGTCGGGCAGGCACACCCACCCTTCGGACCGCTGGCTGCTGACGTAGAGCTCGCCGCTCTCGCGCTGGGCGTCGAGCGAGTTGAACTCCTGCTCGAGGCCCTCCTCGCTGCTCTTGCGGGTGTAGATCGCGCAGCGGATCAGCCCGGGTGTCTTCGAGGTCGCGGCCCCGTTCATGATGCGGCCTCCGCTCCAACCTCAGCCGACGCCCGTTCCTTCGAGGCGATCTTCATCGCGTCGGCGAAGAACTTCGCGCCGTTCCAGTGGCTGCCGGTGATCGCGTTGGCCACCGCCGACAGCGAGCGGTAGACCTTGCCCTCGCACTCAAAGCCCTTGGGCAGCACGATCACGCTGTACGCCTTGCCCTTGTACGTTCGCCACAGCGTCGACCCCGGCAGCGGCACGTCGCTGGCCCGCGAGACGCGGAGCGAGGCGATGGCATGCTTGGGGGACGGCGCGTCGCTGATCGTGGTGGGTCGCGGAGCCCCGACCGGGGCCTGCAGCCGCAGATCTGCGTCGTCGGCCAACTCCGCCGCCCGCTGGCGGGCACGCTCCGAGAGGTCGCCCTCCGCGTCGGCCTGGAGCCGCCACGCGATCCGCTTGATCAGGTACGGGCGGTTGTTGCAGCGCGTGGGCTCGCCGAAGAGCTCGGCGTATCTGGCCTTGAGCTGCGGAGTCTTGAGCGTTCCGAGCCGCTTCAGTTCTGCATGGATGTTCAGCGCCATGAAAGGTCTCCTGCCCGCTCGGCCTCGACATGGCCCGCGGCCGTGTCGGAATCGAGCGGGAGCGGACGATCAGGGCGATCATCTTCCGCAGGGTCAAGTCGAGAACTCTCGGGTTCTCGATGCTCCGCCGGCGCGATGCTGGCGGCCCGACTGGCGCGGACGCCCGCCCGAATCCGCTCCCGGTGCCAGCGGTGCACGGCGGCGGCGAGCGTGGCGATGACGACCTCCCGCCGCTGGGCGGCGGAGTCCAGAGGGTCCTGCTGGGACACGAACGGCTCCTTCGCGGGTCAACAGCGACCCGCCAAAGAGCACCTAACCCGCTGGAGGACGAAATCCCGAATCCGATTCGTCGCGCCTGTCAACACCTCACCGACCTCGCCGTTCGAGTTGCAACAGACGCCATTGTGGCATCGCAATTGAGTTGGGCCGCTGCGTCACCATCTGGTCCACGACACTCAGACACTCGGGAGGCCGCGGCCCCAAGCCCCGTCCGCACTCCCAAGTCAGCATCGATGCACGTCACGATCTCTTACCCCTGCCACGCTCCGAGCAACACGACTGTGTGCCGCAGCACATCGCTACCGTCCGTCACCTTCAGTATCTCTGCCAAGGTCGAGTCGATGATCCGTTCGTCAGGCCATCCCACCTTGTACCCGACCACGATCCTCGCATGCCCACCGTAGTACTCCATCACAATGCTCACAACCTTTGGCAGCATCTCACTAACTAGATACAACGCCATAGGCAACCGATGAGGGCACAACGCTCGAAGTTGTTCTTCTGCACTCTCGGGCGAATCGCGCCCAGGGGCGTAGATCAACAATGGCGTTCCAGACGATGGTCCGGCGTGCTCGAGACCCAAGCGAGCGGCCAGAGCATAAAGGCTGCTGATGCCAGGAAGCACTTCGTAATCAATGCCTTGATTCCGAAGCCAGGTCGTGTTTTCGCTAAGCGACCCGAACCACCCGGGTTCGCCCGAATACATGGAAGGATCTCCGGGCTCCAGCCAAGCGACGTGCTGGCCCGCTGCCACTGCGGCGAGCACCCGCTTGCGCAGTACATCGTCCGTGAAGCCCGTACCGAACAGCAGGTCTCCTCTTACAAGCCGCCTCAGGGACGGCGACATCATTGTGCCGGCATAGATCACGAGGTCGGCTTCGCTCAGGAGGCGTCCCACCTGGTACGTGAGCATCGCCTCGGACGCGCCGGGGCCAATTCCAGCAATCGTTACACGTCCGCGGCTCGCCGTCATGGGTTCACTTCCAGCACGCACCGAAACCCAAGAAAGCTGTTTCGCTGGCCTCTCGGCTGCTCGAAACGATGCGCACTTCGTCCGCTCGTGGCATGATGACACGCAGCACCACCTCTTATGGGCTGCAATTGGTTGACCCCGGTGAACGTCCCATGCTCGCCATTCTCCGAGCACCACTCCCATACATTGCCGGCCATATCGAAGAGGCCCCAAGGGTTCGCTCTCTTCATCCGCACAGGATGAACCTGCATTTGCGAGTTCCTGTCAGACCACGCGAACTGCTCGCCGCTCCGCACGTCGTCCCCCCAGAAGTACAGCGTGCGTGTACCAGCTCTGCACGCGTACTCCCACTCGATCTCCGTCGGAAGACGTACCGTACGTCCCACCTTCTTCGAGCAGATACGGCAGAACTCCATCGCTTCGTCCCAAGTCACTCCGACAACCGGTGCCATCGGGAATGCGTTGACCTGTGAGAACTCGCGATGAGTCCACTGATCATTGATGTCCTCGCTCGCAGGCAGACAATGCACCTGTGCGTTGTGCGGTACGTTGATACCCATTCCGTAGAACGCACTCACCGTCACGGGCGCGTCCATGATCGCAAACGCACGAGTGACCTCAACGAGTCGCTCTGGCCCATTTCGTTCATGTTCGCGCCGGACGTTCCCATCCCAGTCCACGACATCCCTCTCATTGCCCATGAGAAATGCACCCGCGGATAGAGTCACGAGGTGTCCTACTCCAGCGAGCTCAACGTGATCAGGTGGGCATCGCATAGTCTACCTCTCTCGCCATTCAACACCCCGGAGGTCATAACCAAAGTACTCGAGCAGCACGCGAGGAAGGTCCTCTCGCCTGATTCCGTTCACCTCCTCATACGCATCCTCTCCGTACATCTCCAGCCGTTCACCGCGAAGGAACATGAACCGGTTCTGCACCAGGCGAGAGAACCGCACGTCTTTACTGAATGGGTACACGATTCCGGACGTGAATCGCCTCTCGATGGCGGCCCGAATTGACTCCTCGGGCTTGGCCCGAACGTCTACTTCGAGTTGGAGCGACTCGCGCCCGTGTCGCTCGCAAAACACTGAGAGCCGTGTCCCCGCCACCTCAGTGCGGAAGCCGATCCCGAAGAATCGATAGGCGACTTCTCGCTCAGCCGGATAGAGCTTTAGCGCAGGCCAGCCGTTGCCGACGTCAGCGAAGCACACTCGTCCGTTCACGCACACGCGAGCAAGCCGATGTTTGTCCTCGCCATCGATGTAGCCTGAATGGAGAGAGACGTCGAATCCTCTGCGCCGAGCCAGCTCGACGAAGCTAAGCGTCTTGTCTGAGCAGGTCCCCCCGGGCACACGAGCCGACACCTGATCGCAGTAGAGTAGTCGGAGATTGTGAAAGGGCTCCTTCTGAAACGACTCGAGCATGAGCGACTCCACCTCACTGAGTGCCGCTGCTGTTCCATCGGAAGTGTTCATCGGTGTCCCACCCCGCGAGCATCGATGGCGGCATCAAACACGGGATACGCATGAAAGTATGGGTTCGATGCGTCGAAGGCGAACTGCTCCTGCCATACATGGCGTAGTACTTCGCGTTCGCTCCTTCCGTTGTGGCGCAGGTGGCGGATGACTTCTCCCCTGATCCCGCTGCCAACATCGAACGATGTTTTCTTTCTGTTGAGCACGTCCGGCGGGAGGACGTCCCGAAAGCTGCGACGGAGTGTGACCTTGTTCTCGTGGCGACTGTACAGATCTTCAAAGCCGAGCCCCTCGGCAAACGCGCGAACTGCCCGATCGAGGAAGGGACAGCGGGCCTCCACGCCGTGCGCCATACTTGCCAAATCAAGGCGACGCAGTTCAGTGACGGGCATGTCGTCGATCAGTTGTTGACGCACGTCCCGCCATGGATCGCTCTGGTCGTACATGTGGTAACCACCGAACAACTCATCGGCACCTTCTCCCGTAAGCACTACCTTGATGCCTGCATCACGCACGGCTTCAGAGAGCAGGTAGGTAGCGAGCCCATTGCTGACAATCGACGGGTTGAAGCTCTCTGTTGCATGGACAACACGCCGCACGAGTTCAGCCATGCGATCACGCGAGGGCAACGGAACGAAGCGCAGATCATTGAGCCCCAGAACGCTCGCGACCTGATCAACGGCCTGCCGGTCACTACTGTCCTTGTCGCCGAGCGTGAAGTAGGTCGCGTCGGCCCGGTGCCGCGCCACAAAGGCTGCGACGAGTGAGCTGTCGAGACCTCCACTCAGGAGCACGCCAACGCGCTGATCGACGGCAGGCAGACGCTTGCGGACAGCCTCCTCAAGAAGACCAACGACATCGGTGCGACGCGGCACAGGATGATGGGTGGCAAGCTGTTGCACCTCACCAGATCTCGCGTCGACAGACGACACGCCAAGGGGCAGCGGCCTAAACCAATCGATCTCTTCGAAAGCCTTGAGCTCACTGGTGACGAAGATCTCTTGCATGGATCGGCCGACGAAGAGCGGCTTCTTCCCAATGTGATCCCGCAGACACAGAACTTCTCCATCAGAAGGCTGCAACACCACGCCCGAGTAGAACCCATCCAACTCGTCGATGACTCTCAAGCCAAGGCGTTCATAGAGCGGCAGTACCGTGTGTGCGTCGCACGATACTGGGGTAAGGCCGTGCGCGGCCACCAGAGAGAGGTAGTTGTAAATCTCCCCGTTGATCGCTCCGATCGAGCGACCGTGATGGTAGGGCTGTCGACCAATCGGACCGACACCATTGATCTCAAGCCGTGTAAACCCCAATGCGATGTCGCGATCCGACCATATCGAGAGGTCGTCGGGGCCACGATGCCGTAGTCTCTCAACGCACGTCGAGATGCGAGAGCTCGCCAGTGGCCCAGCAAGAAAGACGATTCCACACACTTGCCTAGGCTCCTCGTTCCCCTGAGCCGCAACGCATCGTGCTGTATGGATCCCGCAGCCCTGATCGCACTTGCATCAGAAGCACTCCCAGCCGGTTCTTGCCGGTGCCATCCCCACCGTCGCCCCAGTAGGAGTCGAGTGCCGTGTGTTCGATGAGTGTGCGATCTGCCGTTCTAACGAGGCGGCTGCCCAAGTCCGGGTGCTGCCGGAACTTCGCGCACAGCCCTTCAAGCATGATCTGCTCCTTTACGAGTTCCCAGTCTGCTCTCCGGTGGTTCTTGCCGTACTCTGTGGCCCGCAACTTCGCCTTCGTTGGCGTCTCTGCCAGGCGAATCTCTTCTTCATGGGGCGTGCCGATGAACTTCTGCGACTGGTAGTAGTGCTCGACACTGGGCCAGACCCGGTCTCGAATACACACTGCATGATGAGAGAAATTGGAGAGCCAGCCCCACGGCTGATCTGAGTGATAAAAGCGAATAGGTTCAGACGACTGTCCCCCGTCATGTCCCAGAGGCAGGTGGTGCCCCAGTTTCGCGTTCTTTGTCAACAGATACTCGGTATTCTCGGCTCGCGATACCGGATGGGTACTGATCATCTCCACTCGAATGCCAGCGTTCTGCAGGAAATCTCGCTTGCGAGGGTTGTTGGTGATGAGCCGTACGCCATCGACACCAAGCTCTTTGAGCACTGCGACGACATCGCCATACGTACGGACATCTTGCTGCAAGCCAAGGGCGTCAAAGGCTTCGACAGTGTCGAGGTGCTCTCGCTGCATGATGCCGACTGCCCGAATCTTGGCCGAAAGCCCGTGCCCCCGGCCCTCTTGGTGCATGTGGCAGATGATGCCTCTTTGCTCCGTTGCGATGAGTTTCATCGCTTCGCGCAGCTGGTCAGCACAATCGCAGTCGCGCGCCCCAAAGAGCTCCGATGCCATGCATGAGGAGTGAATGCGTAGCAGTGGCTGCTTGCCTTGTGCGCGAAGGTCGCCGAAGCAGACTACTCGCAATGAGTCGTTGCCCAAGTCGTACATCCGAAAGTCCCCGAGCAGAGTCGGAAGCACGCACCAGTTGGCGAGCGACTTGTCAAATGTAGGAGTCACGTCGCGGCTCCGGACACCAGGTGCGAGCGAAGAGAACCGATGTCGAGTGGCGTCGCCGACGCGTAGTCATCGGTAATCGTCCGCAAGGAAGAGACGAGCAACCCTACGTCGTCCGCCTGAGATGAGAGCACTCCGCAGCAAATCTGGCTGAATGTCTCGGATGTGAACACAGCATCGAGGTCAGCGAGTAGACAGTCGAGCTCGTTCCCCCGAGCGATCTGACGGAGCGACTCACGGAGTTCAACGATCCGGGTCAGGCTAATGCGCAAGTCTTCAAGACGCTGGTCGCGGTGACGGAGCGTCATCATGCTGACCTCCTGTATTTCGGCTGCCGAAAACTCGAGTGCGTGGTGCGGCTTCTCACGCAAGAACTCTACCAGCGCAGCGTATACGGCAGCCCCCATGAGCTCAGCCTGGACCTTCTCGATGTCGAGTGCCGCAGCATTGTTGGCGAGCCCAACATGGACGACCGGGAACGCCACAGCCTTGATCTTCATGCGACGATAGTGGCGATTGATGATCGCCCACAGCATGTCCGACCTCCGCATCTCGCGCGTGCCTAGTCGAAGCGCTGCGTTCGGAGTCATTGTCAGCGCGCGATGGTTGAGCACAAAGGTATGGCCGCCGCGATTCACGGAGTCTATTGCTGCCTCAAGAGGGTTTGTAGGTATTGATGCAATGAGCGGACGTGTGAGCGGTGCTCCACGCAGGATGTCGTGCGCCTCCGTGATCAGCCGCGTGTAGGCCGCCGACACGGGCTCGCCCTCGCTGGCTGGCTCGACCCAGAACGGAAGACTGAGGTGCTCAGAGTGCTTGCGGGACAAGTCGTAGTAGTAGTCGGGAAATCTCGCTCGCAGTGCTGCGTTGTCGGGCGAGCGATCTGGAAGCAGAGCCGAAACCGGAAGGTTCTGAAGCCAAGTCATGTTGTGGAGGAGGTCGAACAGCCGGCACTGCACACCATGGAGCGGCGGATTTGGAGACACGCCTTCGCAGGCGCCGATCAGTACGTCTATTCCATTCTCGCGAAACGCGGGGAGCCACGACAAATACCAGCGAGCGCGATCGTCGACGCGCATGTCATCGTCGAGAAGCCAGCCGAACGCATCGGTGTCGGGCTTCATCATCTCGCCCAGATATCGCTGCAGCATCGTGCGCGCGGTCGCGATGCTTAATTGCCCCTGACGCCGCTCTCGTAGACGGGCACCAAAAGCGCCCCGCGACGCATCCAAGCTTTGCTGAGCAACAGTGACGACGGCTATCTCCAGGGGTAACGCTTTCGCGGCGGCAACAGTCGACGCGAGGCTTTCTCCCGGGCAGGCGTTGTCCAACACCACAACCGCGAGCCGCTTGATACGCGAGTAAGTTGCCAGTTTCCCGAGGTCGCGCAGAAGAGGAGAAAGCACAGGCGGGTTGGCCGTGATGATCCCGATGTACAGCGACAGCGGCCGGTGGTCCGGCGCGGAAGGCAGTGCTTGGGTCCGGGTCGGCCAACCCTTCTGACCAGCTATCCAACCCAACGTGTTGTCGTGGACAAACGACATACTGACACTGTATTCAGTTCGTGGTGAAGCGGTCGAACACTGCAGAATTGCGTGGAATCAACCAGCCGTTGATCCAGGCAAAGTCGAGTGCGGTGGTGTCGAGAGCCTCCAATGCGGCGCTCGCCCTTTGGAGCAAGGGTCGGCCTTGCACATTGAATGACGTGTTCAGCACGCATGGTGGCGCGCCCAGCCGTTCGAGTGCGAGCAGCAGGGTTCCAAGCGAACTCGATGCGTCTTCAACAATCTGAACTCGCGCGGTGCCATCGACATGAACCGCACCAGCAACCCTCGCACGCTCGGAGTCCCGGACACGAACCGCGAAGGACATGTACGGCGATCGCGGGGGATCCTCAAAGAATTGAGGGGCCGCGTTCGCGAGGACCGCCGGGGCCACTGGGCGGTACCACTCGCGTGACTTGATGCGCTCGTTGATTCGCTCGCGCAATGCGGGGCGGTCCGGCATCGCGACGATTGACCGATTGCCGAGCGCTCGCGGCCCAAGTTCGGCTCGCCCTTGCGCGATGCCGATGATCGCGCCATCGCGAACGAGACGCGCGATGGTGTCAACGGGCACTCGCCGACCGCCACGCCCGACAAACGTGGAATCCGCGACGTCCACCTCAAGGTCAAGGCCTGCGAAGGCACTGAGCGGTCCGACCGGAGACTCGACCGACCACAATGCTCCGACTGATATCCCTGCGTCGTTGGGGGCGGGAGGAACGTGGACCAAGCACTTGACGCGACGGCGAATGCGCTCATTGGCGACAACGTTAAGGGCACACCCCCCCGTTAGGATGACACCATCGACAGTTGCGTCCAGGTGTGCATCGACGAGTCCCTCGAGGAGTGACTCGAAGACCGCCTGACTTGTTGCTGCAAGAGAGCGGGCGTCGTCCTGTAAGAGCGAGTCAGGATCAAGGTTGAGCCCGATCGCTTCGCCGAGCGAGTACAGCGCCTGGGTCGGTTCCTGATACGTGCGGTAGTACTCCTCGATCGCACTCATCCACTCATAGCGTGCCGCTCCGAGCGCGGCATACGCCATGAGTTTTCCGGCAAGTGAGAGGTGGCCGGCTCGTGGTTGTGGCCGTCCTCCTGTCACCTCCGGCATCGTGGTGCCAAGGAGTCGGTACGGCGTTCCGAGGTTGAGTGGGATCCTGGCGATGGGATCGAGGCGACCAGTAAGCCTCTCGCCGCGAAACACTCGGAACGTCCCGTCGTTGCCGCCGCCATCAAAGGAAATGACGAGTGGGCGCTCAAACGAGGCATCAAAGAGTCCATGAAGCGCATGAGCGACGTGATGATCAGCCGTCCGCCACTCCCCGGCTTGAACGAGATCAGCCAGTACGCGCCGCTTTGAAGGCATCACCCAACTCGTTACTGCCACATCGAAGTGCTCTATGCCCGTCGCCTCCCGCACCACGGCCATGACGCGTGTCCACTGCTCACGGAACTTGTCGTCGTTCTCTGAGCAGCTGAAGTAGCGTTCCTCGAAGAGTCGCTCAAGTTCGAGCGCAAGGAGCAACTTTCCTGACTCCGCGACGGCGACGTTTGCATCATGCTGAGTGTGGAACGCGATAACTTTCACAAGGTCTCCGCTTCGAGTGTCGGCTGCAGGACCCTACGGACCCAATGCGGGTCATCAGGGACGATGAAACGTGGCTGAACCGCTGCTCCCTGTTCCGCCGGTCGGTTTCCGAGGCCCAACACGCACTCGTATCCACTGGCTTGAACACTCATGGGATCCTTGGGCATGGATCCGTCCGGGAGCGCGAGTGAACGTGCCTGCACCCCCATGGCCAAGAGCCACTCAAGGGACTCCCTCGCTTCCCGCGCAACCAGTTCGGGCTCAATTGCATCGAATGGAGTGTGCGTTACTCCGTGAGAACCCAACGTCCATCCCGCTGTGAGCAGTTGAAGCATCTCCGTGTGGCTGAGGTAGTGGCGCGAACCTCGGACCTCAGCGTCTAGCTGTTCGGCCAGTGACTGAAGCGTCGCAGCACGGGATAAGGTGGACGAGCGGAGGTAGGACCGTCGCTCGGGCCCATTGACCAAACGGGCACGGCCTTCGCGGTGACGGAGGTCATAAGCGAATGAGCCGAGTCCGAGATCGACCGTTCCGCAAGTCCGATTGGCGGCAAGCAAGACGTCATACCAGTCATCGGCGGGGAGTGAACGCTCGGCTGCGCACGAAGTGACGAAAGCCGTACCGGTGGTATCGGGTCCCAGTGCTTTCAGAACATCCCGATACCCGTCGTCGAAGGTCAACCACACAGCAGGTCTTGACAGGGTCTGACGCCCGGCGAGAACGCCCAATGCCACCCGTTCAGGAACCACGTCCGCGAAGCGGACGATGTCCTTGAGCTGGCTTCGGAAGCTGGCCATTCGAACCGCTGTCCCCCGCTCCATGTACGGCCAGGTGGTCTCGATGTCGTCTTCCTCGACGAGACGGTGGTAACAGAGAATCGCGAGCGTGTTTGACACTCGGAACTCTAGTCGGTTTGCCGAAACCCATGCTGACAGCTTGGGCCTTGGGGCCGCCTGTTTACCCCTCCGCCCGTCAACCCGAGACTCCGAGAGTTCGAGAGGATTTCGACGCACCCATGACGAGACACCCGGTGTCCTGACCGGTTGGCTCTGAATCGGTCTCGAACCGAGAGCGCGGCGGGTCAAACCCCGCAATCGCCAAACCGCCCGGATTCTGCGGGCTTTCTGGCCCCCCCGACGCGAAGGCCGAAACGGGCCGCCTGTAAACCAAACGACCCCGCCGTGAGGCGGGGTCGAAAGGAAGCTCCCCGTGTAGGACTCGAACCTACAACCTACCGGTTAACAGCCGGTCGCTCTACCATTGAGCTAACAGGGATCGTGTTGTCTGCAGCCGGTTTCCGGGGCGGGTCTCTCGGGGGTATCCGAGGGGTGCCGCGGAGGGGGCCGGTTGCTCCCAACCATATGGGGACAGTGGATATCGGTCAAGAAACGGGGCTTCGTGAGGCCGGGGCGCGGGGTGGGGTTGGTATCCGGGCGGGGGTTCAGCGGCCTGAGCCGTCGCCCTGGGTGGTCCAGACTTCGTTCTGGGGGGGTGTCTGGGTCTTGCTGGCGGCGGTGACGGCGGCGCGGCGGGGTATGGACTTGCGGTTGGCGGTGTCGACCTGGCGGTCCCTTATGGAGGCCTGGCGGTAGCCGAGTTGGCGGTTCTGTTCGGCGATGCGCCACTGTTCGCGGTTCATGGGGCGCTCGGGCGTGAGGCGTGTGCTGCGCGCGGTGACGGTCTGCACGCGGTTGGTAGAAGAACTGGTGCGTTGCCCGGTGGAGCGGCCGTTGCCGATGGTGACGACGCTGTGCTGCGGCTTGTAGCGTGCCCGGTCGCGTGAGGACACGGGCGGGCGTTTGGGCGCGAAGAAGGTTGCGGCGGGCGCGGCGTGGCTGAGGGCCAGCGCGGCGAGGACGCACCACACACCGGCGTGTTTGACGTGTTTCACCCCTGATCTCCTGATTTCTGCACGCTCGGACGTGGAGGAGTATGCAGCAGTTTCGGGGCGGTGCAAGGTCATGGGCGTGGTTACACGGGTAATTCCCCGTGCCGGGCGGGCGTTATGGGTCGGGTGTGCCAACGATTGGCCCATGTCCACAGCTTTCAAGCCTGGTTCTTCCGCGGTCGCAGGTCCGGGATCGTCGCGCACGGTGCGTGCGCCGCGGGGGGCGCAGCGGGTGTGCGCGTCGTGGCAGATCGAGGCGGCGATGCGGATGCTGATGAACAACCTGGACCCCGAGGTGGCGGAGCGTCCGGAGGACCTTGTGGTGTATGGGGGGCGTGGGAAGGCGGCGCGGAACTGGGCGTGCTTTGACGCGATCGTGTCGACGCTGAAGGGGATGCGCGCGGATGAGACGCTGCTGGTGCAGAGCGGGAAGCCGGTGGGGGTGGTGCGGACGCACGAGGATGCGCCGCGCGTGCTGCTGGCGAACTCGAACCTGGTGCCGGCGTGGGCGACGCAGCAGCACTTTGACGACCTGGAGCGGCGGGGCCTCATGATGTACGGTCAGATGACGGCGGGCTCGTGGATCTACATCGGGACGCAGGGGATTCTGCAGGGGACCTTCGAGACCTTTGCGCAGTGCGGGCGGGACCGTTTCGGGGGCGATCTTGCGGGCCGGCTGTGCGTGACGGGCGGGTGCGGGGGGATGGGGGGGGCGCAGCCGCTGGCGGTGACGCTGGCGAAGGGGACGTGCTTGATCGCGGACACGAACCCTGCGTGCCTGGAGCGGCGGAGGCGTGACAGGTACCTGGACGAGGTGGTGGCGGGTGTGGGGGGCGGGGTGGTGGACCGGGCGATTGATCGTGCGGTGGAGGCGGCTGGGCAGCGGCGGGCGGTGTCGATCGGGGTGTGCTGCAACGCCGTCCACCTGCTGGAGCGGATGCTGGAGCGCGGCATCACGCCGGACGTGCTGACGGACCAGACGAGCGCGCACGACCCGCTCATCGGGTACTGCCCGCCGGAGTACACGCACGAGGAGGCCGCGGCGGCGCGGGGGCGTGACCCGGAGGGGTATGTGGTGTTGTCGCTGGCGGGGATGGCGCGGCACGTGCGGGCGATGCTGGCGCTGCAGCGTCGGGGCGCGGTGACGTTTGACTACGGGAACAACATCCGGCAGCGGGCGAAGGACAGCGGGGTGGCGGACGCGTTCGACTTCCCGGGGTTCGTCCCGGCGTTCATCCGGCCGCAGTTCTGCCTGGGGCGGGGGCCGTTCCGCTGGGTGGCGTTGAGCGGGGATGCGAGGGACATCTTCGTGACGGACTACGAGGTGCTGCGGGCGTTCCCGCGCGGCGCGGGCGAGTTCAACGACCGGCTGCACGAGTGGGTGCTGGGGTGCCACGCGGACCCTGCGGCGCTGCTGGCGGGGGACTTTGGGGCGTGCGCGCCGCGTTTCCAGTTCCAGGGCCTGCCGGCGAGGATCTGCTGGTTCGGGCTTGGGGAGCGGGCGAGGGCGGGGCTTCTGTTCAACGAGCTGGTGCGGGGCGGGAAGGTCTCGGCGCCGATCGTGATCGGGCGGGATCACCTGGACTGCGGGAGCGTGGCGAGCCCGAACCGTGAGACGGAGGCGATGAAGGACGGGACGGACGCGGTGTCGGACTGGGCGTTCCTGAACGCGCTGGTGAACACGGCGGGGGGCGCGTCGTGGGTGTCGTTCCACCACGGGGGGGGTGTGGGGATCGGATATTCCCAGCACGCGGGGCAGGTGATCGTGG
Organism: Phycisphaerales bacterium; assembly: GCA_046350475.1. Taxonomy (GTDB): domain Bacteria; phylum Planctomycetota; class Phycisphaerae; order Phycisphaerales; family UBA1924; genus BJHL01. The sequence continues at coordinate 325,822 of JAXMAJ010000003.1, read as the reverse complement.
CGGACGGGACGGAGGCGGCGGCGCGGCGGCTGGAGCGGGTGCTGACCAACGATCCGGCGATGGGGATCTTCCGGCATGCGGACGCGGGGTACGAGCTGGCGCAGCGGTGCGCGCGGGAGCAGGGCGTGCAGGTCCCGATGGCGTGAGGTCAATGGGCGTGAGGTCAGCGTGCGTGATGGCGGGCGCGGTGGTGTGCGTGCTGGTGGGCGCGCCTTGAGAAGTGGCAGGCGCGTCCGCTGTTGGCGGTGAACATGAAGATGAGGCCGCCGGCGGCGGCGATGATGGCGCCCACCTCTGCGCCGGTGTCCATGTGGCCGAGGGCGGCGCCGACGACGGCGGCGATGACGACGATGATGGCGAAGGCCAGGAGCAGGGCGGTGGCGGTGACGAAGAGTCGCGTGCTGCTCATGGGTGGCTCCTTGCGGGTGTCCACGTTGCGGGATGGTATGAATAAAGGAGTTACGAGTCAACAATTGGCGTGGGGCGGTGAAGGGGTGCGGAAAGCTGTGATTTGGGGGTGATCCTGGGGCGGGGCCGCTATGCTCCCGTTGATGCGTCACTTCGACCTTGTGGTGATCGGTTCGGGCCCGGCGGGGCAGCGCGCGGCGATAACGGCGGCGAAGCTGGGGAAGACGGTGTGCGTGGTGGAATCGCGTGAGGTGGTGGGCGGTTCGGCGATCAACACGGGGACGATCCCGAGCAAGGCGCTGCGTGAGGCGATCCTGAGCTTGGGGACGGTGCCGGCGCCGGCGATGCCGACGAGCGCGGAGTTTCTGACGGCGGCGCGGCACGCGACGCTGAAGAACCTGTGGACGTCGGCGAACCGGGTGATCCAGGCGGAGATCGAGCTGGTGCAGGCGGCGTTCGCGCGGAACGGCGTGGCGGTGATGCACGGCGCGGGTTCGTTCGTGGACGCGCACACGATCAGCGTGCAGGGGCGGTTCCAGAACTCGACGGTGACGGCGGAGCACGTGCTGGTGGCGGTGGGTTCTGGCCCGTCGTACCCGAGGAACGTGCCGTTCAACACGGCGGACATCATCACGTCGGACGAGATCCTGCGGCTGGAGAAGCTGCCGCGGTCGATGATCGTGGTGGGGGGCGGGGTGATCGGCACGGAGTACGCGAGCATGCTGGCGGCGATGGGCGTGAAGGTGACGATCATCGAGGGGAGGGCGCGGCTGCTGGACTTCGTGGACTCGGAGATCACGGAGGCGCTGCAGTACCACCTGCGTTCGGCGGGGGTAACGCTGCGGATGGGCGAGAAGGTGGTGAAGATCGGGCTGACGGAGGCGCCGGCGGCGTCGCTGTCGGACAACGGGATGCACGCGGAGGCGATCCTGGAGTCGGGGAAGGTGCTGAAGGCGGACTGCCTGCTGTACTGCGCGGGGCGGCAGGGGTGCACGGAGTCGCTGAACCTTGCGGCGGCGGGTTTGTCGGCGGACGAGCGGGGCAGGATCCACGTGAACGACGTGTACCGCACGGCGGTGTCCCACATTTACGCGGCGGGGGACGTGGTGGGGTTCCCGGCGCTGGCGTCCACGTCGATGGAGCAGGGTCGGATCGCGGCGTGCTCGATGTTCCGCCAGAAGTGCGAGTCGCTGAGCCGTCTGGTGCCGTACGGGATCTACGCGATCCCGGAGATCTCGATGGTGGGGTGGACGGAGGAGCAGCTGACGAAGGAGGGGATTCCCTTCGAGTCGGGCGTGGCGTACTACCGGGAGACGGCGCGGGGGCAGCTGCTGGGCGACGACATCGGGATGCTGAAGCTGCTGTTCCACCCGGAGTCGATGGCGGTGATGGGTGTGCACATCATCGGGACCGGGGCGACGGAGCTGGTGCACATCGGGCAGTGCGCGATCGCGTTCAGCGCGACGCTGGACTACCTCATCAACGCGGTGTTCAACTATCCGACGCTGGCGGAGTGCTACAAGATTGCAGCGCTCAACGGCTACCACAAGGTGCGGGGCGGGTAGGTGGCTCGCCGGGTGTTGCGGCGGCTGAGCGCCCTCGGGATCCTAGAATGGGCGCATGATCACGCTCGGTGCGGTGAGTTCGGACATGCAGACGGCGGTGGCCTTTCTGGCGGTGCTGGCGCCGATGGCGCTGCTCATCTGGGGTCTGTATTGGTTCACGAACCGCGAGCGGATTGCGGCGATGAAGGACGAACGGCTGCACCGCCAGCGGTCGTTCGAGGCCCACATCAAGCATGAGGAGGAGCAGGCCCGGCAGCAGGCCGAGTTCCACACGGTGGTTGCCGCCAAGCACAAGCTTGAGACGCAGCTGCTGGAGCTCCAGCTGGAGATCGCCAAGGCGGAGCTTGAGCAGCGCAGGGCCGAGGCGACGGTGGGGGGTGTGCCGTCGTCCCAGCTCAACAAGCTGCACGCGGAGAAGATGCGGCGTGAGTCGGATCTTCTCGAAGTGCAATTGGAACTGGCCCGGCGCGACCTGGCGCTCCGCGGGGACCACCTGGACTATCACGACGCGATGATGGAGAAGTCCAAGCTCGAAATCGAATCACTCAGGCTGCGGATCCGGGAGCAGAAGAAGGACCTTGACGGCTTCGGGGCGTGAGGCGTTCGAGCAGCGCCCTGCACACGGCGCCGGGGTCTGTTGCGCCGCACACGACGCTGGAGACGGCGAAGCCTTGGCAGCCGGCCTCGGCGAGTTCGTCGGCGTTGGCCGGGGTGATGCCGCCGATCGCGAGGTGGGGGAGGGCGCGGGTGGTTTCGTCGGAGAGGTACTGGCGGAGGTAGGCCGGGCCGGCGAGCCTGGGCTTGTGCTTGGTGGTGGTGGGGAACATGGGGCCGACGCCGCAGAGGTCGGCGCCGTCCCGGGCGGCGGCGTGGGCTTCCTCGATGCGGCTGGTGGAGACGCCGATGAGCAGGCGCGTGCCGCACAGGCGCCGGGCTTGGCCTGCCGGCAGGTCGGTCTGGCCGAGGTGGACGCCGTGGGCGCCGGCGGCGAGGGCGATGTCGGTCCGGTCGTTGACGAAGACGGCGGCTTGGTGTTCGCGTGCCAGCGCGACCAGGGACCGTGCGAGCGGGAGCAGTTCGCGGTCTGTGAGAGACTTTTCGCGGAGCTGCAGGCAGTCGGCGCCTGCCTGGAGTGACGCCCGGGCCACCTCCAGCAGCGGGTGGTGCGTGCAGAGCGAGGTGGTCAGCAGCACGCAGAGGCGGGGCTGGCGCCGGTGGGCGGGGCCGAGCAGGAGGGCGAGGCGTTTGTGGATGTCGTACACGCGGTAGCGTGTGGCTTCCAGGGTCCGGGCGGCGCTGGGGCGGTCCAGCAGTTTCGCGGCTTCTTCCAGGGCGCGGATCGCCTCCGTGACCCTGCCGGCGGCGGCGGCGACGACCGTGGCGACGGTGGGGCGGGAGAGTTCCGACGGGTTTGACACCGAGGTGCCGACGTCGCCGGGGGTGTCACGGCTAAGGAGGAGGGTGTGGGCGTCGGCGAGCTGTGCGACGGCGTCTGTCACGGCGTGGCGGGCGTCCTTGCAGGCGGACGTGAGGGCGGCGTCGGAGAGCAGGAAGCGGGCGCAGTCCTCGAGGAGGCGCAGCCCTTCGCGGGCGCGGTTGGCGTTGGCGTCGATCAGGCGGGGCAGGGTCACGGGGCAGGGTACGGGGTGGTGCGCCGGCGTGCGGCCGGGTGGGATCCAACAATGGGGTGCATGGAAGAACCGCTTCCGCCGATCGAGCTTTCCCCTGTTGCCGAGCCGGTTGCGCCCACGCTGCCTGGGGTGGTGGTGGTGCGGTCGGACCCGGATGCGGTGATCGACGCGTTGCTGGCGGACATGTTCATCCACGCGGGCAACTGCGTGAGGGCTTTCGGTGACTTTCACCTTGCGGTGTCGGTGACGCCGGAGGTGGAGCCGGTGCTGCGGCGGCTGCTCTTTGACATCACGTACCGCGACTTCCCGTGGTCGCGAACGCGGGTGTGGATGGTGGAGGAGGTGGACGTGCCCGACGAGGACCCGAGGCAGCGGTGGCCGGGGGTGCGGGACCACATCGGGGTGGGCGCGGGGGTGCCGGAGGAGCAGATGCACCGGATCGTCGCCGCCGGTGCGGACGCGGCCGGGGCGTACCAGGCGGTATTGCAGGAGCACCTTGGGTGGCGGGAGAAGGGGCACGACCGTCTGGACTTCGTGCTCTTGCCCCTGCAGGAGGGGCTGCAGGTGGGCGGCGTGATCGGTGCGGGGTCGGCGGACGCGGGGCTGGTGGCCTCGGTGGGGGGGGCTCCTGCGCGGACGGCGATGACGACCCGGCTTGTGAACAGCGCGCGGGTGGTTGCCGTGTATGCTCCCGGGGCCGGGTGCGCCCCGGAGGTGGCCCGGCTGCTTGCGATGCGTGCGAAGAAGGAGCAGTTCCCGAGTGCGCCTGCCACTTTGCTCTCGCCGCGGGCGTCGGAGCTGCGGTGGTACATGGATCACGCGGCGTGCCCTTAGGTGCACGCGCCGTCGCGTGCGCGGGGCGGGGGTGGGGGCATCTCGATACTGTCCGTTCTGACGTTTGACTCGCCGGCCCGCCGGTACTCGCCCGCTCTGGCAGCTTTCTCATGGCAACCCATTCGATTCAGCCCAACGACCGCATCACGTTCAAGGTGTACTACGAGGATGCGTCGCTGCTGGTGGTGGGGAAGCCGGCGCACATCGTGACGCTCCCGGGCAAGGGGCATGAGCACGACACCCTGCTCAACGCGTTGTTCGCCCGGTACGGGAACCAGCTGCAGAACATGGGGCGTGTGCGAGAATTCGGCCTGCTGCACCGGCTGGACCGTGAGACCAGCGGGCTGGTGATCGTGGCGCTGCGGCCCAGCGCGTACGACGCGATGCTGGAGGCGTTCCGGGAGCGCGCGATCGCCAAGTTCTACTGGGCGGTCACTAAGGGCACGCCGGAGCCGGCTGAGGGTGTCATCCAGAAGCCGATCCTGGAGTACGAGGGCCGTGCGGCGCGGGATCCCCGGGTCAAGAAGATCGCGCGGGTTTCTCCGCGCGGGAAGCCCGCCGTCACGGCGTACCGGGTGATCGAGTCGGCGACGGCGGGGGCGCTGGTGGAGTGCCGGGCGGTGACGGGCCGGCTGCACCAGGTGCGTGTGCACATGGACAGCATCGGCTGCCCGATCCTGGGCGACGACATCTATGGCCCGACGGCGGTGCGGGAGGCGTCGCCGCGGCTGGCTTTGCATGCGCACCGCGTTGCTTTCCCGCATCCGCTGACGGGGGAGAGGGTGGATGTGGGGGCGCCGATGCCCGAGGACCTCAAGCCGGTGCTCAAGAAGATGGGGCTCAGGACGCCCAGCGTGGTCCGGCGCGGGGCGTCGGGGGGCGCGGGGGCGTGACGGCGGCCCGGCTGCGCACGGTCACATCCTGGTGACCATTTCCGCGGCGTCCATGCGGACCTTGGGGAGCGGCGCGAGCCAGTCGTCCGGAGCGCGGTAGCCGACGGCGGCGGCGACGGTGGTGCGGTAGCCCCGTGCGGGCAGGCCCAGGAGTGCGTCGAAGCCGTCGCGCTGGATTCCCTCCATCGGGCACGCGTCGACCCTCAGGGCGGCGCAGGCGGAGAGGAGGAATCCCAGCGCGATATAGCACTGGCGGGAGCACCACACGTTCGCCGCGTCGGGCGTGAAGCCGTTGATGGTGTTCACCATGGTGGCGCTGAAGGTGGTGAGGTCGGGGTGGTCGACGGGCACGCCTCGCACCTTCGAGATGCGGCTGATGTACGCGTCCACGTCGCTCTTGTCGACGCCGGTGCGGGCGGCGAAGACAACCATGTGTGAGCAGTCGCGCGGCTGGCCCTGGTTCCACGAGAGGGCCGGGAGCTTGGCTTTCACGGCGGGGTCGGTGATCACGACCATGCGGAACGGCTGGAGGCCGAAGCTTGAGGGGGCGAGGATGGTGGCCTGCTCGATGGCCGCCCAGGTCTTCTCGGGGACGGAGCGTGCGGGGTCGAACTTCTTGACGGCGTAGCGCCAGCGGAGTTGCTCGAGGAGTGCTTCCGGGGTCGTGGGCTGCATAGGGGCTCCAGTTGGTGCCGGGGTGCGGGGATTGCGGGTGAATTTAGGCCAATGCGTGGTTGCGCGTCGGCGCGCGGGGCTGGACGCGGGTGGAAGCGCAATAACAGGACTTGTGAGCGTTCAATTCGTGAGAAACGTCTCCGCTGCATTTCTCACTCTCGGGATGGCGGAGTGCTCGAAGGGAGGTGCAGCGCCCTGTATACTGGACAAGTGGGGTTCATTGTCCTGAACCTCCGTTCGGTTCTCTGGTCCCCGGTGAATCGAGGTATGAATGAAGATTGCTGTTCTCAAGGAGCAGGCGGCGGGCGAGCGGCGCGTGGCGCTGGTGCCCGAGTCTGTGAAGAAGCTCGGGGCGGCCGGCTTTTCGGTCGCCGTGGAACGCGGAGCGGGTGTTTCGGCCCACATCTTGGATGACGCGTACAGCGCCGCGGGTGCGACGCTGGGCGACGATGTGAAGTCCCTTATCGAGGGGGCGGAGATCATCCTGAAGGTGGGGCCGCCGGGGACATCCCCATCCCGTGATGAGGTCAGCATGATGCGTGAGGGTCAGCTGGTGGTGGGGTCGTTGATGCCCACGCGCAACCCTGCGGTCATGAAGGCGCTGGCGGCGCGGGGCGTGACGTCGATCTCGACGGACGCGATCCCGCGGACGACGCGTGCGCAGGCGATGGACACGCTCAGCTCGATGGCGAACATTGCGGGCTACCGGGGCGTGGTGCTGGGGGCGTTGGAGCTGAACAAGTACTTCCCGATGCTGATGACGGCGGCGGGCACGATCTTCCCGGCGAAGGTGTTCGTCATCGGGGCGGGTGTGGCTGGTCTGCAGGCGATCGCGACGGCCAAGCGGCTGGGAGCGCAGGTTTTCGCGACGGACGTGCGGCCGGAGGTGAAGGAGCAGATTGAGAGCGTGGGCGGCAAGTACGTGGGCATCGAGCTCGCGCAGTCGGCGGCGGCCGGCGGCGGGTACGCGAAGGAGCTGTCCGAGGAGGACAAGGCCCGGCAGCGTCAGATGCTCGCGGAGCAGTGTGCCGTGAGCGACGTGGTGATCACCACGGCGCTCATCGGCGGCGTGTTCGCGCCGCGGCTCATCGGCGCGGAGATCGTGCGGAGGATGAAGCCCGGGAGCGTGATCGTGGACCTGGCTGCGGAGGGCGGGGGCAACTGCGAGCTGTCGAAGCCCGGTCAGACCGTGGTCGAGCACGGGGTGACGATCGCGGCGCCGCTGGGCGTGGCCTCGGCCATGCCGACGGACGCGAGCATCCTGTGGTCGCGCAATCTCTTCAACTTCCTGATGGCGTACACCAGCACGAAGGAGAAGAAGTTCGCCCTGGACATGAACGACGAGATCGTCAAGGGCGCCCTCATCACGCACGCGGGGCAGGTCGTCCACGCCAAGACCAAGGAGGCAATCGCCCATGCTGGCTAACACTCTCTTTGCCGCCGTCGGGGCGGTCGCCGCAGCGTCGGACGCTCCGGCGTCTCCCGTGCAGGGCGGCGTATCGAACACGCAGCTGAACCTGATCGCGCTCCTGTTCGTGTTCATGCTCTCGACCTTCATCGGTCTGGGCGTGATCCGGCGGGTGTCGCGCCTGCTGCACACGCCCCTGATGTCGCTGACGAACGCGATTTCCGCGATCGCGGTGGTGGGTGCGATCATCGTCGCGGGCGGCGAGCACTACCCGACGTGGATCCGCGTGATGGGTGCCGTGGCGCTGTTCGCGTCCATGACCAACATCGTGTCGGGCTTCATGATCACCGACCGCATGCTGAAGATGTTCAAGTCCGAGGCGCCGGCGGGCGGCAAGACGGGAGGGACGCACTGATGACATCCCTCCTTGCACCGTTCCTTGGCCTCGCCCAGGCGGTCGACCCGGTTGCGGCCGCGGCGCCGACCGAGCACATCAACGGCCCGATCGAGGTCGCCATCGAGGCGGCGTACCTGATCGGCGCGGGGCTGTTCATCCTCTCCCTGCACTGGATGAGCGACCCCAAGACCGCGCGGCGGGGTGTGTACGCGGGCGTGTTCGGCATGCTGGTGGCCGTGCTGGCCACCTGGGGCAAGTCGGACGTGACCCGTCACCTGTGGGTCATCATCCCCATCGCGGTCGCGGTCGGTCCGGGCGTGTGGCTGAGCCATGTGCCGCTCACGGCGGTGCCTCAGCGGACGGCCCTTTCGCACGCGTTCGGCGGCCTGGCGGCCGGCCTGGTGGGCACGGCCAAGTTCCTCTACTGGTACAACTACCAGCCGCTGGAGCTCAGCCGGTTCCGCATGGGCGCGATCGTGTTCGAGGTGCTGCTGGGCTACCTCACCTTCACCGGCTCGATCATCGCCGCGGCCAAGCTGCAGGAGGTCAAGTGGATTCCGCAGCGTCCGTGGGTGTACAAGGGCCAGCAGTTCGTCAACTTCATCTCCTTCGTGGCGGCGGTGGTCCTGGGCATCACGCTGATCGTCAACCCCACGTACGCGCACTCGCCCTGGATCTTTGCGGCGCTGGCGTTCCTGGCGTTCAACTTCGGCTGGATGCTGGTGATGCCGATCGGCGGGGCGGACATGCCGACCGTCATCGCGATCCTCAACGCCTACGCGGGCCTGGCGGCGGTCGCCATGGGCTTCGTGCTTGACAACAAGCTCCTGATCACCGCCGGCGCCCTGGACGGCTCGTCGGGCCTGATCCTCTCCATCATCATGTGCAAGGCGATGAACCGCTCGTTCACGAACGTGCTGTTCGGGGCCTTCGGGCAGGTGCAGGCGGCGGCGGCGGGCGGTGAGCAGAAGCAGTACAAGCCCGAGACTCCCGAGGACGCGGCGGAGGTCATGGCGCAGGCGCAGCTGGTGGTCATCGTGCCCGGGTACGGCATGGCCGTGGCCCAGGCCCAGCACAAGGTCCGCGAGCTGTACGACCAGCTGAAAAAGCGGGGCGTGACCGTGAAGTTCGCCATCCACCCGGTCGCCGGGCGCATGCCCGGGCACATGAACGTGCTGCTGGCCGAGGCGGAGGTCCCCTACACCGACCTGGTGGAGATGGACGAGATCAACCCGGACATGGGCCAGTGCGACGTGTGCCTGGTGCTGGGCGCCAACGACGTGGTGAACCCCGCGGCCCGGCACGACCAGAAGAGCCCCATCTACGGCATGCCCATCATCGATGCGGACCGGGCCCGCACGATCTATGCCGTCAAGCGGAGCAAGAATCCGGGCTTCGCGGGCATCGACAACGAGCTCTACTTCCTGGACAAGACGCGCATGATCTTCGGTGACGCCAAGGCGGTGGTGGGGGAACTCACCAAGGCCCTGGCCGGCCCCGGCATGCACTGACTTCTCTCTCCTCCTTCGACAGGCGGTGCCGGCGATCTCCTCATCGCTCGCACCGCCTGTTTCTTCTTTGTGCTCGCGTGGCGTGGGCGTGAGGTCGGGTGGGCACGGGTTGAACGGATGGGCGGTTGCCACAGGTTTCAGGGGGTTTGGGTCCCTCGAACCCGGTGGATCGGACGTGCGTAAGGACTTACAAGACCCCGGCCTGCGGAATAGGCAAAGGGCGAGCCCTTGGCAGGGCGATGAAAATCGGGTATGGTGCCGGGACGCGCATGGGGAGGGGGTCGTCGTCCCGCGGGAGTTAGGCATGTCCACCGACTGGTCTGACGACATCGTGGTGATTGAACTGGCCGACGAGCCTGCCCTCTCGGATGAGCTGTCCTCGCTCATCCAGCGGGTGGACCAGACCGGCCAGGAAGCCCCCAGCGTGGTGCTCAATTGTTCCGCGGTGACCTACGTCAGCAGCAGCAATCTTGCCCAGATGTTGACGCTCCGCAAGAAGCTGACCGAGGCTGGGCGGAGCCTGCGGCTGTGCAGCGTGCATGAGACGGTGCGCAGCGTGTTCGGGGTGACGGGGCTGGAGAAGCTGTTCCGCTTTGCTCCCGACCCCATGACAGCGCTGGCGGGCATCCAAATCGAGGGTGGGGCGGCCTGAGCAGGCCGGGGCGGCCTGAAAAGGCTGAGGCGGCCTGCACAGGCTGCGCCGGGGTGAGCACGAGATAATCAAGTTCTGCCCACAGGAGGGCCGTGCGGGCGTCTGGTGGGGCGGCCGGCTTGTCGTGCGCTGGCGGGGGATGGGGCGGGATGAGGGCTGGCGTTCCCGCGTCACTTCTGGGTGAGCACGAGCAGGGTGATGAGGTCGTAGAGGGCGTGGGTGGCGACGGCGACGCCGAAGCCACGCTTGATGAACAGGGTGGAGAAGAAGAGGCCCGCGCCGAAGTAGATGAGGGTGAGGCGGAGGCTGATGTCTCCCGAGCCGGGGGCGCGGAGGTTGTGGTAGAACGTGAAGGCGAGGGCTGAGGCGAGGGCGCCGGCGATGAAGCCGGTCGCGTCCTTGAGTCGCAGCATGTCCACCAGCACGGCGTGGACCAGGGAGATGAGCACCAGCCGGAAGACCAGTTCTTCGTAGATCCCGGCGCCCAGGGCGAGGGTGACCTTGCTGCTCCAGGGGAGGGCGTCGACGGTGGGCACGGTGGTGGCGGCGAAGACGGTTGTGCCGGCGATCAGGGCGAAGACCAGCAGGGGGATGGTCCAGAGGAACGACTCTGCGGCCATGCCGACCAGCACATCGGACCTGACGGAGAACCGGTCTCCGGAGAGCGCGTGCCAGACGAGCAGCACGGCGCCGAGGAGGATCGGGGGAAGGTGGAACCCGGCCTGGCCAAAGAGGTCGAAGGCCTGGGCCAGCAGCACACGGGCTCTGACGACCTCGACGACGCCCTGACCGGAGAGAAAGAAGAGCGTGCCGAGTTCGTACAGGAACAGGAGGGGGACGAGGAAGGCCAGGATGTGGAGGGGGCGTGTGGAGAGGAGCCAGTAGTCGGCCCTGGGACCGGACGCGCCGGGGGTGGCGGCCCGGACCGGGGCGGGGCGGCGGGGGGCGTCCGCGCCGGGGTCGGATGGTGATGTGCGGGCCCGCGCCGGCGCCGTCCTGAGCATGCGGGGGTCTTATCGGCGGGCGGGTGCGCGGGGGTGCAATGTCCTGGGTCCTGGGCAGGGGTGGCTGGGCGTGGATGGAACGGTGCATCTTGCGCGGCGGTGGGGACGGGCTGTGGCGTGGCGTGTGGGGCTCTCCTGGGGCGTGCGGGGCCGGGCTTCCTTGGTGGATGGGTTGGCTGACACTGCGGCCCCAGGGAGGTTCCAGGGCGGCCTTGCGGGCGAAAAAAAAGGGCCCGGCTGTGAGGCCGGGCCCTTGGGTGTTGGTTGGAGAAGGGGGGTCAGATGGAGGTGAGGGGAGTGGCGATGCCGAAGGGCACGCCTGCGGCGCCCCAGCCACCACCCAGGAAGAGGTCGTAGTGGGTGAGCGTGGAAACGAAGGGCTGGCTCGAGGCGGCCTCGATGCCGTACCAGGTCGCGCCGGAGGCCGAGCCGTCGGAACGCTGGAGGACTTCGCTGCGTTCGTGGAGGCGGACTTCGCTGAAGCCGCCGGCGGGGATGGAGACGTTGATGGTGCGGGTCTGGTCGGTCGCGCCGTCGCGGTTGAAGAAGCGGAGGGTGATGGTGACGTTGTTGACCACGCCGGTGGGGTTGTAGAAGTTGAGCCACTCGAAGTAGAGGCTGCCCGCGGAGGCGGAGTTGATGAAGGCGTCGCCGAAGTATGCGTAGGTGCCGGCGGCGTTCTGTGCGGTGGAGGCGTCGGCGTCGCCCAGGCGTTCCTGGAAGGCCATCTGGTAGACGGCGACGTTGGAGGTGAACTTGATGCCCACGGTCTGGCCGCTCAGGATGCCCAGCTGGGAACCGGTGATGCGGGTGGTGCGTCCGGGCTGGAGGGTGATGGTGCGGTTGAAGGAGGGGAGGGCGGCGTTGACGTAGGAGCCGGTGAGGGTGACGGTGGCGGGGTTGGCGGTGGGGTTGAAGAAGTTGAGCTCGCTGGTGACGCCTGCGCCGGCGGTGAGGTTGGTGATGGCGCCCTTGGTGACGCCGCCGCTGGTGTCGCCCAGGACGGCGAACGCGGACTGGTTGATGCGGTAGTGGGTGAGGCTGGCGACGATGCCCTCGAAGGCGGGCTGGTCCGAGGTGTTGTAGGCGAAGGAGCGGATGACGGCGGAGAACACGCCGCGTCCGAGCTGGGAGTACTCGTCCAAGCCGAAGCCGGAGCGGCGGCCGGCGCCGACGCGGCGCGGTGCGAGGGCGCCCGAGCCGTCGGTGTCGCCGACGGTGACGACGGTGCCGTCGTTGAGGTAGACGTCCAGGTACATGCCGATGTCGAAGTTGTTGGGGTTGTAGACCGGGAAGAAGTCGAGGACGGAGCCCGGGTCACGCTCGACGCGTGCGAAGGCCCAGTCGGCGCTGACCTTGTCGGTGAAGGCGTCGCCGGTGGAGCGTCCGAAGTCGTAGTGGGACATCGTGGCGCCCAGGGGCTGGATGGTGGAGGGGTCGACGGGGTTTCCGTTGTAGGAGCCGGGGTTGGTCCACTCGATGATGACGGAGTAGGCGACGTTCTGGCGGACGGTGAAGTCCGAGTAGACGCCGGAGCCTTCGGGGCGGGTGATGGTCACGCCGTCGCGGGTGTTGGCGCCGATGGTGCGTGCGGGGAAGACGGTCTCGAGGGAGCCGGAGTCGTAGCGGAGGCGGACGGTGTACTGGATCGGGAACGGGTTGGGGTTCACGATCGGGACGAACTCGGAGATGATGTTGGTGGCGAAGCCCTCGGGGAAGACGAGGCGGTTGATGGCGGGCTGGGTGTCGACCTCGATGAGGTAGGAGCCGACGGAGTCGCCCAGGCCGTCGACGATGACGAAGTACTCGACGCCGCCTGCGCTGGAGAAGGAGGCGTACGCGGTGGAGCCGGCGATGCCGTCCTGGTCGAACGCGACGCGGTCGAACTGGTTGGGGTTGCCGGCGTTGCGCTTGAGCACCTCGACCGACGCGTCGAGCAGCGAGCCGGTGGGTGTGGAGATGCGGACGAAGACCATGCCCGCGGCGGGCGTGGTGAAGGAGTAGAGGTCGCGGTCCGTGGCGGGGGTGATTTCCGGCGCCTGGCTGTTGGTGGTGTTGCCGGAGGAGCCGTTGCCGTCGCGCTGGTTGATGACGATGACGGTGGGGGAGTTGAAGTCGATGGCGCTGGGGTCGTTTCCGCCGCCGCCGCCGCCGGAGCCCGCGGGGCCCTGGACGACGACGTTGTATTCGCCGAAGTCGGTGGCGCCGAAGACGGTGGCGGCCTCGACCAGGATGTAGAACTTGGCGCCGACGTTGACGGTGCCGAGGTCGAAGGTGACCGGGCCTGCGATGGAGGAGGACGACTGGTCGGCGATGGGAGTGACGAGGTTGCCGGAGGCGTAGATGCGGACGCGGGTGGCGAGGGATCCGAAGTCGGCGACGAAGGGCGTGATGGTGACGGTGTGCTCACCGGTCCTGATGGTGGTGAAGGTGAAGAGGTCGGTGTCGCCCGCGGGGTTGATGCGGGGGTTGCCCACATCGTTGGGCGCGGTGCCGCCCGCCTGGGCCCTGCCGGTGGTGGAGTTGAAGGCGAGGGCGGAGGCGAGGTTCCACTCGGTGGCGTTGGCGTGGTCGTCGACGGGCGGGGCCTGGAAGGTGAGGGTGTAGGCGCCGGTGACGGTGCCCACGGTGTTGGGGCTGTCGGGGTTGTTGAAGCCCTGGACCACCACGTACAGGCGCTGGTTGCGGGCGCCGGTGATAGTGACGCTGGCGATGGAGTTGGCATCGTCGGCGCCGGTGTCCTGGGCGAGGACGTTGGCGTCGGCGTCCAGGATGGTGATGCGGGTGCGGAGAGTGCTGCCCAGGAGGGTGTTGTTGGCGACGCTGACGGTGACGTTGCCGGTGGCGGGGACGACCATGGTGAAGAGGTCGTCGTCGCCGGAGACTTCGATCACGCCGCTCTGCGTGCCGTCGCCCTGGAGGGGGTCCAGCGAGAGCGGTGCGGCGAGGGAGAACTCCGCGGTGTCGAAGACCTGGTCACGGTCGGGGTCGCCGTCGGGGAAGTCGTCGGTGGCGTTGAAGTTGGCCGAGAGGGTGTAGCGTCCGACGCCGGCGAGGGGGTCGCTGGCCTGGACGACGACGAAGTAGTAGGGGTAGGTCCGGACGGGTCCGGCGGCGGGGATGACGGTGTGGTCGTCGTAGAGGCCCCACTGGACCTGGGCGGTGTCGTCCGTGGCGGACACGTCGTCGTTGAAGGCGACGCGCTTGATGTAGGGGCGGCCGGCCTCGTCTTCCATGTACTCGAAGACGGTGACGGTGGGGTCGAGGGTGGCGTCCTGGAAGCTGACGGTGAAGGTGATGGTTTCGGAGTACGGGAAGTTGATGCGGAAGACGTCGGAATCGCCGGGCTTGTCGATCTTGCCGGTGATGGAGCCCTGGCCCTGGAAGTCGAGGAGGTCAAGGTCCGTGGCGTTCCACCACTTGTACGTGTCGGCGTAGTCGTCGACCTGCGGGGGCGTGGTGAAGGCGAGGTTGTACGCGCCTTCCGTGCCGCCCTGGCCTTCGACGTAGAGGATCAGCTCCTGGCCCTGGATGACGTTGTAGGTGATCAGGACGGAGCCGTCGTTCTGCGAGGCGCTGGTGGCGAGGTTTGCGCCGTTGGGGTTGAGCAGGAACATGCGGGCGTTGATGGCGCTTCCGGCGGGCTTGGTGAGCCGGATGGACATCTCGCCCTGGCCGACGGTGTAGAAGCGGAAGATGTCGTTGTCGTTGCCCTGGCCGGGGATGTTGTTGATGACGCCGGAGGCGGTGCCGCGGCCGTTCAGGGGGTTGCCGATGTCCTCGTTGATGAGGACGGGCGAGCCCTGGTTGAGGCCCTGGTTGAAGTTGGGGTGGTCGTCCTGCACGGGGACGCCGCCCTCGAAGCCGCTGACGAGGCGGGGAAGCTGGTTGACGATGAGGTTGTAGGAGCCGATGGCGTCGCGCCGGTCGATCTCGCGGTCGATGTTCTCGACGCGCCGGTCGGGGTTGTCGGGGTCGTTGCCGTCGGGCGGGAGGGTGCGGTCGCCGATCTTGTAGCGCTGGGCGGACTCGACCTGGATGTAGTACCGGTCGCCCGCGACGACGTTGATGACGACGCGGGGGTCCTTGTTGCTGAAGAAACCGACGATGGAGCCCACCTCGGCCTGGTCGGCGAGGGCGGTGCCGAACAGCGTTCCTTCGGCGCGTTGTGCGGCGCTGTCGTCGTTGTAGGAGATCTGCGTGAAGTCGTTGCGGAAGATCCGCAGGGCCGAGTCGAGCCTGCTGTTGTAGGTCTTGGTGATGCCGCGGAAGTCGGCGTCCAGCTGGCCGAACTGGTCGGCGAGGCCGAGCGTGGCGACGCGGATTTCGACGGTGCCGGTGTACTGGGCTTCGAAGGTGTAGAGGTCGGTGTCGTCGACGTTGTTGATGAGGCCCAGGTCGCCGCCGAGCTGGGTCGCGACGCCGGTCGACGGGTTGGTGCGCTTGGTGACGAAGTTGCGTCCGCTGAAGATCGGCGGGGGCTGGGAGGAGTTGACGGTCAGCTCGACGTCGCCGGTGCCCAGCGGGGTCACGAGGCGGCTGGCGTTGGCGAAGTCGCCCTCGTTGGGTTCCTCGAAGGTCGCGGGGATGGCGTTGATGTCTTCGACGGTGCCGTCGCCGTTCCAGTCCACCGGGCCGGCGTCGACCGTGACGGAGATGGCGTAGCGGCCCGTGCCGGTGCCGTTGAGGTCGGTGACCTCGATGTAGTAGGTCTCGCCGCCCCAGAGGGTGATGCCGTCGAGTTCGGTGATCCGGTCGGGGGTGGACAGGGAGGGGTCGACCATGCCGGCGGGGTCGGGGAAGGGCGGGTTGATGGTGTCGTTGCCGGCGAACACGACGGCGCCCTTCGAGTCGAAGACGCGCACGAACGCGTTGATGAACGAGTTCTCGATGGGGTTGACGCTGATGGCCATGCGGGTGGCCGGGCGGTCGTGGCGGTCGTACTGGCCG
This sequence comes from Phycisphaerales bacterium, assembly GCA_046350475.1. Taxonomy (GTDB): domain Bacteria; phylum Planctomycetota; class Phycisphaerae; order Phycisphaerales; family UBA1924; genus BJHL01. Next base: position 309,894 of record JAXMAJ010000003.1, on the reverse strand, counting down.
TCGATGCCGTCGTCGAAGGGCGTGAGGGAGAAGACGGCGGCGGGGGCGAGGTTGGCGTCCGCGTAGTCGACGCCGCCGTTGAGGGCGGACCAGGTGAACCCGTCGTCGGGGAACTGGGGGCCGGTGACGGCGGAGCGCTGGGCGACGTGGAGTGCGTCGACGAACTGGAGGCCGTTGTTGGTGAACTGGGTGAAGTCGCCGCCGGCGTAGAGGACCTGCTGGTCGGTGACGCCGGAGTCGAGGTTGTCCTCGATGCCGGGTTCCTGCGCGTCGTCCACGACGGCGAGGGCGCGGACGGGGGCGTCGAATCCGCCCTGGTAGTTAAGGTTGTCGCCGTCCCAGCCGGCGATGAAGTCGGACTGGGCTGCGCCGCCGGTGTCCAGGCCGAAGAAGTCGCCGCCGAACATGAGGAGCGGGGCGGGGTCCTGGGTCTGCAGGTTGATGCGGGGGCGCTGCCACACGGTCATGGACCGCACGGGGCCGTTGAGCTGCTGGCCGGTGGCGTCGATGAACCCTTCCCAGAGGAGCTGGGGCGTGTACGGATCGGCCTCGGGGTCCTGCGTGGTGTCGATGCGGCCCCACTGGACGAGGTTCGTGGCCGCGACGCCGCCGGCGGACGTGAAGTCGCCGCCGATGATGAGGACGTCCTGCTCGACTTCGGGCCCGTTGCCGTCGGGGTCGGGGTCGGTGAAGACCTGGAGGGAGTAGACGGTGCCGGAGTTTGCGCCCTTCAGGATGCGGTAGTTGGGGAAGGGCGTGCCGGAGGAGGGGAGGTCGAGGAAGTACCCGTTCCAGGCCCAGAGGGCGTTCTCCTCGGTGATGCCCCACACGGCGGAGGTGACGTTGAGCTTGCCGCCGATCCAGAGGCTGAGGGGCATGTCCGGCGGGTCGTCGACGTGCGTCAGCGGGGGATCGACCTGTGCGGCGCGGCTGTCGCCGGAATCTTCGGGGTCGTAGACGGCGAGCGCGTAGACCTCGCCGGCGTTGATCGTGTCGGGTCCGAACGCGTCGTTCCAGCCGCCGCCCTGCCGGAAGACGAGGCCGACGCCGGGGGCGGTGAACGAGCCGCCCATGTAGAGGCGGGGGACGGTGCCGTCGGGGTCGTCGAGGGTGCCGGTGGGTCCGTCGGTGCCGTCGGGGTCGAAGGACTCTGCGGAGTATTCGGCGAAGGCGCGGACGGCGCCGTCTGTGTCGCCGAGTTCGTTGGACCACTGGTACTTGGCGAGGTTGGCGTTGAAGCGCCAGACGGCCAGGTTGGTCATGATGACGGGGCCGAAGGCGCCGGGGATGACGAGCTCGAAGTCTCCGCCCACGACGAGGACGTCGGGGGTGTTGGTGTTGTTGTCGTCGTCCCAGGAGTAGGACGCGTAGATCTCGGCGCGGTTGGTGGTTGCGGTGGCGGGGTTGTCGCGGAAGCCGTAGACGACGTCGAAGGCGGGGTCGTAGTCCTGGCGTCCGGTGTACCAGTAGTCGCCTGCGTCCCAGATGGTCATGTTGCGGGAGCCGACGGGGAAGGCGGTGGCGAGGTCCGCGTTGTCGAAGGCGCCGCCGATGTAGAGGGCGGTGCCGCGGTCGTCGTCGTTGCCGTTGAAGTTCTGCAGCATGTCCACGGGCGGGGTGAACATGTAGATATCGCTGTCGCCGGCGTCGTAGATGCGTCCGCCGCTGGTGGCGGACTGGCGCAGGCCGCGGTCACGGACGGGGTTGTTGTCGGAGTCGAAGGTGAGGAAGGGGTCGCCGAAGACCAGGGGCGTGCCGTTGGTGAGGTCGGCGAGGTCGGTGTTGGCGTGGTCGTCCACGCCCTGGTCGAAGGTGTGCTGGGTCTCGATCCAGAGGGCGAACTGGGTGCCGGAGCGTTCCTGGAAGTTGTCGACGACGATGAAGTAGCGCTGCCCGCCGATGAGCTGCACCTCGACCTGGGCGTTGAGTCCGACGAAGTTGTCGTTGTACCCGACCTGCACGCCCTGGGCGTTGTAGATGCGGACGGCGGGGTCTGCGATGGGGTCCAGGCCGGTGGGCGTCACGGAGATGAACGCGCGCCCGTTGCCGACGACCTCGAACTCGTAGAGGGAGGTGTCGAACACGGGTGCGCCCATCACGGGGCTGGGCGGTGGGGCGGACTGGTTGAACCCGGCGAGGGCGTCCTGCGCGAGGCCGCCGCGGCGGGTGACGCGGTTGAGGGCGATGGGCGTGGCGATGGCGTCCATCACCAGGTAGAAGGGGCCGGTGGCCTTCTGGAGGTTGAACGCGTTCTGCGAGGGGGTGACGCGGTTGAGGACCTGGTCGCTGCGGACGCGGATGTAGAAGGTCTCGCCGGGCGTGGCGCGGAGCGCGACGAACGCGTCGTTGAGGTTGCCGGTGTCGGAGTTGGAGGTGACCAGCTGGCCCGCGGCGTCGTACACCTCCACGTGCGTATCGAGGCGGTTGTCCAGGACGGTCTGTGTCGACTGGGCGTTGATGGTCACCAGGCCGTCCCAGACGTCCTCGGCGCCGACGTCCCAGCGGAAGATCACCTCATCCTGGCGGAGGCGGGTGTTGATCGCGCCGGTGCCGCCGAGCTGACCCAGGACGGCCCGGTTCTGGGCGACGGGGAAGCCGGTCTCCGTGGCCACGCCGTTGCTGGGCGGGCCGTCCTGCCCGATGGAGAAGCTCGCGTGGGTGGTGTGCACGCGGAGCGTGTAGTTGCCCGAGGCGCTCGATTCGCTGTTCACCACGAAGAAGTACTGCTGGCCGGCCTGCGCGATGAAGCTCGCCCAGCCGTCGGGCTGGAGGCCGCTGGTGAGCGTGCCGTTGTCGTTGCCGGAGGCGATCAGCTGCTGGGAGGAGTTGTACACCCGCACCGCGGTGTTGAGGGCGAAGTTCACCTCGTTGGAGGTGTCGGCGAGGACGCTGACGAAGCCGCTGGCGCCGGCGGTCCAGGTAAAGGTGTCGTTGTTCGTGGAGGGTGAGGCGGGGTTGATCGACTGCTGTGTGCTGCTGATGACGCCGGCGGAGTTCGCGGCCGGGAGCGCGAGGGGCGCGAGGAACGAGCCTTCCAGCAGCTGGCGCGACTCGAGGTGCTCGACGGGGGACGCGGCCCGCCCGGTCCCCAGGGCCCGGCCCACGCGCTGGGTGAACCAGCGGACCCAGCGGCGCTTCTCCCGCACCTTGCCGAAGCTGCCGGCGGACGTGGAGGGGAGGGAGAACGAACGAATGTCCCTGCTGTTCATGGGAGGCTCCAACTCAACCACAACTGTGCCACGCATCCGCCCTCGCTTTGGGGCGGGACGGCCGAGCAATCCTCGCTGGCCTTGCGGACGCAGCCCTCGCGGGCCGGTCCGTGTGCGCCGCGGACCTTGCGGCCGCGTGCGCGTTTCGGGACGGCGTCCGGCCGTCCCGATGACAAACAGGATAACAGATTCCCTCACGCGTTGCCACTGGCGTTCGCAAGGGACTTGTCGGGGTCTCCTAACGGACTCCTATCGGCGCGTGGGCGCAGGGAATCCCCCGGCACGAGGTTCCTGTTCGCGGGGCACCGCGCCGGGGTTGCTCGATTCATTCGAGGGTGGAGGCGGCCGGCTTCATGGTGCGTTCCACGGCCGAGAGCGCGAGGATGTCGGCGGAGTCGTAGAGGGGGCAGGGAGACTCCTCCGCCTGCACGACCAGGGGGATTTCGCTGGAGGCGAGGATGACGGCCTCGCAGCCCTTTTCGCACAGGCGACGCAGGACGTTGGCGATGAGCTGGCGGGATTCCGGGCGGGCGTCCCCGTAGATGAGCTCGCCGAAGATCACCTGATCGACGTCGTTCGCTTCGCCGTCGTCGGGCGCAAGCACGCGGATGCCGCGGAGGCCCAGGTGCGTCTGGTATGTGGAGGAGTGTGTGACGAGCTTCGTGCCCAGGATGCCCACGGTCCTGCGCTGGTCCTTCTGCACCGCCTGTCCGACGAGGTCGGGCATGGTGAGCCACGGGATCGGGCTGCCCACCTCCGCGAGCTGGACCCCGTGCTGGACGGCGTTGTCGGGCGTGAGGCAGAAGGAGGCGCCGCAGCGGGCGAGCAGGTCGGCGGACCTGCGCAGGAGCTTTCCGACCCCGTGCCAGTCGTCGCGCCGGATCGCCTCGATGTACATGGCGAGCGGTTCGTTGTGGATGCTGATGCGCGGCTGGTCGTGCGGGCTGCGCAGGCGGGACGCGTGGCGCGCGAGCAGGCGGTAGAACAGGGCCGCGCCCTCGGGGCTCACGCCGACGATGCCGATGTGGCTGCTCAACGCTGGTCCTTTCCTGGGAACTTCGGCAGGCACAATGTAGCAGGAGTGCGGGTCGGGTGGGGGAGGTCCGCCGCTACACTCCGCACGTTCGCAGCAGGAGAGTGGCGGGTTGCGTGGGCGCGGGGGCGCCCGTGGAGGTTGGGCGTGAGCGACCCCTTTGCCATCCTGGGCCTTCCTCCCCGCTTTGAGGTGACCCCGGCGGAGGTGGAGCGTGCGTACCTGTCGCGGGTGTCGGGGCTGCACCCGGACACCGCGGGGGCCGGGGAGGACGCGTCGGCGGCGCTCAATGACGCGAAGGAGACTCTGCTGAACAGCGAGGTCAGGGCCCGTGCGCTTTTGGCGCTCCTGGAGGGGCCGGGGGCGTCGCAGGATCGGTCGCTGCCGGAGGGTTTTCTGGCGGGCATGATGGAGGTGCGGGAGGAGATGGCGTCGGCGGTGGATGCGTCGAGCCGTGCGCAGTGGCGGGCGTGGGCTGTGCAGCGTCGCGGGGAGTACGAGCGGGAGGTGGGCGCGTTGTTTGCCGCAGCGGCGGGGGGGGCGGCGGTGCTCACGCGGGTGAGGCGGACGCTCAACGCGTGGCGTTACATCGAGCGGATGATCGAGCAGATCGACGGCGTGGCGCAGGCGTGAGCCGTTCCCGCGCGCGTGACGGTGGTTCGCGGCGGCGCGGGCCGTAGCATTGCGGATGTCACAGTCGCGGGTACGCAGGGGCTGGTCGTTCGTGCTGGTCATCCTGGTCGCGCTGTTCGCGTTCACGATGGTGATGCGGAGCGCGGCGCCGGTGCCCGAGGTGTTCGACACCAGGGTCACGCTGGCGGACGCGGAGGCGCGGTCCGCGGAGTCGGGCAAGCCCGTGTTCGTGTTCGCAACGGCGGACTGGTGCGGCTACTGCCAGAAGCTCAAGAAGGGCGCGCTGCAGGACCCGGTGGTGAAGCAGTGGATCACGCTGAACACGCACTCGGTGTACTTGGACTGCACGCGCGAGGTGCCGGCGGGGGCGGGATTCCTGCCGATCAGCGGGCTGCCGGTGATGTTCCTCCTGCGCGGCGGGAAGCCGGTGGCCACGCTGGAGGGCGAGGTGCCGGCGGAGGTGCTGGTGAAGTGGTTCGAGGAGAACGCGGGCGCGGTCAACGATCTGAAGGCCGGCGGCGGCGGCTGAAACTGCGGGGGGCCGGGTTCAGGCGTCCAGGGCGTTCATGAACAGCCCGGTCGCGAGCTTGGGGTAGAAGAACGTGCTCTTCTGGGGCATGAGCTGGTTGGCCCGGCTGACGTCCTTGACGGCCTGGAGGGGAGTCGGCCGGACGAGCACCGCGAGCTGCGCGAAGCCGGCGCCGCCGCCCGCGCCGGTCTCGGCGCCGCGTCCGATGGCGTCGACCTCTTCCACGGTGTGCGGGAAGGCCCACTTCACGGGCTGGCCGGCGTTGAGCTGGGCCTGGCAGACCTGCTCGACGATGACGTACTGGCAGAACGCGACGGAGAGTTCACGCCAGGCGCGGGGCTTTTCGGGGAAGCGTGCGCCGAGCGCGTCGGCGCGGGCGGGGCAGGCCACAAAGCCCCTGCGCTGTGTGAAGTCCCACACGGCGAAGCGTTCCTCACCCATGCGAGAGAGGTTGTGCATCGCGTGGTGGACGGCCTCAAGGCCCCCGGTGATGGGTTCGAGCTTCATGTGCGGCGCGCTCGCCTTGAGGAACGCGTCCAGCGAGTAGTCCTTCATGCCGCCCAGCACGCGGTGGGTGGGCCAGATGACAAGCCCGGGGTCGCTCATGCCCACGAGCACCATCATGCTGCGCCGGGCGGGGTGGTCCGGGGCCACTGCGCCCTGCGATTCCAGGTGCTTCAGGTAGTTGATCTGCGTCGTGTAGCGGTGGTGGCCATCGGCGATGAAAATGTCCTCGCCCGCGAGGGCGTCCTGGTAGGCCTTGATGGTGGGGGAGTCGGTGATCGTCCAGACCTCGTGGAGCACCTTGTCGGTGTTCATCGTGGCCGTCATGTCCGGGCCACGCTTGCCCATCACGTCGCGCACGATGCGGGTGGCGCGCCCGGCCTCGTCGGCGAAGAGGCCGAAGATGGGGGACAGCTGCGTCCGCGTCGCCTTCATGAGGGCGAAGCGGTCTTCCTTGGGGCCGCTGAACGTTTCTTCGTGAGGGAGGACGCCCCCGCCCTTGCGTGGGCCGAAGGGGACGACGTCCACGGTGCAGGCCATGCCGCAGCGCTGGTGGGTGACGCCGTCTTCTCCCCGGAACGTCTGGCGGTACGCGAAGATGGACGGGGAGGGCTGTCGCGTGAGCGTCCTGTCCGCCAGCATGGCGCGGAGGGCGGTGGCTGCGCCCTCGTAGGCGGAGGGGGGGCCCAGTTCCTTGGCGGGGGTATGGGGCAGGTCGATGCCCACGACGTTCCTGGCATTCCTGGCGAGCAGGGCGTTCTTCCCGGCGTTGTCGAGCACGTCGTAGGGCGGGGCGATCAGTGCCGAGGCGTCGCCCTTGCCGGACAGGAACTGGATGGCGGGGAAGGGGTAGATGTTGGGCATGGAAGATGGTAGCGATACGATGGCGCATGCCAAGGGCACTGGTGCTGCGAGCGGCGGGGACCAACTGCGATCAGGAGATGCTGCGGGCCTTCCGGCTCGCGGGAGCGGGGGCTGATCTTGTCCACCTGGATGCGATCATCGCGGACCCGGCCCGCTGCGACGGGTACGACCTGTTCGGGTTCCCGGGGGGCTTTTCCTTCGGGGACGACATCGCGAGCGGCCGGATCTTCGCCATGAAGGTGCGCGAGCGCCTGTACCCGGCGCTGCGCGGGGCGATCGAGCGCCGATGCCCCATCATCGGCGCGTGCAACGGCTTCCAGGTGCTGGTGCAGGTGGGGCTGTTGCCCGGCCCGGCCACGCCCCGGTGGCCCGGGGCCGCGCCGCCGCAGACCGTTGCACTCTCGGACAATCAGGATGCGAGGTTCCACGACCGGTGGGTGCCGGTGACGTACGAGGCGAGGTCGGTGTGCGTCTGGACCCGGGGACTCGGGGAGGCGTACAGCGCCGAGGATTCCCATGACGTCATGCAGTTGCCGGTCGCGCACGGCGAGGGGAGGCTGGTCACCGCGAGCGCAGGGGTGCTGCAGGGTCTTGAGTCCGCTGGGCAGGTGGCGGTGCGGTACAACGACAACTACAACGGTTCTCAGAACGCGATCGCCGGGATCTGCGACGCCTCCGGGCTTGTGTTCGGCCTCATGCCGCACCCGGAGCGGTTCCTGGAATGGAACCGGCACCCGTGGTGGTCCCGCCTGAGCCCCGCGCTGCAAGGGCGGGAGACGCCGGGGCTGCGGATGTTCCGGAACGCGGTGGAGGCTTCGGCCTTGGTGGGTTCGGCGGTGTGACGGGCCGTTGGCCCGGGGGGTTTGTTGGTGCAACCTCCCGGCGGGACGCGGGTACAACCCCGGCATGTCTGGCACGCTCCACAACCCCCTTCGGCGACTGGTGGGCCGGAAGATCGAGGGCGATCTCAGGTGCGGGCAGTGCGGGTACGACCTCCGCGGGCTGAGGTACGGCACGCTGTGCCCGGAGTGCGGCACACCGGCGAACGGGACCACACGGGCGAGGTTCACTTCAACGCTGACGGAGGCCCCGAGGGCCTACCTGTCGCAGCTGCTGCTCGGCTGCGTGCTGATGCTGATCAGCGGCTGCCTGGTCGTGGGGCTGTACTTCCTCGGCCGAACGCTCCTGCCGCGTTCGTCCGTGGCGCCGCTCTTCCCGCTTCCGGCGATGGTGGTGTGGGGCGCGGGTGTGTGGATAGTGACGCAGCCCCGGCGTCCGGGCGTCCCTGAGAACATCGACCACCGGGAAGAATGGAAGCGTGTGCGCGACGCTGCGCGCTGGTCGCAGGCCGGGTGGGGCCTGGCGAGCCTGATGTATTCCGCGGCCCAGTCGATCAACAGCGGGGCGATCGCCGCGTACAAGGCTTCGAACGGCTTCAACGCCAGCGTGCCGCTGGGCAGCCTCCCGACCTACTCCCCCCCGGCGGTGTTCTACGCGCTGAACTGGGCGGGCATGCTGGGCGTGGGCTGCGCGTTCCTGGGCCTTGCAGCGATCCTCCTGTATCTGGCCCTCCTGGCCGACTGGGCGAGTGACACTTCCCTGGCCGAGCGGCTCAAGCTCGCGGCGATCGCGATCGGTGTGTGCTTCCCGCTGTGGCTGCTCGGCTTCGTGCTGGGGCCGGTGCTGGGCACGGCGTACACCGGGCTGTTCGGTACGCCCAGCTCATTCATCTCGTTTGTCTCGGTGGTCGGCACATTCCTCTGGGGGTTGTCGTTCATCGTGCTTGTGATCGGCCTCATACAGGGGGGCCTGGCCTTGGTGTCCTTTGTCAACATGTCGCGGTGGGCGATGAAGAACTCCGGTGAGCAGGCCGCCAGCGACAGGCGGCGCAGCGACAACATCAACCGTCGGATCCGCGAGGGGCAGATGAAGCCTCGGGGCGGGCGCGCCCGGCCGGCGCCGGCGGTGACCCGCCCGCACGTGCCGGCGGATGCCGAGAAGCGTGGCGTGGTCACGGTGGCGCCGCCGTCACCGGACGTGCCGACGTATGAGCTCGCCCCTGAACTGGACACGCGGGCCATCCGGCACCCACCGGGGCGGGCCAAGCCCTGAAACGCGGGCGAATTCCTATGCTTTGCGGGTGTCCAGTCTTCCTCCAATCCGGCGAGGGCCCGCGGGCGTGAAGGTGCTGGTCGCCATGTCGGGCGGCGTGGACTCCTCGGTCGCGGCGGCGCTGCTCAAGCGGGACGGCTACGACGTCGTGGGCTGCTTCATGCGCCTGGGTTCTCCGGGCGAGACGCTGGATGAGCTTGCGGAGGATCGCGCGTGCCCCGCGCCGCAGTCGGGACGCACGATCCGCATCGGCCACCAGGGGTGCTGCTCTATCAACGACGCGGCGGATGCGAGGCTGGTGGCGGCGGAGCTGGGCATTCCCTTCTACGTGTGCAACTTCAAGAAGGACTTCGGGCGGATCATTGACTACTTCGCCGACGAGTACCTCGCGGGGCGCACGCCCAACCCGTGCGTGCGGTGCAACGACTGGCTGAAGTTCGGCAAGCTGCAGGCGTACGCGGCGCAGATCGGCGCGGGGTGCGTGGCCAGCGGTCACTACGCCCACGTGGAAGACGGCGCGCTGCGCCGGGGCGTGGATCACAGCAAGGATCAGTCGTACGTCCTCTTCGGCGTGCCCCGGGCCCAACTGTCGCACGTGATGCTGCCGATCGGCTCGTTCGAGAAGACGCGGGTGCGGGAGATGGCGAGGGAGCTCGGCCTTCCGGTGTTTGACAAGCCCGACAGCCAGGAGGTGTGCTTCGTGCCCGACAATGACTACGCCTCGCTGGTGGAGCGTCGTCGGCCGGGGGCTGCGGCGCCCGGTGAGGTGGTGGACACTTCCGGGGCGGTGGTGGGCGGGCACGGTGGGCAGCACCGGTTCACCATCGGGCAGCGCCGCGGGCTCCATGTGGCGCTTGGGCGGCGCATCTACGTGGTGTCCAAGGACGCGGCGTCCAACCGCGTGGTGGTGGGGGGAGAAGAAGACCTGCGCGTCAAGTCGTGCGTTGCGGGGGAGGCCAACTGGCTGGTGGATGTTCCGGCCGGGCCCGCCCGGGTGATGGCGAAGTTCCGGTACAACACGCCGGCTGCGCGGGCGAAGGTGCGTGCTTTGAGCGACGGGGCGGCGGGTCCATCCGGCCGGACGGGGCGTTTCGAGGTGGAGTTTGACCAGGCGCAGGTCGCCGTCGCGGCGGGGCAGGCCATCGTGCTGTACGGCGAGTCCGACCCCGACCTTGTGCTGGGCGGCGGGTGGATCGGGTCTACCGCGGGTTGAGCGGGGGGGCGTGGCCCCGTCGACCGCCCAAAGAAAAAGCCCCCGGGCAGGGCCCGGGGGCTTTGGTGGGGCTGGGGGCCTGGGTTACAGGCAGGGTCCGCCGCTGAAGACCGACAGCAGGCTGTCGATATCGGCGGTGTCGGGGTAGAGGCCGTCGTTGTTGTAGTCGATGTCGCCGCAGGTGCCTGTGCTGCAGGGTCCGCCGCTGAAGACGGAGAGGAAGTCGTCGATGTCTGCGGTGTCGGGGAAGAGGCCGTCACCGTTGAAGTCGATGCTGTCGCAGACGGGCCCGGCGGGCGTGCAGGAGAAGGAGATGGTGCCGGTGCCGGTCGAGCCGTTGACGTTGCCGCCCACGCGGATGGCGTAGGAGTCGCCCTGCGTCACGGGGAAGGTCGCGGTCGCGGTCGTGCCGACAGCGTCAGCGCAGGTCATGTAGGTCGCGGCGCAGGTGCCGCCGTTGTAGACGGCGAGGCTTGGGGCGAAGCCGGCGTTGCCGCTGGCGGTGACGGTCGCGGTGCCTGTGCACCCCGCGGGGTAGTTGTACCAGATCTCGTTGAAGACCTGGCCGCAGCCGGGGGTCGCGACGCCGTCCGTGGTGGCGCCGACGGTGGAGAAGGCGGTCGTGCCTGCGAGGCCGGAGCGGGCGGAGCAGTTGTCGTTGATCGGGGGCACCACGCCGCCGCCGCCGGAGATGAGCAGGCTGTAGTTGCCGGTGGCGCCGTTGTAGCCGGCGACACGGATGAGGTAGGTCGTGCCCGCGGTCATGGTGACCGTGACCTTGGAGTTGAGCGTGTTGGAGGTGCAGGTGCTGTCGTCGTCGTTGCACCCGTTGGTGACGTTGGTCGAGCCGCACGCTGAGTGGACGCTGAGCACGGTGTCGTAGCCCGAGCCGCAGGTGCTGATCGTGACGCTGCCGCTGGTCTGGGGCAGGTACTTGTACCAGACGTCGGGGCTGGTGGTGGCGGACCCGCAGGTGGCGGTGCCGTCGTTGGTCGCGAGGCTGGTCGAGCCGGTGTAGGTCGTCCCTGCGGCGGCCCACTGGGCGGTTGCGCAGGAGTCATTGGCCGGGGGCTGGGGTGCGCAGTTGGGTTCAACGATGGTCAGGGTGCCGTTGCCGGTGTTGGGTGAGCCGCCGGACGGGGTGTACCCGCCGATGCGGATGAGGTAGGTGGTGTTGGCGGCGGGGGTGAAGGTGACGGAGGATCCCAGGCCGGCGCCGGCGCCGCCCGCGCAGCCGGTGGTGTCGTCGTTGCACTGGATAGCGCTGGTGGTGGAGGGGCAGGTGGCGCCCTGGTAGACGGCGAGCTTGGTGTCGAACCCGCTGCCGCAGGTGCTGATGGTCATGGGGTTGACGCAGGTGCCGCTGGTCCACTTGAACCAGACGTCGGCGTTGATCTGCGAGTCGCCGCTGTTCGTGCACTCGGTGGGGCCGTCGGTGGTCGCGTTGAGGTTGGTGAAGGCGTAGGCGCCGCCGTTGACGGTGAGGGCGTTGGCGCAGGAGTCGTTGAAGGGGGCGCCGCCGGAACCGCCGCCCGAGCCGGGCACCACGGCCGTGGCGTTCATCGAGGAGGGGGAGCCTGCGCCGAAGATGGCGAGGTTCACCGCGCCCGTGGTCGGGGCGGCGTTGGCGATGAACGAGAAGTTGTAGATCGTGTCCCAGCGGATCACGTTCTCCCGGTTGTCCTGGGCCTGGTCGTTGGCGTAGTTCCAGGCCACGCTGCCCGCGCTGGTGGTGTTGATCCAGTCGGTGCCCGTCTGGATTTCGCCGCTGTGGTAGGGCACGTCGTGGAAGTAGTACGCGCTGGTGGTGGTCGCGCCGGTGAGCGGGACGCTGAAGCCGCTGCAGGCGCGGTTGGAGTTGTGGTTGTACACGGCGTACTCGTAGCGGTAGCTGCCGCCGCCCATGTCGATGGCCTTGCTGCCGACCCAGAAGCGTCCGTCGCCGGGGACGTCCACGGGCGTCAGCACCACGCTGGGGTCGGCGATGCCGGTCCCGCCCGAGGTGCCGCCGCCGTACTGCTGCCAGGCCTTGATGGCGGGTTCCTGGCGCTTGGTGGAGTCGACCAGTGAGATGGCGTAGTTGGCGCTGCTCACGGTGATGCGCCGGTACGACTGGCTGTTGTTCACGTTGCCGGCGAGCACGTCCTCGGGCTGGATATAGGTGCTGGAGACGAAGAAGAGCGAACCGGGCGTGGTCAGGTCGCTCTGCAGCACCTGGAGGCGTGCCTTAAGGGTGCCGTCACCGGTCGATGTGCCGATGAGGGAGGTGCTGTCCCCGGGGAAGTAGCCGGTGGCGGGGTTCACCACGTGCTTGGGCCCCAGGCCGCCCTGCGTGCCGTTGAGGCCCGAGCCGTAGGGGTCCGAGCAGCCGGGGAAGAGGGCGTCGCACGATCCGCCCGGGGTGCACGACGAGCACACCGTGCCCTGCAGCGCGCAGAAGCCGTGCTTGAGCCAGGCCTGGCCCAGCTGCTCGAAGCGTCCGTTCACCAGGCGGTACATGTTCTGGCTGATGACCGGGTACTGGTTCGACGGGTCGGTGTCGATCCAGGTGAGGGGCTGGTTGCCCAGGTTGCACGAGGTCGTGCCCACCGAGTAGGCGTGCATGCCGCCGATGGCCCCGCCGGTCGTGAAGTTCGACACGTCCATCAGGTCGCCGACGATGACGTCGGGCTGGGCCAGAGCGACCGAAGTACACCCCGCGGCGAGCAGTACCGCCGCGCACACACTGCGATTGTTCAACATGCGTTCGATCCTTGTCTTCACGGACAACCCGGAGCCTATCGGCTCCCTGACCACACACGTACACCAGTACACAACCCACGAGGCCCGGGACTCGGCTTGGCCGCCAGTGTAATCGACAATTCCGCACGTGCAAGGGGTTTGTGCGCAAGTTCGCGCATGCTCCGAGAACACCCGCCGGCGCGGGGCGGGTTGCTGCCGGGCTTTCCACGCGAGGGGGCGTGGTCAGGGTTTCCTGCGCCGGGGAGTTCCGCCAGATCGCGTGGTGTCAGGCGTCTCTTCCTTCTTGCAGATGAACAGGTAGTTGAACCCACGCAGGAAGAAGTTGCCTTCTTCGGCCGCTTTCCGCCAGTTCCCACGCTCGAGTTTCTGGTTGTGGCGAGTGACGGCGATGATGTCCACCGGCCGGAAGAAGCCTCCCAGGATGTTGAGCAGGTGGAAACCGATCGGGGAGAACTCACCACCCGGCTTGCCTGGGCGTTTCTTGAACGAGTCGCTGACGTAGAGCGCCATATACCGCCGGTCCCGCAGTACGCGGTGGAGTTCGCCGATCACCTCGCCCATCGCGTCGAAGTAGGCCGCTCCTGCGTCATCTCCGTGCGTGGGCAGCTTGCCGATGCAGCGGGGGTCTTCCGAGTAGTCGATGTGGGTGGAGTAGGGGGGGTCGATGAACGCGAAGTCCACGCTGGACGCGGGCAGCGGGATGCGTCGGGCGTCGGCCTGGCGGATGTCCGGGCGGGAGGGCGCGAGGTCGAACCCAGCGCCGGTGCGGTGGAGGTCGGCGCAGACATCCAGGGTCGTGCCGCTGCCGCACATGGGGTCGATCACGGTGTCGCCAGGGCGCGTGTAGCGCATAAGGCACTGCCAGATCACCCAGGAGGGAGTGGCTCCGGCGTAGTCCTTGCTGCCCTGCGTGGCGCCGAACCGCGTGCTGCGGTGCAGCGCACCGGCCTCGTCGATCCAGGCGTCGTAGTGCTGGCTGGGGTACTCCCACAGCGTGGTCGTGAAGACCCTCAGGGGCGGGCGGGCGCCCGGCGATACACGCTGGGCGCCGGTGCGGGTGGGCCCCGCGCGGGACGGCCTTGGTCCGTGCGGGCCCTTCACTGCAGCTGCTCCTCCACCAGGCGGGTGATGGCGTCCATGGCCTGGGGCAGCGTCATGGACACCTTCGCGCCGGCTGCCCGGACATGCCCGCCGCCGCCCAGGCGTCCGGCGACGGCGTTCACGTCCACCGGCCCGGGCTTGCTCCGAAGGCTGATCTTGACGATGCGCGAGCCCGTCCTGTCGTCCTGGACTTCCATCAGCATGCCCGAGACCTGCACGCTGGCGATGCCCTGGGTGAAGTCCGTCAGCCCGCCGGTCTCGCCCGGGAGTGCGCCCGACTCTCGGAGGTCTTCCAGGGTGAGCGTCATGAGGGCGAGGCGGTCCGACAGGCGGAGCTGGAGGGACGCCAGCGCGCGCGAGATGAGGCGCAGGCGTCCGAGTGTTTCGTTCTGCTCCACCGCCTGGTAGAGCCGGATGTGGTTTGCGCCCGCCTCGAGGAGCTGCCCGGCCAGTTCCATGACGGGGCGGGAGACGTTGCTGTGCCGGAACCACCCGGTGTCGGTCGCGAGCCCCAGGTAGAGCGGCTCCGCGACATCGGCGGGGAGCGCGGCTGGGGACCCCACGCCCAGCAGGGCGGTGCAGAGCTTTGTCAGCGGCTGGCACGCGGCGGCGGCGCTGGTATCGATGACGCGCCTGCCCGCGACCTCGGGGTTTCCCTGCACGTGGTGGTCGATGAGGGAGGTGATGGCGGCGCGGGGCGTCAGCCACTCCTTCATCGGTTCCAGCTGGGTCCAGCTGCCGGTGTCGACGACCAGCACGGCGTCGGCGTTGATGGTGGCCGGCATCGTCGAGTTCTCGTGCAGGCGGTGGGGGGTGGTGCCGGCGATGTCCTTGAGCCACGGCGGGTTGGGGCCGAAGTAGTGGGCGCACGCGCGGATGCCCAGGTGGGTCAGGGCACGTACGGCGGCGAGCGAGGAGCCGGTGGCATCGCCGTCGGGCTTGGCGTGCGTGAGCACGACCACCTCGCGGGCGTTCCTGAGTGCGTGCGCAACGTCTTCCGTGCGTGCGTTGGATGTCCAGGTGCCGGTCATGTCCACGCGGGTTCCTTCCGTTGCACCACCGACCGCACACGGGACGTGTCTCGGGCGACTTGTCCCTTGAGCGCGTCCAGGGATGCGAACCGTAGTTCGTCGCGGATGAACGCGTGCAGCTTCAGCGTGATCGCCCAGCCGTAGTCCGGCAGCCCCGCTGTCGCGGTGCCCGGCGCAGGTTCGATCAGGTGGGCTTCAACCCTCCGGACACTGCCGGCGACGGTCGGGCGGGTCCCGATGTTCAGTGCGGCGGGCCAGCACGCGCCCCCGGGGAGGGAGGCCTCGGCGGCGTACACGCCGTTGGCGGGCAGCATCGTGGTCACCTCGGTCAGGTTTGCGGTGGGGACGCCGATGGTCCTTCCCAGCTGGTCGCCCCGGGCGACGACGCCGGAGAGCTCGTACGGGCGGCCCAGCACACGGGCCGCGTCGTCCACGCGGGAGTGCGTCAGCAGCCACCGCACGAGAGAGGACCGGGCGGGGGCCACGGTGTGGTCGGAGAGAGTCACGTCCACCTCGGGCACGACCTGGGGGTGAAGGCCGAGCGCGGGCCCCAGTGATGCGATGGTTGCGATGTCTCCCGCGCGGTCCTTTCCGAAGCGGAAGTCGTCGCCTTCGACCACCAGCGAGGGGGCGTAGGTCCGGGCCAGCCACCGGAGGAATTCCGTGGGAGATTCACCCAGCAGGGCGTCCTCGGGGCGGAGCTGGACCACTTCATCGGCGCCGGCCTGGGTGAGCAGCTCGCGTTTGCGGTCGAAGGTCGTGAGCCTTCCCGGCGCGGCCTCGGGCCGCAGCCTGGTGAGCGGGTGGGGGTCGAATGCGAGGGCGATCACGCGCCCATTTTCGCCCGCGTGCAGACGGCAGGCGTGGAGCAGGGCCCGGTGCCCGGCGTGGACGCCGTCGAACGTGCCGATGGTGAGCGAGGTCTTTCCGTTCATGGTGCACCCAAGCCTAGCGCACTACATTGGTACTCCCTGAGGAGCAGTGCGGCGTGCACGTCGAACGTTTTTCCATCCTGTTCCGCGGGCGTGTGCAGGGCGTGGGGTTCAGGGCGACCTCGCGAACGCTCGCTTCGGCATTCGCCGTCACCGGCTGGGTGCGCAACGAGGCGGACGGCGGTGTGCGGATGGAGGTGCAGGGGGGGCGGCCCGAGGTGGAGCGGTATCTTGCGGCGCTCACGGATCGCATGGGGCGAAATATCCGTTCCGCGGAGCGGGTGCCGATCCCCGCTGTTGAGGGCGAGTGCGCGTTCGAGGTGCATCGCTGACGCGCAGCGCTCTCGTCAACGGGGCCGCGAAGGTACGAGAACCATCGCGTGACCCCCCGCCACGCGACAGGGACCGACAAGTTATCAGAGTATGGAAATCCCGCATGAATCCGCGTTCTTCCGGGGGGAAGGTCGGGTATGCTTGTTGGGCGCGCACGGGCGGCACGGATGCCGAGCACACGCGCTGCGGAGGATTGGCGATGGGCGAAAGTTACCGCGCATTGTGCACCGACTTCTACGTGAACCAGAAGGTCGGCGTGAAAATGGAACTCCCGCGGACGCGGGAGACCATCCTCGACCTGTTCGAGCGAGTGCGCAAGCAGTTCCCGTCGATGACCACCTTCCGGCGGTACCGCGACGAGCTCGCCCTGGAGTCTGCTCAGTCGGAGATGCCGCACCGCTGGATCGCCATCCGGGGCACCAGCATCCGCAGCGGCACGGTGAATGCAGAAACGATGGAGGATGCGTACGCCCTCCACCGCCAGATCCTGACGCTGGTCCCCAACTACCTGTCGGTGTCGCCGCTCGACGTGGACTTCATCGAGCTGCTCTACGGCTTTGACATCCACGCTACCGGCAATCACGACGCCATCGTGCTGGACGCGCTGCTGCCGGGGAGCCCCCTGGCCGCGCTGCTCGACATCCCGGACGCCACCCCCGCCGATTACCAGCCCCTGGTGGGCCTCACCTTCGGCCAGGGGCGTGACATCGAGGTCTACTTCGAGGTCAAGACACGCCCGCCAGAGGGGCGCGCCCGTGAGGTTGGCAGCGGAGAGCCCATTAGCGTGTACCTGACGCTGCGGAAGTTCGGCGCCATCGATGACGTGAAGGAACTGCCGAATGTCCTGGGACGCCTCTCCCGGCTGGGCGAACGTCTCATCGAGGAACGCGTCGTCCCCGGGCTGCTCGTGCCGATCCGGGAGGCCCTGGGCTCGGGCAACGCCTGACACAGGCGTCTTCCGGCGGTGCATCCCTGCCCAGCGCCATCAGCCGGTCAGGTCGCGTTGCACGCTATCGGTTCGCCCGCAGCCACTTGGCGTACTCCACCATCGCGCTCCGCGGCGGGTGCTTCGGCTGCCACGAAAGGCCGGCTTTGGCCGCCGACATGTCCGCGAGCGTGAAGTCCTGATAGAACTTCCGCACCGTGTCGGGCATGTGGAAGTAGTCGATCGGCAGCTTGGCCGGGGCGATGCCCAGGCCCTCGTAGAGCGCTTCCACGATCTGGTTGAACGTGGTGAGTGCGCCGGAACCGAGGTTGTACACACCGCTGGCGACCTTGCGGTCCAGCCCCGCCGCGGCGATGGTGCAGTCCACGACGTCGTCCACGCTGACCTGGTCGCGTGATTGGCTGCCGTCGGTGAAGATGCGGGGGCGCTGGTTGGCCATCATCTGGTGGGCGAGCTGATAGGCCATGCTCGCCATCTTGCCCTTCTGCCCCTCCCCGGGCCCGAAGACGTTGAAGTACCGGAGGCCGACGATCGTGGGGAGTTGTGCCTGGGAGGCTTCGGCCCCGACGTGGAGGAGGCGGGCGTGGGCCTGCTCCATCATCCACTTGGAGAACCCGTAGACGTTGTTGGGCCGGCCTGCGGCGGACTCGGGGAAGGCCTTGCGGAGCTTGGCCTCCTTGGGGGAGCCGTAGACGGCGCCGGACGAGGCGTACACCACCGGCACCGCCGGGCGTTGGGCGGTGCCGCAGCACGCCTCGAGCATGCGACGGAATCCACCGACGTTCTCCCGGAGCATTTCACGTTCGTCGTGGTGGGTGGTGTCGGTGATGGCGCCGAGGTGGAACACGGCGTTGGGGCGGGTTCGGGTAACGAGCTTGTCCCACGCGACCTCGGCGGCGGTGGAGGCGATGACCTTGCCCGAGAAGGGCGCGTCGTGCTTGCGCTCGTGGGCGTGGACGATGTTGGAGAAGGAGCCGGTCCGGAAGCTGTCCACGATGATCGTGTACGACCCCGGGTAGCGGCGGGAGAGCTCTGCCACGAGGTTGGAACCGATGAAACCGGCGCCGCCGGTCACGATGAACGTTGCACGCTCGGGCATCAGCGACCTCCGGCGTCCACAGTCTGCGGGCTGTCGGCGGGCTTGGGCGGGATGCGCAGCCGCTGGCCGACACGCAGGCTGTTGGGGCTCTTCAGGGTGTCCTTGTTGGATTCGAACAGGAAGGTGGCGTACTTGGACGAGCCGTACACCTTCGACGAGATTCTGCCCAGCATGTCCCCCTGCTGGACGACGTACTCGCCCGCGGGGGGCGCATTGGTGACGGGCAGTTGGGGCGCGGGAATTTCGCGCGCGGGAGTCTGGGGCGCGCCCTTGACGGGGATGCCCTGCACGTTCGTGGGGTCGCGGGGGATGTTGATGACGCGCCCGGGGCGGAGGTCGGGCGGGTTCTTTGTCGGGTTGGCGGCGAGGATTGCCGACGCGTGGTCCGGTGTGCCGTAGTACGTCCTGGAGATGGACTCGAGGGTCTCTCCCACGCCGATGGTGTGCTCGACGAACACCGGGGCGATCACGCCCGGCTGGCGCGGCGTGGTGGGCGGCGCGACTTCCCTGAGGGGCTGCTGCGCGAGCGTGGCAGAGGGTGAACCCGGGGTCCCCTCATGGGGCTGCGGTTCCGCGAGGCTTTGTTGCGTGTTGTGGGACTGCGCGAATGACACCGGCGGGTCCACCGGCCACCACCAGTAGACCCCGATCCATACCGCCACCATGGCCAAGAGCCCAACGACGATCCTGCCTGTGCTGTCCTGCATTGCGGCCTCCTTGCCGGCGTCGTGGACAGGGAAAGACTATGCCGGCCCCCGACCGCGGGGCGCTCGGCCCGGGGTCGCCGGGCGTGGATGCCGCGATCACGGGGCTTCAGGCGTTCTTGAGCGCTTCGGCGTGGGCCTTTTCTTCTTCGTGCGACCAGACCAGGGGCGAGGAAACGATCGAGGTGTAGGTGCCCAGGATGACACCCAGGTTGAACGCGAAGGCGAACCCGCGGACGGCCTCGCCACCGTAGAAGTACAGGATCACAGTGGTGATCAGGTGGCCGCCGGCCGTGATGAGGGTTCGGGAGAGGGTCTGGTTGATGGAGTCGTTGATGCACTGGTACGAGGCGAACTTGACCTTGCCCTTGTTCTCGCGGATGCGGTCCAGGATGATGATCTTGTCGTTCAGCGAGTAGCCGATGATGGTGAGCAGGGCGGCGATCTGCGCCAGGTCGAACTTGAAGGGGAGCAGGCCCATCACGCGCGCGGTGTTGCCCATGGTCGGGCTGTCGTAGAGCACCTCGGCGAGGCCGATCATGCCGGCGATGCCGATGCAGTCCGCGAAGAGGGGCACGGTCGCGGCGACGGCCCAGCGGGCGGCGCCGAAGCGGATCCACACGTAGATGGTGAGGGCGATGAGGCTGACGACCACCGACAGGATGGCGTGCGTGGCGAACGTGGCCGCGATCATGGGGCTGAACGAACGGACACTGGCCAGCTGGGTGGTGGTGGCCAGGGCGTCGTTGACCAGGCCCCACTCCGAACCCGCAAGGTCGCGCTTCCACTCGTCGAGGTTGTCGATGGCGCTCACTTCCTCGTCCCCGACGAGGATGACGGCGGACTGCACGGCGTCCTCGGTGCCCGCCACGACGCGGAGCTCACGCGTGCGAGAGAGGGTGTCTGCGTACCGGGGCGTGCGCCGCATGTTCTCGAGGCGTTTCTGCAGTTCGTCACGGGTGGGGCGTGGGTCCAGGTTCTCCACCACGATCGCAGCGCCGCCGAGGAAGGGCCCCGCGTCCCCGGTCGCGAACGTGCGGTCGATGTTGTCCTTGAGGGGCTGGGTGAGGAGGGGGAAGACGTAGGGGGCCGAGTCGGCGGTGTTGCTCCCGTCGAAGGAGAGCGCGCTGCTGCTCTCGGTCACGTCCTCGAAGCGGCGGGTGATGGCGCCCAGGATGAGCTTCTCGTCACCGGGGGCCGTGCGGATGCGGAAGTGGTCGCTGGTGACGCCGTCGCTCCGCGGGTTGACGGGGAGGATCTCGGCCTCGGCCAGCAGCGAAAGCGTGTGGTTCTCCTTGACGATTTCCTTGAGGCGGTCCTGGACCTGCTGCCGGGTCATCGTCATCGGGGAGTGGCTGGCCGGGTCGGTCCGCAGGCGGAGCTCAACCTCCGTGCCGCCCCGGAATTCGGTGCCCAGCATGCGCTTGCCGCGCTGCACCACGATGACTCCGCTGATGATGAGGAAGACCACCAGGATGCCCAGGTGGAGGTGGCGGTGCTTCATCCAGTCGACGTGGGGGGTGAGCAGCTTCTGCACGAAGGGGACGGCCATGGGCAGCTGGCTGGTCTTGCGCCAGTGGAAGACGTCGATGCACACGTCGAAGAAGAACCGCGTGACGACGATGGCCGTGAACAGGGTGGTGACCACGCCGATGCCCAGGGTGATGGCGAAGCCGCGGATCTCCTGGGTGCCGAAGTAGTAGAGCACCACGCAGATGATGAGGTTGGAGACGTTGCCGTCCATGATGGGCGACAACGCGCGGCTGAACGCGAGGCGTACCGCGGTCTTCATGTCCGCCCCGCGGTGGAACTCTTCACGCAGGCGCTCGTAGATGAGCACGTTGCTGTCCACCGCCTGGCCGAAGGTGAGCACGACACCGGCGATGCCGGGCATGGTGAAGGCCGCCTTGCCCAGGGCCATGGCGCCCAGGATGAGGATCGCGTTGATGAGGAGCGCGACGACCGCGATGGCCCCGCTCTCGAAGTAGTAGACGATCATGAACGTCGCGACCAGCACCAGGGCCACCAGGCCCGAGTGCAGGCCCTTGTTGAGGTTGTCGGCGCCCAGCTGCGGGCCGACCGAATCGATGCTGATGGGTTCTGACCCCAGCTTGGCCTGGAGGGCGCCGCCGGAGAGCACGCGCACGATGTAGTCGATTTCCTGCTTGCTGAAGTCGCCGGTGATCTGGCCGCTGCGGCTGATCTCGCTCTGCAGCGTCGGCGCGGTGTACACCTCGTCGTCCAGCAGGACGGCCATCGGTTCCTTCACGTGCTCCCGGGTGAGTGCGCCCAGACGGACGGCCCCGGCGGCGTCCATTTCGAATGCGATGGACATGCGTCCCTTGTCGTCGAACGACTGCCGGGCGGAGGCGACGGTCCACGATCCTTCTTCACGCGTGAGGCGCGACCCGCGCGTGTCGTAGCAGAGCATGTAGGCTTCGCCGTTGTACACCTCGACCACGTAGCCCAGGCGTCCGACGATCATCCGGGCGGCGCTGGGGTCCTGGGCGAGGGCGTCGGCCTCTGCCTTGGTGTTGATCCAGTTCTCGATCTGGTTGATCTTGTAGAACCGCACGTCGCTCGCCTGCACCGCCCGGGGGCCGCCCGTGCGGAGCTCCTGGCGGACCCGGTCCTCTTCCGGGAACGTGCCCGCCTGCACGGCGATACGGAAGGACAGCACGCCCGCGCCCTTGAGCATCCGGATCAGGTCCTGGGGATCGTCCAGCGTGGTGCGGAGCTTCTCGTAGTCCGCGTGCAGGTGGAGCAGGTCGTCGATCTCGTCCTTGGCGTCGGGGTACTTGGCCCGCAGCTGCGACTCCGCGACCTCGCGCGGGCTGGGCAGCGAGACCTTCTGTCCCGTCTGCGTGTCCTCCACGTAGCGGATGCGCGTCGAGGCCTGCACGACCTTCAGGATGTCGGAGGCGGAAAGGCTGCTCGCCAGGGCGTCCTTCTGCGCGTTCTGGAAGGTGACCTCGGCCTTCGCAACCCCCTCGACCATCCCGTCCTTCTTCGACTGGTCGGTCTCGGCGTCGTACTGCGCACGCGCCGTCTTCGCCGCGTCGTACGCGCCGGCCGCCGCCTCCAGGCGCTGCTTGCGGATCGCCGAGCCGGCGGCGAACGTCTCCAGCTGCCGGGCCCGCTCTTCGGGGGGGAGCTGCAGGGCGGTGCCCAGGCGGCTCTCGGTGAGGCGTGCACGCCCCAGCTGTTCCAGGCGGTCCTCGAACACCTTGCGGGCGGCCTTGACCTCCTCGCGGGGCAGCGGCATCGTGATCTCGATGCGGTCGTTGCCCTGCGCGACCATGGCGATCTCGTACAGGCCTTGCGGGTCCACGCGGTTCTTCAGGGCCTCGATCGTGCGGTTGATCGTCGACTTGGGGTCCTGCTCGCCCTCGGTGCGCACGGTGTACACCATGCTCACGCCGCCCGCGAGGTCACGCCCCTTGCGGAGCTTGGTCTCGGGCGGCATGAAGGCCCACACGCTGAGGATCACGAGCGCGAGGATGAAGCAGCCATTGCGGATGAGGTGACGCATATAGAAAGGAAGGGGTGTGTGCGGGGGTGTTCGGCCGGTGGGGCGGGGGCTGGCTGGGGACGGTCAGGCCGGGCCTGCTCAGGCCTTCACAACATCGGCGGTGTCTGCCTTGGCGTTCTTCACGTCCTTGGGCTCGACCGCCGGACCGCCGTTGCGAGAGCTCAGGACGACCTGGATCGCGGACCGGGCGACGCGGATACGTCCTTCCTCCACGCGAAGAACTGCCTCGGTGTCCGAGAGCTCGGTCAGCGTGCCGATGATGCCCGAGAAGGTCTGAACCTTGTCGCCCTTCTTCATGGAGCCCATCAGCTCTTCACGCTTCTTCTTTTCCTTCCGCTGCGTCCAGAAGGACATGCCCACCATCACCACGATCACCAGAAGGAACGGGAGGAACAAGCCCATCTGGCCCAGGGGGTTGGCCGGGGCAGGGGCGGAACCATTCGCGCCGGTGGCCGGGGTGCCGGGGGTTGCCTGCACGGGTTGGGCGTTGGGCATGCCGGCGGGCTGAACGGGCTGGCCCGCCTGCGCCAGGAGCGTCAGGCCGGGGTGGAAAGCGGTGTCGGTCATCGGGTGTAAGTCCTTGCTCGATCAGTTGTTCCGGGGCTACGACAGCCCTTCCGCCGCGACGGGATAACGGGCCACCAGGCCCGCCCAGTCGTCGGAAACGATGGTGCGACGGACGTCCAACATAAACCGTTGGAAGTGGCGGAGGTTATGCAGGCTGACGAGAATCGGCCCGAGCATCTCGTCGGCCAGGAAGAGGTGACGCAAGTAGGCCCGGGAAAAAGGGCCGCCGGCGTGCGCCGCAGGTCCTGCGCATGCCGGGCAGTCGCACCCCGGCTCGATCGGCGCCTCGTCGAGCGCAAACTGGGCGTTGCGGAGGCGGATCTGCCCCCGGCTGGTGAACGCGTTGGCATTCCGCCCGTTGCGCGTGGGGAGCACGCAATCGAACATGTCGACGCCGGCCCGGACGGCGGCGAGCAGGTCGCGCTCGTAGCCCACGCCCATGAGGTATCTGGGCTTGGTGTCCGGCAGGAGGGGGGCGGTGTGGCGCACCACCCGGGCGACTTCCTCCGGGGGTTCGCCCACAGCAACACCGCCGATGGCGTAACCGGGCAGATCGATGTTGCAGATGCGTTCGGCGCACCATGAGCGCCGGTCCATGTCCGTGCCACCCTGCACGATGCCGAACAGGGACTGGTCATGGGGCCGGGCATGGGCTGCCCTGCACCGCTCGAGCCAGCGCACGGTGCGTTCGTTCGCTTCCAGCAGGCGTTGTCCGTGGTCGTACGAGCCGCGCCGGGAGTCTCGCTTCTGGGCCGAGGCCAGGCGCGGGTCCACGCGTCGGGCGGGCGGGTCTCCGTCGGCGGGTGGGCCGGCCTCGCTCTCCCTCTGGGAGGGCGGGCAGTCGTCCAGCGCCATGATGATGTCCGGGCCCAGCATGTTCTGGACCTGGGTTGCGCGCTCCGGAGTCAGGTGGATCGTCGACCCATCCACGATGCTCTTGAACGTCACAGCTTCGTCGGTGATCTTGTTGGTCGCCGAGAGGGAGTAGGCCTGGTAACCGCCGCTATCGGTCAGGATCGGGCCGTGCCAGCGCATGAACCTGTGGACGCCGCCCATCTGCTGCACTGTTTCCGGGCCCGGACGCAGGAGCAGGTGGTAGGTGTTGTTCAGGATGATCTGCGCGCCGGTCTCCTCCACGAGGTGCGGCAGGAGACCCTTCACACTCGCCTTGGTGCCCACCGGCATGAAGGCGGGGGTATCGAACGCGCCGTGGAGCGTGGTGACGCGTCCCAGGCGTGCTCCGCAGCCGGTGGAGCGGGCGAGGATGTCGAAGCGCAGCGCGGTCAAGCGGACATTCTTGGCCGGGCGCGCCCGGCCCGCCGCTACGATGGCGCATGAGTGAAGCGAACCGGGTCAGGTCCGGCTGGGAGGAAGCGGGCGGGAGGCGCGTGATGATCGCGTCGCTCCAGTGCGAGAAGGTGACGGACTTCGACATCCCGGCGTTGGAGGCGGAGTTCCGGGTGCTGCTGCCCACGTGCGGCCACCGGGTGGCGGTGGACATGGGGCAGGTGCAGCTGCTGGGGTCCAGCGGTCTGGCCTTCCTGATATGGCTGAAGAAGCAGTGCGGGGCTTCCCAGGGGAGGGCCGTGTTCTTCGGGCTGAGCGACGAGATCCTCGGGATGCTGAAGCTGACGAAGCTGAACACGATGCTGGAAATCGTGGAAACGAAGAAGGACGCGGCGGGGCTGGTGTGACCGGCGGTGGTTACAACTCCGGCGCGAAGCCCCGGCGCATGGTGTTCTCGGCGCTGCTGCGGGGCTCGACGAAGTGCAGCAGGTAGTCCTTGCCGCCCGCCTTGGTCCCGCCGCCCGACATCGCGAAGCCGCCGAAGGGGTGGCGCGCCACCAGCGCCCCGGTGATGCCACGGTTGATGTACAGGTTGCCGACGCGGAATTCGCGTTTGGCCTGCTCGACGTGGCTGGGCTTCCTGCTGAACACCCCTCCCGTGAGCTTGTACGCGAGGCTGTTGGCGATCCGCAGGGCATCGCTGAAGTCCCGGGCGTGCAGGACGGCCAGCACGGGGCCGAAGACCTCCTCCCGTGCCAGTTCGTGCGTCTCGGGCACGTTGAGGAAGATGTGCGGGGCGACGAATCTTTCGGCGTGCTGCGCAACGAACGGGTTGTTCATGGGCAGGTCGAGGGCCGCGTGCCTGAGGCCCGAGGCCTTCGCACGGGCGATGAAGCCGTTGATCTTCTTCGCCGCCTCCTCGTCAATGACGGGGCCGATGTCCGTGCCCGGGTGGAGAGGGTCGCCGATGCCCAGGGCCCGCGTCGCTTCGACCAGCCTGCGTGAGAACGCCGTGATGGCGGGCCCGTCGGGCCCCTGGCCGTCCACCACGATGAGGCGCGAGCACGCCGAGCACTTCTGGCCCTGGAACCCGAACGCGGACTGGCGTGCGGCGAGCACCGACTCGTCGAAGTCCGCGCTGGTGTCGATGATGAGGGCGTTCTTGCCGCCCATCTCGCATATGACGTGCTTGAGGTGCGCCGGCGCAGGGGTGCCGGCGGGGGCGCCGAACGGCGAGGCGGGGGCGGCGGCGTGCAGGATGTCCAGCCCCACGTCGCGCGAGCCGGTAAACGCGACCACCGCGGTGCGCG
This sequence comes from Phycisphaerales bacterium, assembly GCA_046350475.1. Classification (GTDB taxonomy): domain Bacteria; phylum Planctomycetota; class Phycisphaerae; order Phycisphaerales; family UBA1924; genus BJHL01. Next base: position 284,213 of record JAXMAJ010000003.1, on the reverse strand, counting down.
GGTCACGCACGAGCGCGGCGCCGGTCGTCTCCCCCGGGGCCGGGCAGAAGTGCAGCACGTCCTTGGCGAGGAGGGCGGGCACGCCCGCCGCCGCCATCGCCTGCTGCAGGATGTCGAACATGATGCTGGCGATGCCGGGCGTCTGCTCCGCGGGCTTGACGACCACCGTGTTGCCCGTCACCAGGGCCGCGACGGTCATGCCGCAGCAGATCGCCAGCGGGAAGTTCCAAGGGCTGATGACCACGGCGACGCCCCGCGGCTGGTACCAATGCTCATCGAGCTCGCCGATGAACCGGCCCAGACGCTGGCGTTCGAACATGGGCGGCGCGCAGCGTGCGTAGTAGTCGCAGAAGTCGATCGCCTCGCAGACGTCCGCGTCGGCCTCCTTCCACGTCTTGCCGGCCTCGCGGATCATGACGCCCGCCAGCCCGTCGCGCTGCTGGCGCATGAGCGCCGCCGCCCGCACCAGCACGTCGGCACGCACCCTGGGGTCCGTGTCCCGCCATGCGGGGAACGCGCTGTGTGCACGGGCCATCATGTCCGCGGCCTGCGCGGGTGTGCGGTCGTTGGCCACCCTGGGCACCGTTGCGCGCGCGATGGCCGCCGCGAAGCCCGTGCGGGCGGAGGCCTCCGAGAAGTCGTGTGAGGGTTCGGTGAAGAAGGGCAGGCCGTTGCCGACGCCCGCCGGCGCGGGGGAGAGCTGGTGCCGCTGCGCGAGCGTGTTGAGCAGGGCGCCCTGGTCGGTGGGCACGCTGTCCGCCCGCACGCCCGACGCCGGGGAGGGCGCGCGCAGCAGCGTGCCCACGTCCGCGTTGTCCATGAACCCCGCCTTGAGCCAGGACTCGTTGCTGGTGTTTTCCAGCAGGCGCCGCACCAGGTAAGCCATCCCGGGGATCATCTCGCCGACCGGCACATACTCGCGCATCCGGAGCTCCAGGCCCGCGGCGGCGTGCTTGAGCTGGTCCGCCATGCCGTGGAGCATCTGGAGCTCGATGGCGTTGCGGGGGAGGCCGCGTGCGTCCAGGCCCGCCAGTGTTGCGGCGATCGACCGGACGTTGTGGCTGCCCAGGGCCAGCTTCACGCCCGCGTCGTTCCTGGTGCGGGGCATGCTGTCCAGGAAGATCTCGGCCATCTGCTCGAAGCAGCGGTCGGTCTGCCACTTCTGGGCCCAGACGGGGCAGGGCCAGCCGTTGAGCTCGCTCTTGATGGTCTCGGCGTCCCAGTACGCGCCCTTGACGAGGCGCACGACGAAGCGTTTCTTGGCGCGGGCCGCCCACTCGCACATCGCGCGGGCATCGTCGGGCCCGCTGCGCAGGTACGCCTGCATCGCCAGGCCGGCCTGGAAGTCCACGCGCTCCAGGCACCGCCGGAACAGCTCCAGCGTGAAGTCCTTGAGCTCGTGGTGCTCCATGTCGAAGTTCACGAAGACGCCCGTGGACCGCGCGGTCTCCAGGACCGGGACCAGCCGGCGCATCAGGTCGTTCATCGCGCCCTCGGGGTCGGTGACGCTCAGGCGCGCCGACAGCGCGGAGATCTTCACGCTCACGTTGCAGCGGGGGATCGGCCCGAGGTGGTCGCTCTCCAGGCGGCCCTGCGCGGGCCACGACGCCATCGCCGACGGCAGGTTGTTGATGAGGTCGAGGTACTTCGCGGCGTACGCGTCCGCCTCGTCGTCACTCACGCACACCTCGCCCAGCAGGTCCACGCTGCTGGCGATGCCCGCCTCCCAGAGCTCCTTGAGGCCGGGGAGTGCGCTGGCGGCGTCCGTGCCGGCGATGAACTTGCCGGCCATGCCGGTGATCTGCTTGCTGATGACGCCCGTCGCCGTTCCCTTCATGAGGGTGCCGGCCTTGAGGGCGGTGGCGATCGCCGGTGGCACGCTCACGCCGGGCTGAGAGAGGTAGTCTGTCAGGTGGTCGTAGATCGCGTCCGGCGTCTTGAGCATGGGGAACGCGTCGGTGAACCGGAACATCTGGACCTTGAAGTTGGGGTCCTTCATGCTCCACTCCATGAGCCAGTCGGAGTAGAACTTCGCGGAGAGCAGGCTGGTCTTGTGCCCCCGGGCCCTGGCGAGGAAGTCCGAACCAATCTCGAAGATGCGGGCTTCGCGGGCGTCGGTGGAGGTGGCGGGGGTGGTGGGGGAGGCGGGGGTCGAAGTGGGCGCGGGCGGTGCCTGCTTGGGCTTGCGGGAGAAGAGTGCCATAGGGGCGTCCTTGTGGTGCGGGGTCAGCGTCCGATGACTGCTCAGGATGGTAGTGAGACACGCGTACCTGCGGGCCACCCCGCATACCGTTCCCGCGATGTTCCCACAACTCGCCCAGCAGCTCGGCATCTCCGGTGATCCCCGCCTCTCCCCGCGCCCCGGCCAGCCCACGGCCCAGAGCGTGAGCCCGATCGATGGCAAGCCCATCGCGACCTACGGGCTGGACACCCCGCAGACCTACGAGAGCACTCTGTCGGCCAGCGTGGAAGCGTTCCGGAAGTGGCGGGCGGTCCCGGCCCCCGAGCGGGGGCTGGTCGTCCGGGCCATCGGCGAGGAGGTCCGCCGCCTGAAGGACCCCCTCGGCAGGCTCGTGTCCCTGGAGGTCGGCAAGATCCTCCAGGAGGGCCTGGGCGAGGTGCAGGAGACCATCGATATCGCGGACTTTGCGGTGGGGCTGTCGCGCCAGTTGTACGGCCTCACCATGCCCAGCGAGCGCGCCAACCACAGGCTCATGGAGCAATGGCACCCCCTGGGGCCCATCGGCGTCATCAGCGCGTTCAACTTCCCCAACGCGGTGTGGGCGTGGAACGCGATGGTCGCCGCCACCTGCGGGGACACCATCGTCTGGAAGCCCAGCATGCTGGCGCCGCTCACCGCCATCGCGAGCAACGCCATCGCCGAACGCGTCGCCCGGGGCATGGGCCACGAGAACGTGTTCACCCTGCTCATCGGCCCCGACGACGTCATCGGGGAGCGTTTCATCGCCGACCAGCGCCTCCCCCTCATCTCCGCCACCGGTTCCTGCCGCATGGGCAAGCGTGTCGGGCAGGTCGTCGCCGGGCGGCTTGCCCGTTCCCTGCTCGAGCTGGGCGGCAACAACGCCGCCATCGTGCACAAGGACGCGGACCTCAGGCTCGCCGTCCCCGCGATCGTGTTCGCGGCCGTGGGCACGGCGGGCCAGCGCTGCACCACGACGCGCCGCCTCATCGCCCATGCCGACGTGGTCGATCAGGTCGTGGAGCGGCTTGCAGCGGCGTACAAGACCATCCGCATCGGCAACCCGCTTGCGGAGGGCACGCTGGTGGGCCCGCTGATCAACCAGCGTGCGGTAGACGGCTATCTCCAGGCGATCGCCAAGGCAAAGGAACAGGGCGGCACCCTCGTGACTGGGGGCCAGGTGGTGAGGGTGCCCGGCGGCGAGGGCGGGTATTACGTGCAGCCCACCATCATCCGGGCGCCGGCGGGCAACGCGCTGCCCATCTCCATGGAGGAGACGTTCGCCCCCATCCTGTACGTGTTCACGTACCGCGAGATCGACGAGGCCATCGCCATGAACAACATGGTGGACCAGGGCCTCTCGTCCGCGTGCTTCACCGATTCCATGCAGAACGCGGAGAAGTTCCTCTCCTTCGCCGGAAGTGACTGCGGCATCGCCAACGTCAACGCGGGCACCAGCGGCGCCGAGATCGGCGGCGCGTTCGGCGGGGAGAAGGAGACCGGCGGCGGGCGCGAGTCGGGGACCGACTCGTGGAAGGCGTACATGCGCCGCCAGACGAACGCGGTAAACTTCGGGCGCGAGGTGCGCCTTGCACAGGGGATCCGCTTTGATTGACCCCATCTCCCCCAGGCTGAAGGCCGAAACCCCCAAGGCGTACGCCTCGCGCGGCGCCACGGCCGCCACCGATATCGACCCGGCAATCGACGCCCTGGCCCAGGCGGCCATCGAGCCCATCACCGGCGGCATGATCGTCGGCCTGGGCACCGGGCGGTTCAGCACGCGGGCCGTGCGGGCCCTTGCCCTCCGCTGCCAGCGCATGCGGATGCGGGTGCGTTGCGTGTGCACCAGCACCGCCACGGAGGACCTGGCCCGGGAGCTGGGCATCGAGACCATCCCGTTCGCCGACGTCGAGGAAGTGGACTACCTCGTGGACGGCGCGGACGAAGTCGACCACCACCTCCGGATGATGAAGGGCCAGAGCGGAGCGATCACGCGCCAGCGCCTTGTTGCCCACGCCGCCAAACGCTGCGTCTACATGACCAGCGAGGAGAAGTACGTCGAGAACCTGGGCACCCAGTCCCTCCTCGCGGTCGTCATCATCCCGTTCGGCATCGCCAGCACGCGTGCACGCCTGCGCAACCTCGGCCTCACCGGTGTCGTGCGGCGCAACCTGGAGGGGGAGGTCGTCGTGACCGATGGCGGCGGCGTTGTCCTGGACATGCACATCACCGGGCGCAACGTGGAACAGCTCGCCCTGGACCTCGACCACGTGCCCGGCGTCGTCGACCATGGGCTGTTCCTGACCGAGGCCGACGAGGTGCTGGTCGAAGGCAAGAACGGGGACGTCAAGCACTTCACCGCCGGCTGAACTCGGCGCCAGGGGCGACCGTTACGGACGGACAAACGGGTTGGAGCGGCGTTCCCGGCCGATCGTCGTTGTCGGCCCGTGGCCCGGGCAGATCAGGGTGTCCTCCGGCAGCGTGTAGAGCTTTGTCCGGATGCTCAGCGCCAACTGCTCGAAGGAGCAGCCCGGGAGGTCGGTACGCCCGATCGATCCCGCGAACAGCGCGTCGCCGGTCAGGGCGACGTGCAGCGCTCCCTCCAGCACCAGCGCGATGCTCCCCGGTGAGTGGCCCGGGGTGTGCAGCACGCGCCATGCATCCCGGCCAAGCTTGAGCGTGTCGCCCTCCCCGAGCACGGCGTCGGGCGGGCGGAACGAGACGGGCATCCCGTACCCCGCCGACAGGTTCAATTCGGGGTCGGTCAGCCAGTCACGCTCGGCGCTGTGGATCATGACCGGCACCCCGGGGAACGCCCGAGTCACATCGTCCAGGCCCGCAATGTGATCCACGTGGGCGTGGGTCAGCACCACCGCCACGGGGTGCAGGCCCCGGGCCCGGACGTGCTCGATCATCTCGCGCGGCTCAAACGAGGCGTCCACGATCCAGCAATCGCTGCTCCCGGGCGTGCTCACCACGTAGCAGTTGGTCATGAACGGGCCGAGCTCGAAACGGGCGATGGTGGGGGCGTTGGTACGCGGGTCTGGGGTGCCGGCGGGCATGCGTGGTCCTCGTTGTTCTCAATGTATGGGCCCGGGCGCCGTCCCCTGCAACAATCCCCGTCCCCTTCGCGAACAGGCCTCCCGCATGCAACGCACGCCCCTCCTCCTCGTCATCACCCTTGGTGCGATGTTCACCGTCGCGATCGCCGTGTGCGTCGTGCTGGCCAAGCAGGGCCACCCCGCCGAGGCACTGCTCGGCGCGGTCCTGGTCCTCATCGGGGCGGCCTCGACCGTCGCCGCACTTGCCCGGCCCGTGCCGTCGGTGCCCCTGCAACCGCTGGAGGATCTGCAGGCCAAGGTCGATGAACTCTCCGACACCCTGCGGGAAATGGCGGCCCACAACGCCCTGTCTCCCGATGCCCGGCGCGTGCTGTTCCGCAAGCAGGAGCGTGACCTCCTGCTGCAGGCCATTGAGGAGGACATCGCGGAATCGCAGTGGGACGCCGCCCTGGTGCTGGTTGCAGAGCTGGAGTCACGCCTGGGCTACACCTTGGAGGCCACGGCCCTCCGCGCACGGGTCGAGACCGCACGCGCCCGCCCGGTCCCGGCGGAGCAGCGTGCACAGCCCGACGCGCCGGCGCCGGCCACGGGGGGCAACCCCTGGCCTGTGGACCCTGTGCCGGACACGCCGGAATCTCCGCAGGCGCCCGCGTCCGCGCCCCCGGCGCCGGAGGGCCCGGTCATCACCGTGCCCGTCACCGACGAAGCCCGGGCCGCCACGAAGCTGGAGCTGGAACGCCGCTTCATGGCCGCCGCCGCCGACGGCCGTGCCGAAGCGGCCATGAGCATCCTCGCCGAACTGGACCAGTACCTGACGCCCAGCGAGGCCGAGCCGCTCCGGGAGATCGCCCGCGGGGTCATCGCCAAGACGCGCGACAGCCTTGGCGAGCAGTTTAAGGCGGCTGTGCAGGGCCGGCGCTGGCACGAAGCGATCAGCGTGGGTGAGCAGATCATCGGCCGCTTCCCCAACACGCGCATGGCGTCGGAGGTCCGCGATGTCATGGACGCGCTGCGCTCGCGGGCGTAGGCCGCGCCCCGTTACCGCTCCCGTTCAGGCCGCCTTCTTGGCCTTCTGCGGGGACTTCTCGATGTCGGTGTCCACCTGCACCCCCCAGCGGCTCTCGTCGAGGATCGCGGAGATCTGCGTGTCCTGCTCGAAGGCGGTCTTGGCGCCCGCCAGCTTCTTCCAGAGGGCCGCCGCGACGACGAAGCACACCGAGGTCGCGATGCCCATCATGCCCAGGGCCCAGTAGGTGCGCGTGTTGTCGATCGGGTCGTCGCCGGTCCGGGCCTCCTGGGTCACGCGCGTCACGCTGCCGTCCGTCCGTGCGGTCTGGGCTGCGTTCGCGTGGCTGGCGAAAGCGGCGGCGAACGTGTTGAGGGTGCGCTCGGTGTTCTTCGCGCCCTGCCCCTCCAGGTGCAGCGACATCTGCCCCGGGTTCATGCTCTCGTACCGCAGCTTCTCGTCCACGAATCGCTTCACGTCCATGGGCGTGCCCAGGGTCGCCATGCCCAGCCGCTGGAACCGCTCGGCCGCCATCTGGTGGAAGCGCGGGTCGGCCAGCAGCTTCTCGTGGTAGTTCTGCCATTCGTCGAGCTCGCCCGGCTGCAGCGTGCGCCCGCGCCCGTCCGCCGACAGCTCGGCGGTCGCCAGGAACGTGGCCGGTGCCACCTGCCGGGCGAGGGCCCAGGACAGCCCGCCGATCACGCCCATGGAGGCCACCGCGCAGAGCATCACCACCGCCGCCCGGGAGCGGGACGATGATCTCTGCACGCGTTTCTCCGCCTCGACGATCCGTTCCTTGGCCGCGGCCAGTTCGGCCCGCTGCTTGAGGACGCCCTCGCACTGCTCGAAGCGCGTGCGGAGGGCCTCGCTGGCCTTCCGGACCTTGTCCGTGCGGTCTCGCAGCATCGTGTGCATGAGCCTGAGGCGCCGCCGGCGCGTCTCCATCGTGATGAAGAACTCCGGGTCCACCGTGGCTTCGCCACCCTCGGCCACCGCCCTGCGGGCAGCCCGCTGCTGCTGCAGCTGGGATTCCAGGGAACGGATGATGTCCGCAGCCTCGTCCAGGTACCCGCGCGTCTCCGTCAGCCGGCCCTCCATGTCCGCGCGGTCCGCGAACGCGTGACGCACTGTGGCCTCCAGGGCCGTGATCGTCCCGTCGGTATCGCCGGAGGCCGCGGCGGCACGCAGCGCCTCAAGCGCCTCGGTCGCCGCGCCCTCACCGCCCCTGGGCGGGGCGGCCATCGACACGGCGTCGGCCAGACGGGCCGCCAGCCTCACCCGCTCCTGCGTGAGGGCGTCGGCCATCCGCTCCTGCCATGAGCTGTCGGCCTGACCCTGGCCCGCCGTGGCGCCCTCGGTCCGGGCCCGCGCCAGCTGCTCCTCCAGCTCCTGCTGGTATCGCGCTTCGATCTGTGCCAGCCGGCCGCGGGCCTCACCGGCGATCTGCTGCAGCTGCTCTTTGTGCTCCGCTTCCAGCTGGGTGCGCTCCGCCGCTGCGCGCTGCCGCCACTCCTCGTCCATCCGAGCCCGGGCCTGCTCCAGCGCGAGGGAAACGCCCTGCTCGCTCGCCCCGGCAAGCTCGCGCTGCTGCGCCTCGAGCTCCTTCGTCAGCCGTGCGTCGAAGTCAGCCCGCTGGGCGGCGAGCCGCTCTTCCGCCCCGCGCACCGCGCCGGCGGCCGCTTCGCGCTCGCGAGTGAGGCCCTCGTCCAGGCGCTGCTTCCACTGGCGTTCGACCTCGATCAGGGCCCGCTCGTGCTGGCGGGAGAGGTCCTGCGAGGCCTGCTGGGCCTGGGCTGCCGCCCGCTGCTCGGCCTCGGCAACCGCCGTGTCACGCTGGCGCACCACGTCCTGCAGGGCCCGCTGCGTTTCCGCCGCGGCCTGCTCGGCGTGCCGTGCCAGCTCGTGCTGCAGCCGCTGCTCGGACTCCAGGCGCACCGCTTCCAGCTTCCGCTTGGCGGCGTCCGCGGCCTTCGCGGCCGATTCCTGCTCCTCCTCCATGGCCTTCCACAGGCTGGCGAGCTGCGCCTCGAACTCCTCGGCCCGGCCGCGGGCCGCTGCGCCCGCCTCGGCCTCCCGCTTTGCACCCTGCTCGAGCGACACCAGGCGGTCCTGCATGGCCCGCAGCTGCGCCTCGAGTTCACTGTTGCGTCCCGCGAGGAGGCGTGCATCCTCCGCCAGCTGCTCGCAGCGGGCCCGCTCCTGCGCGACCGCCTCGCGGTCCACCGCCACCCGCCGGGCCTGCTCGTCAAGCTCCGCCTTCCTGGTCGCCAGCTCCCGCGACAGGGTGTCGAGCTCGTCTGCGCGGGCCTCTAGCGACGCACGCTGGGCCCGGATCTCCTCTCGTATGCGCTCGATCTCCGCATTGGCCAGATGCACCGATTCCTCGTGCTCCAGCGCGAGGGCCGCTTGCGCTTCGGCGTCGCGCGTCATCTGTTCCGCGCGGGTCGCGAGCTCCTGCTGGCGGGTCGCCAGGAGCGTCATCTTGTCCGCCATCGCCGCCTCACGGTCCGCGATCGAGCGCTGGGAGTGCTCGAACTCTCTTACCTTCTGGTCGAACTGCGCGGTGAGGGACTCCAGCTCTCGCGTGCGGTCGGCGAGCTGGCCGTCCCGCTGGCGGAGGGCCTCGTCCCTGGCCGCGAGCGCCTGGTCCTTCTGGTGCAGGTCAGTTTCCCGCTGCTTGAGCGCCTGCTGGAGCGACTGACGCTGCTGGTACAGCGACCGCAGGGACGCGAGCCCGTGCTCGAACTCCTTGAGTACGTCGGCAACCTCCTCACCGCCCGGGTTCCCCGCGCCGGCCCCGCCCTCGATCTGGTCACCCTTCAGCAGCCGGTGGGATTCAAACAGCATGGAAATCTCCCGCTCTCGCGCGTGGGACAGGTTCCGCGCCCGCCAGGGCGCGCGTGCCCGCTCTATCGAACAGGCCCGTACGGTCCTCAAACCCCGTGTAGTGCGAAGCCGTTCCGCGCAGGCAGGCTGGGCTGGCGGGGCCGTCCGGGCGGGCGGGGTGTGCGGTTATCGGAGGCCGAGCTCCACGCGTAGCCTCCGGCATGGCCACCTTCCTCGTCAAGACCGAACCCGGAGACTATTCCTTCGCGGACCTCGCAAGAGACAAGCGTGCGGCGTGGACCGGCGTCAGCAACGCGGCCGCCCTCATCGCCCTGCGTGCCATGAAGCAGGGAGACCGCGTCTACATCTACCACACCGGCGCCGAGAAGGCGGTGGTGGGGGAGGCAAGGGTTGTGAGCCATGGTGCGTACCAGGACCCCAAGAAGCCCGGGACCAACGACAAGGGCGAACCGAAGTTCGCGGTCGTCGACCTCGCGCCTGTGGGCACGCTGGCGAGCCCGGTCTCCCTGGCCAGCCTGAAAGCCGACCCGCGCTGCAAGGACTTCGGCCTGGTCCGCCAGCCACGCCTGAGCGTCATGCCCGTGAGCCCGGGCGTCGAGAAGGTCATCCGCGATCTCGCGAGGGGTTGAGATGGGCCGCACGCGCGCCCTTCAGATGAACACGCCCGCGATCGCGCCCGTCATCCAGCACGCCAGGGCGCCGGCCACCATCGCCCGCAGGCCCAGGGAGGCAAAGTCGGCCCTGCGCTCGGGCGCCAGCGCGGAAAGACCGCCGATCTGGATCGCGATGCTCGGCAGGTTCGCAAAGCCGCACAACGCGTAGGTCGTGATCTGGGCCGCCCGGGCTGTCACGTCCCCGTGCTGGATCATGCCGCCGAGCTTGACATACGCGACAAACTCCGTCGCGATGACCTGCGTACCCATCAAGGACCCGACCTCGTTGGCGTCCCCCCACGGGATGCCGATCGACCACGCCACAGGCGTAAAGAGGAACCCCAGGATGTTCTCGAATGTCAGCACGGGCAGCCCGGCGCTCTGACGCCACGCGGCCACGCCCGGTAATTCGCTCAACGCCGCGAGGGGCCAGTTCAGGAGCGCGATCAGCGCAACGAACGCGATCAGCATGGCGCCCACGTTCGCCGCGAGACGCAGCCCGTCCGAGGTGCCGATCGCGGCGGCGTCGATCACGTTCCGCGGCGCGTGCGCATCGTCGGCCGGGCGGACCCCCGCCGTCTCGTCCACCGGCGTCTCGGTCTCCGGCATCATGATCTTCGCCATCACTAGCCCGGCGATCGCGCTCATCACGCTCGCGGTCATCAAGTGCTTGGCGAACCTGACCTGCTCCACCTCGGAATCGCCCCCCAGGATCAGGATGTACGCCGCCAGCACGCTCCCGGCGATCGTGGAGAACCCCGGGACCATGACACCCATGAGCTGGCTGCGCGTCATGCGGTGCAGGTACGGACGGACGCACAGGGGCGCCTCGGTCTGGCCCAGGAACACGTTCGCCGCCGCCGAAAGGGCCTCCGTCCCCGTCACGCCCATGGTCTTCTTGAGCAGCCACGCCATGGCGGCCACCACCCGCGGCATGATCCCCACGTAGTACAGCACGCTCATGAGGGCCGCGAAGAAGATGATGATCGGGAGCACCTTCACCGCGAATATGAAGCCCCAGGGCCCTTTCGCGTCCCCGAGCCTGTCACCGAAGACGAAACGGATCCCGTCATCCGCGAACGAAATCACCTTGTTGAAGCCCGCCGCGAAGTGGTCGAACATGCTCACCACGTGCTCGTTGCTCAGGAGCAGGTACGCCAGGATGAACTGCAGGAGAATGCCCACCACCACCAGGCGCCAGGGAATCCTGGACCGGTGCGCGGACAACGCGTACCCGATGCCCACCATCGCGACCACGCCGATGAGACCCTGCAGGTGCTGCATCGGGGAGGTTACCCCCCGCAGAGGGACCCCGCAACAACGGCTCCCCGCTAGACTGCCCCGCATGGACCCCGCCCGCATCTACCAATACCTCACGCTGACCCGCGCAAAGCTCTTCGACTGGGTCCGACCGCTCGCGCCGGAGCAGTACGCCCGCGAGTTCCCCTTTGGCTACAGGTCGCTCCGCGAGACCCTGCCCCACGCGCTCAACGCCGAGTGGGTCTATGCCCAGCGCATCAGCCAGTCAGCCCTCCCCTCCCCCATCCCCCACGCCCTCTTCCCGGTCCACCCCGACCAGCCTCCTGGATTTGCTTCCCTCGAAGCGGCGTGGAAAGTGCAGGAGAACCGCACCCGGGCCGCCATTGCCGGTGTTACGGACTGGGCCCGCAGCATGGAGTACACGATCGACTGGGACGGCACCCCCATGCGCATCCGGGCCACACCCGGCGACGTCATGTCCCAACTCGTCATCCACGAGGCGCACCACCGTTCCCAGTGCATGGCGATGCTGCGCCAACTCGGCGTTGCCGCGGAAGACCTGGACTACTCGTACTGGATGTACACGAGAGAGAAGATCTGAGCACACCGCTGTCGTTAGCGCGACGGTGCGGTCGACTGGTTGGGCCTCTTAGCCGTATTGGTCTTCTCTGGCCTGAGCACTGAAAGGCTGAACGTCGAGAAGCTCCGCTCAGGAAGTCCTGCCGGCTGTGGAGAGAAGCTGTCCTGTTCACTTGTCGAAATGGACAGCGTGGAGTCCATCACCGCCCACTCGGGCAGTGCATCTCCCGGAACATAGCGCGTTGTCGCTGATGCGACCATCACCGTGTGCATACGGGTGGGAGAGCCTTCTTGCGCGACCGAGTGTTCGCTCCGGAGGACGAAGGACCCACTGACCTGCAGGGCGCTTTCCGTCACCTCCTGCAGGACCCAGGTCCACGACCCGTCCAACTCCATGAATGTCAGGGGCGGGAATGTGTAGTCGATGTGCCATTGAGCACCCCTCCCCAGAGATTCAAGGGGGATCATGCACGACTGCAGGCCGCTGGGCAGCCCCTGCTTCCCAGCCAGCGCGCCCTCGTTGACCGCTTCGTTGCGTGACTTCCCTGGCGGAGGGATGCGGAGGATCCCCGTCTCGCCACGCCTCCCGAACGCGAACTGGCCGGCACGCTTCCGCACCCCGTCGGCCGCGGTGTCTTGCGTGGAATTCAGGATGCTCGTCGCCACGACCAGTGTCCCGTCGGGTTCGATCGCCGTCACCTGTGCGGTGAACTCGCACTCTTCCCGGATGGGGGCCGGCTCATCGCCGCCCAACCGATCGACGAGTTCGTCGAGCGGCCCCCGCACGCGGCGGGATGCAAACTCTGCCCGGTACACCTTGGAATCTCCTACCTGGTTCTTCCAGGTCACGGCCTGACGCGGCTCAACGCCCGGGTTATCCAGCACAATGCGCGGAGGGGACACGTCCTTCATCGCCTCACGGACTTCAGCCCGGCGCGCTGCCCACGCCGCGTCTCCCGGTTCCGGCGGCCCCACAAGGACATAGGCACACAGAGCTGCGAGCAGCACCATGAAGAACTCCTGTCAGAAGCGTTCGTGACCCCGCTACATGTTACATGAAACGTCCAAAGAACGCCAGGGCCGTGGGTGCCTCTGGTGACCGCCGATCCTCGCGCCAGCGGAGGCCGCGATCCTGAATCCCCGCAACTTCGCCGAAACTCATATTGACAAGCGGCGTGACCCTCGGATAGCTTGCAACGCCCAAACCTGCCCTGGAAGGACACCAATGCTGCACGCCCCCCGAACCCGATTCTTTCCCACCGCCCTCCTGGCCTGCATGACCGCTTGCGCAGCCGGTGGTGCGTATGCGCAGTGCTCGGCCTCGTGGCTGAGCGGCGCCGGCACCATCGGTTCTCCAGGCATCGGCGGCAACACCGCCCGCTGCCTCCTGGTGATGCCCAACAGCGACGTGATCGTCGGGGGCAGCTTTACAATCGCCGGCGGTGTCGCCGTGCAGCGCATCGCAAGGTTCTCTGCCTCCACCAGCACATGGTCCCCGGTGGGAAGCGGAGCGACCAGCACAAGTAACGTCTACGCGCTCGCCGCGCTCCCGGATGGCGACATGCTCGTCGGCGGCAATATCTCCATGATCGGAGGCGTGCCGGTTGCCCGCATCGCCCGCTACGACGCGCAGACAGACACGTACTCCCCGCTGGGCGCCGGGCTCACCGGAGGTGGCCAGGTGACCACCATCCTGCCGCTCCCCGGCGGGGACGTCATCGTCGGGGGCACTATCACCCAGGTCGCGGGCATCAACGTCCACCACATCGCCAGGTACAACCTCAATACCGGAGTATGGTCATCGACGAACTCGATGTTCACAAGCTCCGGCGACGTCGTCAATGACCTCGCTCTTGCGCCCGACGGCACCGTCATCGTGGGCGGCATCTTCTTCAACGCCGGCGGCACCAGCGGGGCGCTCCGCATCGCGCGCTACAACCCCGTCACGGGGGCCTGGTCCGCCCTGGGCGCCGGCGTGAACAGCACCGTGAACAGCGTGCTCGTCCTGCCCGACGGGGACGTGCTCGCCGGCGGCAGCTTCACGAGCGCGGGCGGCGTCGCGGTCAACCGCGTCGCCCGCTACAACCCGAGCTCGAATGCCTGGTCCGCGCTCGGTTCCGGCGTGAGCAGTGCCGGCTCCGCGACGGTCGACGACATGGCGCTCCTGCCCAGTGGGGACGTTGTCATGGGCGGCACTTTCACGAGCGCCGGCGGGGTCGGTGCTTCCCGGATCGCCCGGTACCGGCCTTCCACCAACGAGTGGTTCGCGATGGGCTCGGGACTCAACAGCGACGTCAACGCCGTCGGCGTGACGCCCGTAGGGGATGCCGTCACTGTCGGCGTCTTTACCACCGCAGGCGGCGCCGCTTCCGCCCGGGCCGCAAGGTACCGCTTCGGCGGGGACGCCATTGCCATTGCCGTGCACCCGTCCGATACGACCGCGTGCGTCGGGTCCGGGGCGGCACTGACAGCGGCAGGCCAAGGCGCCGGGCCGTTCGGGTACCAGTGGCGCAGGGGCGGCGTACCCATCTCATACGCCACCAACCCTACGGCCAACGCGCCGACCTTGGTCATCCTCAGCCCTGTCGTGGGGGACGCAGGCACCTACGACTGCGTCGTGTCCAACGCCTGCGGCAGCCTCACGACCAACCCGGCCATGCTCACCGTGAACGAGTCCTGCTGCGACTCGCTGGACTTCAACACCGACGGCCTCTACCCGGACACCGCCGATATCGACGACTTCCTCAGCGTCTTCAGCGGAGGACCTTGCAGCACGGGCGCCTGCGCGGACCTGGACTTCAACAACGACGGACTCTTCCCCGACACCACCGACATCGACGCGCTGCTGAGCGTGTTCAGCGGTGGCCCCTGCCTCTGAGTGTGGCCGCGGGCGCCGCCCGGCGATATCCGCACCCGCCACGCCCCGGGCAACTCCGGTACGATCCCTCCGCCATGACAAGCGCAAACGCCGCGGCCAACGCAACCGTTACCACCGCCCGGTTCAACCCGCTGTACAGGCCATACCTGGTCATCACGATCGGCCTGACGATGTGCTGCACCGTGGTCGGAATCCCCGCCGCCATCGTCTGGTTCTGCGGGGTGGGGCCATGGTGGGCGCGCCACTACTTCGACAAGCTGACCTGCACGCTCGACAGCCGGACCCTGCGGTTCCGCAAGGGGATCCTCTTCCAGGTCGAGAAGACCATCCCGCTCGAGAACATCCAGGATGTGACGTTCATCGAGGGCCCCATCCTCAAGAAGTTCCATCTCGCGACGCTCAAGTTCGAGACCGCCGGGCACAGCGCAGGCCAGGCCCATGACATGCACCTGACCGGCATCATCGACGCGCACGAGTTCCGCAACCGCATTGTGGAAGCCAGGGAAGCCCTCCGGCACCAGCTTTCACACCGCGCCGACGCGTCGCCGCCCGCCGGTGAGGGAGGGTTCGACCAGGCGCACCTCGCTGTCCTGGAGAGAATCTCGTCGCGCCTGGATGAAGTCGCAGGTCTGCTCCGCGACCGCCGGTAGGCCCCGCCGCCGTCCGGATTGCGAGCGGACCCGGGGGAGGCTAGAGGTTCCCGCGCCGACCCTGCTCGATCTCCAAACTCTCGAAGAGCGCCCGGAAGTTGCCCTTGCCGAAGGACTGGCTGCCGCGCCGGCAGATGATCTCGAAGAAGAGCGTGGGCCGGTCCTGCAGCGGCTTGGTGAACAGCTGCAGCAGGTAGCCCTCGTCGTCCGCGTCCACCAGGATCCCCAGGTCCTTGATCCGCTGGTGGTCTTCCTTCACGCCCTGGTGCCCGTGGCTCTTGAGCATCGCGTCCACGCGGTCCCACACCTTGTCGTAGTACACGTCGGGGATGGTCAGGAAGTCGACACCACGGCTGCGCAGCGCGGCGATCGAGTGCAGTTCGTCGTCGCACCGCAGCGCCAGGTGCTGCACGCCCGGGGTGTTGTCGTGCCAGTCCAGGTACTCCTGGACCTGGCTCTTCTTCTTGCCGGGCGCCGGCTCATTGATGGGGATCTTGATGAGCCCCTGCCCGCTGCTCATGACCTTGGACATGAGCGCCGAGTACTCCGTCGAAATGTCCTTGTCGTCGAAGTGCTTGAACATCGAGAACTCCATCACGTTCTCGTACCACGCCACCCAGTGGTTCATCCGCCCGTACTCGACGTTGCCCACCAGGTGGTCGGTGTACTTGAGCCCGCAGGGGTTCTTCCTGTTGTACTCGTTGACCGAGAGCCCCTCAACCTTCCTGAAGCGCGGCGCGAAGACGCCGCCCTGCTTCACCCTCGGGAGGTCGTAGCCGCCGCTGCGCGACACGAACGTGTGGATCGCCCGCCCGAAGGTCTTGATGCCGGCGTACGTGACGCTGCCGGTGCTGTCGCTGAGCGTGTACGGCTCGTACGCCACCTCCGCGCCATTCTTGACCGCCTTCTCCCAGGCCTTCGCGGCGTCGAACACGGTGAACGCCACGTCCTTCACCCCGTCGCCGTACTTCATGACTTCCACCGCGGACTGCTGGTCCGCGCTCATCGCGCTGGTCAGGATGAACCGGATGTTGCCCTGCGTCAGCAGGTACTCCGCCGTTTTGCGGTTCCCGGTGGTCAGGTCCGAGTACTGGTCGATCGTGAACCCGAAACAGTGGGCGTAGAAGAACGCCGCCTGCTTGGCGTTGCCCACGTAAAAGCGGACGTGGTCCACGTCGATCAGCTGAAGAGGATCGGTCGAGGGGGACAGGCCGGCAGAAGGTTGGCGGGAGAGTGTCGTCATGGCGGGGCTCCATTCAGGCAAGGCCACGGGGGCGCTCGTGCGCAAATCATATGGAGTCCGGGCGACGCCGAGTGGCCCAAGATCAAGGGGATGGCCGGCTACCCCCTCCCGATTCGTGTCGCATCGTAAAAGGGCTTTGCGCTTTGTTCCGCAACGCGGCGCCTGCGCCGCGTGCTTTCCAGCAGGAGCGTGACCATGGTCGGCAAGTCCCTTCGTTCATCAGGCTTTTCTGCCGCAGTGGCGGCGACATGGGTGGCCAACGCGGCATCCGCCCAAGGCCCATCCATTTCATTTCTGCCCACCGAGCCGGCGTTGAGCGAGTCCTCCGCCCACGGAATCTCTCCCGACGGGAGGTTCGTCGTGGGCTTCTATGACGGCTATTACGGCTCCGCGTGCAACGTGGACGAGGTGTACCGCTGGGACCGGCTGACCGGCGCCCAGTTGCACCTTGCGGTCCCCATGGAGGGCTCGTTTGCCTCTGTCCTCAACGACGGAAGGGTGTACACCTCGACGGCAAGCACGCTCGCGTTCTGCATCGAGACCGGCTCCCGCATCCTGCGCTGGAATCCCGATACTGGAGAGCAACTGTTCGCGCCGCGGGCCGGAGATCCACTGGTCGACGACTACTTCGCGAGGGTCTCGCGCGACGGCAGTTACGTGATGGGGTACACGACCGTAGGTTACAACAACCCGCTCATGCCGGCGTTGTACGACTTCGGGTTCTCACCGCCTCTACGCATCGATCTTAACCCTGGGGAGGGCACGTCCATCACGCGCAGCAACGGGTACTGGGGCGTCCCCGGCTTCGGTGCAGTGTCTAACCAGGTAGCAGGCGTCCGCAGGGCCTATGCAACCACCTCGGGCCCCGACGGCGTGCTGGGCAAGACATGGATCGTTGCCAACGCGGAAGCAATGACCGCTGGCCGGGAGGTGTACGACGTGAACCCGGGCGGCGACATCCTCCTGGGGAAGATCGGTGCGACCTTCCATGTGGCCGGGGGTGGCGCGGACCGGTTCCTGACCGCCCCGATCTCACCAGTCATCCTCTACGACCCCATGCCCTCGCGCATTTCCGATGATGGTCGAGTGGCCGTGGGGTACTCGAAGACGCAGCCGGGTGCCTACAGCGGCAACAGCGAGGCAGTGGTGTGGCGTGCGGGCCAGAACCCCACGTCGCTCCGGGCCCTTCTTCAGTCCGCCGGTGTCGCCGTCCCCAACTGGGTGAGTGCGTGGATCGACGATGTGTCCGCGGACGGCTCGACCGTCGTCGGCTCCTACACCGTGCAGGCCTTCAACCCCAATGAGTTCTACCCCCGTCGAGCGTTCGTTGCAGTCCTCCCCTCGGCAAATGACAACTGCCAGACCGCACGTGCCGTGACGTACGGGACGATTATCGACTCGACCACCGGCGCGACCCGCGCGGGGTTCAACGGGAGCTGTGCCAGTGAAGGATCGGCCCCCGACATCTGGTTCAGTTTCACGCCGATCGCGACGGAGAACATCACGATCGACACGTGCGGCAGCTCGTTTGATACGACGCTGAACGTCTACGCGGCTTCCAGCTGCGCCGCACTGACGACGTCCATCGCGTGCAACGACGATGCTTCGCCTTCCTGCCCCGACAATCCCCGCGCCTCACGGGTGAACGTCAACGTCGCCGCCGGGCAGAACTACTTCATCCGCGTGAGCGGCTGGAACGGCGCCTTCGGCAGCGTGCGGATGACCATCACTGCACCCAACCGACCGTCCAACGACACGTGCGCACAGCCCACCAGCGTCGCGCAGGGTGCGGGGGCGTTCTGGTCCAACACCAACGCCGTCACCGATGCCCGCCCGAACTGCCCGGGCGCAGGAACACCCTTCAGCGACGTCTGGTTCCAAACAGTCCCTGTAGAAACAGGCCGCATGAACTACAGCACCTGCGGATCTTCCATCAACACCGTCATGGTCGCCTACCCGGACTCCGGCTGCGCAAACATCAACGCGGCCCCGATCGCGTGCGGCCAGTCCAACGCCTCCTGCAACGGCAACCCGGGCACGCGCCTCACCGTCTCCTGCACCGCAGGGGAGCCGCAATTACTCCGCGTCGGCGGGCTGTTCGGGGCTCAGGGGTCCGGCACCTTCACCGCCACATTCGCCTGTGACGCCAGCGTGCTGTCCACGTACGACCTGAATGTCCTCAACCATGGCGCCCGCGCCCTCTGGAAGTTCGACGATTCCGGTTCTCTGACCGCCGCCGACGCCGTCAGGGCGGATCCTTACACCTGCGGCAACTACCCCGGCCAGTACGTCGGCACGACACGCGTCAACTCCTACATGGGAAAGGCGCTGCACTTCGACGGCTCGGGCCCCTACGCCCGCTTCGACACCGTCCCCCTCCTGCACGTGAACGACCCCGCCTCGTGCCCGGCGGCCACGCTGGAAGCCTGGGTCCGGACCGTCGACCCCGCGGCGGGCGTGATATTGACAAGCCGCAACGATCCGCAGCAGCACTCGCTCACGCTCGTCCTCGGCTATAACCCCATCGGCATCCCCAACACCGCCGGGCGTGTGATGTTTGTTGCGGACGGCCCCGGCTCCTTCTTCGGTGCCATCTCGGGCGTACGCCTGGATGACGGGAACTGGCACCACGTCGTTGGCCTGCGCGAAGTACGCAATCCGCTGCTCGGCACATACAACTACACGCTGTTCGTGGACGGTGTGTACCAGGGTTTCAATAACCTCGCGGGCGGTGTGGGGTCCGCGCACTCCGGGGTCAATGGGTCGTACTGGACCGTTGGCAACGGCCTGGCATGGCCCTCCGGAGGCGCCGCGTTCAACGGCATGATCGATAACGTCGCCCTGTACTGCGGCGCCCTCAGCGCATCGCAGATCGCAGGCCACTCTACCCTCGGGGCTCCCCCGCCCTGCGATTCCCTTGACTTCAACGGCGACGGCCTTTACCCCGATACCGCTGATATCGACGACTTCTTAAGCGTGTTCTCCGGAGGCCCCTGCAGCACCGGCACCTGCCACGACATCGACTTCAACAACGACGGCCTCTTCCCAGACACGGCCGACATCGATGACTTCCTGCGTGTCTTCTCGGGTGGCCCCTGCTGAAGCCCCCGCTGCTCCGCGGGGTACTGCTTACGATGGGCGGCCTCCCGGGGCCGCCCGCTTTCGTCAGGGGCCGGCCCGGGGGTCTACAGGAAGGAACAGGGAATGAAGGTTCGGCGCATTCTGGTCACGGGCGGCGCGGGGTTCCTGGGGTCGCACATCTGCGACCGCCTGGTGGCCCAGGGGCACGACGTCATCTGCCTCGACAACCTGTTCACAAGCCAGAAGCAGAACATCGCCCACCTCCTGGGCAAGCCCAACTTCGAGTTCATCCGCCACGACGTCACCGACCCCATCCTCCTGGAGGTCGACGAGATCTACAACATGGCCTGCCCCGCCGCGCCGGGGCACTACCAGTACAACCCCATCAAGACCATGAAGACCAGCGTCATGGGCGCCATCAACATGCTGGGCCTCGCCAAGCGCTGCAACGCCAGGATCCTCCAGGCCAGCACCAGCGAGGTCTACGGCGACCCGGAAGTCCACCCCCAGCCCGAGAGCTACCGGGGCAACGTCAACCCCATCGGCCCCCGCGCCTGCTACGACGAGGGCAAGCGCGCCGCAGAGACCCTCTTCTTCGACTACCACCGCATGCACCGCCTCAAGATCAAGGTCGTGCGCATCTTCAACACCTACGGCCCGCGCATGCACCCCTTCGACGGACGCGTCGTCACCAACTTCATCCGCCAGGCCCTCAACGGCGAGGACATCACCATCTTCGGCAACGGCCAGCAGACCCGCAGCTTCTGCTTCTGCGACGACCTCGTCGAGGTCATCATCCGCACCATGAACTCCCCCGACGACTTCACCGGCCCCGTCAACATCGGCAACGAAGGCGAGTTCACCATCAAGCAGCTCGCCGAGATGGTCATCGAGCTCACCGGCGGCAAGAGCAGGCTGGTCTACCGCCCCCTCCCCCAGGACGACCCGACCCAGCGCAAGCCCGACATCACCCTCGCCCGCACGCGCCTGGGCTGGGAACCCAAGGTCCCCCTCCGCGACGGCCTTGTCAGGACCATCGAGTCCATGCGCCGACTCAACTTCGAGGACTACCGCCCGCCCACCCCCAACTACTGACGCTCACGCCGCAGCCCGCGGTCCGACCGGCCCAGACCCGGGCCCCTGCTGCGCCTCGGCGCCGCCCATGTCCGCGACCGACTCGATCGTCGCCAGCATCACCTCAATCGTGCGCCGCACCTCGTCCATCGGCACCTGCGTCTTCACCTGCCGCGCCACCTGCCCGCTCAGCGTCAGCAGAGTGGCCTGCGCAACCGCCTCCTCGGACGACTGCAGCGCGGGGATGTAGAGTTCCAGCTTTACCGGCTCGCAGAAGCGGATGCCGATGTCGTGCACCGCGCCCCGGTAGTGCGTGCACCGCACCACCTCGGCCTTGATCTTCAGGATGATCTTCTTCTCCCGCCCGACCAGCGCCAGCATGCACGCGGACCCCTGGTGCACGAAGTTGGGGTGCATGATCCCCATCCCGCCGTTGCTCACGTCCCGCACACTCAGCACCATCGGCGGGCTCGTGCCCCCGGGGTGCGCGAACGTGCCGACCACCGTGTAGCCCGCCGGCAGCCCCAGGCGAGTGCTCGCACGCTTGTTCTGGACCTCCGACGCCTCCTGCGACTCCAGCGCGTGCGCCAAGTCCGCGGTGCTCTGTGCGGCCCGCTGCGCAACCCTGGATGGCAATGGGCTCGTGCTCACCGGCGATCCTCCCCGACACGGAATCAGGGGACCATCGAATGACCGCCATGATGACCTGAGATACACCCGAAAATCGGGACGTACGCACGCCCTCGCACGTCCGACGAAACTGAAAAATACTACCAACGGCGCGTATTTCGCGCCTTGGTACCGTGTTCACGGGATGTGGACGAACAAGCCAAGCTCACGCGGCTTGTGCCGAACTTCCCGTGATTGGGGGTGCATCCGCAGGCGGGCGTACCTGAGCCACGGGCGCAACCTCCTCGATCGTCGCCATCATCACTTCCACCGTGCGCCGGACTTCCATCATCGGATCCTGATTGCGCACCTGCCGCGCGACCTGCCCGCTCAGCACCAGCAGCGTGGCCTGCGCTACCTGCTCCTCAGA
Organism: Phycisphaerales bacterium; assembly: GCA_046350475.1. Taxonomy (GTDB): domain Bacteria; phylum Planctomycetota; class Phycisphaerae; order Phycisphaerales; family UBA1924; genus BJHL01. The sequence continues at coordinate 262,641 of JAXMAJ010000003.1, read as the reverse complement.
AGTTTGCAGCGCGGGCACATACAGCTCAAGCCGAACCTCCTCGTCAAACTTGATCCCCACGTCGTGCACGCTGCCGCGCACGTGCGTGCACCGGATCACCTTGCCCTTGATCTTGCAGAGCACCGCCCTGTCCTTCCCCACGATCGCCAGAATGCAAGAAGAACCCGGGTGCACAAAGGACCCGTGCAGAATCCCCATGCCCCCGTTACTTATGTCCCGCAGGGTCAGAATCATCGGCGGTGAGTTGCCGCACGGGTACACGAACGTCCCGACCACCGTGTAGCCCGCAGGCAGGCCCATGCGACGCGCCTTGCGCTTGGAAGTGGCATCACCGTCCTCCTGGCGCGCGAGAGACTCCGCCAGGCCCTTCGCGGCCTCGTCCGACATGCGCAGTGCTTTGACCGGCGCCGTTTCCTTGGACATGGCAATTCCCCGGACCGCGACTCCCCGCGATCCCCCCGAAGTCCCCGAGCGGGCAGCCCCGCCACGCCAGACACCATCGGGGCAGGTGCGTATCCACTTCGGTATTCAGCACATTGCATATGGGAATACCCGGATTCGCGTGAGCGTCCCGAGGGACAAACTGCCCCGTTCCGGGGTAAAACAAGCGAACCTCCCGGGCAGGGCTAGCGTTATGGCAACATGCACCAAAGGCGACCTACAAGGCCAGTTTTCGTCGGGGACTCCCGTACCGGCGTCATTCAGATCGGTGGGGGCCTCCCGTGCGGCCAACCGGGGATGCCGTCCACGCCCGCCCCGGTCTCCGTGCAGACCATGACCGCGGGCTATACGCACGACGTCGACGCCTGCGTCCGCGAAGTCCACAAGCTCGCCGCCGCCGGTGCGGACATCGTGCGTGTCGCAGTCCCGGAGAAGAAGGACACCGAAGCCCTCCGCCACATCCTGCCGCAGGTGCAGGTTCCCATCGTCGCCGATGTGCACTTCCACTTCCAACGCGCACTGGAGGCCGTGGAAGCCGGCGTCCACAAGATCCGCCTCAACCCAGGCAACATCCAGGACCGTGCCCAGGTGGTGGAGGTCATCAAGGCCTGTAAGGCGGCCAATGGCGGCAGGGGAATCCCGATCCGCGTGGGCGTCAACGAGGGGTCCATCATCGAGCGCAGGGACAAGCAGAAACGCATGAAGGAGCTGGGCGCCGTCTTCAGCAACCACGCCCACGGGTACCTGCTCGCCATCATGATCGCCAAGCTCGAGGAGTACCTCGACATCTTCTACGAGGAGGACTTCCGCGACATCTGCATCAGCGCAAAGAGCATGGACGCCGCGATCGTCGTGGACGCCTACAGCGAGATCAGCAAACGCTTCGAGCACCCGCTCCACCTGGGCGTGACCCACGCCGGCCCCAAGGAGACCGGCTGCATCCGCAGCATCGCAGCCCTCTCCGCCCTGCTCTGCAGCGGCGTGGGCGACACCATCCGCATCTCCTACGCCAACGACCCCGTGTACGAGGTCCAGGACGGCCTCGAACTGCTCTGGAGCCTCGGCCTCCGCCAGCGCAAGGGCGTGGACCTCATCGCCTGCCCGACGTGCGGACGCATCCAGGTCGACCTCTTCACGCTGGTCCAGGACGTCCGCAAGGCCCTCGCGGAGAAGGTGACCGTCCCCATGAAGGTCGCCGTGATGGGCTGCATCGTGAACGGTCCCGGCGAAGCCGAGGGCGCGGACGTCGCCGTGTTCGCGGGCGATCGGCGCGGCATCATCTACGTTCAGGGTCAGCGCGTCGCCAACGTGCCGGAGCCGGAAATCCTGCAGCGACTCCTCGCCGAATGCCTCGCGTTCCAGGAGAAAGTCGTGCGGGGAGAGGCGAAGCTGGGCGAGAAGAAGGTGGACATCCTGCCCCCCGACCCCATCGGTGACCTGGGCAGCGGCTGGGAGAAGATCGCCGCCGGCCTGGTCGACCAGCCCAAGCCCGCGCAGCTCACAGTGGGGAAGACGTGAGCCCGCACCCGCCCCCGGTGCGCAGAACGGCACTGGACCGCGCCTGGCGCACGTGTGGCGCGCTCGCGGTGGACGCCCTGGCCTGGTCCCTCGGGCCCGCGTGGCTCGCGGAGGAGAACCCGGCCCTGGTGGGAGCCCGGCAGAAGGCGCTCGCCGACCTTGCCCGCATGCGGTGCGAGCCACGACCCCTCGCCCGCCCGGTCATCATCCTCAACGGCTACCACGCCTGGGCCGGCGTCGTCGAGAGCATCCGGGCCCGTGTCGCCGAAGTCACCAGCGGTGAACGGCACGGGTTCCTCGCGATCTCGTTCATGGACCAGGCATGCTTCGAGGCCCAGCGCGACCGCGTGCTGCGCGAGGTCGGGGCCTGGGCCGGGCCGGACGCCGAAGTGGACGTGATCGGCATCTCCATGGGCGGTCTGGTTGGCCGCCACAGCGCCATGCGCGGGCACGCCGACGGCCGTGTGCTGCGCGTGAAGCGGTTCATCACCCTTTCCTCACCCCACAAGGGCGCCATGCTCGCGAAGATCGTCGCGCCCGACCGGACCGCACGCTCCATGCGCCCCGGTTCCGACTTCCTCCGACAGATCGACGGCGCCCCATCCAGCATCGAGCGGTACCTGCCCTTCACGCAGCTCCGCGACCCGGTCGTGGGGGCCCGCAACACAGCACCCGACGGCCACCACCCCCTCTGGTGCAGCGGGTCGCTGGTGCTCTCGCACTTCAGCGTCTCCCACAACCCCCTGGTGCTCGCCACCATCGCCCGTGAACTGCGGGGAGAGCCCCCGCTCTTTGACTGGCCCGCCGGCCCGCCGCCCCGCAACTGACGCGTCGCCGGGACGCTACTTCGCCGCCGGAGCCTCCGCCCACGCGCCCGGCGCCCCCTCGAAGCTCACGCCCCGCCACCGCGCCATCCACAGCTGGCTCGCCGGACGCTGCTCGCCCGCCACCTTGCCCGCACGCTGACTGGTCCAGATCAGGTACTTGCCGTCCGCCGAGAAAGCCGGCAGAATGTCGGCCCCGGGCGCGTGCGTGATGCGCACGTGACGCATCGCCGAAGGCTCCACCCCGGGCACCTTCTTCGCCGGGTCGCCCCGCAGCCGCTCCATATCCGCCTCGATGGCGAACAGCTCGTAGTTGTCGTGCCCGGCCTCGCTGCTGCCGTACACAAGGTACGTGCCCGACGGGTGCCAGAACGGCGCCCAGTTGACGTTCTCGCCCTTCGTGAGCTGCCACTCGCGCCCCAGACTGATCTTGAGTGCCCCGTCGGCGTCATTCTCAAACTTCAGGTCCGCCACAAACACCTGCAGCAGGTCGTTGCCCTGCCGATCGGACCGGTAGCAGATGCTCCGCCCATCCGGAGAAAAGAACGGCCCCCCGTCGTACCCCGGCGCGACCACGATGGGGTGGTGCTTCTTCGTCACCGTGTCGTAGATGTAGATGTTGCCGTCGGGGCGGGGCTGCGCCGTCTCCCCGTCCTTCGCCGGCGGCGCGTCCTCCACGTGCGTGTACAGGATGAACCGACCCGACGCATCAAACGAACATTCGGCGTCGTAGTTTCCGCGGCTGAATACCGGGCTGGGCGTCCCCCCCGGCCCCGCGGACACCTCGCACACTTCCATCTCGCTGGGGAACATCCACACGTACTTGCGCATGCCCACCTGGAAGCCCGCCTTCTGGTGCTCCGCCGGGACCGTGATGGTGCTGCCCAGCAGGATCCGGTCGTGGTGCAGAGGGTCGAACCAGCCGCAGGTGTTCGACGCGCCCCCCGGGCTCACCCGCACCGTTGCGCCGAGCCTGGGCCTGCCCCCCTCCAGCACCAGGGGTGCCACGAACATGGAATAGAACGGGTCCGCCTCCTGGCCCTCCTTGGGCGCCATAACGCCCTGGAAGACGACCCGCGAATTGTCGTAGTCAAAGTACGACTCGCCCGCCTTTGCGTACTCCGCGCTGAACGTCAGCTGGACCGGGTCCTGAAGAAACACCGACTCCTCCTTCGTCCACGCCGCCGGATCTGCCTTCGCCGGCGCCCCCGCTCCACCACCCGGACTGCCCGCGGAAGGAGCCGGCGTGCCTGCAGGAGCATGGGCGGGCTGAGCAGCAGGCTGCGCGCACGCCGGGAGGGTCAGAGCGGTACCGGTCAGGGCAACAAGCAAAGCGGATGAAGTGGTCATGGTTCATTCTTGGCGGGTGGGAGTGGGGGGGGCAATGTTCGAGTCAAGAGCATGGACGAGCCGTGGGCCGGTACGCTTCCCCGTGCACCCCCTGCGCGTCATCCTTGAACGCCCGGACTTCCTCGTCGTCGAAAAGCCCCCCGGTCTCCTGAGCGTGCCGGGGAAGGGCGAAGCCAACCAGGACTGCGTCATCTCCCGTGTGCGGGAGACCTACCCACACGCCGCCGGCCCCCTCATCGTCCACCGGCTCGACATGGACACCTCCGGCCTGCTCGTCGTGGGCCTCACCGTCGACGCGCAGCGGTCCCTCTCGGGCGAATTCGAAGCCCGCCGTGTGGACAAGGCCTACGTCGCGCTCGTCGAGGGCGTCGAAACCCCCGACCAAGGCCTCATCGATGTCCCGATCCGCATGGACCCCGCCAACCGGCCCTACCAGGTCATCGACTGGGTCGACGGCAGACCCGCCCAGACCCGATTCCAGGTGCTCGCACGCGAGGCCGACCGCACCCGTATCCGCTTCGAACCGATCACGGGACGCACGCACCAGCTCCGCGTCCACGCCGCGGCGGCGAAGGTGCTCACCCGCATCGTCGGCCAGAAAGTGCCGGGCGGCCTGGGCGCCCCCATTCTCGGCGATGTGCTGTACGGGGGAGGGGGCCGGACGGCCGACCGCCTCATGCTGCACGCAAGCGTCCTGAGGTTCCGTTCGCCCGCGGGTGAGTGGATCGAATGCTCGACTCCCCCGGAGTTTTGAATGTGCCGGGGATAGCCAGAGGCTTGAGCGATACCTCGCCTCGCGGGCGGGAAATGTGCTTGAGCTGGGCCGCGCCAGAGCAGACCCGGACTGTCTGGGAGGTGAAAAAAGTTATCGCACTCAACGGAATTTGAGAGACCTTTGTTTGCGTTTGCTATCCGATCCGATATATTGGACCTGTCCGGACGATCGGGCGAGCGGACGCCCCGGCCGGGTAAGCCCAGGTGCATAGAAGGGCCAGGTCGCATGAGGAGAGCGTGGAAGAGCGCCGTCGCCGTCGCTTCACTCGCTGTGATAGCGGGTCAGGCGCGCGCACAGGCGCCCGCGGAGCCCGTCGCGCCCCCTCCCAACGCGCCCCCCCCGGCCGCGCCCACGGCGCCGGATCAGGCCGGTCAACAGATCACGATCACGCTGACTTCCGGAGAGGTAATCAAAGGGACGGTCAAGGCGGTGCAGGCCGATGTAGTGGTGATCGTGCACCCCGTGCTGGGCGAGGTGAGGGTCCCGCGCGTGGGCATCGCCAAGTCCGAGCCGCACATCGATGCAGTGCTCTCGCCTCCCGCAGTGCAGCCGCCCGCGCCCCCAGCGCCCGCCCCGGCGCCACCGCCCCCCGAACCCAAGAAGGAAGAACCCAAGCCCGCGCCGGCTCCTGCGCCGCCGCCGCCCAAGCCGCCCGAGCCCAAGCCCTACGTCCAGGCCACCAACCCCTTCGCCGCCCTCATCGCCGACGATGAAAAGTCGTTCTGGGTGGGGTGGAACCGGAACGTGGAAGTGGGCATGAACGGGTCCACCGGCCCCAGCGACTGGCAGAACTACCGCGCATTCGTCAACCTCGCCCGCAGCTCGGCGAAGATGAACACCACCGCCAACTTCTCCTACGTCTACGGGGAAGCCAACTCCGCCAAGAATCAGGACCGGGGCGAGGCCAACATCCGCAACGAGTGGAAGATCGCCGGCGGCAAGTGGAACTTCTGGGCGGCCGGGCGCGGCGAGATGGACGCGCTGGCCCCGTGGGACTACCAGCTGCACGCGTCGACGGGCCTTGGTTACACGTTCGTCAAGACCGACAACTGGACGCTGACAGGGCGTCTGGGTGCGGGCGGCCGCCGCGAGATCAACGGCGAGAACGCGATCCTGCCCGAGGTCGGCATCTTCGTGATGACCCTGGACTACAAGTTCAGCGACAAGACCAGCGCGTACGCGAACACCGAGTTCTACCCCAGCGGGCGCCACTGGGACTGGGACAACTTCCGCTCCGTCTCCCGCGCGGGCATGAACTTCATCGTGGACCCGGAACTCAAGATGAGCCTGCGCCTGGGCGTGGAACACCGGCACGATTCAGACCAGATGGCCGACCGCGCGAACGTGCTCGACTACTTCGTCACCCTCGGGTTCGCCTTCTAGCCCCTCCGCCCACGTCCGCCCCAATCCCTTCACGGCCTATCATGGCCCCCATCCACCGGAGAGGTGCCAGAGCGGCTGAATGGGCCGGTCTCGAAAACCGGTATGGCGCTTGCGTCATCGGGAGTTCGAATCTCCCCCTCTCCGCTTCCCCAAAAACACAAGCCCGGGTCCGAGGACCCGGGCTTTCTCTTGGCCAAGTGGAGCGGAGGAGAGTCGAACTCCCGACCTCATCATTGCGAACGATGCGCTCTACCAACTGAGCTACCGCCCCAGTGCAATGCAGGGTGAAGCGTAGCGCGGGTGGCGGGGGGCGTCCACCCTCCGGAGCTGCGGCCCTTGCGGCGCAGGCAGTTGCGCGTGAACCCGGCTTACGGCAGCGCCGTCAACCACGCCCCCGGCACGCGTGCTGGCGTTGTCCCCGGCGGCTCGATGCGCACCAGGTGGGCCGAGCCGTCCGCGAAGCAGGCCTGCGTCGAAGCGCGGCTCGCGTGGTACAGCCCCAGCCGTTCGTCCACCATCGCCGGCTGGCGGTAGTCGATGAGGCTGGCGCACAGCAGCGTGGGCGTCGTGACCGCCCCCTGGGGGGGGCTGGTGGAGTCCGTCAGCAGGGGCGACTGTCCAGGGAACTGGATGTTGGCCATGCGGATGTGCGTCGGCCGCGGATTCGGGTCACCCGGCGCCGGCTCGTAGTTGTCCGGGTCCCCCGGCTGGGCCGCGTGCCCGGTCGCGTTGATGGCATAGGTGCGGAGCATCGCGCGTCCGTGGAACGCGCTCGCAGAAGGGCAGACCAGGATGCTCCGCTCCGGACGCGTTTCGGAGGCCAAAGAACTCGTCAGCCCGGCGCTGTTCTGCACAACCACCGCCCAGTGGGGCGCACGGTCGTACGGCCACCCGATCGCCGGTGAGAAACCCTTCTGCTCGTCGGCGTACGCCTGCAGGATGACCGCGCTGTTCTTGAGGTTGGCCAGGCAGTTCACCGCACGCCCGGCCTCGCGCGCCCTGCTGAGCGCGGGGATGAGCACGCCGATCAGCACCGCGATCACGGCGATGACCACCAGCAGCTCGATCAGCGTGAAAGCCGTGCGCACGGCCGGAGGGTATGGGGGCGTACGGTTCCCACGCCCCGCCCGGCCGCGGGGAACGGACACATCGAGCGTCTTTCGAGGAGGTCTCCGAACATGCGCTGCAGGGAACTGGTCTGCGTGGTGGGTGCATCAGCCGTCGCGTGCGCCGCGGCCAACGGGCAGCCGGGCGCCACGCCCGCCGCCCCGGCGGAACCGGCCAAGATCGACGCCCCGGAACTCGCCCGGTTCACGGTGCGCGAGGGCTTCGAAGTGAGCGTGGCCGTGGACCGCCTCGACAACGCGCGGTTCATGGAGTTCGGCCCGCACGGCGAGCTCTACGTCTCACGCCCGCGCGTCGGGGACATCGTGGAGTGCACCGACGCCGACGGCGACGGCGTGCTCGAGTCCATGCGCCCGCTCGTGGACGGGCACGACTCCGTCCAGGGCATGCAGCAGGCCGGGGATTGGCTGTGGTACACCACGAGCACCGAAGTGTGGAAGACCCGCGCCACCGGCGAAGGGTCCCGCGAGGTCGTCAAGGTGCTGGAGAACCTGCCCGGCGGCACCGGCCACTGGTGGCGGTCCATCCTCGTGACCGACGACGCCCTTTACACGAGCGTCGGCGACTCCGGCAACATCACCGACGAAGTCACCAGCGACCGCCAGAAGATCTGGCGCTACTCCCTCACCGGCAGCGACAAGACGCTCTTCTGCTCCGGCATCCGCAACACCGAAAAACTCCGGCTAAGGCCCGGCACGTCAGAGATCTGGGGCTGCGACCACGGCTCCGACTGGTTCGGCATCAAGTACGGCGAGAGCAACGAGAAGGGCCAGCCCATCACCGACATGAACCCCCCCGATGAGCTCAACCGCTACGAGCAGGGGAAGTTCTACGGACACCCCTTCATCGCCGGCAACCGCGTGCCGCGCCTGGAATTCAAGGACCGTGAAGACATCGTGGAACTCGCGGCCCTGACCGTCCCGCCGCAGTGGTGCTTCGGCGCACACTGGGCCGTCAACAGCTTCACGTTCATCGACCCCGCCACAAACCAGAAGGCCGCCCACCCCCTGCCCAAGGAGTACGAGGGAGACATGTTCGTCGCGTGCCGCGGCAGTTGGAACCGCAGCGAACCCGCGGGGTACCAGGTGGCCCGCGTCCGCTTCGACAAGGACCCCAAACTGGGCGGGAAACCGGCGGGGCTGGAGACCGTGGTGAGCACGCTCGCACGGAACGATGCCGGTGAGTTCGACGTCCTCGCCCGCCCCGTGGACTGCGTCCAGGCGCCCGACGGCAGCATCCTCTTCAGCTGCGACGCGCCGATCGGGCGCGTCTACCGCGTCCGCTGGAAGGGCAAGCCGTGAACGAACATGCCGCGGGCACGCCGCCGGCAGAGCCCGCGAGCACCGCGCCACAACCCGCCCCGCTCCGGCAGGCTGTCTGGCGCTGCCCCGTGGTGCTCCTGGTCGCCGCGGGCGCCGTGGTGGTGAGCCTGATGTTCTGGAGCGGGGCACCTGTACAGTGGGCCTTCTCGGGGCCGGGGAACGAGGTGTGGCAGCCATGGCGCTACCTCACGTCGTGCCTCCCTCACGCCAACCTCGTGCACCTGCTGTTCAACCTGACGTGGTGGTTGCCCCTGGGCGTCGCCGCGGAACGAGCATGGGGTGGCCTGCGGCTGCTCGGCGCGTGCCTGGTCCTTGCGGTCATGAGCGGGCTGGCAGAATCAGCGTGCGGCGCAGGTGGCATCGGGCTCTCGGGTGTGGTGTACGGGCTGTGCACCATGCTGTACGTGGCCGGGCGGTCAGACCCGCGACTTTCCGGGGTGGTGACAGGCAAGACCCTCCGACTGTTCGCGGCCTGGTTTGTCGTCTGCATCGTGCTCACGTTGACGGGGGTCATGCCGATCGGCAACGCGGCCCACGCCGGCGGGGCGATGGGCGGACTGCTCCTGGGAGCGTGGCGGTCCGGGTGGCGCCTGCCCCGCTGGGTGTGGGCGGGGGTCACGTGCGCGATCCTGGGCGCCGTATGGCTGCTGGCCCACTCCGGACTTGTACCTGCGATCCCGGGCTTCACGCCCAAGGGGTCGGTCCAGACCGACCTGTACTGCCTCATGATGGCAGGCCGGGACGCGGACGCGGCACGCCTGGTGGAGAAGAACGCGCCCGTCACCGATCCCTACGTCGCCCATCAATACGCGGTTGCGCTGCAGCGACTGGGCAGGAAGAAGGAGGCGTTGGAAGCATACAAGGCCTCCGCCCGCCTCGACCCCCAGAACGAGCCCAACGAACGACCGCAGATGGTCGGCCTGTGCTACGCACTGTCCCGGGACGCGTTCGACGCAGGGGACATGGAAGCAGCGATCGCCTCCGCACGGGAGGGAATCGCGCTCGCGGGCGAGGCCACCGAAGCACACCCCGGCTACTGCTGGTTCAGCCTGGGGAAGGCCCAGCAGGCGCTCGGCCGGCACGCGGACGCGATCGACTCCTACCGCAAGGCACGCTCCCTTGAACCATCGTTCGCCGAACTGGTCGGCCCCTCCATCGCGTTACTGCTCGATGCCCTGGGCCACGCCCGCCTCGACGCGGAAGACTACCTGGGAGCCAGGGCGTTCCTCGATCAGTCCGTGGCAGAATACCAGTCCGTGCGCGGCGCAGGGATGACCGCAGCGGACGCCGACGCCGCCCTCGTGTCGCTCTACGCCACGGTCGCTGCCTGCGCGAACGGCGCCGGCGACTACGCGGACGCCGAATCACTCGCGAGGAACGGCATCCGCGTGTCGGCAGGGCTCGGAAAGTCCACCGTCGCCTACTGCTGGTACCAGCTCGGCATCGCCCTGCAGCACGCCGAACGGCTCCCAGAAGCGGAGCAGGCCTACCGCACCGCAGCAGCGCTCGACGCTGGGCTGCGGACCGACCTCGCAAAGGCGATCGCGTCCCTCCTCGACCACCGCGCCCACGAAATGATCACCGATGGCAACAAGCAGGCAGCCCTCCCGCTCCTGCAGGAGGCCCTGGAATGGGACCCCGACGACCAATACGCCCGGGAGCTCCTGGAAGCCGAAGGCGTCACCGTCGGCGGCACCTGAGCCCGCGTTCCTAGGACGAAGACATCTTGGGCGCCGCCGCCCACTGCAGCCGTGAAATCAGCCGACTCCACCAGTCGCTCGCGTCGTTGAGCACAAACCGCACGCCGTGCTCGTTGCGGGTGATGACAATCCGGTCGCCCGCCTTGAGCGGGGCTTGCACCTGCCCGTCCAACGACAGAGTCGTGCCCATGCCCCCCGCGTCGGCATTGACCTTGTCCGCCGTGATCTCAATGCGTGCAGAGCCACTCACCACGACCGGCCGGAACGAGAGCGACTGCGGCGCAATCGGTGTGATCGCCATGGCGTCCACCGAAGGGTCCACCGCCGGCCCGCCCGCCGAGAGGTTGTACGCCGTCGAACCGACCGGGCTGCTCACGATCAGGCCGTCGCCCCGGATGGTCGGCCCCGCCTCCCCGTTGAGGTAGATCGTCAGCGTGATCAGCCGGTAGGGCGGCCCCGCCACGATCACCGCGTCGTTCAACGCAACCGTGGAGAACCGCGGGTGCTCGTCTCCCCGCCCGAACACCTCCACCTTCAGCAGGTTGTACTCATTGATGGGCAGCGGCGTAGCGCCGAAGAGCTCGTGCGCCCGGGCCCGCATCGCCGGCATGTCGAACGCCGCAAGGAAGCCGACCTTCCCCATGTTCACGCCCAGCATCGCGTTCCCCGGCCCCGCACACCGGCGCGACTGCGCCAGCAGCGTCCCGTCACCCCCGAACACCACGTACAGATCGGCCCTGCGGAACTCCGCCGGCAGCAGGCCCGACTCCGCATGCTCCTCCCCCACGAGCGTCCCGTGCAGCTTGACAAGCTCGCGCACTTCCGCCGCGGCCTTCGCCGCGGCGGGCTTGGACGGGTTGACGAGCAGCAGGACGCGTCGGCCCATGGCAAACCATAGCAACGCGGTGGGGGGAGCGGCGAACGGAATCCCGGTTGCGCCGAACTACTCGGCGCGCTCGAAGTCCGGCTGGCGCCGGTTATCCCGGACGCGCAGGGCGTGGGCCTGCACCGCGTCGCCCAGGGCGCGGGAAAGGCCCTGGACATCCAGGCCGACCTCCGCCAACTGCCGGGCCCGGGAGTCCTGGTACACCCAGCGGTCGGGCAGTCCCACGCGCGTGATCAGCGAGCCGTCCAGGCCCATCTCCTGCGCTGCCTCGAGCACCGCCGCCCCGAACCCGCCCACGATGCTGTGGTCTTCCACCGTCAGCACCGGCACGTTCCTCGAGAGCAGCGAACGCAGCAGCTCGCGGTCGATGGGCTTGGCAAAGCGCGCGTCGTACACGCTGACGGTCAGCCCGCCGGCCATGCGCACAGCGTCCGCCGCCTCGCACGCCGCGATGGCCGGCGTCCCGAACGCGAGCACCGCGCAGTCAGGCACCCGGCCCGCCGCGACGTCCGGCCCCTGCAGCAGCCGCGCCCTGCCAAGGACAAACGGCGGGCACGCCTGCTGCACAAACCGCGCCGAAACCACGTCCCGCGGGTAGCGCACGGCGGAGATGCCCTTGTCGCCCCCCGGCCCGCGCATGAACTCCATCGCCGCCGCCAAGCTGGGCTCGTCGATCGCCGCCATCAGCACCGCCTCGGGAAGCACCCGCAGCAGCGACACGTCGCAGAAACCATGGTGCACCGCGCCGTCGCCGCCCACCAGGCCCGCCCGGTCCAGCAGCAGGCGGACCGGCAGCCCCTGCAGCGAAACCTCCTGGAACGCCTGGTCGAACGCCCGCTGCAGGAACGTGGAGTACACCGCGAAGAACGGCTTGAAGCCCGTCTTCGCCAGCCCCGCCATCATGTCCATCGCGTGGCTCTCGCAGATGCCCACGTCCCACGCGCGCTCCGGAAAACGGCCCAGCGCCTTCGCCACGCCCGTGCCGTCGGGCATCGCCGCCGTGCACGCAACCACCCGCGGGTCCTTCTCCATGAGCGCCGCCAGCGCATCCCCGGCCGCCGCCGTGAACGAACGCCCATCGCTCTTGAGCTCCACGCGGCAGCCCTCGTTCTCGAGCTCACCCTCCACCTTGTTGAACGCGTTCGGCGAATGGAACCGCGTACTGTCCGTCTCCGCGAACCTGTACCCCTTCCCCTTCACCGTCTTGACGTGCAGCACCAGCGGACGATCAAAGTCCCGCGCCTCGCGCAGGTACTCGATTAGTGTCGGCAGGTCGTGCCCGTCGATCGGGCCGATCGTCTTGAGCCCCATGTGCTCGAACCAGGCCCCCTCGTGGTACACCGCCTTGGTCGCCTCGCCGGCCGCATGGATCGCCCCGCGGATCGTGCCGCCCCCGGGGAAGTGCTCCAGACGCCGCTTCGCCCCCGCCTTCACGTCGCTGTACAGGTGGCTCACCCGCAGGCGGTCGAAGTACTGGCTCAGCCCACCCTGAGGCTTGCTGATGCTCATCCCGTTGTCGTTCAGGATGACCAGGAACTGCCGCCTGAGCGTCCCCGCGTTGTTCAGCCCCTCCATCGCCACGCCGTTCACGATCGACGCATCGCCGATCAGCGACACCACCCGCCGGCCGGTCGCATTCTGCGTCGGGTGGTACGCCTCGCGGGTCAGCGCGTCCCCCCGCGCCATGCCGATCGCCGTCGAGATGGCCGTCCCCGCGTGACCCACCGAGAACAGGTCGTAGTGCGACTCGCGCGGCTCGGGAAACCCGGCAATACCCGCGCGCGTCCTCAGCCCCGGGAGCAGGTGCGCCCTCCCCGTGAGCAGCTTGTGCGGGTAGCACTGGTGACCCACATCAAACAGCAACCGGTCGTACCCGAAGTCAAACACGTGGTGCAACGCGATCGTCAGTTCCACCACGCCCAGGTTCGGGGCAAGGTGCCCGCCGGTCTGCCGCACCTGGCCCACGATCGCGTCCCGGATCTCCTGCGCCAGCCGCTCGAGCTGCGCCACGCTCATGCCCCTCACGTCCTGCGGGAGCCGTGCGCTCCCCAGCAGGCTGCCCGCCGAACCGTGGGCCTGCCCGGCCCCGGAACCTGCCGTGGACGGTTGAGCGCCCGAGGAGTGGGAACCCACCGGGCCGGAATTGGAACTGAGACTGCTGGGGTTGGAGTTCATAAGGGGGCGGCGGTCCTTCGCCGGGCGACGGGTCTTCCCCGCATTGTTGGCACACCATCGTCAAGTTTCAAGATTTTTTGAAAACGACATATCCCACGCCGGGTCAACCGGTTGACGGCAGAGGCCGCAACCGTACGGGCACCACCGGCACCCGGTTCGCCAAGTCGGCACCCTCCCGCATCCTACCGCGTCCGCGTCGCGACCAGATGGGCAAGAGCCACCAGCGGGGCCGCCGGCTCACCCAGCGCCTGCACGCTCCCCACCGCCTGGGCCTCATACTCGCGGATCATCTCCCGCGTGCGCTCAACGCCGTAGACCGACGGGAACGTGAGCTTGCCCGCGTCCGCGTCCTTCTGCGTGCGCTTGCCCGTGTGCTCCGCCGACTGGGTCACGTCCAGCAGGTCGTCGACCGCCTGGAAAAGCAGGCCGAGCGTGTCCGCGAACGGCCAGATGGTCCGCCCCGCATCCCCCCGCGGAACGCCGCCCCCCAGGCCCGCGCAGGCCGCCCCCATCCGGCACGCAGCCACGAGCAGGGCGCCCGTCTTGTTGCGGTGCACAAACTCAAGCCGCTGCTGAGCGCCCGTCAGCGCGGGATCAAAGTCGTGCTCCGTGTCCGCCACCTGCCCTGCGATCATGCACGCCGTCGCCCCCCCCAGCGTCTGCAACAGGGAGGCACGCACCCCCGGGCTCCGCCCTTCCCCACGCTCCCACGGACCGGCCAGCGCCAGCGTCGCCATGTTGAGCATGGCGTCCCCGGCCAGCACAGCCATCGCCTCGCCGAACTTCACGTGCACCGTCGGCTTGCCCCGCCGGAGATCGTCGTTGTCCAGCGCCGGCAGGTCGTCGTGGACGAGACTGAAACAGTGGACAAGCTCCACCGCCACGCACGCCGGCATCGCATCCTCCCCGCGACCCCCCAGCGCCTCGCAGCAGTGCCACGCCAGGAGCGGCCTGATGCGCTTGCCCGCGCCCAGCGTCGCGTACGCGACCGCCTCCCGCAGGCGCGGCGTCGCCGCGACGCCCGCCACCGCCGCCCCGAGCGAACGCTCGATGGCGGGCAGGGGGCCGAAGATGTCAGGAGAGGTCGAAGGCATGCGCCACGTGCTCGGGCCTTCGGGCCGGGGTGCGCGTCAGGGACGTTCCTTGGCCTTCAGCAACGCATAGATCTCGTCGGAAGTCGACGCTGCGTACACCTGCTCGCGGAAGTCCTCCATCGAAATCAGCTTGCTGATCCGCGCCAGCGCCTGGATGTGGTCGCTCGGCTTGTCCGGGGGGCTGGCCAGCAGCACGATGAGACGCACCGGCTTCCCGTCGATCGCCTCGAAGTCGATGGGCTGGGCCGGGCGGCCGATCGCCATCGCGACACCAGTCATACCGGCGCACTTGCCGTGCGGAATCGCAAGGCCATGACCGATGCCCGTTGTGCGCGTCTGCTCCCGCGCCCACACCGCCTCCTTGAGCGCCGCGGGGTCGCCCACCTTGCCCGCGGCGGCAAGCACGTCGACAAGCTCATTGATGACGCCCCGTTTGTCGGTCGAGGTCAGCGGAGCGCGGATGCTCTGGGGCGTGATGATGTCCAGCAGGTTCATGCGGAGCTTCTCGGCAAGGAGCATAGTGCGTTTTTCGGGGCGGGGGGGAGTGTCAGGGGCGGGAGTGTACCCGGCTTGGAGTCCCCGGGGCGGGCTCAACGCCGGACAAGCCGGGCACTGAAGGACCCGTCGTGGTACTCCGCAGGCCCGCACCCCGGCAGCCCCGACGGGTGTGTCCGGCGCTGAGACTGCAGCGTGAGCGGCAGGTGCTCTCCCGCCCACGCCGCCTGCTGCTCGTTCTCGCCGGGCTCGATCGAGCAGGTGGAGTACAGCATGGTGCCGCCCTCCTTCAGGAGCGCCGCACCCTGCGCCAGAATCTCCCGCTGGAGCTTCGTCAGCCGTTCCAACTGGCCGGTCGCCGTCCGGTACCGGGCCTCCGGACGCCTTGCCAGCACGCCGGTGTTGGAGCACGGCACGTCCAGCAGCACGAGGTCCGCTCTCCCACCGAAGTGGTTGACCACGTCCGCAAACTCCAGCGCCTCCACCGTCGGGAACGACCTCGCCACTTCCTTCAGCGACCGCAGACGCGCGCCGTCCGTGTCCGTCGCCAGGATGCGTGCGCCGGGGAACGCGCACGCCAGGTGCCGGGTCTTGGTCCCCTGCCCCGCACACAGGTCGATCACCAGCCCCGGCTGCAGGTCCTTGACGGAATCCACCGCCTCGCTCGCCGAAGGGTCCTGGACCCACAGGCGCGCGTCCGAGGAGAGCAGCGGCGCAAGCCGCTCGTGCTGCGCGACCAGCACCGCGCTGCCCGCAACCGCGTGCGGCAAGAGCACCGCGTCGCCCGTCGCGCCCGCGAAACGGGTGTTCAGGATGATGGGGGGGTCGCAGAGGGAGTGCAGCGCTAGGTCCCTGGCGGTCTCCGGACCAAAGTCCCTCTCCCACGCCTCCAGCAGCGCCCGCGGATGGCTCGTGACCACGGCCATGCGGACGCGCTCGTCCACCGGCAGCACCCCCCGGCCCCCCTTCAGCACCAGCGCACGCCCGTCCGCGAGCGGCAGCTGCTCGGCGCCGAAGTCGTACGTGGCCGATACCTCCCGCACAGGCTCCGACTCCCGCTCAAAGACCGCCCGGGCGATCCCCCGCAGCGCCGCGTTCACCAGCCCGGCGCCCGAAGGAGAGACCGCACGCTTCGCCCACTCCACGCTCTCGTTGATCGCCGCGTAGGCCGGCACCCTGTCGAGAAAGAGAAGCTGCGCAGCCCCGGCCAGGACCGCGCCCTGCAGCGGGTGCACCACCTGCGCCCACTTCCGCGACAGCACCGTCTCGGCAAGGTACGCGATGGTCAGCCACCGCCGGACCGCCGTGTCGTAAATGGTGTGCGCCAGCGCCGCATCGCGGGCGTCCAGCCCGGGCGTCGCGAGTTCCAGGGTGACAAGGTCGGGGTACCGTTGAGCCTGGCGGGCGAGCGCGTCGCACGCCACCGCGCGGGAGGAAACGGGCCGCCGCGCGGGGGGAGGAGAGTCAGCCTGGTTCATGCGCGCCAGTCTAGCGTTGCGATCTCACGTGGCGAGCCACGACGACCAAACCCCGCCCGTCCCAACGCCGGGGGAACCCGCGCGCCGCAGGTCCCTCCCGGTCCTGGGCCCCTTCTTCGACAGCAGGCGCATCCGGCCCGTGCCAGCCCCGCGCCCGGGCCTCCTCGCCAGGCTCCGCGTCCGCAAGAAACTCATCGTCCTCCACACCCTCTTCAGCCTCCTCCTCGCGGTCGTCGTGCTGGTCACCCTCCGCCCGGCCGTCGCTTCCGTCGTGCGCGAGGCCGAGGTGGACGAGGCGGTCCTCATCCTCAGCACCGTGCAGGACTCCCCCCAGGTGCGCGAGCGGGGCGAACTGCCCGACACCGTGCGCCACGCACGGGGCGAGCAGACCCGCCTCCTCGTCGGCACCGCGCCCGAGGTCGGTGTCTCCGCCGAGGCCGCCGCCGCCGCCATCGCGCAGAACGGCAACGCCGTCGCCGCCACATCCTCGGTAGCAGGGCCCGGAGCCCTCTCGTACCTGGGCCGGGGCGACGCGGGCGACCGCTACGCAGTGCTCTCGGTTTCCATCGAACGCGCACGGTCCGAAGCCGTCCGCCTGTACACGCTCGCAGCCGCGGCCCTGCTCGCCGTCTACGTCCTGGTCGCCGCGGCCCTTGAGCTGTTCGTGCTCCCCCAGAGCGTGTACCGGCCCATCCGCCGGATGCTGGAGGCCGACGACGCCGTACAGCGGGGCGACAAGGACGCGGAGCTCATCCCGCCGCGTGAAATCCCCAGCGACGAGCTGGGCGAGATCATGCGGTCCCGCAACGAGTCGATCATCAAGCTCCGCCGCCAGGAGGCCGCCCTCGCCGACGCCCTCGCAAGCCTCGAGCACATCGCGACCGACCTGAAACGCAAGAACCACCTGCTCGAAACGGCCCAGCGCAACCTCGCGGACGCCGACCGCCTCGCCGGGCTGGGCACCATGTCCGCCGGCATCGCCCACGAACTGAACACCCCCCTCGCCGTCGTCAAGGGCCTCACCGAAAAGCTCAACCAGAACCCGCGGGGCGGCCTCGCCGAAGCCGAAGCGGCCCTCATGCTCCGAGTGGTGGGACGCCTCGAACGCCTCGGCGAGAGCCTGCTCGACTACGCCCGCGTCCGCCCGCCCCGCAGCGCCCGCGCACACGTCCGCGCCATGGTCGATGACGCACTCACCCTCGTCAGGATCGACCAGGGCGCCAAGGGTGTGGACTTCGCCGTGAGCGTCCCCGCAGAACTCCACATCGACTGCGACGCAGACCGCATCGTGCAGGTCATGGTCAACCTCCTCCGCAACGCCGTCCACGCCCTGCGGGGTCAGGAGCAGCGGCGCGTGGAGGTCGCGGCTTCCGTCACCCTCAGGCAGGACGGCGCCGACTCGCGACGCCCCTGGGTCTCCATCCGCGTGACGGACAACGGCCCTGGCATCGACGCCAGCGTGCTGCCACGCCTCTTCGAACCCTTCGCCTCCACCCGCCTGGACAGCAACGGCACCGGCCTGGGCCTGGCAGTGTCCGAAGGAATCGCCAGGGAGCACGGAGGGGTCCTGCTGGCGGGGAACCGCACGGAAGCGCGCGGCGCCGAGTTTGAGCTCCTGCTGCCCGCCGAGGAGGGGTTGCACCCGCCGGACCGAACTACGCTTGCCTGATGGCTGCCGAACCCACACCGGCCGATGCCCTGCCCGTGCCGCTCTCGATAGTCTCCCTCGACGACGACGCGGACTTCCGCCAGTACGTCAAGGGCGTCCTGGGGGAAGACGGACACGAGGTCCGCGTCTGCGCCACCCCCGATGAGTTCTTCGAGACCTGCGAACAGCGCACGCCCGACGTGGTGCTGCTCGACATGAAAATGGGAGTCCATAGCGGGGAGGACGTCCTCGCCGAGGTCCGCAGGCGGTGGAGCCGCATGTGCGTCATCGTCGTGACAGGCTACCCCTCCATGGACAGCATGCGCCAGACCTTCAAGCAGGACGTCTTCGACTACCTCGCCAAGCCCTTCTCCCTCGCCGAGCTCCGCCGCTCGCTCGCCCAGGCCGTCAAGGCCCTCGGACTGGGGCAGCGCCCCCAGGACCGCCTTCGCCAGGAACTCGGACGCCAGGTCCGCCTCGCACGCACCGAACGCGGGTGGACGCTGAAGGAACTCTCCGAGACCAGCGGCGTCAGCGTGAGCCAGCTCTCATCCATCGAGCGAGGGGCGCACCTGGCCAGCCTGGAGAGCCTGCTCGCGATCGCCACCGCCCTGGACCGCCGCCCCAGCGTGTGGATGCAGGCCGCGGGCCTCTGAGCCGCCAAAGATTCGCCCTTGCCCACCGGACCAGCCAACCTCCGCCTGCACCCCGACGCCCCGGCGGTGATCGAGGTATCGCCCAGGCCCCTGGTGAAGCGCCCGGCACTCCTCTTCACCGCGTTCGAGCCCAGCGGCGACGACCACGCCAGCGCGGTCATCGCCGAACTCAAACGCCGCGACCCCACCCTGCCCATCTTCGCCTGGGGCGGCCCGAAGATGCAGCGCGCAGGCGCCGAAATCATCGAACGCACCGGCGACGACGCCGTCATGGGCGTGCCGGGCATCGCAAAGATCATCGAGCACTGGCGCATCAACCGGCGCATCGAGGCCTTCCTCAGGGAGAACGCCTCCAGCGCCACCCCCGTCGCCGTCCACGTCCCCGTGGACTCACCCGCGGCCAACACGCCCATCTGCGCGATCGCCAAGAAGCTGGGGAAGAAGGTCGTGCACCTGGTCGCGCCCCAGATCTGGGCCTGGGGCCGCTGGCGCGTGCACAAGCTCCGCCGCCTCACGGACCAGGTGCTGTGCGTGCTCGCCTTCGAGGAGGAGTTCTTCCGCCAGCGTGACGTGCCCGCCCGGTTCATCGGCCACTTCCTCTTCGACCACGAGCTCGACACGCAGGCCATGGACGCCCGCACCTACACGATGGGGCAGGGCCAGCCGCGCATCGCCCTCATGCCCGGCTCCCGCCCCAACGAGCTCGACCGCCACCTCCCCATCCTGCTCGACGCGTTCACGGCCCTCAAGGCCTCCTTCCCCGACGCCGTGGGGGTTGTTGCCGCCACCACGCCGCAGGTCGCAGAACGCCTCCGCCGCGAGGGCACAGACCTCGCCGGCGGCTGGCCCGACGGCGTGTCCATCGTCACCGGCGACACCGACGCCGTCATCCGCTGGTGCGACCTCGCGCTCGTCAAGAGCGGCACCGTCACGCTCCAGGTCGCCCGCCAGGGCCGCCCCATGGTGGTCTTCTACAAGAAGAGCAACCCGCTCCTCTTCCTCGTTGCCCGCACCATCCTCTCGACCAAGTACTTCTCCCTGCCCAACGTCATCGCCCATAAGCGCATCGTGCCCGAGCTCGTGCCGCACTACGGCGGCGCCGAGCCGATCGTCCAGATCGCCCAACGCCTCCTGCGGGAGCCCTCCGAGGCCAAGGCCCAGACCGACGCCGTCGCCGAGGTCCTCTCCAGGTACCGGGGCCTGCACGCGGCCTCCAACGCCGCAGATGAAATCCTCCGCGTCGCGGGAATCAGCACACCGCCCCCGATCGGCGAACCCGGCTGACCAGCCGTGGGGCCGCCCACCAGCGGACCCCCTCACCCCGCGCCAAGGAGCGACCGCACCCGCGCCAGGTACGCCGCGCTCGGCGACACCTTCCGCCGCGCCATCGCCGCGTGCATCACCTCGAGGAACTTGTCCGCCCGGTACGCCCGCGTCCCCTCGTCCGTCGCCCATGCAAACGCCCGGGTCGTGCCGGAAACCGGCGCGGTCGTCGCGTACATCCCGCCCGTCCCCAGCACGCTGGCCGTCATGATCCGCGTGCAGATGGCCGTCTTCACATGGTCCCCTATGACAGCGCCCAGGAACTGCTCCCCCGTCCGCTCGTGCCTGCCGCCCTCCGTCGCACGCGCAATGGTCTCCGCGTAAGTGTTCAGCAGGTTGCTGTTCGTGGTGCCCGCGCCCAGGTTGACCCACTCACCCACCCAGGAGTCGCCCAGGTAGCCGTCGTGCGCCTTGTTCGCGTACCCCTGGAAGAGCGTCCCACCCACCTCGCCGTTCACCTTGCACCACGGGCCGATCGCGGTGCCGGGACGGACCGTCGCACGCTCGAGCACGGTGGAATGGGGGCCGACATAGCAGGGGCCGATCAGCACCGCCCCCGGCCGAACCGTGGCGTGCTCGTCGATCACGATCGCCCCATGCTCGGCGTCGAGCACCAACCCCGGCAGCATCGTCGCCGTGTGGCAGATCACCACCGGCCGGTCCCCGATCGCGACCGCCGGTTCCGGAAGCCGCGATCCCACGCCCGCAATCGCCCGTCCCACCACGTGCAGATCGTGCGCCAGGCACGCGTCGCGGAAACTCCGCACGTGCCACGGGCGCGAGAGCAGCGCCCTGCCCGGATGCACCCGCGCCGGCATGAACTCCCGTGCGCCCCCGACCACCGACCGCACGTCCCCCGGGCCCACACACGCCGCCACCAGGTGCCCCGTCGCGTCCTCGATCAGCGCCTCGCCCCGCGTCAAACCCAGCGCGGCGTCCGGCAGCAACGGGCACCGCCCGTTCACCAGCAGCAGCGAGGCGACATCGGTGGGGGGCTCGTTCACCGCGACCGCGCACTGCTCACGCGTCAGTGCCGCCGCCCCGGCGTCCACCAGCACCCCCGCGACCCGAAGCCGCGGGTCACGCTGCAGCCGCTCCAATGCCGTCAGCGCGCCGGTCCGGATGAGGAACGAAGCCCGCAGGTCGTTGAGCGGGGCCAGCGACACGGCCGGGCCGTGGGCCCCCGCGTCGTCGAAGACGAGTGTGGTAGTGCGGTCACTCATGCCGGAGTGTAACGAGGAGCACGGCACGCGGGCCACACGCCCCGCACCATACGCTCCGACATGGCCCGTGCTGTCATCTTCGACTTTGACGGTGTGATCGTCCACAGCGAGCCCACGCACCTCCTCGCCGTCCGTGAGGTCGTCGAGCCCCTCGGCGTCCGCCTCGCCCAGGAAACCTACTACGAGCGATACGTCCACCTCCCCGACCGGGAACTGCTCCGCCGCCTGATGGCCGACAGCGGACACGAGGTGGGGCCCCGGCAGCTGGAACACCTCCTCTCCGCCAAGCACGACGCATTCGAACACCACCTGCAGCACGGCCGCCAGGTGCACGTGTACCCCGGCGTCCTCGAGCTGATCCGCGCCTGCGCAGCACGGGTGCCGGTCGGGCTCTGCACCGCAGCACAGGCACGAACGGTCCGGGCCGTGCTCGGCGCAGTGGGAGGACTCTCGCTCTTCCACGCCGTCACCACCGCGGACGATGTCCCTCGCTCCAAGCCCGACCCCCTCCCCTACCAGCGAACCGCCGAACTCCTGGGCATACCGGCGCCCGAGTGCGTCGCTATCGAAGACACGGTGGGGGGCCTCACCAGCGCCAAGGGCGCAGGGTGCCGGGCCCTCGCGGTCGGCCACACACTGCCCAAAGAACGCCTGACGCTCGCCGACCGGTTCGTCGACCGCATCGCCGACATCACCGTGGACGCGCTCCTGGCCGTCTGAGCCGGCACGCCCGGGCTACTCGATGCCGCCCCAGCCCACCCACGCGAGGATCTGCACAAGCCCCACGCCCACCGGCAATGCGCTGATCGCAATCGCCGCGATCGCCAGGCGCCTGCCCCGGATGAAGTGCTGACGCCCCACCCACTCGCAGATCGCCACCACCAGCACAATGCTGCTGAACTTCAGCATGATCAGCCCCCAGTGCCCGAACATCTGCACCAGGTGGTTCGCAACCGAGTTGACCTCACGCCCGTTGAGACGCCAGATGATGAAGTACGTCACCATCACGTCCAGCGACGACGCCAGCACGTACCACGCGTAATGGTCCGGGTACAACGCCTGCTTCCAGAGCACCGCAAGCGGCCGTGGCGCGACCTGTTCAGCCATGGGACACCGCCTTCAGACGTTCGAGCACCAGCCCCTTGTACAGCCCCGCGAGCCCACCGGTTTCACACCCCGTCCACAATCCCATCTGCAGCAACGCCTGGTGCACGAACAGCGCGTCGCCAGTGATCGTGCCCCAGCCCTTCTCCTCCGCCGCCACCACGGTCGGCGTCCGCAACGGCCTGTACACGGTCTCGATAACCACAACACCCCGAGGGCACGCGTGCATGTCGTGCACCGGCAGCGCCGACTGCCGCTCCAGCCCCGAACCCTCCATGCCCAGCGGCGTGCACTGGACGAACGCATCGCAGCACGCCCGGGGCAGCAGGTGCATCTCCGCCGCCGTCACCACGCACCCCGGGCCGGCGCGCTCCGCGACCTCTGCAGCCACCCGCCGCCCCGTCTCCCCGTCACGGTTGTAGACGACCACGTGCGCGCCCGCCCGGGCGCACGCGTACGCCGCGGCCTTGCCCATTCCGCCCGCTCCGATCACGCCAACCCTGGCTGTTGCTTCCCGCGACCCGTGCAGAACGCCGGGCGCTCCTTCCAGCACACTGACCAGTGCCTGTACATCGGTGTTCGCAACCCGGATGCGGGCGACCGCGCCGTTTTCCCGCTCGACAACCAGCGTGTTCGCCACGCCCAGGTCGCCGGCTGCCCCGTCCACGCCCCAGCCGCGCTCCCGGGCCAGGCGGGCCAGGTGCTCCTTGTGCGGCATCGTCACGCTCGCCCCGCAGAATCGCAGCGTCGGGTGGTCGATCAACTCCAGCACCGCCGCCCGGAACCCGGCGTAGGTCGCGTCGGCGTCCGTGTAGGACGCCACCGGCATCGGCACATACACCGCGTCCACGCCCAACTGCCCGAATCCAGCGTTGTGCACCACGGGCGACAATGAATGACCCACCGGATACCCGATCACACCGTACACGCGGGTCGCAGGCGTGATGGACCGGAACCGGTAGAGGTGCAGAAGGTCATGCACCGTCACCTGCCCCGGCGCGGTCGCGTCCCCCGGACGCAGCGGCGCAAACGTGAGCAACCCGCCGGCCTTGGGCGCCAGGACGCGTGACAGCACCCCAAACTCGCCCATCGCCACCGCGATAGTCGGACGGCCCGTCTGCGCGGGGAGGTCCACCGCCTCGATCGCGTCGTGGAGCGACCGCGCCCGCCACGCCGCCTTGATGACCGCGCACGCGTCCTCACCCGCCATGCCAGCCACCCGCCGGGCAAGGTCGGCCGGACGCTGCTGAAAGTCGTGCGTCGAGAGCACAAGCCGCGTCGGCTGATCCCGCAACTGCCCGGCATGCGCCACGCACAGCCGCACCTTCTGCGCGAGGTTCGCCGACCGGGAAAAGGAAGACCACTCGACATCCAGGTACGTCGGCGGGTGCCGCGACGCCGCCGTCAGACGCTCCAGGATGGCCACCCGCTCAGCGTCCGGAAGGTCGCACCCGCCACCCTCCGACGTCGTGCGGCACGTCAGGATGCAGGGCAGCGGGCAATCCGCCACGAGCGATGCCACCGCCGCCAGCGTGGGCTCGTCAAACGCCGGCAACTCATCGATCCGGAACTCGACCAGGTCCGCCCCGGCAGCCTTCGCCGCCCGGGCATCCTCCAGCGCCGCGACAAAATCGTGGACAAGGATGGGAGTGCAGATCAAAGACACACGCGGAGGTTAGTCCCCCGCGTGCGCGAACCCTCATGCCTGCACCGCTGAATCTCAGCTCCCGCCGCCCCCGCACCCACCCCCGCCCCCGCACCCGCTGCTCGCACACCCACTCGACGCGCAGCCCGATGCGCCGCCGTCTCCCCCCGACCCGCTGTCCCCCCCGTGGCTCCCATGGCCTCCGCAGCCCGAATGCCCCGCGCCACCCCCGTGCCCACCCCCGGGCCCACCCCCGTGCCCACCATCGTGCCCATGCCCATGCCCATGCCCATGCCCATGTCCATGCCCATGCCCGCCGGTACCGTCCATGCTGGAGTGAGACGAACCCCCGGAACTGTCCCCGCCGAACCAATACCACGACGACCCGCCATCCACGCTGCTCCCACCCTGACCAACCCGCGTCAGCCGGACCAACGCAACCACGACGAGCACCGCGACGATCGCCATCACCACGAACACCCAGTCCGTCGACCCCATCGCCGTACACCCGGCGACCGCCGTCGTGGAGATAAGCGTCAAACCCAGGATACTCAGCGACCGGGCCCGCGAACGCGGCACGATCAGGTGCTCCGCCGCGTTGATCCTCCTGAACTCGCAGGGCCGTGAGAAGCGCTCACGCGATCCAGGCCAGATGTCGCGCGGCGGGTACACGCCGAAGAACGCGCCGTACGACTCGATCGTCCTCGCGTACCAACCGTGGAACTTCTCGTCCTCCTCCCTCCCACCCCGGGTCGGCCCGTGGTGCAGCGGACCACCCAGCACCCCGCCGCACAGGTCCTCCCAGTACGACCGCGTATAGATCATGTGAAGATGCCACGCCTGGTCCACCTCGTCGCTGGGCGTCACCGGATGGCCCGCCACCATCGCGAGGAAGACAAACTTCCGATACTCCTCGATGACCCGGCGCGCGTAGCGCTCCGTCCAGTGGTTCTCCCTCGCCAGCCGCTTCCAGAACGGCAGCGCCCACGCAGGATCGCCGATCTCGAACGCCGCCAGCCTCCGCCACAGGTCCTGCTGCGCGTCGGTCCATGCATGCCGCGGAGGCACGCCGCCCTCTGCAGGGGAAGAACCGCTGACAATCGGGGTGGTTGCACACATCAGGCACCTCCTCTTTGGTGTCGTGGGCCCGCCGCGCGGCCGGCCTTCTCCTCACCAGGAAGTACCGATGTCTGTGGGTCCTTATTCCGCGGGCGCCGCCCAGGGTTTCACGACGAGCATCAAATCACGCCACACCGCCACGCGGAATGTTCCACGCAACCCTGTTCCACGTTCGGGCTGCGCAAAAGCACAACCGGTGGGGGGTGGAACGCCTCGCCGCCGCCGTCGCAGGGCGCTGCTCCGGTAATCTCCTGGCGGGTCCGAAGTGCCCGCCAGGCCTGGCCTGCCACGGCCCCCCCCGCCCCGGCATCCAACCCCCCTATGCCCGCAGACCCGGACATGCTGGTGACGCTCGCGACCGCCCGGACGGAATTCGAGGGCGCGGCCATGCGGTCCGTGCTCGAGTCCGAGGGCATCCCCACCCGCGTCTTCGCCGGCACCGCCAACATGCTGGGCTGGGAGGGCGGCTACTCCAACACCGTCCGCGTCATGGTGAGACGCGCAGACGCCGTCCGCGCCGCGGAAGCCATCGCGATCAACCGGCGCACGGCGCCCCTCGTCGACTGGTCCCTCGTGGACGTCGGCGCATTCGAGGACGGTGAAGAGTCCACACCCGTCGACCAGCGCCGCCGCCGGCTCGCCCGCGCCCGCGTCCGCCGCGCGGGCCTCCTCATGATCGCCGCAACCGCCGTCGCGCCCAGGTTCGGCCCCCAGGGCATCGCCCTCGCCGCCGCGGCCTTCGTCCTCGTCATGATCCTGTCGTGGAACGACGACGTGTGATACTACTTGATCGAGTCGCGCGTCCCGCCCCGCCACAACCCCACCGAGGCCGCGAACGTCGATGGCAGGTAGTTCTTCGCAACCTCGCCCAGCCGATGCGCAAGAGAACGCGTGCCCTCCACCGCGTGGTCCGTCGTCTCTTTCAGCACCGAAAGATCCAGCTTGACCCCCGCCAGTTTCGCGGCGAAGAAGAGCCCCGCCAGCAGCAGCCCAGCGATGAAAACAGCCTTCAGGATCTTCCGCACCAGGAAACCCACCAGGAAAGCCGCGGCAAAGCTCAGGCAGATCCGCGTGACCGACGGCGAGTACCTCGCCAGAAGCTCCGGCGCACCGGCGATGGTGGAGGAGTAGAACCACACCCCGGCCGCCAGGATCGTCGCGATGACCGAGTACCGGAACGACCCGGACTTGCTGATGGGCCGGCTGCCCCCGGTGACCCAGGCGCCGAACAGCCAGTCAAGCACCCCCGCCCGCGCAGCCGCAGGCGGAGCGGCCGCCGGCATCGCAACCGGCGCAGCGGTATCCGCCGCGGGCGGTGGCGCGCTGGGGTCCTGCGGTGAAGGCTGCGGGTGTGCGGAGGGGTCGGTCATGGGTGGTGGCGAGCGTCGCAGGATACGACCCCGCCCGCAGGCGGCGACGGCAGCGGTGCAAGGTCCGGCTCCACCCAGCCCGCCCGCGCCCCCGCGCACATGATGCGGGGCCGGGAGTAGTACAGCCGCAGCAGGAACCTGCTCAGCAGGTACGGGTGCTCCGCCAGGAAGGCCTCCGCGTCCGCCCCCGGCCCGTACGCCACCATCACCGCGTGCAGGATGCGCACCCACGCGATGGTCATCGTGTCGTGGTAGCCGCCCGTCTCGGTCTGCTCGATGCCCCACCTCGCGTTGTACCGCTGCACGCCCTCCCGCATCCGCAGGGTCGCCCCGTCCAGCCCGTGAGCACGCAGCAGGAGGTACGCCACCGTCAGGTGCGCGCGGTGGTCCCACTCACCCCGCGGGATGCTGCACGCGTTGAACGCGTCAAGCGTGACCGGTGTCGACATGCGAAGGTCCCCCGTGCGCTCAGGGAAGCGGCCCGTCGTAGGCGTGATTGACCGGGTCGATGCGCCGCATCGGCTTCTCCCGCGTCTGCTCTTCCACCACGTGCGCCACCAGCCCCGGCGTGCGCGCGATCATGAAGACCCCGTTGAACACCGCGGGGTCCACGCCAAGGTCCGCAAGGATCGCCCCGATCGCCCCGTCCACGTTGATGGGCAGCGGCCTGCCGATGGCCGCAAAGGCACGCTCCACCGCACGGGCAGCCCCCATGTGCGTCGCGCCCTCGTCCCGCAGCCCCGCCTCCCGCGCAAGCTCGAACAGCCGCACCGTCCGCGGGTCCTTGGTATGAATGCGATGCCCGAACCCGCTGATGCGGTCCCCCGAGGCCTTGATCCTCGTCACCTCCGCCGTCGCAACCTCATCCAGCGTCCGCCCCTCGCGCCCCGACTCCCCCAGCAGACGCCCCAGGTACCGCGCGCAATCCTCAATGGCCCCGCCGTGGTGCCGATTGATCGACATGATGCCCGCAGCAACGCTCGCCGAAAGCGTCGCCCCCGTGCTCGCCACCGTCCGCGCCGCCAGGCACGAAGGGGGCGTCGCCCCGTGGTCGATGCTGCTCACCAGGACCGCGTCCAGAAGCCGACCCGTCCGCTCATCGGGCAGGTTCCCCGTCAGGATCAGGTACACCGCCGCACCGAACGACACCCTGCCCATCAGGTCCGCAATATTCCGCCCGCGCACCGCCACCACGTTCGGCTCGATCTTCGTCACCCCGGTCGTCCACACCGCCCTGACTTCCGCCTCGGTCATCAGCGCCCGGCCGCCCGCCCGCTTGAGCACGCCCACCACCGCCCCCGGCAACTCCCCGAAGGACTCAACCACCGTCGCGCCCGCCCCCCGCAGGGCCGCCACCTTGCCCGCGTGCGTGCCCTTGTTCCCCTCGATGATCGCACCGGCATGGCTGAACCGCGTCCCCGCCTTGGCCGCCTTCCCGCCGATGTACGCCACCACCGGCTTGGTCACCCGCCCGCTCCGCACAAGCTCCGCCAGGTCCTCCTCCTGCGAGGAACCTATCTCCCCGAACACCACGATCGCCTCCGTCCGCGGGTCCTTCTCAAACTCCAGCGCAACGTCAGGGATCCGCATGCCCAGCACCGCGTCCCCGCCCACGTGCACGATCGTGCTGATCCGCACGCCCGCCTGCCCCAGGTAATACCCCGTGGACGACGACATACCCCCCGAACGCGAAATGATCCCCACGCCCGCCGGACTGCCCGCCTTGAACCACGCCCGCGCTGACTCCGCACGCCCGCCGATCATGCCGACCACCGCCCGCCCCGGGCTGATGATCCCCAGCGTGTTGGGCCCCACAAACCTCGCCCCGTGCCTCCCCGCCTCCGCCGCAATCTCCATCGCGTCCCACACCGGCACTCGGTCAGCGACGATGACCACCAGCTTCACCCCCGCCCGCACCGCATCCAGCGCCGCAGGCTTCACCTGCGGCGCAGGCACGAACAGCACCGACACGTCCACCGCCCCCAACGCCCGCACCGCGTCCCCGCACGACTCGAACACCGGCAGGCCCAGCACGCTCGTGCCGCCCTTCCCCGGCGCAGTCCCGCCCACCACCCGCGTCCCGTAGTCGAGCATGAGGCGGGCCCGCGCCTGCCCCTCGCGCCCGGTAATGCCCTGGACAAGCACACGCTTTGTTTCGTCAATGAGGATCGACATATCCGCGAAAGGTTAGCGTCCCTGCTTCAGGCATTCCGGGCACCCGCGGGCACCGCCAGCAGTTTCTTGAGCTCACGCCGCATGACCTTCCCCGTCGGGTTGCGGGGCAGGGCATCCATGCGGATGATGCTGTCGGGCACCTTGTACCCCGCGAGGAACTTCCGGCAGTGCTGCCGCAGGGAAGTCTCATCAAACGCGGCGTGCTCCTTGAGCTCCACGAACGCCACCGGCACCTCGCCCCGCATCGGGTCCATCCGCCCGACCACCCCGCTTGCGCTGACGGACTCGTGCTTGTTGAGGACCTCCTCGATCTCCCGCGGGAACACGTTCTCACCCCCGACGATCAGCATCTCCTTGATCCGCCCCGTGATGGAGAGGTGCCCGTCCGCGTCCAGCCGCCCCATGTCGCCGGTGCGGAAGAACCCGTCGGGCGTGAACGCCGCCGCCGTCTCCGCCGGGTGCTTGTAGTAGCCCCGCATGATGTTGGGCCCGCGCATCTGCACCTCGCCGTCCTGGTGGGGACGCAGGATGTGCCCCTTGGGGTCCACGACCCGCTGCTCGATCTCCGGCAGCGCCGGGCCGACACTCCCCGCCCTCCACTCCCAGGGCCGGCACCAGTTGGAGACCGGCGACGTCTCCGTCAGCCCGTACCCCTCGTTGATCGTGACGCCGAACCGCTCGCGGAACCCGTCAAACACCGCCTGCGGCAAAGGCTCCCCGCCCGAGACCACGAACCGCAGCGAGGAAAAGTCCTCCGGCCCCGCGTCCTTCGCGTGCAGCAGCGCGTTGAACATGCTGGGGATCGCCACGAAGATGTTCGGCCGGTGCTCCCTCAGCATCCGCACGATTCTCCCCGGCACAAACCGCGCCGTGTACACCACCTTCGCGCCCACCGACAGCGGCAGCAGCGTGAGCACCGTCAACCCGAACGAATGGAACTGGGGCAGCACGCCCAGGAACGTGAAGTGATCGTCGATGTTCACCCACCGCTTCACCTGCCGCACATTGCTCGCGATGTTCCCGTGCGTCAGCATCACGCCCTTGGGGCGCCCACTCGTCCCGCTGGTGTACAGGATCACCCCCAGGTCATCCTCCCCCGCGCCCGCCGGCCACACCGGCTCAGGCACCCCCGAGAACGCAATGTCCTCCAGCACGACCAGCCGCTCCACGCTGGGCGTGTACCCCATGTGCTCCAGCAGCGCCCGAGACGCCACGATCGTGTCCGTCCCGCAGTCGTCGACCACGTACTGCAGCTCCTCGCGCTTCAGCAGGTAGTTGAGCGGCACCACCGCCTTCCCAAGGCTCCAGCCCGCCAGCGCGCACAGCGGGAACGCCGCGCTCGTCGGCGCCAGCACCCCCAGCGTCGGCGTATCGCACACCGGCTTCAACGCCGCCGCCGTGTACGCCGTGCCCGCAAGCAGGTCGATGCCACGGTACGAACGCCGGTCGTCGACCAGCACCTCTCGGCGCGCCCGGTGCAGCAGAGACCGCAGGATCGGCCAGTGAATGGACATGGGCGGAGGGTACGTCCCGGCAGGGGGCGAACGCCCGCCGCGGCTAACCTCTGCCCATCACCGGCCCGGCACACCAACCCCCGCTCCGCATCGCCATACTGGGCCTCGGCTTCATGGGACGGACCCACGCCGGCGCATATGCACACGCCGCCGCGTCCGGCCTCCCCGTCCAGGTCGTGGCCGTCGCAGACCCGCGCGCCCGCGAAGTGCTCTCCGGCAACGCGCCCGCCACCGGCAACATCGCTACCCAGCAGCTCCCCCTGGACCCCGCCTCCCTCCGCGTGCACGCGACGATCGAGGCCGCCCTCGCCGACGACGCCGTCGACGCCGTGTCCATCTGCACCTACACCGACACCCACGCCCACGCCGCACTCGCCGCCATCGCAGCCGGCAAGCACGCGCTCGTCGAGAAGCCGGTCGCCCTCCACCCGCGCGACGTCGAACGCGTCCGCGACGCCGCCGCCGCCCGCCCCGGGCTCGTCGTCATGCCCGCCATGTGCATGCGCTTCTGGCCCGGCTGGGACTGGCTCGCCGACCGCATCCGCGACCGGTCCCTGGGCCCCCTCCGCTCGCTCACCCTCACGCGCCTCGGCGCCGGCCCGTCCTGGTCCGCCGAGTTCTACCGCGACGTCGCCCGCAGCGGCGGCGCGCTCTTCGACCTCCACGTCCACGACACCGACTTCATCTGCTCCTGCCTGGGCGCCCCCAGCCGAGTCAAGTCCAGCGGCAACCCCATGCACCTCACCTCCCTCTACGAGTTCGACGCCCTGCCCGGTGTCCACGTCGCCGCCGAAGGCGCCTGGGACATCCAGCCCTCCTCAGGGTTCCGCATGCGCTTCTTCGCCCACTTCGAACGCGCCAGCGCAGAATGGGACCTGGCGACCGCCCCCAGAGTCACCGTGCACGAAGGCGCCACCTCCCGCGTGGTCGAACCGCCCTCCGCCCACCTCGGCACCGGCTACAACGCCGAGGTCCGCCACTTCGTCGAAGCCTGCCTCACCGCCCGTAGTGGGGGCCGCCCGCAACTCCGCGCAACCATGGACGACGCCGCCCTCGTGGCCAACGTCATGGAGCGGGAACGCGCCGCCCTTCACTGACCCCCCAGCACCCGCCCGATCCACGCCGACTTCGCCGACCGGTACACCCCCGCCTCCGCACCCTCGTGCCGGGCCTTGAGCCCGTTGAGCGACGCCACCAGGTCCGGCCGCGCCCGCAGAAGGTCCCGCAGCCGCACGAACATGTCCTCCGGGCCTCCGGCCGCGACCAGCTGCACGCCCAGGGGAGGACGGGTGCCCGCGTCCAGGAACGCCGCGTACGTCGCCGTCAGGTCGTTGCCCTCGTTGCGGGCGTACAGCAAAGCCACCTCCCGCTCCGCCGCGCCAAAGTCACCCGCCGGCACACGCACGCAGACATCCAGGTCCCCACGCGTGATCAGCCCCGGCACGCTCGTCGCCCCGATGTGCTGCACGTCCGCCCCCGGCAGCACGCGCAGTATGTCCGCGCACACCCGCGCAAACAACGCGTCCGCCCCCGGGCGAGCCGCCTCCGCAGCAACGAAGTGGACGGGCGGCTCACGCACCCCGCCTCCTCTGGATGAGGTCAAACAGATTCCCGTACAGGTCCTCGAACACCACAACCGTCCCGTACGCCTCCTCCCGCGGCTCCCCCCGGAAACGCACGCCCGCCGCCCGCATCCGCTCATAGTCGCCCCGGCAGTCGCTGGTCTCGAGGAAGATGAACACCCGCCCGCCCGTCTGGTCGCCGACCCGCGACAACTGCCGCTCGTTGACCCCCCGTGCCAGCAGGATCGTGGCCCCGCCACCGCCCGCCGGCCCTACCCGCACCCACCTCTTCCCGTTCCCCATGTCGACGTCCTCGAGCAGCGTAAAGCCCAGCACCCCCCGGTAGAACGCGATCGCCTCGTCATAGTCCCGGACGACCACGGCAAACTGGGTCACGGCGGTGATCATCGCCTAGCGTAACCCCGCCCGCACCGCGGAAGTACCCGTGACCCACGCCAAAGGACAACCCGCCACACGCACCAGGCTCAAGGTCTGCTGCATCGCATCCACCCGCGAAGCCAACATGGCGATCGCCGCAGGCGCCGACGCCCTCGGGCTCGTCGCCAGAATGCCCAGCGGCCCCGGCCCCATCGACGACGACCTCATCGCGGCCATCGCCGACGCCGTCCCCGCGCCCGTCGCCACCTTCCTCCTCACAAGCGAAGTGGACCCGCACGCCGTCGTCGACCACATCCGCCGCACCCGCGTCAACACCGTGCAACTGGTGGACGACACCGTGGGCACCGATGTCTACGCCGCCGTGCGCCGCGCCTGCCCCGCCGTCCGCATCGTCCAGGTCGTGCACGTGCGCAGCGCCGAGTCCGTCACCCTGGCCCTGCAGGCCGCCAGGCACGTCGACACGCTCCTCCTGGACTCCGGCAACCCCGCCGCCCAGGTCCGCGAGCTCGGCGGCACCGGACGCGTCCACGACTGGTCCCTCAGCCGCGCAATCGTCGAAAACTCCCCCGTCCCCGCCTTCCTCGCAGGCGGCATCAACCCCTCCAACGTCGCCCAAGCCATCCGGCAGGTCAGGCCGTTCGGCATCGACCTCTGCAGCGGCGTCCGAACCGCAGGGAATCTCGACCCCGCGAAGCTCACAGCCCTGGTGCAGGCGATGCCGACGCCACCCTGACGCCGGGTGTGACCGCCTTCACACCACTTTCAGCGCCCTCCTGGAGAGGGTGTCGCACCGTCCCCCCGACAAGCAAAGTTTCTTGTGGCACAAAGGCCGACGCCAGCAACCAGCAAAGCAGATCGTTGAGAAAGCCGGAAAAAACCAAGAGAGACCCGGGTGCGACACCCAACCCGCACCCGGGCTCTCGGCCCAGGACGGTTCTTCTCCTCTTCCGAACACCGCCGTGAAGACCCCGGCGGTGTTTGTTCACGCGGGCGAGCCCCCGCCCTGCCCGAGCTGTTTGTAGAAGATCACCGTGTCATGCCAGGCCCGGCCGTCCGGATCACGGGCAAACCCGGGTATCACGCCCACCCGCGTCCACCCCATCTTCACGTACAACTGCTCCGCCACCCCGCCCCGCTTGCCGTCCAGCGTCAGGAGCGTGAACCCCGCTCCCCGGGCCCGCTGCTCCGCCGCCTCCATCAACGCCCTGCCCAGGCCGGCCCCCCGCGCCCGCCGGTGCACCATCAGCTTGCACAACTCCGCCCGATGCGGCTGGTTCGGCGCCCACGCCGGCTGCAACTGCACCGTGCCCACAATCCCCGCCGCGTCACGCGCCACCAGAAACACCGCCCGCGGGTGCGGAGACCCCAGCACTCCCCGCCACCACCGCTCCGCCTCGGAGAACGCCAACGGCTGCATGAAGCTCACCGCCGCGCCGGAATCCACCGTGTCCACCAGCACACCGGCCAGCGCACTCAGGTCCGAACCCGAAACCGGCAACACAAGCCCCTCGATGCTCACCATGGTCAAGCCCTCCCGTGCACACCCGCCCCCGTCCCGCGCCACACGGCCGCTCACCCGAGCAACCAGTCCGCCACCTCACAGCCCACCTACCGCTCGGTCTCCTCGCCCATGCGCCTCCCCACCAGCCGGAACCCGTTCCGCTCCAGCACACGCTTCGAACCCGCATTCGCCCACGCGGTGGTCGCATGCAGCGGCCGACGGGGCTCGACCAGGAGAAAT
This sequence comes from Phycisphaerales bacterium, assembly GCA_046350475.1. Classification (GTDB taxonomy): domain Bacteria; phylum Planctomycetota; class Phycisphaerae; order Phycisphaerales; family UBA1924; genus BJHL01. The sequence continues at coordinate 228,596 of JAXMAJ010000003.1, read as the reverse complement.
GACGAAAGGGCTTTGGTCGCAATCCCCCGCCCCCAATGCTCCCGCGCAACCCAGTACCCGACGTGGTCCTCACCCCCCGCTTGAAAGCACGAAACCCCGCCGACGACCACCCCGCCGCACTCCACGGTCATCGAACGACACAGCGGGTTGGCGAAAATCCCCTCCCACACCGCAAAGAAGGCCTCGCGTGTCCGCGCCCGCGTGCCCGCCATCTCATTGCTCAGCGGGTCAGACTGGATGACGAACAGCAACGGGACGTCCTCGCGCAACGTCGCGCGGAGCATGACGGCATCAGCCGGACCGGACGCGGTCATGCAAGCACCGCCTCCACCATCGCCCTCGCCGCTGAAAGATCGCCCCGCCGCAGAGCCTCCCGCAGGCGTTCGACCTCGACCCGGGACACAACGAGGGACGCCGACCGCTCCTCCTCGGGCTCCAGGCGCAGGTACAACCGCTCCGGCGCCCTGTCGAAGTACTTGAAGAGCGCCGGACAGATCCACCCTTCGAGCCCGCCCTCGTGCCAGCGGTACCAGTTCCCGTCAATCTCCTCACGCACCCATGCCAGGCAAACCTGAGTGCCCGGGAACGGACCTCCCGAGAACAACAGGCGGAACCCCCGTTCAGCGCCCGGCACTCCGCCGACCAGGCGGTCGATCATCTCCGGTATGCCCGCGACAAACGGCTCGCGCACAAGCCCCACCGCGGGGTCGTCAAACACCCACGTGCCGTTGAACCGGTACGGTCGAATGGTCATGATGGCGTTCATCGCAGCGCATGCTAGCGTGGCCGCCCCGCCCTACCCAAAAATAAAGAGGGGCCGCCGACGCAGCCCCTCTCTACGTTGACAAAGGCCGCTCTCACCCGCCGCAGCCGCCATAGAAGAACTTGCCCTCAGTGATCTTCCCGTTCTTCACCGTGTACAGCGCCGTCTCCTTCATGTCCATCCGCTGACCGGCCATCGGCCCGGCGCTGCAGGTGCAGTCCAGGCCCATCGGGATGATGAACTGGTCGCCGTTCACAATCGGCGTGCCCACCGTGGCGTTGTGGATGGTCGTGGACTTGTAGAACTCCTCAGCCTTCTTGGTCAGCGTCTGCTTCCCCTCGATGATGCGAGGGCACCACGGTGCTTCCATCACTTCTACGTGCCGCGCGTTGTCGGCGTACAGCTCGTGCATGGCGTCCATGCTCTTGCCCTTGCTCATCAGCTCGACAAGACGGTTCGCCACCTTCTGCGTCGCCTGGTGCTCGGCAGACAGCGGGGGCATTTGCATGGGGGGTTTCGACGGTGAGGAGGTTGTGCTCATGCCCGCAGCATAACCCACACACGCCCGCATGCCAAGACAACTTGCGATGAAAAGTGCGTTCACTCCTGCGTGAACACTTCCACATCTCCAAAGACACTTTCCCCTGACGCGGCTGGGCCCGTGCGCCTGGACGGCGTGCACAACGGCTGGTACATTGCTCCCATGCCCATACTCCAGAAAGTAACTCCATTCCTCTCGTTCAACCGCGACGCCGAAGACGCCGCGAAGTTCTACACCTCGGTCTTCAGGAACTCACGCATCACCGGGGTGTCCCGCTACGACTTCGACTCACCCCACACACCACCCAAGGGCACCGTGATGACCGTCTCCTTCGAACTCGACGGCCAGCAATTCACAGCCCTCAACGGGGGCCCTTCCGGCTTCAATCAAGCCGTTTCCTTTGTTGTGAACTGCAAAGACCAGGCAGAGATCGACTATTACTGGGAACGCCTGACCGCCGACGGCGGCTCACCCGTCATGTGCGGATGGCTCAAGGATCGATTCGGCCTCTCCTGGCAGATCGTGCCCGAGGACATCTTCCAGCTCATCTCCGGCCCCAAGTCCGCCGCGGTCATGGAGGCCGTCATGGGCATGATCAAGCTTGACGCAGACAAACTCCGCGCCGCAGCCCGGTAGGCACGCGCCAAGGCGCGCGCTAGGCAATATTGGGTTCTACCACCCGCGCCAGCTGCAGGAGAGACTCCTGCCACCCGAGATAGCACATGTCCGCCGGGATCATGTCCGGGATCCCTTCCTGCACAATCATCAGCTCGGTGCCCGCGGACACCGTCTTGAGGTCGACCGCCACCGACATCGTCCCCGGCAGCGCCGCATCGTCGAACTGATCTGTATAGCGGATGCGGGAGTGGGGGGTCAGTTCGACATACGTCCCATGAAACGCGTGCGACTGCCCAGTCCCGAAGTTCGTGAACGACATGTGGTACGAACCGCCCACCCGCGCGTTCATGCTGTGCATTGTCCCCGTGAAGCCGTACGGCGGCAGCCACTTGCACATCGCCGCCGGATCCAGGAACGCTCGGTACACCCGCTCCGCAGGCGCCCGCAGAACGCGGTGAAGTCGAACAGTGCTCGGCATGCGATCCCCCTTTCAACGTGCGGCCGCGGCGCGCACAAGCGACGCCGCCATCCCGCACCGCCTTCTCTTTCGCCCGCGCCCGCCCACGGTTTCAAACACCTGGCTGCAAGCCTGAAGCTTGTCACCACGGACGCACCCTGTCCGGGGACTGCACCGCCCGCACGCAAGCCGAGTGCAGACAACATGACCTTCCCTTCACCGTTCCCCGAACGCCGGCCGCTGCCACGCCACCACCCGAACTGATACACTCCCCGCCTGTCCGAGGCACGACGCCCAGGACCTTCTGAGGAGACCCCCATGCCCAAGTTCTCGATCGCGTGGATGCCCGGCGACGGCATCGGCAACGACGTCATGGAAGCCACCCGCATCGTCCTCGACGCCATGAAGCTCGACGCCGAGTACATCCACACCGACATCGGCTGGGACTTCTGGTGCAAGGAAGGCAACGCCCTCCCCGACCGCTCCATCAAGACCCTCCAGAACACCACCTGCGGCCTCTTCGGCGCCATCACCAGCAAACCCCAGGACGAGGCCAAGGAAGAACTCGCCCCGGAACTCAAGGACAAGAAGCTGGTGTACTTCAGCCCGATCGTGAAGCTGCGCCAGATGTTCAACCTCCACACCAACATGCGCCCCTGCAAGACCTACGAGGGCAACCCGCTCAACTACCGCGGCAGCCGCCTCAACAACCCCGAAGCCAGGGACATCCTCATCGACCAGGTCGTCTTCCGCGAGAACACCGAAGGCATGTACGGCGGCGTCGAGTTCTTCCCCCTCCCCGAGCCCATCTACACCGCCCTCTGCGCAAACCCCAAAATGAAGCCATGGAAGGACAAGGGCCTCGAAAACGTCGCCCTCTCCACCCGCATCGTGAGCGTCCAGGGCTGCACCAGCATCTGCCGCCAGGCCTTCGAGTACGCGAAGAAGACCGGCCGCAAGCGCGTCACCCTCGTCGAAAAGCCCAACGTCCTCCGCGAAACCGGCGGCCTCATGACCCGCATCTTCCGCAAGATGGCCGAGGAATACAAGCCCGCCGGCATCTGGGCCGACGAAGCCAACATCGACGCCATCTGCATGTGGATGTTCAAGAACCCCCAGGACTACTCCGTCCTCGTCGCCGAGAACATGTTCGGCGACATCGTCAGCGACCTCTGCGCCGGCCTCGTCGGCGGCCTGGGCTTCGCACCCTCCGCCAACCTCGGCGACAAGTACGCCGTCTTCGAGCCCACCCACGGCTCCGCACCCAAGTACGCCGGCCAGTACAAGGTCAATCCCCACGCCATGCTCCTCACCGCCAAGATGATGCTCGACTGGCTCGGCGACGGCCACGGTGGCGGCGGCAAGACCGAAAAAGACATGGCCACCCGCCTCGAAGCCGCCATCGCCCGCGTCATCAAGGAAGGCAAGGTCAAGACCTACGACATGGGCGGCAAGAACACGACCATCGAAGTGGCGAAGGAAGTGGCGCGATATGTGTGACGCACCCGCCGGCAACGCCCAGCCGGCAGCGCCGAACAGAACGACGTGAATGCATGACCCGGCCACGCCCCTCCACGCAGTGCCCGAAGTGCTCGGCTCCCATGGAGTTCGGCGTCATCGTCGATGGTTCCGGCAAGCGACGTGGTGTGCTGGAAGGTCATGGCCCCGAGCGCGTCCAGGAATGGGTCCGCGGCGCACCCGAACGATCATTCTTCACCGGGAGCTTCGCGTCCGGGCCACGTGACAGGCTCCAGATCGCGACGCTGCGGTGCGTGCGGTGCGGCTTCCTCGAGCACTACGCGATCGATGCGGAAGATACCTGCCGGCACTGCGGGTACGACCGCGCCGGCATGCCGCCCGAGGCGCCCTGCCCGGAGTGTGGAAAAGGCCTGGTGTGACCAACCCTCCCTGGCCCCAGCCCCCGCCCCGCGAAACGCAACCCGCCGCCTACCGCCGCCCCTCCTTGTTCGCTGCCCGCACGCTGTCGGCAATCGCCCGGATTCGATCATCACTGAGCGCTTCCCGGCGCCGCTTCGCCCACCGATGCACACCAATCGCAGAAGCGACAGCCCCGACGAGTACCGCGGCAAACAGCAGGATCACCACCGGCAACCTCCTCGGAAAGTAATGCCCAAGCGTACGCGCCGTCCCCCCTGGCACGAACCCTGCCCGCAAGCAAGACCGGAGAGTCCAACCGGATTCCGTCCCTCGTGCCGGCACGCATGGGCAACTCGCCCATGGACGGCCCGATCTTGGCCAGCCTGCCACTCTCGGTAGTTGTCGCGGGCGTCGTGTCATCGTGGGTCATGGGCAACCATGGGCTGCGCACGCCGTGATGGGTTGCCGCGGTTATCCTCTCCGTGATCGGCGTCAGATGGAAATCTTGCGCCACCCGCGAAGGGCTGGCGTTGCCGAACCGCCTGAACATGCTCGGCCACGCAATCGTGCTGACATCCGGCATCCACCTGCCGATCAGGCGGTTCCGCCCAACGCAACCGGCCGCGTGACAGGAACAGCACGAAGGGCACACCCCAATGACAATCCCCAAAGACATCCTCGCCTACAACGCCGCTCAACCCGCATCCGACGCAGCTACCTGCCGCCTCCTCGCCGCCACCATCGACCAGCACCTCAAGAACGCCGAATGCAGGATCTGGCACCGCCACCCCGTCTGGTTCCTCGATGGCAACCCCATCGTCGGCTACCACCACCTCAAAGGCACGAAGAAGTCCGGCCCCTGCACCCGCCTCCTCTTCTGGAGCGGCCAGTCCTTCAACGAACCCGCCCTCCCCGCCGACCCCCCGGGCACCAAGTTCAAGTCCGCCGCCGCCCGCTTCACCTCCGTCGATGACGTCCCCGTCAAGGACCTCAAACGCTGGCTCAGGAAGTCCGCGGAGATCCAGTGGGACTACAAGAACATCGTGAAGCGCAAGGGCAAGCTGGTGCTGCTCAGCCCCAAGCCCTGACCGCGCCACCCGCACCGCTCAGCACCGCGTCCGCATCGACTCCCGCGCCCGCTCCTGCGCCGCCGGGCTCTCAAACCCCGACGACTTCGCGCGGCCCCAGGCCTTCTCCAGCCGCTCAACCGCGTCCGGCGTCTTGCAGTCCGTGTCGCCGTGGTCGACCTCGATCACGCCGATCCGCCTGGCAGCCGCCGTCGCCGCCCTGCGCAGCGACGCGTTCCGGCAGCCGATCGCGATCAACGCGTTGTTCATGACATACCGGTGACGGTTGTTCGCCGTGCGCACGCCCTTCTCGAGCTCGACGAGCCGGCCCGAGAACCAGGAATCCTCCGTTGCCTCATCGATCATCGCCATCGCGCCCACCGTGCACCAGCCGGCCGACCGCGTCGCGTCGTTCTTCGCGGCAAGCCACTTCTCCGCCTTCGCCCGCCCGTGCGGCCCCTCCGCCGCGATCTGGCCGACATACCCGCCCCACACCCACGCGATGGGCGTCGCGGCCCACGCATCGAGCACCTTGGACGGAAACTGCCCGGGGTCGCAGACCTTGGCCGCAAGGTTGCGGGCGTCGAAGTTGCCCGTGTCCCACAGCGCCTCCGCAAGCTCCTGGTCAACCCTGATGCGGTCCAGGAGCTTCTTGAGGTCCCCGAAGCTGACGCCGAACATCGGCCCGGACGCGCCGTGCCGCGTGTACGTCTTCCGCGTCTGCGCGGACCCCGCCTTCTCGAGCGCCCTCATCACTTCAGCCAGGCCCATCCGCGGGGCGGGCACCCGGGCCGGCTTCGTGCGCGCAGTCTTTGTCCTCGGCATGGACCCTCCTCACGCCCTTGACGGCGTGCCCGAGGATAGCTCGGTGCCGCGCCGCACCCCCAACGCATACCGCCGCCCCACGCACACGCCCCTGCGCCGGCGCCCCCCGCCCGCCAAACTCCCTCACCCCGCGATCGCCCGGTCCACCAGCATCTCCACCATCGGGCGCGCAACCTTCGCCGCGTCATACATCACCGCCGTCTGACGCGAAACGACCGCCCCCGTCACCAGCAGCATGATCCGCTCCGCCGCGACCTCCGCAGGCCCGCGCGCCGCGCCCGCCGCGATCAGCTTCTCGCAGATAAGCGTGCTCAGGTCGTCCCCGTGCATCACCGCCGCGACGTGGATCGGGTCCGACTTCTGCGGAAACTCCGTCGCCGCATTGATGAAAATGCAGCCGCGGAAGCCCGCCTCCGCAAACCACGCGTCCAGCACGTCAAAGATGGCCAGCACCTGCGCCCGCGGATCTCCCCCGCCGATCCGCGCGATCTCCGCCTGGATCTTCCCCATCTCCATCTCGTGGTGATGCGCTAGCGCCTTGACGATCAGGTCGTCCTTGCTCTCAAAGTGCTTGTAGAACGTCGTCTTCGTCACGCCCACCGTGTCGATGATCTGGTCGATCCCCACCGGGCCAAACCCGTTCCGCAGGAACAGCGGTATCGCCGCCTCCAGCAGACGACCCTTCCCGGACGACGACGGTGTTGCGGCAATCCCCATGCGAAATGCTACTCACAGGTGTACCAGCAGTACACCCCGGGTTGACGAAGAGTGCACTGGTCGCCGAATCCCGCCCGTGTAAGTTTCATCAAGCCACCCTCGCGCATCGCAGCACCCACATGTGTCCGCTTTGCGTCTACGAGGAAGGCGACCGCCATGTCATCACGCACGCCGCGAAAAGCAAAAACGCGAGAAATACGGGAGAAAATATGAACGTTGCATCCACCACCACCCAAGAGGCCACCGCACCAACCGCACCACGCCCTTGCGCAACCGCACCAACCAGACAGGGGAGCCGAGACGAACCCGCACTCCCCACCGAGCCCCTGCGAAGGCGTCTGATCGCGCTCGCATACGGCGTCACTTGTTACATCATCTTCTTCGGGACCTTCTTGTACGCTTGCGGCTTCATCGCAAACGCGTTCACACCCACCACCCTCGACCGCCTCCCAGGACCCCACGCACTCCCCTGGCCCGCCGCAGCCGCCATCAACACCGCACTCCTCTGCATCTTCGCCGTCCAGCACAGTGTCATGGCCAGGCCCTGGTTCAAGGCCCGCTGGACCCGCCTCGTCCCCGAGCCCATCGAGCGCAGCACCTACGTGCTCTTCTCCAGCCTCGCCCTCATCGCCATCTTCGCCTTCTGGCAGCCGCTCGGCGGCGTCGTCTGGCACGCACAGACCCCCGCCCTCCGCTACGCCCTCTTTGGGCTCTTGGCCGCCGGCCTCCTCCTCGTCCTCGCCACCACCTTCATGATCAACCACGCCGACCTCTTCGGACTCCGCCAGGTGTGGCTCTACGCCCGCAACCGGCACTACACCCACCTCCCCTTCAAGACGCCCTGGCTCTACAGCATCGTGCGCCACCCCCTCTACGCCGGCTGGTTCATCTCATTCTGGGCCACACCCACCATGACGGCCGCCCACCTCCTCTTCGCCGTCGCAACCACCGTCTACATCCTCGTGGCCATCAGGTGGGAAGAACGCGACCTTATCGAGTTCCACGGCCAGGCCTACATCACCTACCGCCAACGCGTCCCCAAGCTCATCCCCGGCACCCGCGCACGCGCCGCCAAAGTGCGCGGGAGGGCCGCATGATGCGCGACAAACTCAGGTTCGCCGGCACCGTCGCCATCCTCGCCTTCGCCGTGAAAGGAGCCATCTGGCTCATCGTCGTCGCCGCCGCCGCCAGCGGGCTGCGCTGACAGACGCTCCCAGCCCGCCCTCACCCCACAACCGCCGCCGCCAGGGCGCCCCACGGCCCGCTCTTCGCCACCACCACGATCACCGCCGACCACACCGTCACCGCCAGCACGCTCACCGCCAGCCAACGGTCCAGCGAACGGATCAGCACGCACCGCACCGCCAGCAGCACCACGCCCAGCACCACCGCCGCGAAGAACGGCCCGAACACCCGGTCCCACACCGTGCCCATGGACAGGTCGTTGAGCGCCGGAATCCGGTTGAGCGCCGCCGAGATCACGCCCAGCGTCGCCCCCAGCATGAGCGCCCGGTGCGCCCCCGGCTTCTTCCGCTGCCAGACCCCCGCGCCCACCATCACCGCAAAGAACACCACCGACAGCACCGGCACCGCCATGAACTGCGCGGGAGTGAACCCCATGATGAACGCGTCCGGCGGCGTGAACCGCGCAGACTGCACGCCGATCATCAGCCCCAGCACCAGCACCGCGCCCGCCAGCACCACGCCGAACTTCCCCGCCGCCATGTGCACCCTGAGATTCCGCGTCGCCGCCAGCACCGGCTGCGCGATGAACAGCAGGATCCACAGCATCATCACCACGCCATGCGTGATCACCAGCCCGCGGATCGGCGCCGTGACCTCCCGATCCGGGAACGAACGCCCGTGCAGGTAGAACCGCTCAAAGCCCACCATCACGCACGCCAGCATCAGCACCGCCGCGAACGTGGAGAACCACCGGGCAACGCCCCCGCGCGCCCGCGCCCCGGCCGGAGAAGTGGGGGAGGTCATGGAACCGGGTGAAACCGTCATGCTCATGGCTCTTTCCTTTCAGGGAGTACGCTCGGGCATGCCGACCGACCCCCTCGATGCTGTCAACGCCGCCCCCGGGCACCACACGCTGCTGCTCGAGAACGAACGCGTACGCGTGCTGGAGACCCGGATCGCACCGGGTGAAACCGTCCCCCTGCACACGCACCAATGGCCCGCCGTCTACTACGTGCTGGCCTACGCAGACATCATCCGCCGCGACGACCAGGGGCATATCACCTACGACTCGCGCAACGCCCTGAGGCCCCTGCCCGGCCAGGCGTTATGGGCCGCACCCCTGGGCCCCCACACGCTCGAAAACGTCGGCGCAGCACCGGTCCACGTCATCAGCGTCGAAGTGAAGCCGCAACCCTGACCAAGGAAAAAGCCGGGCGCTGACCGCGCCCGGCTTCAGCCCACCCGCCTCGGCTCCTACTCGCACGCCCCGCCGCCGAACACCTGCAGCAGCGACGCAAGGTCCGACGTGTCGGGAAACAACCCGTCGTTGTTGAAGTCAATATCCCCGCACGTGCCCGTCGGACACCCGCCCCCGCCGAACACCAGCAGGTAATCGCCGATGTCCTGCGCATCCGGGAACAACCCGTCCCCGTTGAAGTCGATGCTGTCGCACACCGGCCCCGCCGGGGGCGGCGTCTCGGGCTGGTTGGTCACCGCGCCCGCGGCGCCGCACGGGTCCGAACCCGCCACGCCGGCCAGCCCCGGGCTGTACCCCACCTGACCCGGAAGGTCCGCACGCACCTGCAGGATCTCCGCCTCATTCGAAACACCGTCGTTGTCCGAGTCGAGCAACGCAACATCCCCCAACGCCTGCGCGATGCTCCGCCCCGCGTTGATCCGCGCAGCGAGCGCCACCTTGTAGCAGTTGCCCGCGCTGGACGTCGAAGCCGGGTGATGGCACACGTTGCAACTGCTCCCGGTCGCGCTCAGCATCCGCGCCGGGAGCGTGCTCGCCGGATACCTCGCGGTAAACGCGCCGAGATACGAGTTGTGCCCCAGGGCGGCCCCACCGGTGATCAGGGACAAAGTGACAGCGATCGTGCGTGCGCACCTCATGCGGGAAACTCCATTGGGACGTGGGTAAACCTGGTCGGGTTCTCCCGGCGACCACAGCCCATGGAACGTCACGCCGGATCAGCGTGGGGTCGGGCCGCCTACCTCACCGCTCCACACCCTCGGGCAGAGCGTCGGGGAGAACGTCGATCAGACTGCAACCCGGATGCCACACGCAAGCCCGCCGCGCGCCACGCCCCGCCCCAGCCCCGTCCCAAGCCACGCCCGCCCACCCAGCACGGACCCGCCCCCGCCCCCTTACCGGTGAGAATGCGCTACCACGCCGCCTCCCGGCCCCGAGAAACCCACCGCCGGAGCCGCCAGGGAGGCCACCCGCGGCATCCACAATGCCCCCACCAGCACGCACGCCCCGAGGTTCACCCCCGTCATCCACCACATCCGCCTCACCAGCGCCGGCCCCGCAAGCACACCCGCCATGCACGTCTTGAACACCAGGTTCGCCCCCAGCGCAATCACGATCGCCGTCCCCGCCTGCGAAGGCGACATCCGCCCCTGCGTCAGCAGCCGCCCCGAAGACAGCGTGATCGCATCCAGGTCCGTCAGCCCCGCCACCGCCGCCACCGCATACTGCCCGCCCGCCCCCACCCAGTGATTCGCCGCCGCCGACAGCAGCTGCACCACCGCGAACAGCCCCGCAAACAGCAGCGCGCTCTTGAGCTCCGACGGGTTCTTCGCCGGCGCCAGCTGCCCCTGCACGCCCCTGCTCGCCGCAAACGCCCCGGCCGCCGCCGTCACGCCGCACACCCCCAGCAGCGCCGCCAGCGGCCACACCAGCAGCGGAAACGACGCCCGCGCCACCGCGTACAGCTCCACCAGCACCCGCACATACAGCACCGTCGTCGCGATGAAGATCACCCCGCACGCCAGCGCCGCCGACGCCGGCTGCTCCCGCACGCGCCTCGCAAACGACGCCGCCGTCGCCGTGCTGGAAATGAGCCCACCAAGCACGCCAGAGAGCAGCGCACCCGCCCGCGCGCCCAGGACGCGGTACGCCACGTACGCCGCCAGGCTGATGCCCACCACCAGCACCACCAGCATCCACATCTTCCGCGGATTGAACGCGTCAAACGGCCCCATGTCCCGGTCCGGCACCACCGGCAGAATGATGAGCGTGATCACCGTGAACTGCATCACCGCCCGCACGTCCTCGTCCGTGAGCGCCGCCGTGAAACGCTGCAGCGAAGGCTTGAGGTGCAGCAGCACCACCGTCACCGCCCCGATGATCGCCGCCAGCCGAGGCTCCCCCGCCCCGCACAGCACGCCCCCGCAGAACATCACCAGCATCGCCACCTCGGTCGTCACCCCCGCCATCTGGCCCGGGCCCGACCGCGCCATGTTGCCGATGTACGCCAGCCCCAGCACTCCCAGCAGCCCGCACCCCACCAGCACCGGCAACGCCCACGCCACCGCCATCAGCCCCGCCAGCACCGGCATCAGCGCCCCGAGCAACGCAATGAACGCAAACGTCCGGATCCCCGCCACACCAGAGTGCGACCGCTCCCGCTGCAGCCCCACCAGCAGGCCCAGCGCCAGCGCAATCCCCAGGTACGTGCACGCCGAAACCAGGTCCATCAACACAAGCGTACGTCCACCCCGCCCGCCACCTCCGCACGCAAGTGTCCGTTGCCCGCTGGACGCCCCAGGCACCAATACCAGACATCGCTCGAAACGCCCTCACACCCGCGGCATCTCTGAAGCGGCCCCACGCGACGTCCACACCCCTCCAGCCGCGGCTCTCCCCGCCCCCGCCCAAACGACAAGTCCCTACGATCCGCCCCCGGCAACCCACCACTTCCTCCCCGCCTTCCGCGGAAACACGACCCGATGCCCCGCACCAAACCCCGCACACCCGCCCACAGCCCCGCCGGCCCCACCGGCGCCAGGCCCACGCGCACCGCAGCATCACCCAAGACCCGCCCGCCCAAGCCCACCGACAAGGCGTCCATGCCCGACGTCCAGTCCAGCCGCGACCAGCGCAACGTCGCCATCGACCGCGTCGGCGTCAAGGAAGTCGTGTACCCCCTCCGCCTCCGCATGCGCAGCGGCGGCGAGCAGACCACCGTCGCCACCATCAACATGTACGTGGCCCTGCCCCACACCAAAAAGGGCACCCACATGTCCCGCTTCCTCGAGGTGCTGAACGCCCAGACCAGCGAGCCCGTGACCCCCAGGCGCATCCCCGCCATCACCCGCGCCATCTGCGAACGCCTCGAGGCTGAGACGGCACACTTCGCCGCCACCTTCACCTACTTCATCAGGAAGGAAGCCCCCGTCACCGGCACCCCGGGACTCATGGACTACCGCGTCACCTTCGAGTGCACCGCCAACGGCGACGAAGACTTCCTCATGACCGTCTCCGCCCCCGCCGCCAGCCTCTGCCCCTGCAGCAAGGAGATCAGCGAGTACGGCGCCCACAACCAGCGCTGCCGCATCGAGGCCAAGGTCCGCTTCAAAGGCGATATGTGGATCGAAGAGCTCGTCGAAGTGCTCGAGAAAGCAGCCTCCTGCCCCGTCTTCGCCACCCTCAAGCGCCCGGACGAAAAGTGGGTCACCGAAAAAGCCTACGAAAACCCCAAGTTCGTCGAGGACATCATCCGCGACCTCGCCGTCGCCCTCGACGCCAACAAAAAGATCACCTTCTACGAAATCTCCAGCGAGAACTTCGAGAGCATCCACAACCACAACGCCTACGCCCAGATCACCCGCGACAAGCGCTGACCAGAGCGCCCTGAGCGCAAGCTCAGGCTGCCACCTCCGCGCACCCAACCCACCCTCGCCTCCGACGAACACCTGAGAGAGCCCTGAGCGCAAGCTCAGGAGGTCCTACGCGGACACCAGCCTCCCTTCACCCAGCTCTCCTCTCCCGAAACCCTCCCCATGCCCCAGGACCCCACAATCAAGATCATCCTCGACCTCACCTCGATGAACCTCATGTGGATCCGCCACGCCGTGGAGGACGTCCCCGACCAGCGCATGACCGACCAGCCCGGGACCATCGTCAACCACCCCGCGTGGACCCTCGCCCACCTGGGCGCCTACGCCGGCCTGGTGCTGATGCTGCTGGACGAGAACGTGCCCTGCGTCGATGCCGAGCACGAGCAGTTCGGCTACGGCACCACCCCCGTCAACAACCCCGCCGCCTACCCCTCCAAGGCGGAACTCCTCGCCCGCCTCACCGACCGGCACGCACGCCTCGCCGCCATAATCCCCGCCAGGCACGCGGACTACTTCCAGCGGCCCACCCCCGATAAGTACCGGCCCTTCACGCCCACCATCGGCCTCCTCGCCGTCAACCTCCTCACCAACCACGAGGCCTACCACCTCGGCCAACTCAAGCAATGGCGCCGCGCCGCCCGCATGCCCGCCAACTGACACGCGCCCCGCCCCCATGCCGGCCCTCCTGACCGGACGAAGGGCCGGTGAGTACCAGTGACCGACGCTATCTCACGGAGGAGACAATCGTCGCGGGCTGAAAACACCAGTTTGCCGCTCCCGACTTGCCGCGGTCATCGAGCCGGCACCTTGAAAGTGCGCGCAATGTCGCCCCGGCCCGGTTGTCCGTCTGGACCCAGGCTCCGTAGTTCGTAGCGGTCCTCGGAAATGACGCGGAACTCGATGGCGTGGTGCCACGGGTCCATGGCGGGCCCGGGAGACCCGAGTGCCTGCCCGATATTCTCGGGAAAGTGCCCGCGCGAGGAATAGAACGCACCGACCTTGGTTGCCGTGCCGTGGATGAGCCCCTCGACCTCACGCAGGGTCATCCGATTCGGGTGAGCCAATAGAACGCAGAGCCAGACAGCCTCTATCCCGAGCATCACGAGCAGGGACGGCAGGAGCGGGTGGCGGCGGGGTATGGCCACGGCGGGCCTTGGTGCTGCGCCGTCAGGTCGATGCATGTGCGCACCGCGGACCCGGCGACTTGCTGTTGTTCGCCGATGGCTCTCCTGCGTTCACGCGCTGCCGCCAGGTCTCCTCCCGCACCAGCAGCCCTCGACCCGCCTTCACGCGCCGCAATGCACTTTTCTATTCCGGACTCCACCCCCGCGCGCGATACTCCACGTCGATGCGCCCACACCCCCTTGGCGCCGCTCCCGCCGCGTGGTAGGGTTGCCCCGTGAACGCACACCGCCCCACCAGCCCACACACACCCCGCCACCCCGCCTCTCCGTCTCTCCTCCTCGCCCACTCCCCACCTGGACCACCTTCCTACTCCCCAACCCGACCACCTTCCACCCCCGACAGCGCAACCGCCAAAAACAGCCGTTCTCGGACCACGCCCCGCGCCAAAAAGCCCTGAAATGACAGCACTCCCCAAAACCCCGCGGAAGAAAGGGCCCCGCGCCCACCCCGCCACCCGCCACGCCTCACCGGGCCCGCTCCAGCCACGCGCCCACACCCGCAGGGTCGCACGAAAAAACCTCCCGGAAGTACATCAGCAGCAGACTCGCCGCCCGCACCACCGACGCGCCGTCTGTGCCCGGAGCCACCCCGCCCCGCGCCGCGTCCCGCAGCACACGCACCGTCTCGCCCCGCACACGCCACGCAGGACCGATCGTCCCCGTCTGCTCATCCCTCGTGACCCCGCCCAGCCGCGCCACAAACGCAAACGTGCGCGCCCCGCTCCCCGTCAGGTCCTCGCCGCTGCGCACATCACGCCACAATTCCGGCGCATGCCCCGTCTCCGAAAGCGCGCTCCACGACAGCAGAAGCACCGCCCGGTCGTTCGTCGCCGCCTCTCCCGAGAGCATCCGCGTGCAGCCGACCAGCGCATCAAACAGCGCCGGGTGCGGGTCCCCGTCCGTGAGCGCATGCTGAACCACGTCCATCATCGCATGACCCGCGTAGAACGCAGAGAGGTGGTTCCGGGCCGCCGGGAACACCTCCGTCAGGTCCCACGAGGCCAGCGTCGCCAGGCTCTGCGGGTCCCGCTCCACCTTCCGCATGCTCACGATCATCTCGCCCCGCGTCAGCGCCTGGATCCCGCCCGAAAACCGCGCGTTCTCCCGCTTCGCCCCCTTCGCCACGCACCGCACCAGCCCCAGCCCCCGCGCAAAGAACACCGCCGTCTGGCTGGTCTCAGACCAGTCCCAGCACCGCAGGCAGACGGCATCGTCGGTCTGAAGGGCCACGGCCACAGCGTAAGGGAAGCCCGGGCCGCGGGTGAGCGGACCAAACGCCCGCAGGAGAAACCGCCAAGGGGGTAACAATGGAGTGCACACCGACCCGGTTCAGGAGCCCGCCAATGAACGTGCTGCTCGTCATGCTCACGCTGGTCGCCGCTTCCCTGGAGCCCGCCCGCGCCCACGCCCGGCCGCCCGAAGGCACGCAGGACGCCGCAGTGTCCCTCCCCAGCACCACCGCCGGCAAGCAGCTCCGCTGGGTGCTCCGCGTGATGAACGAGGAAGAGGACGACCGCTCGCCCGAGGCCGCCGCCTCACGCATGACCGACGCGTTCCTGGAACGCGTGTCCGGACAGGACGTGCTCACCGAACTCGCCGCCATCCGCAAGGACGTCTACGACAACAAGAAGGTCCGCGCCATCTCCGTCGACCAGGGCGAGCGTGACGACACCATGACCGCCGTGCTCTCCGCCAAAGGCACCCAGAGGTACCTCTCCGTCTTCATCATCGTTGACGACAAGTCCGGCAAGATCGCCGGACTGCGCTTCGAGCCCGCCGGCGGCAGCGGCGGGGGAGAAACCCCCGCCCCCGAGAGCGGCGGCTCCTGGCAGGACATGGACAAGGCCATGGACGAAATGCAGGGCGACATCTCCTTCGGCTGCTACGAGGTCGTGCCCCGCGACCCCGCCAAGCCCGCGGGCGAGCTCGTCCTCATGGACATCGCCGCCAGGAACGAAAACCGCGTCCTCGCCGTCGCCAGCACCTTCAAGCTCTACGTGCTCGGCGCCCTCGCAGAGGACGTCGCCGCCGGCAAGCACGCCTGGACCGACGAACTCGCCATCCAGGAAGCCGCCAAGAGCCTCCCCAGCGGACGCATGCAGCTCCTGCCCGCGGGGACCACCAAACCGCTCGAAGAGTTCGCGACCGGCATGATCTCGATCTCCGACAACACCGCCGCCGACCACCTCATCCGCCTCCTCTCCCGCGAACGCGTCGAAGCCTACACCAACGCCCTCAACGACAATACCGGGCGAAACACCCCCTTCCTCACCACCCGCGAGGCCTTCGCCCTCAAGCTCGCCGCGGACGCTGCACTCCAGGAGAAGTTCACCGACGCCGACGACCAGGCCCAGCGCGCCATGCTCGCGCCCGGCGGCGAACTCGCAGACCTCGTGCCGGACCTGGAGCAGGCGTCCGACTGGGGCGAGCCCAGGCTCATCGAATCGGCGGAGTGGTTCGCCAGCGCCAAGCAGCTCGCCCACGCGTTCATGCGCCTGCGGCAACTGGAGCAGGACCCCCGCAACGAGCCGCTCGGCCGCATCATGCGCAAGAACCCGGGGCTCGCGCTCGACAAGTCCGTCTGGACCTCCGTCGCCTTCAAGGGCGGCAGCGAGCCCGGCGTGCTCAACATGACCTGGCTCCTCCAGCGCGACGACGGCCGCTGGTACATCTTCAGCGTGGGCCAGAACGACCACGCCAGGAACATCGAACAGGAGGAGTTCAACCGCCTCTGCTACCGGGGCCTCGCCATCCTCGCCCAGGACGGCCGCAAGCAGGAAACGCCCGCCCCGACACCCCGGCCCGCTTCCCCACCCAGGCCCGACCCCTTCATGGACACCGGCGACCAGCCCGCCCCCCCGGTGGATGACGGCACCTGAACCCCCACAACCCGCCCAAAGGCCGCTTCTGCGGTGCCCCCGCCCCCCCAGCCGATACCACAACTGTCATGCACCGCATCCACCACCGCACCCCCGCAGCCCTCTTCGACCCCGGCTGGCTATTCCTCCTGGCCGGCCTCGCCCTCCTGGGCGCCACCGCCTGGATCTCCGCCTCCAACGACACCGCCGAGGCACGCATCACCCGCGACCGCCTCCTCGCCCAGGAAGCCCACCGCCAGGAACGCATCTCCCGCTACGAAGAATTCATGGGCGCGATCGAACAGAAACAGCCCGCCCTCATCGAGTCCCTCGCCGCCGCACAGCTCAACCAGATCCCAGCCGACCGCGCAGCCATCCCCGGCACCGTCCGCGACAACCAGGTCGACGCAAGCGTCTTCCCCGCCCTCGAGCCCCCGCCCCTCCACCTGCCCGAACGCCGCTCCATCGACTCCCGCCTCGCACGCCTGGTCTCCGGAGACCTCACCCGCATGCTCCTCCTGGGCGGCAGCGCCCTCATGATCCTCATCGGCCTCCTGCCCCCAAGCCGCGGCTGGGGCAAGTCACAGAACGCCCTCCACCCCCTCGAACACAACCACTCCCTCCCCCGCGCGTCCGTAGAAGTAGAAGCTAAGCCAATGGCACCGACTGTGGTAGTTGCCGGGGCAACCCCCAGCACGGTCGAGTCAGCCTGAGCAGGGGCTTTTATGGGTCAGCCAATTGATGCCCAGGAATATTCTGAATCGCTACTTGTAGGGATGGTTTTCTAGTGGTACGTTTCCCCAGAGATGACTGGGGAAATGGAAAAGTTCTCGACCAAGGCCGCAATCGGCCTCTCGCTCGCCCTCGGCACCGCCTTCGCCGTCGCCTGCTGGCGCCTCAACGTCGTCTCCGACGAACTCAAAGTCGCCCGGGACAAGATCGAAACCGCCGACTCCCTCCGCGCCGAAGTCACCGCCCTCAAGGGCGAACTCCAGTATTACCGCAGCCGGCAGATCGTCGGCGAAGTACTCGGCACCGACGGCGCAAAGTCGCCAATTCAAGGGGAAGTCTCCGCCACCGCCACCTCAATAATCGGCAAGATCTCCCGCGCCGGCAGCGACCTCGACCAGATGTTCGCCGCCGCCGGCGAAGCCGGAATCCTGGACCCATCCGCCCGCGAAGAGGTCATCCGGTGGCTCAAGGAATCGGTGGCCCGGGGTGAACTGCCGTCCATGTACCTCATCGCCCGGATGCAGGCCAGCGCGGGCGAAATGGACGACGCGGTCCAGTGGATGCTCGCGGGGAACGTGATGGCGGCGGTGGACGCCGACCGGTATGAAGACAAGTCCTCCCTGATGGCGGCGTTGCACCCAGTGCAGCAGCGCTTGGAGGACGTCGTGGAGCACGCCCGGGACCGGCGCGAGATGCAGAAAGGTTGCATCCGGGCCGCGTTGGATATCGAAGATCAGCAAGCGAAACGGGCGCCGGCGCAATGGCTCGCAACGCTTGCGCACGACGGGGCTGGGCAGACCGCCGTCCCGGTGCTCCTCCCCGATGGCGTGTGGCAGGATCGTCGGCGAGAGACACGGACAGCGTTCCAGCGGCTATCGGGGAGGTAGCTCCGCGACGCGCATGCTTTGCGTGCTTGGCCCCTACCCTCTCCGCCCATGTCTTCCGCGCCCAAAGTTCCGTTCATCCACGCCACGGGCGGCGTCCCCGCACCGGGGGAGCAGCCACGGATTGTCATCATCGGGACCGGCCCCACGGGGTTGGGGGCGGGATACCGGCTGAAGGAACTGGGGTACGCGAACTTCGTGCTCTACGAACGGAACGGGTACATCGGGGGGCTATCGCATTCGTTCGTCGACCCCCAGGGTTTTACGTGGGATATCGGCGGGCACGTGATGTTCAGCCACTACACGTACTACGACCGGTGCTTTGAAGAGCTCATGGGGAGCGAGTACACGCTCAACAACCGCGAGAGCTGGGTGCGGATGTTTGATACGTGGGTGCCGTACCCGTTCCAGAACAATGTCCGGTACCTGCCGAAACAGGAGGCGTTCGAGTGCATCGCGGGGCTGGTGAGGGCCCAGCATGGCAAGGGGAAGGTGGCGAGCGCGGCGGCGGCCCGGAACTTTGGAGAGTTCATTGATGCGGTGTTTGGCGAGGGGATCGCGAAGCACTTCATGCGGCCGTACAACTACAAGGTGTGGGCGTACCCGCCGGAGGAGATGAACAAGTCCTGGATCGGTGAGCGTGTGGCGGTGATCGATGTGGAGCGGGCGCTCAAGAACGTGATCCTGGGCACGGATGACTTCGGGTGGGGGCCCAACAACCAGTTCAAGTTCCCTCTGCGGGGAGGTACCGGGGAGTTCTACCGGCGTTTCGGGCCGGTGCTGGGGATGGTGCGGGGAGAGGACGGAGACCCACTGAGCGACCGGGAGGGGCCGGGGTCGTTCATCCGGCTGAACAAGCAGGTCACGTCGATCGATCTGGATTCCAAGGTGGTTCGGTTTGCTGACGGCACGAGCGACCGGTACGACGTGCTTGTGAGCACCATGCCGGTGGACGTGCTGCTGGGGAAGGTCGTGGACTCTCGGGGAGATATCGCGGGTGTGCGCGCGGCTGCTGGGCGGCTCCTGCACAGCAGCGGGTACATGGTGGGCATTGGTCTCAAGAGCAGGCGGCCGGGCGGGGGAACGCCGGACACGAAGAGCTGGATGTACTTTCCGGAGTCCAACTGCCCGTTCTACCGGGTGACTTACCTCTCGAATTACTCCCCGTTCATGACGCCGGACAAGGACAACTACTACTCCCTGCTGTGCGAGGTATCGGAGTCCGCGGCGAAGCCGACGCCGGGCAGGTTCGGGAAGGACCCGGACGCCGTGGTCGAGGAGTGCGTTCGGGGTCTGGAGAACGCGGGGCTGCTGAACCCCGGTGAGCGGGAGAACATCGTCAGCCGCTGGTGCTACTTCGCGGACTACTCATACCCGACACCCAGCGTGGACCGCGACGAGGTGTTGAGTGTCGTGATTCCGTGGCTTGAGGCGAGGGGCGTGTATTCACGTGGGCGGTTTGGGATGTGGAAGTATGAGGTTGCCAACACCGACCACAGCCTGATGCAGGGTGTGGAGCTGGTGAACAGGCTCCTGCTGGGCGAGGTGGAGACCACGATCGGCATGGTCTACAAGGTGACTGAAGACGGCAGGAACGCGGCGATGCACGAGCGCCCGTCGCATGCGGGCAGTGGTGAAAAGCGGCTGGTGGGGGCACGGCCCATCGCTGACGAGGGGCCGCTTGTCGAGGTCAAGCCCGAGCCGGAGGTGCGGAGCGTGCACCCGGACCACGTCGGTGACATCGATGCCGGTGAGATCAGCGGTGACGAGCTGGCGGTGGGGGAGAACCAGACGAGGTGAGCGACGTTGCGGTCCAGTGCGGGCGGCTGGACCAGGCGCTCGCCGGCGCGATGCGCCTGGAGGTGGCGCGTCGGTGGTGCGTTACCGGCCTGTGGCTACCTTGGGCCTGGGTGCTGGTGGGGGCGCCGCTGCTGCTGGAGTACGCGGCGGTTTGGCTCGGCGGCGTCGGTGCCGTCGCGGCGGTCATGTTCGATTGGTTGGCCGCGCTCTTCATGGCGGGCTGGCTGTGCGCGATGGTGCTGGCGCTGGTGCTGCTCCCTGTGCGCATGTGGGTAGAGCGGGGTATGCAGGACCTCGCTTATTCCTTGCCTGGGGGCTGGCATGAGCTCGTGCGTGTCACCGGGCCGGCGGAGGTGGGTCTTGTGCGGCTCCGCGTGCCGGGGCCCGGGGTGGTTGAGCTCGCGACTACGCCGGTCTCGTGGGCGCTCAGGGGCTTGCTTGCGAAGGGGTTTGCGGCGAGCATGGTTGTGTTCATCGGCTTTGGCATCGCTGTGGGGCCCACCGCCTTGCGCTCACCGGAGCTGCTTCTGGCGATCGTGTTCTGCGTGGGCGTGGACCTGGTTGGTCTTGTGCTGATGACTCGCGTCACGCGGTTTGTGCTGGAGCGCACTCCGGAGGGCCTCAGGGTGCTGCGCACGGTCAGCGTCATGGGTGTGCGGGTGCGGGGCGGTGGAGGGAGCACGCCGGTCAAGTGGGATCCGGGGGTGGTGGAGATTGGTGTCCGCGAACTGCAGCGGGATCATGCGTGGGTGCCCGTCATGGTGCTCCAGGGTCTTGGGCTGGAGTTGCGCGGATTCAGTGCGGGGCGTGTGGGGCTCTTTCAGGCGCGGGTGGTGGGGGGGTGCCTGTCGGCGCAGCTGGGTCTGGCGTGTACGGAGAGCGGGGAGGTCGGGACGCGGGCTTAGCGGTTCGCGGGCCTTGTGCGGCCGGTACACTCGCGGCATGAGGTCCACCGTCTTTACAAAGGCTCTGATCGGCATGGTTCACGTGGGTGCGCTGCCTGGTTCCCCGGGTCATCGCCGTGCGCTGCACGACATCGTCCTCCAGGCGGCGAGGGAGGCGACGGTGCTGGTCGACGCGGGGTTTGACGCCGTGATGATCGAGAACATGCACGATCGGCCGTACGCGACGGTGCATGGGCCGGAGGTGACGGCGGCGATGACGTCCGTGGCGTTGGCTGTGCGTGACTCGATCGGCGACCTGCCGCTGGGGGTGCAGGTGCTCAGCAACGGAGAGCGGGAGGCCATGGCGGTCGCGCTGGCGGCGGGTGCGTCGTTCATCCGTTGCGAGAACTTCGTGTTCTCACACGTTGGCGATGAGGGCCTGATGGCGCGGGCGGCGGCGCCCGACCTGTTGCGGTATCGGCGGCAGGTCGGGGCCGAGCATGTGATGGTTTTCGCGGATGTGCAGAAGAAGCACGCGAGTCACGCGGTTACCGCGGATCTGGGGATCGGGGACCTGGCGAAGGCGGCGGAGTTCTTCCTGGCGGACGGCGTGATCGTGACGGGTGTGGCGACCGGCGAGCCGGCGTCGCTCAAGGACGTCGCTGAGGTGCGGGGGGCGGTCGGTCTTCCGGTGCTGGTGGGGAGCGGGGTTGAGCCGGGTCAGCTTGGGGACCTGTTCGCGTACTCGGACGCGTTGATCGTGGGGTCGTGGATCAAGCGGGGCGGGCGCTGGGGGAATCCGGTGGACGCCAAGCGGGCGCGTGCGATCGTGAAGGCGGCGGATCGCGTGCGGCGGGGGTAGGGACGCATCGGCTCAGCGGCCGACGGCAGGCTGGTCCTGTTGAACCTGGTCGGGGGATGGGGGTGGGGAGCCGGGGGGCGGCGGGAAGAGGTTTGACTGCCCGTTCGCCGCGCTTTGTGCCTCGGCTTGCCTGCGGGCCGCCTCTGCCTGGCGCATGCGTTGGAAGAACCCCAGCAGCACGAAGCCGATCGCGATGCCGAGCAGGTACTTTCCCAGTTTCCTGAGGAACTGGGCACGCGTCTGCTTGTTCTGGTCCGGGAAGGGGGCCATGCGGCGTGGATCGTAGGTGCAACCGAACTGGCGGGGCGAGGAATAAAGGGTCCGGGGGAGCGTTTGACCTTTGGATGGCCGGGAGGGCTATCTTGTCCGGCATGAGTTGGCGCAGCAGGAGCCGACGATGAACGTCCCCGTGCGGCGGCGGAGCGGGCCATCCGCATTCACGCTGATTGAACTGCTCGTCGTCATCGCGATTATTGCGGTGCTGATGTCGATCACGCTGCCTGCGCTGGGCAAGGCGCGTCGGACCGCGCGGTGCACGGTCGGGGTGGCGAACCTCCGGTCCTTGTCGCAGGTGATGTTCACCTACACGGTGGACAACCAGGGCGCGTTTGTCTGTCCGTTCAGGGCGCAGTGGCCCGACCCTTCTCTTTCGTGGACGGATGCGCCCTGGAAGCAGAACGATGGGACGACGCTGGTATGGCGGTTCAGCGCCATTGACCCGAAGGTCCACACGGAGGCGTTCTCGTTCTACTGGTATTCCTTCCTCAACCACTATTACGGCAACTACGGCGTGCCGCAGGAGATGTTCAGCCCCGGTGATGAGGAACTCATGGGGATGCGGTCGGCCCTGGCACGCAACCCGGAGTCGATGTCGGGGGAGATGCTCTGGCCCAGTTCGTTCCTGTATTCGCCGACGATGTGGTGCACGCCCGACCGGTACTACTCGGGTGACCGGCTGCCGATGGATGCCTCACTGCTGCGGGGGAACACGGTGGACAACGTGCTCAATCCTTCGGCCAAGGTCTTCCTGTGGGAGCGGGCGGACTTCACGCAGACGAAGCGTCCTGGGATTCAGGCGCCGCAGAACCGGCCCCCGGGCTGGAACAACCCGCGGGCCAAGGTGCATGTCGCGACGGTCGATGGGTCGATCTCCAAGGCGGACATCGGCGACCTGATGACACGGGCGACGGGCAGCGACTACAACAACGCCGACCTGGTGCCCGGCGGGACTGCCTCGTCGCCGGACTTGCCGCCCCTGCACCCGACTGTCCAGGCTGTGGGGCAGTATCCGGTGGGCGGGGGCATAACCACGGACGACGAGTATCCGCTGTTTTTCTGGGCCACGCAGGGCGGGGTACGGGGGCGGGACCTTCCCCGGTAGGTTTATCATTGAGAAGCCATGAGTTGCGAGGAACGCTTTGCCGCGGTGGGACGCCGGATCGATGATCTGGTGTACGCGATCACCAGTCGGCGGAAGCCGAGCATCCGGGTGGGTCCCTCGTTGGGGGAGCGGTTCCAGGGCGCGGTGCACTCCGCCCAGGACTGGGCGGCGACTCAGCGGAGCCGGGTGAGTCCTGAGCAGATCGAGCAGATGGACCCCCGGACGCGGATGGCAATCGTGGTCGTGTGCGCGATGCTGGTTGGGGGGGCGGCGGTTGGGATCGTGGTCCACTTTGCGGGCGGCGGTGGGGGTGGGTCGCTGACGCCGGAGGAGGTTCAGCGGCTGGAGAAGATGCGGGGCTCGGGCGGGATGAGCATGTTTGCGACACCTCCGGCGCCGGCCGAGGGTGCGAAGTCAAAGCCTGCGGACCGGCCCGGGGCTGGGAGCCTGACGGGCGGCAGGTAAGCGGCGGCAAACTCGCCTGGTGATTGATCGGTCGGGCTGGGCCTTGCCGATGTTTGGGGCTGCGCGTGCTACCTTTGCATCGGATGCCGGGCGTGGTTCGCCGGCCCGCGGTGCGGAGCACCGGTTCACGAGCAAGCAAGGATGCCCATGCCTACGGACGGCGGATTCCAACACCCTTCTCTGGCCAGGAGCGTCGAGCCCAAGCGGACGGTGGAGCCCTCGCCTGGGCTTTCCCTCGCGGGGGACATCGGCCGCGAGGACCGGTTCGACATTGAGGGTTTGCATGTCTGGATGATCGGGATTGGCGGGTCGGGGATGTCGGGGCTTGCCCGGATCCTGAAGGGCCGGGGCGCGGAGGTGTCCGGGACGGACCAGGAGGAGAGCGATCTGACGCGGGGGTTGCAGGAGGCCGGGGTTGAGGTGGATACGGACCCGTCGCGCAGGTTGCTTCCCGCGGAGTGCGGGCTGGTGATCGCGTCCGCGGCGGTTCGTCCGGATCATCCGTTGTGGATGGACGCGGAGCGCCGGGGGATTCCGGTGATGCTGTACGCGGAAGCGCTGGGCAGGTGCATGCTGGGGCGTACGGGTATCTGCGTGGCGGGCACGCACGGCAAGAGCACGACCACGGCGATGCTTGGGTGTGTGCTGGCGGACTGCGGCCTGGACCCGACGGTGATCGTGGGGGCGACCAGTTCTCAGCTTGCGCTGGGGTGCCTGGCCGGCAGGGATTCGTCGCCGGGGGCGACGGGGTTCCGGCTGGGCGCGGCGGCGGTGCCGCGGGGCAGGATGGCGGGTTCGCCCGGGCTGCTGGTGGCGGAGTCGTGCGAGTTCAATCGCAGTTTCCACAACTTCCGGCCGACGGTGGCTTCGATCAGCAGCGTGGAGGCGGACCATCTGGACGTGTACGGGACGCTGGAGGCGGTGATCGAGGCGTTCCACCAGTTTGCGAAGCTGCTTCCCAACGCGAACGCGGGCGGGAGGCTGTTGATTTCGCATGACGGTGCGCACAGGCGCGAGGTGACGCGGGGGCTGGACTGCGCGGTCGAGACGATCGGTTTCACCCCGGAGGCGGACTACGTCGTCACGTTTGATCCCCGCACCCGGGCGGTGCAGCTTTCGCACCAGCACATGACTGTTGCGCGGTGGACCAACATCGTGCCCGGTGCGCACAACGCGTTCAACGCGTCGGTGGCGCTGGTGCTGGCGATGTGGATGGGGGCCGAGCCGGCACAGGCGGCGATGAGCCTCTCGCACTTTGCCGGCATCGACCGGCGGATGCAGTTCCTCGGGGAGCGGGTGGTGGCGGGCGGGGTTGCCCGTGTGTACGACGACTATGGGCATCACCCGACGGAGATCGATGTGACGCTGCGTGCGCTGCGGGAGGCCGAGCGGCCGGAGACGCGGGCGGGGCGGCTGATCTGCGTGTTCCAGCCCCACCAGCACAGCCGCACCCGGCACCTGCTGGAGGAGTTTGCGAATTCGTTCAGTCAGGCGGACATCGTGATTGTTCCGCACATCTACTTCGTCAGGGACAGTGAGGAGGAGCGTCAGAAGGTGACGGCGGACGACCTGGTGGCGCGGCTCCGCGAGAAGGGCGTGAGGGCGCTCCATCTGTCCCCGTTTGAAGCGATCGTGGAGCATCTGCAGACGCTGGTGCGTCCCGGCGACGTCGTGGTCACGATGGGTGCGGGGCCGGTGTGGCAGGTGGCGAAGGGTTTCATGGCCGCGAAAGCCGCCGGCGCGGTGGCGTGACCGGTGCGTGGGCGGGAGGAGGATGGGCAGCATGCCGGCGACGCTCGACATTCCTGTGCTCCGGGGCGTGCCGATCCGGACGTGGTTCGAGGTTGGCGGCTGCGCGGACCGGTTCGCGGTGGCGAGGAGCCCCGGCGAACTGCGGTCTTTGCTTGCCGTGGACCCAGCGGCGCGAATCCTGGGGGACGGGGCCAACCTGCTGGTGGACGATGATGGCGTCGAGGAGTTGGTGGTGTCGCTCGCGGCGCCCGCATTTTCGGAGGTCCGCATGGACCGCGCTACCGGCCTGGTCCACGCAGGTGCGGGGGTCCACTTGTTCAGGCTGATCAATGAGACTGTGTCGGCGGGTCTTGGGGGGCTTGAGGTGCTCGCGGGCGTGCCCGCGACGCTGGGCGGCGCGATCGTGATGAACGCGGGTGGGGCGTACGGGGAGATTGCGTCCAGTGTGGAGAGGGTGTTTGCGTTGTCCCGCGGCGGGCACGAGGTGGTACTTGAGCGGGGCGGGATCGCCTTCTCGTACCGTCACAGCGGGCTGAACGACCTCATCATCACCGGTGCGGATCTGCGCCTAGTTCCTGGGGATCCTGTGGCGCTGGCGGCGCGGAAGAAGGAGATCAACGACGCGAAGGCGGCGACCCAGCCTTTAGCGGCAAGTTCGGCGGGGTGCTGCTTCAAGAACCCGACGCTGCAGGCTGCGGTAGCGGGAGTCGGCGACGCCGGGAGGCGGGTGTCCGCCGGCCTGCTCATCGATCGGGCGGGGCTCAAGGGCCTTCGGGTGGGCGGGGCCGAGGTCAGCCAGCGCCACGGCAACTTCATCGTGGTGGACAAGAAGCGAGCGCGTGCGGGGGACGTCATCGGGCTTATGGACCGGGTCGCGGCGGGCGTGCTGAGGGAGTTTGGCGTGCGGATCGAGCGGGAAGTGGTGGTGTGGTCCCGGTCAGAGAGTGGTCATCGCGCGTGTGCAGCGTCCGGGTGAGCGGCCATTGGCGGTTGTTCCGGTGAGGGCCGCGTGTGCGGCCTGGTGTTTCCCGCCGGCATTGCGTCCGGCGTTGCATCCCCTTCTGTCGCAGTGAGGAATCCATGACCGTGCACACACCACAAACCACGCGGGTCCTTGTTCTTGGCGGCGGGCCGGACAGCGAGCGGGAGGTGTCGCTGGAGTCCAGCAAGGGCGTCGCGGAAGCGCTGACAGTGGCGGGGTACAAGGTGCGGCGGGATGTGATCGACCGAGTCGGGGTGTCGGATCTGAAGGTGATCGGCGCGGACGTCATCTTCCCCGTGTTGCACGGGCCCTGGGGGGAAGGTGGGCCGCTGCAGGATGTGCTGGCGGAAGTGGGCAGGCCCTTTGTGGGGTGCCGTGGGCGAGCGGCCCGGACGGCCATGGACAAGATCGCGACGAAGCTTGCGGCGCTGCGCGTGGGGGTGCCCACGCTGCCTGCGGCGGTGCTCAACGTTCATGACGACGAGCCGCCCCTGGCGCTGCCCGTGGTGGTGAAGCCTGTGCACGAGGGCAGCAGCGTGGGGGTGCACATCTGTCGGACGAAGCCGGACTGGGGGAGGGCGATGGCGGCTGTGCTGGAGGCCCGGAAGACGCACCCGGCCCGGGTCAGCATGGTTGAGCAGGCGGCGTTGGGGGCGAGGGAATTGACGGTGGGGGTGCTGGACGGGGAGCCGCTGCCGGTGATCCAGATCGAAGCGGCCGCCGAGTTTTACGACTACGAGGCGAAGTACAAGCGCGACGACACGCGTTACACACCGGACCCGGCTCTGCCGGCTGGGATGAGGGAAGCGTTGCAGCGTCGGGCTGTTGCGGTTGCCCGCGAGGTGGGCGTGAGGCACCTGTGCCGCGTGGACTTCCTCCTGGATGGGGCGGGCGGAGCGTGGCTGCTGGAAGTCAACACGATGCCGGGGTTTACGGGGCATTCGCTCGTTCCCATGGCGGCAAAGCACGCGGGGATGGACTTTCCGGCGTTGACCTCGCGTCTTGTGCAGATGGCGCTGCGCGACGGGGTTTCGTGAATGTCGGGGTGGGTGTGCCGGGCCCGGGGTCGGGGGGTGTTCGGCGTGCGGCGCTTTCACGGTTTTCACGGCGTTTGGCCGATACAGGGCGAGCGCGGGCGGTTTCATCCGCGCGGGTTGGTGATGGATTGCGCCGTCTTGAGCCCGTGTCTTGCGGGCCGGGCTCGTGGGCGGGGCGTGAAGCAAGAAGGTACTTCAAATGGCCCGTGATGCCGCAACCGCTCAAGCCTCCGCAGCTCCGTTCGCATGGCGGATGTTCCTGGCCTATCTGGGAACGTTCATGGTGCTGATGGTGGTGATCGGCCTGCTGGTGGTGCTGGCTGTGGGAGTGCGCCCGTTGGAGCGCCTGGTGGTGGTCTCGCAGCCGACGGCTGCACCGACCATCATCGTGCAGTGGCCGAAGGTGAAGCCCGGGGAGGGGCAGGCGGCTGTGACGTGGGTGCCGGAGCAGCAGCGGGATGCGCTGCTGGACCGGGCGCGGCACGCGGTGATGGACGGGGCGCCTGATCTGTCGGGCGAGAGTCTGTCGCGCGTGGGGAAGAGCCTGTCGGAGTCCGGGTGGTTTCATGGCCCGCCGGTGGTGCGGCGCGGCCTGAACAATTCGATCGTGGTGGACGGGCAGTGGCGGGTGCCTGCGGCGGTGGTGCGGCGGGGCGGGGTGGACCAGCTGATTTCGTGGGAGGGCGCGCCGATGCCGGTCACCATGCCGGCGGGCCAGGCGCGGTTCCCGGTGATCGAGAACCCTGCGTGCGCGGCGCCGGTGCTTGCGGACGGCGGCCTGGACTGCGGCGCGGCGTGGGCGGGTGAGGACATGGCGGCGAGCTTGGAGCTTTTGCAGGTGCTGCTGCGCCAGCCGTGGGGGTCGCAGGTTGCGGGCGTGGATGCGTCGAAGTACGCGGCGGACAAGTCGCTGGTCCTGACGACTGTGTACGGCACGCGGGTGGTCTGGGGTGGCCGGGTGAGCAAGCCGTTGCTGGGCGAGGTGAGCAGCGCCCAGAAGCTGGCCCACATGACCGAGCTCTACGGGCAGCATCGGAGGATCGACGCGGGGTTCCCGATGATCTACGTCAACAGCAGCAAGCTGCAGTTTGATATTTCCGCGACAGCGCAGGCGCTTGCGGCGGGCGAACAGCCCCAGGCCGCTTCGGCCCGCTGAGGTGGTGCTACCCACAATCTGTGCCGCCTCTGCCGCCGGTTCTCGGACACTGGCCGGCCTCTGTCCGCGCAGTTCTGTCGCGGGGGCGCCGGGTGACCGATTGTTCATGACCGCCGCGCTGCGATCGCGTGAGCGGGATTGCACACACCGGGGAAAAGACCATGCCCGCGAACAGATCACGCACGGAACGTTGGCGCGACGGTCTCCAGCAGATCATGGAGCGCAACGGCGGCATCGAGCTGTCGATTGCGCACAACGACATGGATCCGGTGCTGTCTCAGAGC
Organism: Phycisphaerales bacterium; assembly: GCA_046350475.1. GTDB lineage: Bacteria > Planctomycetota > Phycisphaerae > Phycisphaerales > UBA1924 > BJHL01. Next base: position 199,655 of record JAXMAJ010000003.1, on the reverse strand, counting down.
CCCGACCTGGTGTGGCGGGTGCGTCTGCTGGGCATTACGGACTCCGAGATGCTGGTGGAGACGCCGGCGGCGGCGGGGAAGAACGTGACGCTGCAGGAGGGCGTGCCGCTGGTGGGGGTGATGTCGATCGGCCAGAACCGCTGGATGTTCCGGACTCGCACGATGACGCGTGCGGACGGTCCGGGTCCGTTCAGGGCCGTGCATGGGGTGCGGATCGCGATGCCGCAGCAGGTGGAGCGTTGCATGCGCCGCGAGTTCATGCGCGTGTCGACGGCGGGGTTGCGTCTGCCGAGCGTGGAGTGCTGGCCGCTGCTGACGCCCATGAGCGTGGTGGCGGCGGAGGCGGCGAACCGTGCGCAGATTGACGAGCTGTCGCGCCGGGGCGAGGTGGCGAAGGACGTGGAGGTCCCCGACTTTGCGCTGCCGGACGTGGGGCCGATGTTCCATGCCCGGCTGATGAACATGGGTGGGGGCGGACTGGGCCTGATCGTGGACAAAGGCGAGGCGTCGCTGGCGGACAAGGCGCGGATGGTGTGGATGCGTGTAGACCTGCGTCCGACGATCGCCGCCCCGCTAGCGATCACGGGCAAGTTTGCGCACACGCACATCGACAGCACGCAGAGCCTGTACGCGGGCGTGGGGTTTGAGTTTGCGTACAACCCGGCGCACCGGGAGTTTGTGGTGGAGCAGGTGCAGAAGTTCCTGGGCCGGATGCAGGCGCCGCGTGCAGCGGCGTGAGGGGCTGGTGTCCACGCGGACCGCGTTATCCTGTGGGCATGCCGGCATTCAGGTGGGCATCTGATCGTGCGCTGCTGCTCGGGTTCGCGGGTGCGGACTCTGACCAGGTGCACGCCCGAGTTGTGGGTGTGAAGGCTGCCATCGAGGCGGAGGGCCTGCCGGGCGTGGAGGACGTCGTCGGGGCGTACGCGTCGGTGATGGTTGTGTTCGAGGGCCCGGACCTGGATGCGGTGGAGATCGAACGGCGTGTGCGACGCTGTGTGGAGGGTGTGTCGGGCTCGTCTGCTTTGCCTGCCCCCACGGTGACGCTGCCGTGCTGCTACGAGGGTCCGTTTGGGCCGGACCTGGACGAGGTCGCGGCGCTCCACGGCATGACTCCGTCGGGCGTGATTGAGATGCACAGCAGCGCGACGTATGTCGTGCGGTTTGTGGGTTTCTCGCCGGGTTTTCCGTACCTGGCGGGGTTGCCTGCGGCGTTGCACACGGCGCGGCTTGCGACGCCCCGGACGGTGGTGCCGGCCGGCAGCGTCGCGATTGCGGGGGCTCAGGCCGGGGTGTATCCGCAGGCAACGCCCGGCGGTTGGCGGATCCTGGGGCGCACTCCGGTCCGGGTCTTTGATCCGCTGCGGGTGCCGGCAGCGCTGCTTGTCATGGGCACGGTGGTGAGGTTTCAGCCGATTTCTGCGGGGGAGTTTGCGCGACTCTCGGCGGGCACGGGGGGATCCCATGACTAGTTCGGGGCTGCGTGTGGTGGATGCGGGGCTGCAGGCGAGCGTTCAGGACCAGGGGAGGGCTGGGCTGAGCGGGCTGGGAGTGCCGGTCGGGGGGGCGGCAGACCGTGCGGCGCTGGAACTCGTGAACGGGGTGCTTGGGAATGAGCGGGGAGCTGCGGGGTTGGAGTTGACCCTGACGGGCGGGGCCTACTTGTGTGAGCGCCGCACGCGGGTGGCGGTAGGCGGGGCGCCCGCGGAGGCGTGGGTGGAGCGAGCTGGGGGTGGGCGGGAACTGGTGCCGTGGTGGACCGTGGTAGGTCTGGGTCCGGGCGACATGCTGCGCATCGGGCACACGCGTGCCGGGGCGCGGATGTACGTGGGGTTCAGTGGCGGGCTGCAGACACCGGTGGCGATGGGGGCCAGGTCCACGCACGTGGGAGCTGGGTTTCCGGTGCCGGTGTTGCGGGCGGGCGCGGTGCTTCCTGTTGCTGACATCCCGGGGCAGGCGGCGCCGGTGGGCGCGGCGTTGGCGCGGGAGCAGGTTGATCGGTATGCCCGCGGGGTCTTCCGGGACTGCCTGCGGGTGGTGCCGGGTCCGCACGCGGAGATGTTTGATGGCGCCGCGATGCATCGTCTGTGCACCGAGGGGTTTGTGGTGGGGAGCGACAGCAGCAGGGCGGGGGTACGTCTGCGGGTGCAGCCGGCGCTGCCGGCGCCCGCGCGGACGCTTCTCACGATGCCGATGTGCGCGGGGTTTATCCAGGTGCCGGGCGGGGGCCAGGCGATCATCCTTGGGCGGGAGCATCCCACGACGGGCGGCTATCCCGTGCTGGCGTCGGTGATCGCGGCGGATCTGGACGCGGTGGGTCAGTTGCGTCCGGGGTTCTCTGTGAGGTTTGAGGAGGTCTCGCGGGAGGGGGCGTTGCGCGCGTGGCGCGGGGCGCGGGCGTAGGCGCCCCGGCTACGCCGGGAACACCCAGGCGCCTGCCAGAGGTGCGGGGGTGCCACGGGGCAGGTGCGTGACTTGCGGGAGCGTGATGGGCACGCGGTCCTGGCAGAGTGCGCCCAGCACCGCGAAGCACGCGGCTTCGCGGAATTCGGCCGGGATGCCGAGCGCGGTGGTGGTGGTTGTCCGAGGGTCGCGGTGGGTGAACGCCTGGAGGAGGGTCCGGTTGCGCACGCCTCCGCCTGCAAGGACCGGGGTTCCGGTGCAGAGCCCAGGGGTGCGGAGCACCACATCGGCGATGGCTTCGCAGGCGGAGCGGGCGAGGTCGGCGCCGGTGCGGGCCGGCAGGAGGTTGAGCAGGGAGGCCAGTTCATCCCCTGTGCCCAGGGAGCGGCGGGAGGTCAGCTGCTGGCGGAGCATTTCGGTGAGTTGCTCGCGGGTTTGCTCGTGGATGGAGCCGCGTGCGGCGGCGGCGCCGTCCGTGTCGAACGGCGAGTCCAGGAACTGTCGGGCGATTGCGTCCAGGAGCTGGTTGCACGCGCACACGTCGCAGGCGGCGATATCGGCGGTGGTCCCGCCGCGGGCGGGGAGGTTGGTGAGGTTGCAGAATCCGCCCAGGTTGATGGCGGTGCGGGGTTCGGTGTGCTGGAAGAGCACGAGGTCGGCGATGGGGGTGATGGGCGCCCCCTGGCCGCCGGCGGCGAGGTCCGCCTGCCGGAGGTCGTGGACGACGGGGGTGCGGAGAGCGTGCGCGAGGGGCGCGGGCTGGAAGAGCTGCCAGGAGAGGGGCGGCTGGTGGAACACGGTCTGTCCGTGGACGCAGATGAGGTCGCAGCGTTCGCCGTCCAGGAGCAGGCGGATGGCGTCGGCGTGCAAGAGGGAGAAGTCGCGGAGGACGCGGCTGAGGTCGCGGGCTGTCGCTGGAGTCTGGTCTGCGATTGCGCGGAGGGGGGCCTTGAGGGCGCCCAGGTCTGTGGATGAGGCGCGGACGAAGGTGGCGTGCATGGAGAGGCCGTCGCCGGCCACCTCGAGGAGGGCGCAGTCGAGTCCGTCGAGGCTGGTGCCGGTCATGCAGCCGACGATGCGGCGCGGCTTGCTCACGGCGCGGCCTCCAGTTCCTGGATGATGCGGTCGAAGAACACGCAGCTTTGCGCCAGGCCGCCTTCGCGGCAGCGCTCCTGCCAGAGGTGCCGGTGGCTGAGCACGCAGTCCCGGAACCACGCGGCGTGGAGGTGACGCGGCGGGGTGTCCATGCGTCGCAGCACGGCGCGGGATGCGAGGGCGAGGGTGAGGGCGGCGGTGTGCTTGAGTTCCTGGTTCACCAGGGGTTCGGTGGTGGTGGGCACGCGGGCGGAGAGTTCGAGGGTGCGCTCCATCGCGGCGTTCCAGAGGGGGCCGGGGCCGACGTCGCTGGGTTCGCCGAGGGGGATGCGCATGTCCGCGAAGCAGGCGGACTGGTTGCGGAGTCGTCCGGCGTGCCCGGGGCGGGACAGTCCGAGGCAGGTTTCACGCAAAGGCAGGTCGGCGTCGCCCAGTTCGTCGAGCCAGTGTGCGGCGGTCAGGGTCGTGTCGGCCAGAGCGTGGAGGGCGACGGCGCGGTGGTCGGGGAGTGCGCCGGTCCAGGCGGCGGCGAGTCCGTCTGCGATGCCGCGGACGGCGACCGGCCACTGCTGCCAGTGGCCGAAGTCACCCCAGTCGCAGGCAAGCAGGCCGGTCGCGCCGCCTGCGGCGCCTTCGCGGGCGGCGCGTTCGACGTTGGCCTTCCGCTCGGTGGTGCGGCCGGCGATGCTGCACCAGCTGCTGGTGCCGGGGCACACCCAGGCTTCGCGGCCGGCGCTGCGGAGGGTGTCGCACCACGCGGCGAAGGGGGCGTCGGGCTCGTAACCCCAGGCGAGGGAGATGGTGTCCTCCGGGATGCTCTTCGCACACTCGGGGTGGGAGAGAGCGATATCGCCCCAGAACATGGGGCGCTTACCGTGCGCGCGGGAGAGTGCGCAGATCTTCTCGACGAACTCAAGGAATACAGCGGCGCGACCGCGGCGTGCGACCTCACCTTTGCTGCGTCCGTAGGCGATGTCGTAGGTTTCATCGCAGCCGATGTTGACGAGCGTGCTGGTGAAGCAGGGGAGGAGCTGGTCCAGGAGTTCCTCCACAAAGCCCAGGGATGCGGGGTCCGTCGGGCAGAGCGAGAAAGGTCCGCTGCGGGGCCAGACGTCGAAGACCCAGTCGCCGTGGGTTTCGGCGAGGTGCTTGTACTGGGGGAGCTTCAGCCATTGTGCGAGGTGGCCGAAGCAGTTCTGGTTGGCGGCAAGTTCGATGCCCCGGGAGGAGCAGAGGGCGTCGAGGGTGCGGACTTCGTCGGGGGTGAGCGGGTCCCAGCCGCTCCAGGCGGCTTCGTGGCCGCGGTAGGCGAAGGTGTGCTCGGTGTAGAGCTGGAGGTGGTTGCACTTGAGGTCGCACAGCGTGTCGATGACGCGGGCGAACTCCGCCATCGTGGGGATTCTGCAGCGCGACACGTCCAGCATGACGCCCCGGGTGGGGAAGGCGGGCGCGTCGGTGATATCAAGCATGGGGAGGCGGGGCGCGTCGGGGTTGGCGTACTGAACGAGGAGTTGCCGGAGCGTTGCGCGCGCGTAGCGGACACCGACAGCGCTGGGGGCTTCGACTTCCAGGCCGGCGGGGGAGGCTGGGGCGCCGGTGCGAATGCGGTAGGAGTGGGCATCCACCGATGTGGCGCCGCACCAGCCGCCGGTGACGCGGCAGGAAACCTGCGCGGGGAGCTGGTCTGCGTGGTTGAACGGGTCGCGGCAGTTGATCCACGCGACCGTCTCCGGCCGGAGTGTGACCCAGCCGGGCGTTCTGACGAGCCGGGCCGGCGATGGCAGCAGCAGTGGGGGCAGGTCGGCGAGCACGGGGTTCATCGGGACCCCCGTGGAGCGCTGTGGGGAGCTGCGCAGACAGCAAAGGCGATCGTCGTTGCGATCACCAAGCGCCATGGGGAGGCGAGTTTGAGGGGAGCGAGGTGGGCGCTGGTCCACGCGGTCTTCGCGGTCCACCACGCCCAGATGTTGGGCTGGAGCGCAAGCACGATCAGGAAACCGACGACCATGGCGGCGATCACCGAGTGGGTGTTGCCGCGGCGGGTAAAGAGGGCGGTGAGGAAGGTCGCCAGCAGCCCTGCGTAGGCGAAGCCCATGACGCCCAGGACGAAGTTGATGATGTTCTCGCCGCTGTGCTGCTGCCACCAGATGCAGGCGACGGCGAATGTTCCGAGCACGAGGCCCCACGCGGCGACGGCCCAGCGTCCCGCGGCGACGTAATGGTGTTCCGGCTTGCCCGGGGCGAGGGCGGGGCGGTAGATGTCGCTGATGAACGCGCCGGCCATGCTGTTGAGGCTGGCGTTGATGCCTGCGGGGCCTGCGGCCAGCACTCCAGCGACGATGAGGCCGGCGAAGCCCCACACGCCGGAGTTCGTGGCATAGCGGAGGAGAAGTCCCTTGGGGTCGCCGGCAAGGTGGGGGGGGATGGCACCGCCCATGAGGTCGGGTCGGCGGCAGACAACCCACAGCAGGAGGCCGATGAGGGAGAAGATCACTACGGCGGGAATTCCGACCAGCGTGCTGGCGATGACGGAACGGGCTCCTTCGCGGGCGTTCCTGCACGTCAGCATGCGTTGGGTGAGGTCCTGGTCCGTGCCAAACGCAGCGAGGTTGAGCAGCACCCAGCCGGTGCAGGCGGTGATGAGGGTGAACGGCGCGGCGAGGTCGATCCCGAGGGGGGACGCTTTGTCGAGACCTAGTCTGAGTACGGTGAGCTTGGAGGTGCCGTCGGGGCCGCCGGTGCGCAGGGCTTCGAGGACGGCAGGGAAACCGGCGGGGATGGCGTGCCACAGGATGACGACGCTGACGAGGGCGGCACCCATGTACACGCCTACCTGAACGACGTCGGTCCAGATCACACTCTCCAGCCCGCCCCGCAGGGTGAAGAGGATGGCAAAGACCATGAAGCCGGCAATGGTTATGGCGAGCGTGGTGGGGCTGAGATTGCCGAAGCAGGCGAGGGCGACGGGGATGGCGCCGACGTAAATGCGGGCGCCGCTGGCGAAGACGCGCCCGAACATGTACGCGCTGGTGGTCACAAGCTTGGCGCCGGGGCCGAAGCGGGTCTCAAGGAGCTGGTACGGGGTGGAGACGCCCAGCCGGTAGTAGGCGGGGATGAATGTGAACGCGAGGATGACGGCGGCGAGTATGCCCCCGATGCTTGCGGAGATATATGTCAGGTTTCCGCCGAAGGCGTCCTCGGGCACGCCGACGAATGTTGCCGCGGACTGTGCGGTCGCGAGGGTGGATATTGCGACCGCCCAGACGGGCATTGTCTGGTTTGCGAGGAAGTAGCTCTTGGAGTCTTTCGCGCTTCGGCGTGAGAACCACCAGCCGGCCCCCAGGAGGAGGAGGGCGTAGAGGGTCAGCACGCCCCAGTCTGCGGCGTGCAGCGTTGTCACGGTCTGGATTGGCGGGGGAGCGTCCGCGCCGGGCATCCTGCCTCCAACCCGGCCTCTCCGAGGCGGGAGCCGCAGCATAGCGGCGGGGACTGGTCGGCGCAAAAACAAACTCGGCCACGTGTTTCCGCCCGTGGCCGAGTCATAGGAGGAGAGAGAGACAAGACTTCGTCAAGAGACCCGAATCAGAGACCCAGGTTTCTTTCAAACCCGGCTACGCGTTTCCGCCCGCAGCCGAGTCATAGGAGGAGAGAGAGACAAGACAGCTAGAACATGCCACAGGAATTGGAAGATGCCAGAAAAGTGGTCAGAAAATCTGCGCTATTTGCGTCAGTCGTCATAAGTGGCTTATGTGTAATTAGTTATGGCGAAGATCGCCGGGAAGTCGGGGTAGTGGGTTCGCCGGAATTCGCTCGATTCGAACGCCGGGCAGGCTGGTGGCGGGGGAAAAATCGCCTAATCAGGTGGCTTTCATTGCGTTCAGCTTCCAGATTCCCACGGCGGTGAGTGCCAGGCCTACCAGCATGTGCAGTCCGGCGGGCTTGAGCACTGTTTCAAGCCCTGGCAGGCGTGGCAGTACACCCAGGAGGAAGTAGGCTGCGAGCCCGACCCATACCGGGGGGGACATGTCGATGGTGCGTGCGCGGTCCTGGGCGATGGAGAAGAGGCAGGCGAGCAGGGGGAGATGGAGGGCGAAGTAGTGGTTGTGGCAGACGGGGGAAAGGGCCAGCATCAGCGTCGTCAGAACGCAGAGGAGTAGCAGAGTCTTACGGAGGGGGGGGTTGGGGCGGTGCAGTCCAGCGCGGAAGGCCGCGGCGACCACCGATCCAACCAGCACGGCGGCGATGAGCAGGAACAACGACTTGTCGGTCGCGTTGGGGCGGATGATGTGGTCGACGGTGACGGAACGCCAATCGCGCCAGTTGTGCAGGATCGCCAGCAGCGACTGGTTGTTGAATGCCCGGGCGAGCTCGTCGTGCTTGGCGTCGGAGCCGCCGATGCCCAGTGCTGGGAGCAGCATGGTCTGCATGAATGACCTGGTGACGGTGACAGAGTGCTCCCACCCCAGGATGGCGAGGGGCAGCACACCGAGCAGGGCAACGCACCCGAGCAGGCACCCGGTGATCAGTCTTCCGGAGCGGGTGATTGCGGCCTGGAGGAGGAGGAACGCGGGGAAGAGCTTGAGGCAGACGGCGGCTGCGATGGCGGCGCCTGCGGCGAGGGGGCGTTTGCGGCTGAGGAGGAGGGCGACGCCGCAGACGCAGGCCAGCAGCAGGATGTTGACCTGGCCCCTGACCAGCGTGCTGCAGACCGCGGGGAGGCAGAAGAGGAGCGGGCCAACGCGGTTCACCCACCAGCGGCGCGTGCAGAATCCGGGGTTGCGCGTGAGGGCGTGGGGGGAGCACCGTTCGAGGGCGAGGGCGAGCCAGTGCACACTGCAGAGGAGCAGGGCTGCGCTCAGCGCGTACCAGAGCACGATGGCCACGGGGTAGGTAACGCCCCAGTGCAGCCTGTTCTCAGTTCCGGGTCCCCACGGCGGCGGCTGGGCGAGGGGCATGGTGCCGATGGCGAGAGGGGGCGGGTAGAGGTACGTCCATCCGTTGGTGTCCGCGACGGTGTAGGGGTCCTGGTCCGTGCGCAGGGCCCAGGCGGCGCGGAAGTACACGTCGGCGTCGGTGCGTCTGCTGTCAAGGAACGCCGAGCGGTGGAGCGTGACAAACCCGAATGCCAGCAGGAGGGACAGGAGCGCGAGGATGCCCGTGCGCTCCCAGGGGCGGAGGGGTTCGTAGGGGGCTCGGCCGTGGAGGAGCGGTCGCTGCAACGGGGCCAGAGTACCACGGGGGCGGAGGCTGGCTGGGCGGGCCGTGGGGGGAATACGCTCTCGCGTATCGGTCCATTGACCGCTCCTGAAAGGAATCCCTCATGCGCATGCTCGCGTTCATCGCCCCGGTTGTGATTGCCTGTTCCCCGTTTGTCTGTGCGGCGGACCCGCTGACGCCGGAGGAATCGGCCGCGGGGTGGAGGGTGCTGTTTGACGGGACGTCGACGGCGGGCTTCCGCGGGTTCAAGCAGGCGGGGTTTCCATCGAAGGGCTGGGTGATCGAGGATGGTGCGCTCAAGGTGGAGAAGGGCGGCGGTGGGGGCGACATTGTGACCCTGGAGCAGTACGAGGACTTTGAGCTCTCGCTGGACTTCCGGTGCTCGGTGGGCGCGAATTCGGGCATCATGTACCGGTGCTCTGAGGCGAACGACTATCCGTGGATGACGGGGCCGGAGTTTCAGGTGCTCGACGACGAGGGGCACAAGGACGGGCTGGACGCCAAGCACTCTGTGGGTGCGCTGTACGACATGATCGCCGCGCCGGCGGACAAGCCGAAGGTGAAGCCCGAGGAGTGGCACAGTGCGCGCATCCGGATCAGGAACGGCGTGCTCCAGCACTACCTGGACAACGTGAAGGTGATCGAGACTCGGATCGACGACGACCACTGGAAGGAGATGATTGCCGGGAGCAAGTTCAAGCAGTGGCCGGGCTTTGGTCTGGAGAAGAAGGGGTATCTTGCCCTGCAGGACCACGGTGACACGGTGTGGTACCGGAACATCAAGGTGCGCGACCTTTCGGCGCCCATGGCGGGCCAGAAGCTGCTTTTCGACGGCAAGACCATGGCCGGCTGGAAGGCTGTGGTGCCCGACCTTGCGAAGGAGGGGAAGGATCAGGCGGCGGTGTGGAGCGTCAAGGATGGCGTGCTCGCGTGCAGGGGGACCCCGGCGGGGTACGTGCGTACCGAGCAGGCGTACAGCAATTACGTGCTCAAGCTGGAATGGCGTTGGGTGGACGCCGGCGCCAAGGACCCCAACAGCGGCGTGCTGCTGCGCGTCGTCGGCGAGGACAAGGTGTGGCCCAAGAGCATCGAGGCCCAGCTCGCGGGTGGGCATGCGGGCGACTTCTGGAACATCGACAGCGTGAAAATGACGACGGACGTCGGCCGCCTCAAGGGGCGGAACACCAGGCACACGCACGCCAATGAGCGTCCTGTGGGCGAGTGGAACGAGTACGAGATCATCGTCCACAAGGGGGACGTGTCGCTTCGGGTGAACGGCGACGAGGTGAACAGGGCGTGGGACTGCGAGGAGGTCCCCGGGTTCATCGCGCTGCAGAGTGAGGGGGCGCCGATCGAGTTCAGGAATGTGCGGCTGGTCGAGGTGAAGTAGGGTTGTGGGCCGGTCAACCGGTCGCGACTACCGGCTGATTTCACCCTCGAACGCGACCGATGCGGGTCCGGTCATGAGGACGTGGTCGTCAGACTCGTCCCAGCGGATCCGGAGGTCGCCGCCGGGCAGGCTGACAACAGCAGCGCGTGACAAGCGGCATTTGAGCACGCCCGCGACCAGCGCTGCGCATGCGCCCGTGCCGCATGCGAGCGTCGGGCCGGCGCCACGTTCCCAGGTTCGGACGGAAGCATGATCGGGCGATTGGGTCTGCACGAACTGCACGTTGGTGCGGTGGGGGAACGCGGGGTGGTGCTCGATCTTCGGCCCCAGGTCTTGCAACTCGACTGACTCGACCTGATCGACGAACAGCACGGCGTGCGGGTTGCCGATGGACACGCAGGTGACTTGCAGCGGGTGGGGCCTGCCCGTGACGCTCAGTTCGACATCGCGGTGGTCATGTCCGGGCGGTCCCATGTCGACCTCTGCTGCGAAAAACTCTCCTTGCGCTGCGCGTTGGACACGGACGTCGAGCAGCCTGTTCCTTCCGGTCGGGCCGGTCTGGACGTGGACATGATCGTGCGCCAACAAACGGCCGTGCCGTTCCGAGATGATGCGGGCGACGCAGCGAATGCCGTTGCCGCACATTTCGGCCTCGGTGCCGTCGCTATTGAAAATGCGCATGCGGGCGGATGCTTCCGGGACGCTGGGGGGCATGAGCAGCAGCACGCCGTCGGCCCCGATGCCGGTGTGGCGGTGGCACCATGCAGGGGCGAGGGAGGGGATGGGAAGTTCGGCCAGTGCGGGGTTGGCGAGGGCGTCCAGCAGGATGAAGTCGTTGCCCAGTCCGTGGACCTTGGTAAACGGGATCTGGGGTGGTTGTGGGCGTCCTTGCCGCATGGTTGATGAAGGTCCGGGTCGGGGTTGGTCAGCCCTTGGAGAGGAGGGTGCCGAGCGCTTCGCCGGCCACCGCCCTGGCGATATTGCCGGGCTTCTTGAAGTCGAAGACCATGACGGGGACTTCGTGCTCCTGGACCATGGCGAGGGCGGTCATGTCCATGACCTTGAGGCGTTTGGAGAGCGCTTCCGCGTAGGTGAGGCTGTCGTAGCGAGTGGCTGACTTGTCCTTCTTGGGGTCGGCGGTGTACACACCGTCCACCTTGGTGGCCTTGAGGAGGATGTCACATTTGAGTTCGACCGCCCGCAGGGCGGCGCAGGTATCGGTGGTGAAGAAGGGGTTGCCGGTGCCGGCGGCGAGGATCACGATGCGCTTCTTCTCAAGGTGGCGCAGGGCCCGGTTGCGGATGAACATCTCGGCGACAGCCCTTACTTCGATCGCGGACATGACACGGCAGTCCACGTCGATGCTGACGAGCTTTTCCTTGAGGGCCAGGGCGTTGATGACGGTGCCCAGCATTCCCATGTAGTCGGCGGTGGCCTGCTGGATGTGGCCGGCCTGGGCGAGTTCTGCGCCCCGGATGATGTTGCCGCCACCGACGACGACTGCGATCTGGGCCCCCGTTTTGTGGGCTGCCTTGATTTCGGAGGCGATGAAGTCCAGTTCGTTAGGATCGACGCCGAAGCCGCCGGGGCGGCAGAAGGACTCGCCGGAGATCTTGAGCAGCACGCGCGACGGCTTCCTGGAGGGCTTTGGGTGGGTTTCCTGGGAGGAGGGGGGGCCGTTGCGGGTGGGCATGGGGGCCTTTCAGGGTGTGCGGGGTGACAGATTGTGGCAGTGTACGGCAACGGGTGGGGGGGTCCACCGGTATAGATACAGTGGACGGGCAGAGGCTGTCGGCGGAGTGCCGGCGGGGGCCGTGTCCGGGCCAGGACGAACGTCCGGCTCGCGGTCGAGTGGCGTCGAGGCAGGAGGCATCGAATCCCGGGCCATGAACGAAAACGATTCCATCCAGCCGGACCCCACGATGGAGCGTGACGCGACGCTGCCGCCCCGACTGCGCGACGTGGCTGCGAAGTGGTTGCTGCGCGTGAGCGTGCTGGCGTTCGTGGTTTCCATCGTGCTTCACTTGACGGGCGGAGTGATCGCCCGGTACATCACCATTGGGCACGGGGGCGGGGCGGCGGTGATCGGCGAGGGCGAGGGGCCGGTGGAAATGGCGATCCTTTCCGAAGGGGACCTCAAGGGGGTTGAGGCCAACGGGCTGGATGTGAATGTGCCGGCGATCGCGAACGAGGTGGCGGCGAGCAACGCGGCCGTGCCATCGCTGACCGAGGTGGGGCCGAGCGATTCGGGCAGTGTCAGCCTGGGGGACGTGTCGGACGTGGGCGCGATTTCCGGGGGTGGCAATATTTCGGGGGGCCCTGAAGGATCGATGGGCGGAGCCGGGGGCACGGGCGGCGGGGGCGGGACGAGTTTCTTCGGCGTGGAGGCGGCGGGTACGCGGTTCGCGTTCATAGTCGACTTTTCCGCCTCGATGGAGGGGCAGAAGATCGCGCGGCTCAAGCAGGAGTTGCGGGAGAGCCTGGACCGGATGGCGGAGACGAACGAGTTCATCATCGTGACGTTCTCGGACACGACGACGGTGCTGGGCGGGCGGAAGGAGTGGCGCGAGGCCACGAGCGCCGGGCGCAAGAAGATGTACCCGTTCATCGAGGCGCAGGGGATGGGCTCGAACACGCTGCCGCTGCCGGCGTTCCACGTCGTGTTCGGCGAGCTGCGGCCCAGGCCTGACGCCATCTACTTCATGACGGACGGTGAGTTCGACGAGGCGGTGGTGCAGGAGGTGGCGTTGATGGAGTCCAAGCTGCCGCAGCCTGTGCCGGTGCATTGCATCTGCTTCGCGAGCCAGTCGGGCGAGGTGCTGATGAAGCAGATCGCGCAGAAGTCCAAGGGCACGTACACGTTTGTTGCCGGGCCATGACGAATCGGATTCTCATCCCCCTGGCGGTCTGTGCGTGCGCGGCGGTGAGCCCGTGCGCGGTGGCGGACGGGCGGGTCGTGCTGAGGGGAGGGGAGGCCACGCCGGCGGGTGTGGTGTCCGGGGCGGATGCGCAGGGCGTCTCTGTGGACGTCGCGGGGCAGGAGAAGCCCGAGCGCGTGGTGATCTCATGGGACCGTGTCGCGTCGGTCGAGGGCGTGGAGGGCGCGGCGGCGTTCAGCCCGGTCGCGGAGAGTGCGTGGCGGGCAAGGTCGCGGTTGGCGCGGGGTGATACGGCGGGTGCGGAGCCGCTGTTCGAGTCCTTGTTCTCCCGGTACGAGGGGCAGCAGGGGGCGACGGCGGGCGTGGTGGCGTCGGGGCTGCTGCGGTGCCGGTTGTCGCGTCAGGCGCAGGCGGCGGCGGTGAGGCCTTGGCTTGCGCTGGTGGCATCGGGCGCGAAGGAGACGGTGTTCGACACTCCCACGCTCGTGGCGGACGGCATCGTGGTGCCGGCGGTGGTGGACGCGGAGACGGGGCTGGCGCCGGGCCTGCCGCCGATCTGGATTCCCAGCCCGGCGGTGGAGGCGATGGTTGCGCCGGCGTCCGCGGCCGGCACGGGCGGGGCCGGCGAGAGGGCGGGGGTGCTGGCGGAGTTGTACCGTGCTTCTGCGGCGTCGACCATGGGCAGGTCGGTGCACATGCCGGCGCGTTCGGAGACCGACGCTGGTGCGGCCCTGGTGTGGGACGTGGTTGCGGCGACGGCGGGCACGCGCGACGAGCGTGCGGCGGCGCGGGCGAACCTGGCGGCGCGCCTGGGAGATGAGGTGCTCCCGGCGCAGTGGACGGAGGCGTGGTGTCGGGTGGCGCTGGGGAGGTCGCAGGTTTTGGACGGGGACGGGGAGGAGCGTCTGCGCGGGGTTGTCAACCTGATGCACGTTCCGGCACGGCTGGAGCCGGTGAGCCCGTACCTGGCGGGGGTGGCGCTGGTGGACGTGGCGCGCGCGATGGAGCAGGCGGGTGACACCGAGGCGGCGGCGCGCGTGTGGCGGGAGCTAGCGGAGCGGTTCCCCGGGCACCCTGCGCTGGCGCTGCGCGGGCTTCGGGAGAGTGCGCCGGCCGGGGGTGGCAAGTGAGCGGCTTTGCGCGGCGAGTTCGGGCGGTGGCGGTCGTGCTCGTGTGCGGGTGGTGGTGCGCCCTGCCTGCGGGCGCGCAGCAGGCGGACGAGCCCGACGAGACACCGGCCGAGGTGCGGGACGAGGCGGTGGCGTCGTACCTGGCGGACCTGGACCTGCTGGATGTGCTCGCGGCCCACCTGCGGGAGCGCGTTGAGCACGCCCCTTCGCCGGCGAGGGAGCAGGCGGCCGAGGGGCTGGGCAGGCTGTACGTGAAGCTGCTTGGTCGGGCGAAGACCCGGGAGGAACGCACCGCGGTGGAGGCGAGGGCGCGTGAGCTGCTGGACCGCGTCCCTACCGCGGACAACCCCGAGTTGCGGATCGACCTGGCGAAGGCGTCGTACCTGTCGGCGGAGGACATCGCGGAGCGTTTCCGCCTGCGGCTGGTGAAGGACGAGGAGGTGGTGGAGGCGCTGCGCGTGTTCAGGGCGGTGGGTCCTGTGTTCGCGTCGATCGGCGCGAAGCTGCATGAGCGGGTGACGGCCCTGGAACGCAAGGAAGAGACGGTCGGCGATGACGAGGCGCCGGTGGTGCGGGCCCAGCTGGCGGAGGCCCGGCGGCTGCGTTCCCTGGCGAGGTATTACGACGGGTGGACCAGCTATTACACGGGCCTGCTGAGTGATCACAAGAGCGACGCGCAGCAGGCGCTAGTGGCGTTCGGCACGCTGCTCAATGCGCCGCCGGGGAAGCCCGCGAGCCTGGACCGGATGCCCAAGAACCTGCTCCGGTTCGAGCACGTGGCCCGGTCGGTGATGGGGTGCGCGCTGGCCTCTTCGCTCGCGGGGGACGACGTGGCCGCCCTGCGCTGGATCGAGGCGATGGAGGCGGCGGAGGATCTGCCGGCGGGGGTGGAGGACCAGCTGTTTTCCCGGAAGATGATCGTGATGGTGGTGGCGGACCGGTGGGCGGACGCGACGGGCGTGCTCCGGACGCGGCGGACGGCGGCGGGGGGCGGTGTGTCGCTGCTGACGACCTCGGAGGCGAGGCTGCTTGCGGTGCTGACGCTCGAGGCGCTGCGCCGGGAGGACCTGCGGGGCGCGTTCCGGCAGCCGGCCAATGAGATGGCGCAGGCGGCGTTGTCCGACCTCATTGCGCGGGGCGAGGTGTCGCAGGTGGTGGACCTTGTGAAGAAGTACGGGACGCTTCCGATCGGCCGGGAGGGCTTCATCGTCGCGTACGTGCGGGCCATCCAGTCGTTCGAGGAGACCAGGGCGGCGCACAAGGCGGGTTTGGCGCCGGGTGCGTCCGCGGACGAGCCGGCGAAGGACGCCCCGGTCATCAACGCGTACCGCGATGCGGCGAAGCTGCTCGCCGACGCGGCGGAGACCCGGGACTCATCGCAGTTCCCGGATCAGCTCGGCCAGACGCTGCTGCGTCGTGGGCTCGCGCTCTACTACGCCGGGGACATGACACCGGCGGCGGACGCGTTCGAGGAGGCGTTCGGGAAGTCGCGCGGGCCTGCGCTGCAGCAGGATGCGCTGTGGTACGCCGTGGTGTCGCTGGACGGCGCGATGGAGCGGGGTGCGACCGGGCTTACCGACCGGCGGAAGCGGCTGGCGACCCTCTACCTGCGGAGTTTTCCGGGGAGTGAGAACGCCACGCGGCTGCTGCTGCGGGGAGGGGACGGGATCAGCGAGGCGGAGGCGACCGAGATCCTGATGAAGGTGCCCGCGGAGTCGGGCCTGTATCCGGCGGCCCGTCGGCAGGCGTCGCGGCTGCTGTACTCGGCGTACAAGCGTGCGGGCGCGGGCGAGCGGGAGTTTGCCGCGCTCCGATTTGCTGATGTTGCGGAGGAGGTCATCCGGGCCGACTTTGCGGCGGCGACGCGTGCGGGCGCGGGTGACGAGGCGCGGGCAAGGGAGGCGGCGCAGTCCGTGATCTTGAGGGCACGGCAGCTGGCGGACGCGATCCTCTCGCTGCGTGTGCCGGACCTGCCCCGGGTGGAGGCGGCCCTGGACCTGATCGACCAGGTGGGGTCGCGCACGGGCACACCCCTGGAGCAGATCAGGGACGAGGTCTCGTTCCGCAGGCTCCAGATCGCGCTGGCTCGGGAAGATGACACCAGGATCAACGCCATCGCGGCGGCACTCCAGGGGGCGAGCGGGCCGTTCGCGGTCGCGGCGGACCGGTTGCTGTTCCAGCGGAGCGTGGACCGCTGGAGGATCGCGGAGGACGACCTGAGGCTGGCGAAGGACGTCGTGCGCTTCGGGGCACGGATCATCGACTCGGCCGGGTCCGGCGGCCCGCGCGCCCAGGGCCTTGACTACGTCCGCGATCAGACGGCGAAGGCGGCGGCCCTGCTGTGGGACAAGGAGCGCAGCGAGCAGATGCGGACGCTGGCGGTGCGGGTGGACAGGGCGCAGCTGGACTCGGGCACGCGCACCCTTGCGAGCCTGCGCCGCCTGGGCGTGCTGCTGGAGGACGCAGGCGATCTCAAGGGTGCGAAGGGTGCGTGGGAAGAACTGCTGACCAACTTCGACGAGGGGACCGATCAGTGGCTGGAGGCGCGGTACCAGTCGCTGCGGCTGCTCATCAAGGTGGATAGTCCCCTGGCTTGGACTGTGTACCAGCAGCACATGCTGCTGCACCCTGAGGGCGGCAAGGGCGAGTGGGGCGGCAAGATCGCGGCCCTCAAGGATCAGCTGCCCGTGCCGGCCCCAGCACCGGGGTCCCCGGCGGCGGGTCAAGGGGGTGGCCGGTGAGCGAAGCGACGCCTGCACGGCCTCCTGCCCTCACCATCTTCCTGGACCTTCCCGGGGATGAGAGCGACCCACGCACCCTGCTGGGGCTGCCAGAGGACAATGTGGAGCGGGGCGTGGTGCTCAACGCGCTGCGGTCCCGGCTCGCGCAGGTCGCGGCTCACCGGTTGGGCGGCTCGCCGGAGGCGTCGGAGGTGCGGATTCTTCTGCACGCTGCGGCGGCGCGGCTGCTGATGCCGCTCGCTTCGGTAAGCCCCATTCGGACCCCGCTGGCGCACGCGCGGGCGGAATCCGCCGCGGCGGAGCTGGACGTTGCTTCCCGCGCGGAGTTCGAGCGTGGCGCGATGCTCATCCTGGGGCAGTACGGCGGGCTGAGCATCGAGGCGATGCAGGCGCTGCGGATGCTCGCGCTTTCGCACGGGGTTCCGGCCGAGCAGGTCGTTCCCGAGGTGATGACGATGCTGGGTGGTCGGGGAGTGACCACTCCCGAGGTGCCGCGTCCGGAGAGGGTGCATCGGCACGTCGGGCCCGGGCAGCGTCGCTCCGAGGCCGAGGCGCGTCGGGCGGCGCAGGCGGTGCGGGAGGAGCCCGGCGCGAGCGAGGCGGAGCTGGTGGAGCCGCAGGTGCTCGGCGGCCAGGTTGACCCGGGCATGGTGTTTCTTCGCCGGGTCTTCATCGGCGCGGGTGTATTCATTGTCGTGCTGCTGGCAGGTGCGGCGGGACTCTACTTCCTGACGGCAGGGAAGCAGCCCGGGTCGGCGGGGAACACTGCGTCCACCAACGGCGTGGCACAGGCATCCACGGACCCCGCCGGCGTCACGCCGGGCGAGCGGCGGGCGGAGACCGCCGTGGTCAAACAGCCGGAGCCAGAGGCTCCCGTGGCGCCGGCGGAGTCTCTGGATGCCCTGGTGCAGGGTGTGCGGGACGCGGGGGTTCAGCTGGACGCCGCGCCGGAGGCGGCGATGAAGCGGTTCGAGTCCATCGTGTCGGCGTTGAGCGTGCGTTGGGCTGAGGCGACACCTGCGCAGGGCGTGGCGATGGTGGACGCGTGCATGGAGTTTGTGTACCGTGCGTCATCGGGGGCTGACCGTGCGCAGCGGGCAATCGGGGCGTTGATCGGGCCGATAGATCTCCTGGCGCCGAGGGGGCGGTGGACCGACGCCGACGTTCGGTCCTCGTGCTTCGGGGCCGGGATGCTGGCCAGGCTGTTGCGGGAGCGCGACCTGCCTTCATCGATCCTGGAGGACCTGCACCGGCGGGGCCGGCCCACGTTCGGCGACGCGTCCACCCTGGACGGGACGTTCCATGCGGGCGTGAAGGCGGCGGTGGGGCGTCTGCCGGGGCTGCTGCTGGGGGACGACGCGGAGGGGGTGGTGCAGGTGGAGCCTGCGGCCTGGGACGGTTATGCGGCGTGCGTTCTCTCGGCGATGCAGAGGGACACGGCGTTGCGCCAGCAGGTGCTGCTGGGGGCGCTGGAGCGGGTGGTGCTGTCGGCGCACGATCCCCACCAGGACGCGGCGGTGTTGTCTGCGGAGCGGGCGCTCGCGGGGGCGGTGGGGTTCGGGGCGGGGAGTCCTGCACGGGAGAGGCTGGTGCAGTGGCTGGCGCGTGCTGAAGTGTCCAACAGCGACCTGCACACGATCACGGCGGCGGTGCTGGATGCGGGGCAGAACAGCGAGCTGGACATCACGATGGTGGTGTCGCTGTCGGCGACGGAGCTGGACCGGGCGGAGCTCAGGTCACGGTACGAGTCGGCGTGGGGGGTTGCCGGGGCGGTCGCGCCGCGCGAGTACGCGGCCAAGTGGGTGGAGCGTGCGAAGAACGAGCTGTCGAACGGTTCTGCGGGGGCCGGCGCGATGGAGCACCTGGTGCAGGCGACGCGCCTGTCGACGCTGAACTCGGCGGCGATGCGTCTGAACGACGGGGACGCGTCGACGGTGGACAGCCTGGTGCAGAGCGACGCGGTGGGCGTGAAGCTGGAGACACGCCAGAGCAACACGTGGTACGTCATCAGTGGTTCGAGCGACGGGTCGTGGGCGGCGCGGTACCTGGCTGCGGGGCAGGACATCTCCAAGCGCCGCGAGCTGCTGGCGCAGTGCAACATCGACCCGACGCCCGTGGACGGGGCGGTGCTGGTGATGGAGGCGACTCGTGGTGCGCCCTCGCAGGTGCGTGCGGAAGCCAGGCGTGTGCTGGCCAAGTACACCACACACCCCAACGTGCTGGGCGCGCTGCTGGACTTTGCGTCGTTCATCCCGCCGACGAAGGAGAACTCGGCGATCGTCGAGTCCGTCCTGGGTGAGCGGATGCCCACCGCGAGGTCGCCCGCGTGGCGGGTGTGGGTCCGCAGGTCGCTGGTGCGGCGCATGCTGGAGCTGGTTTCGACGGACGAGAACGGGTTTGTTGACCTGGCAGCGGACCACATCCGGCGTCAGTACGACGATGCGCTCGCGTCATGGAACGGCACGCCCAAGAGCGTGAAGGGGGGGTCGGCTGCGCCGCGCACGACCATCGCGGAGGACGCTGCGGAAGTGCGGGAGCGGCTTGCGTCGGACGCCAAGAAGATCGTGGTTGCGCCGACGGGCGTTGCGGGGGCGACGGAGGTGCTGGCCCGGCTGCAGGAGCGGCGGGGGCGGGCGGAGGGGGACATCCAGATGTTCGTGGCGGAGCAGACAGCGTGCGCGGAGCTGCTGGCGTTGCTGACGGCCAGCGAGCGCCCGGCGCGGACGCGGGACATTGCGGCGGTGCTGGACGACTTTGACCAGGAGCGGCGTAGCGCGGCGCACGTCTTCGAGCAGGTGCACGCGGGGGAACGGGCGGTGTGCCGGTTGTGGGTGCTCCGGCTTGGGGGTGAGCCATGAGGGTGTCGGCTGTCGTTGTCCTGGCGGTGTGTGCCTTGTGCTCCGCGGCGGGGGCGCCGGCGGCCGTGCGGCAGCAGGCGGGGGAGGCTCGGCCGGCGCCGGCCCAGACCGTGACGGAGCGGTATGCGCAGCGCCTGGGCGTGCTTACGCCGGATGTGCCGGAGGCGTACTTCAACCTCGCGGAGGAGGTTCTGGATGGTGAGCGGACGCCGGAGGGGCGGGCGCTGGCCGTGCGTCTTTTCGTGCTGTCGTACGTGATCGACACGTCGCGTTCGGGTGCGCAGACGCTGGCGGCCAGCGCATGCCTGGCGCTGGCGGAAGCGTCCGACAACCGCAGTGAGCGGGAGTGGCTCCGGGCGCTCGCGCTGCAGATCGACCCGCGGCGAGAGCTGCCGGTGTGGGTGCAGCGCAAGCCGCCGGCGACGTCCGAGGCGATCGATTACCAGGTCGCGGTGGCGGTCGGGCTGACGCGTACGGGAGACGGGGCGTTTGCGCGGCAGCTGCTTCGCCGTCCCGAGGTGCGCGACCGGCTCTTCGAACTTGACCGCATCGCGAGGCGGATGGGGATCAGCGGGGGTGCCGACGGCATCGTGAGGGAGGCGTCCCGTTGGCCGTGCCCAACCTGCGGGAACCTGCGGTACGAGAAGCGTTCCAGTTCCCTGCTGGGCGAGGCGAAGCTCTGTTCCACCTGCAAGGGCAGGCCCGGTGCGAAGCTGTCCCGCGCCGATTACGTCGCGCAGTTGCGCTTTGAGTCCTGGTTGCTGGCCGGGGCGAAGCGGACGTGGGCGAGCCAGGTGACGGTGGATATGGGTGAGCCTCTGCCCGACCTGGATCCCTCGGCCCTGCCCCGGTTGCTGTCGGTGGACCCTACCCGCCCGTGGTTCCGGGGCGGCCGGTGGGTGCAGACGGCGGGCGGCGACGTGCCGCCGGCGGAGCCCAAAGAGCCTGCGCCGGGCGAGGCCGGCCGGGCGGTCCAGCCTCCCCAGCCGCCTGCCCCGACCAGTAACGGCGGTTGATATCCGGGGTATCGGGGGCCCGGCGAACCTTCCACCCGTTCCGACGGTACATTTACACCCATGCCGCTCATTCTCCGCTGGTTCCTGAGGCTCTGGATCACCAACCCGATCGCGGTGCGCCTTGTTCAGAACGGCAGCCGGCGCAGCCGGCACATGCTGATCCGTTCGGCGTACCTGGCGGCCCTGATCGTGGTTTTGCTCTGGGTTATCCTGCTGAAGACGCAGGCGAGGGAGATCTCCTACCAGAGCTTCGCGCAGGCGGGTGCGACTTCCTTTGAGTGGATTGCGTACCTGCAGATCACGCTCATCTGCATTCTCGCGCCTGTGTTCATGGGGGGCGCTATTGCGCAGGAAGCCAGCCCACGCAACTGGGAGGTGCTGCTGACGACGCCGCTGACGGCGGGGCAGATCGTGCTGGGAAACCTGTTCGGGCGGCTGTTCTTCGTGCTTGCGTTGCTGTTCTGCTCGCTGCCGCTGTTCGCGCTCACGCAGTACTTCGGCGGCGTGCCGGGGAGCGCGATCTTTGCGTCGTACTTTGTGGCGGCCGGGGCGGCGCTGCTGGTCGGTTCGATCGCGATCGCGTTGTCGGTGTCGCGCCTGGTGGGGAAGCGGGCGTTCTTCGTTTTCTACGTCGCGGTGGTGAGCTATCTGGCGGTGACTATTGCGATCGACCTGGCGCTGCGCAATGCGGCGCGGGGGGCGGGGGCGAACGGGCAGGGCGTGACGATGATGACCGCCTGCAACCCCTTCCTCTCGCTGTATGCGCTGCTGAATCCTACCAACTACCCCCGGGCGGTCGCGGGTTCTCACGAAGGGCTCACGGCGTGGCTGCTGGAGAAGCCGGTGACGACGTGGTGCGTGGGCAGCACGCTGCTGAGCGTGGTCTTCATGATCGCCTCGGTGGTTACGGTGCGTGCGGGCGGGCTGCAGACCCTGGGTGCGGGCGAGGACGGCGTGCCGCTCATGAAGCGGTTGTTCGGGCGCAAGCTGGTGGGTACGGCGGACGGCGACAGCCAGGGCCACCGTGCTCCGCGCGGGGTCTGGGCGAACCCCATCGCGTGGCGTGAGGCGGCCAGCCGCAACAGCACGCCTGCCAAGCTTGCCGCCCGCATCCTTTTCCTCCTGGTCGGTGGCGGTTTCGGGGTGCTGCTCATCTGGTTGTTCCACAACGGCACGTTTTCGGGCGTGCAGTTCCAGTTCGCGATGACCGCGACGCTGTGGGGGGAGGTGCTGGTGATCGCGCTGGTCGCCATCAACACGGCGGCGACCGCGATCAGCAAGGAGCGGGAGGAGGGCACGCTGGACCTGCTGCTGACGACTCCGATCACCGCGAGTGCTTACCTCGCGGGCAAGCTGCGCGGGCTCATCATGTACCTGCTCCCGCTGCTCGCGGTCCCGCTGGGCACCATCCTGATGGCGAGCCTTTACGTGCTGTTCGGCGGGTTCGGCAGGCAGGGCGGGGTGATGGTGAAAGGGGCGCCCGTCATCCTGCCCGAGGCCGGGCTCATCGCGCCCATCGTCCTGATCCCGTTCATGGCGTTCTGCGTCATGATCGGTCTGCACTGGAGCCTCAAGAGCAGGGGCACCCTTTCTTCCACGGTCGGCACGGTGGGGGTGGTCGGGGTGGTCTCGGGCATCATCGGGCTGTGCGGGTCATCGGCGATGAGCAAGATTGCGTACCTTGGTCCGGTGCTCGGCTCATTGAGCCCGGCGAGTTTCCTGTACGCGTGCACGCACCCAATCGACGCGCTGGGCGCATCTGTCCCTGGCGGTGGTGCCGGCGCGGGCGGAGCCGGGCTAGCCGGGTCGCGGATTTCGCTCGCGGTCGGCTCCTTTATTGCCGCCGGCATTCTGGGTGCGGTGTGCTATGCGGTGCACAGCAACATGGTGCGCACCTTTGACATGACGGTGCGGAAACTGGCCGGGAATTCCTAGGGTGTGGTGTCGGCTTCCTGCACGGGCCCGCTGACGCGGAAGTAGTGCCCGTCGGGGTGGCGCAGGAGGAACTCCCGCAGACCCCAGGGCTCGTTCACTGGTGGCCTGGCGACTTGCACGCCCGCGCGGAGGCACTCGGCGTGCGCGGCCTGCACGTCATCCACCCACCACGACATCCAGACACCCCCGTAGTTGTCGCTTTCCGGGTCTGAGAAGGGTCGCGGGTCTCTTGAGCCCTGGCCGTCGAGGCACAGGAAAATCTGAGGGCCTTCTTCGTGGCCGGCTGCCTGCGCACAGAGTCCGGCGAATCGGGCGGGCCCGTCGGGACTCCGCAGCGCGTTGTTCTCGATCATGCCGCCTTCATTCCACGTGAAGCTGCGGCGCCAGCCCAGGCTCTCAAACCAGAGGATCGATGCGGGCACGTCGGACACGTTCAGCACGGGGCTCACCGAGCGGATGATCATGCCTGATTGTTCGCAGGGCGCCGTCCGTCCGTGGCAGGTCGTGGACCGGGCGGGCCGCCAGTCCCGCGCGGTCACTCGATGTTCTGGACCTGCTCCTTGAGCCGGTCGATGGACCCTTTGATCTCCACGGTGTTGCGGGAGATGAACGCGTCGGGGCTCTTGCTGGCGATGGTGTTGGCCTCGCGCAGCATTTCCTGGGCGAGGAAGTCGAGGGTGCGGCCAACGGGCTTGCCATTCGCTGCGCTGAGAAGCTCTTCGAACTGCGTCAGGTGCGTGGAGAGGCGCTTGATTTCCTCGGCGATGTCCGTCCGCTCCGCGTACGCGGCGATCTCGCGGATGAGATCGCCCGGCTCGACGGCCGCTTCGGCTTCGCGCAGCATCGTCTCGATGCGGTTCTGCAGCCGGAGTTCGTAGTCCGCCACGACGCCGGGGGCACGCTCCTGGATCAGCTTCAGCCTGTCGGCGATGTACGCGAGGTTGGCCCGCAGGTCTTCCACCAGGGCCTGCCCCTCGCGTTCCCGCATGATGAGGAGCTGGTCGCAGGCCTTGTCCACCAGCGGCATGAAGGCGGTCCGCGCGGCCTCAAAGCGGGCCTCTTCGTCGCTTGGCGGCTGCAGCACACCGGGGAGGTTCAGCAGGGCGGAGAGGTCGATGCGCGACCCGCCGGCAAATTCGGGGAGGGACCGCAGCTGCTGGATGTACGCGTTGAGCGCTCCTGTGTTGATCTGGTACGCCGCCTGGGCCGAGGAATCGGTGCACCGCGCGTTGAGCGTGATGGTGCCTCGGCTCAGCCGTTCGCGGAGGCGCGACTCGATCTCGGCTTCCAGGCCCTGCACGCTGTCGGGCAGGCGGATGGTGCTCTTGAAGTACTTGTTGTTGAGGGAGCGGATTTCGACGAAGTAGTGCGTGCCGTCCACGGTCTGCGTGGCTTCGCCGTAACCGGTCATGCTGCGGACAACGAGGGACTTGGGCACGAGGGGCTCCAGTGGCCGGGTCTAGCGCGGGGTGGCCGGGGTCGTAGCGGGCGTGGTGTCGGGCGGCGCGGAGGGTGTGGTCGCCGGGGGCGTGCCCTGCTGGGGGGCGGGTTGTGGGGCAGGAACCACCGGCTGGGTTTCCGCCGGTTGTGTTGCCGGCGTTTGGGTGGCGGGATTCTCCTGCGAAGATTGCGCTGGTGTGGTGCCCGTCGGGGCCGGGGTGCTCGGCTGAGTGGCAGGTCCGCCCGAAGCCGGTGCAGTCGCCTTCGGGCCCGGGATCGGGTTCCCAGCTTTGGCGGCCTTTACTCCCAAGTTCAGGACAATTGCAAAGGCAAGGAAGACAGCGAACACGATGATCGTGAGCACCGTCAATGCGTCGCCTGTCTTGGTGCCGAACGCCGTCTGACCGGAGCCACCACCACCTCCGAACGCGCCCGCAAGGCCGCCCCCCTGGGGCTTTTGAATCAGCACTGTGAGGACCAGCACAACACAGGCGAATATGAACGCGACAGTCAGGGCGCCCATGGTCCAGGCGGGCCAGGCTTCGGCGAGTTGGAGGGTGAGGTTCTGCATGTGGGGGCGAGTTTAGGCGTGGCCGTCTTCGGGAGTGATCCACATTGGGGCTCTGTTTGGGTTCGCGGTCGGATGTGTCGGGGAATGCCCTGATCGTGCAATTCCAAGGTCGGCCCCTCATTTGCTATTGTTGCACATGAGCCGAAAATTGACCCATCGGGTGTGTGCGGTTGCCGCATGCATGATTGTGCTGGCGGCGTGTGACCGAGATGACGTGCATGCGTACCGGGTGCCGAAGGCGGTGGAGTCTCCGGGCGGGGGTGCGTCTGCACCCGCTTCGAAGCCGAACAATCCTCACGCCGGCGGGATGCCAATGACTCCGCCCGCGCAGGGCGGCAAGGTCTCGTGGACGGCGCCGGCGGGTTGGGAGGAACAGCCCACGACGCAGCAGATGCGCATCGCGACCTACCGGGCTTCCGGGGTGGAGGTGACGGTTTCGGCTTTCCCCGGCGATGTGGGTGGCATGCTGGCGAACATCAACCGCTGGCGGGGGCAGATAGGCGCAGCGGCGGTGACGGAGGCGGAATTGCCCGGCCTGGTCAGTGAGATCCAGCAGATGCCGTCCAGGGTGAGCATCACCTCGATGGCGGGCGCCGACAACAAGCAGCTGCTTGGCGCCATCATCAGCCCCGGGGACGGGCAGACGTGGTTTGTGAAGGCGGTCGCGACTGCGAAGGACGTGGAGGCGATTCGTCCGTCATTTGAGTTGTTCGCGAGGTCGTTCGTCATGTCCGGCGTGGGGCAGACCTCTCAGGCGTCGCCGTCTAAGGGCACGCCACAGGCGATGCCACCCGGCTTGCAGGGCATGGGGGCTTCGAGCACGCCGCTGGAGAAGAACGCGGACTCGGTCATCGAGGACCGTCTGATGACATGGAAGGCTCCCGAGCACTGGAAGGCGGAGGCGGGGGGCGGGGGGATCATCGCGGCGGGCTACGCCATTACCAACGCCGGGGGCAGCGCCCGCGCGACGGCGACGAGTCTCAGCAGCGACGGCGGGGGCACACTCGCCAATATCAACCGGTGGCGCGAACAGCTTGGTCTTTCGGCTGCGGTGGACCTGATGGGGGCCCGGGACATGGGCAAGGGCGCGGTGATGGTGGACCTGACGAACACGGCGGGCAGCGACCGCATGGTGGGTGCGATCGTGCCGGCGGGCAACGGGTCGACCTGGTTCTTCAAGCTGCGCGGTGTTCCGGCGGCGGTGGAGGCGGAGAGGGCGTCGTTCGAGGGGCTTGTGAAGGCCGTTGGCCTGGGAGAGAAGTAAGTGAAGATGCTCAAGGACGTTTTCACCTCCCTGGCGTCGCTGCGGCTCACGGTCGTGCTGCTCGCGATGTCCATGGTGCTCATCCTCGCCGGCACGCTCGCGCAGGTGAACGAGGGGGTGTGGTCGGTGGTGGCGAGGTACTTCCGCTCGCCGTTCGTGATGATCCCGTTCCAGTTGTTTCTGCCGGAGAAGGTTGCCAGGGTCCCCGGTGTGTTGCCGTTCCCCGGGGGGCTGACGCTGGGTGTGGCGTTGTTCATCAACCTGGTCGCGGCGCACTTCACGCGGTTCAAGGTGACATGGAAACGTACGGGCATCATCATCTCCCACCTGGGGATCCTGATGCTGCTGGTGGGCGAGTTTGTGACGGGCGCCATGGCGACCGAGGGCAACATGACGATCGATGAAGGGGCTGCGAGCAACTACATCGAGGACAGCCGCACGGCGGAACTCGCGGTCGTCGACCCTTCGCCCGGCGGCGATGATCTGGTGGTGGTAGTGCCGCAGAGGCTCATGGTCCGGTCTTCCCGGTCCGGGCAGCCGGTGACGCACGGGCTGCTGCCCTTTGACGTGAGGGTCGAGGAGTGGATGCCGAACTCCCGGATCCTGGGCCCGATGCAGTCGACCGAGGCCCAGCGGAAGAAGGCCGATTCGGGGGCGGGTGTGCAGATCGCGGCGGTGCCCGCGGAGATCGCGACCGGCGTCAACGGCGCTGAGGTCGATGCGCCCTCGGCGTACGTCACGTTCAGCCGGGCCGGGCAGAAGCTGGGAACGTACTTGGTATCTCTCTACCTGGACCAGGGGCAGGCGGTGACGGTCGATGGCAAGCAGTACATGGTGGAGCTTCGGTTCAAGCGGACGTACAAGCCGTACACGATCAGGCTCGTCGACTTCAGGCACGACAAGTTCGTGGGGACGGACAAGCCCCGGAACTTCTCGAGCCAGGTTCGGCTGCTGGACCCGGCGCACAACACAGACCGCGAGGTGCTGATCTACATGAACTCGCCCCTGCGGTACTCGGGCGACACGCTGTACCAGGCGGCGTTCAAGCAGGGTGATTCCGGGACGATCCTGCAGGTGGTCACCAACCCAGGCTGGCTCATCCCCTACATCTCGTGCGCGATGGTGACGGTGGGTCTGCTTGTGCACTTTGGCATTCGTCTGTCGGGCTCGATCAGGAGGAAGGCGGCATGACAGTTCTTCAGAGGGTTTTCCCGTGGCTGGTGGGCGTGCTGAGCCTGCTGTACATCGCTGTGCTCGTGGGGCAGCCGGAGCACAGCGGCGATCACTGGCGGGAGTACGCGCGCGTGCCGGTGTGTGCGGATGGGCGCGTCAAGCCTCTGGACACGTACGCCCGGAACAGCCTGATGCAGATCAGCGGGCGGCAATCCGCCGACTTTGACGGTCGCCGGGCGAGCGCGACGGAGTGGATCGTCGAGCTGATGTCGGCGCCCAGCAAGGCGGCGAAGCGCAACGTGTTCCGGATTGATCATCCCGACGTGGTGGCCTTGCTCGGGGTGACCGACACCAAGCGGACGCGGTTCAGCTGGGCTGAGCTTGAGCCCAAGCTGTCCGAGATATTCCGGCAGGCCGACATGGCGGAGCAGGCCGATCCGAAGAAGCGTGACCCGTTCCAGCGGGAGATCGTGCAGCTTGGGCGCCGGGTGGCGCTGTATGCCAACATCGCGCAGATGCAGTCTCCGCTCATGATTGCACCCATGGGCGCGGGCGAGGACTGGCGGCCGCTCGAGGACGTGGTGCGTGACCAGAAGCTGGCCGAGCAGGAATCGGCGAAGTCCGTCATCCAGGTGCTCGCGTCGAGGGCGAACGACAGGCCACAGGAGGCGGACGCCGAGGTTGCGGCGTACAACGGGCTGTTGGCCGTGAAGTCTCCGGGCCTGCTGGCCACCGCCGGGTACGAGACACTCTTCAACCGCACGGAGCCCTTCTACCAGTCTTCCGTGCTGTACGTGCTCGCGTTCGTGCTCGCGTGCCTTTGCCTGTTGGCACGCCAGACGAGCGCGGGGAGCGCGGGCGGATGGTTCATGGCCCTGAATCGGGCGACGCTGGTCGCCATCGCGCTCGCGTTTGTCGTGCACACTATCGGTATTGCTGCACGCATCTACCTCCAGGGGCGTCCCCCGGTGACCAACCTCTATTCGTCCGCGGTCTTCATCGGCTGGGCATGCGTCCCGCTGGCGCTGGTCGGGGAGTGGTTCTATCGGTTCGGGTTCGGGAGCCTCGCGGCGTCGCTGGTGGGCTTCGCGACACTGATCGTTGCGCACAACCTGTCCAGTGGTGGCGACACCATGGAGATGATGCAGGCGGTGCTGGACAGCAACTTCTGGCTCGCGACGCACGTCGTGGTCGTCACCATCGGGTACTCGGCCACATTCCTGGCCGGGTTCCTTGCGGTTGCGTACCTGCTGGGCGGTGCGTTGACGCCCTTGCTGCGGGGCGAGCCTGTCAAGTCACTCCCGAAGATGATCTATGGCGTCATCTGTTTCGCGAGCGTGGCGAGCTTTGTGGGCACGGTGCTGGGCGGCATCTGGGCCGACCAATCGTGGGGCAGGTTCTGGGGCTGGGATCCCAAGGAGAACGGGGCGGCCCTGATCGTCGTGTGGAATGTGCTCATCCTGCACGCCCGCTGGGGCGGCATGGTGAAGGAGCGTGGGGTGGCCGCCATGGCGGTCTTCGGGAACATCGTCACGGCGTGGTCGTGGTTCGGTACCAACATGTTGGGTGTCGGGCTGCACTCGTACGGGTTCATGGATTCCGCGGTGTTCTGGCTCGTGTCGTTCTGTGTTGCGCAGCTCTTTGTGATGGCGGTGGCGCTGGTCCCGCCCGCTCGTTGGAGGAGCATGCAGCCCGGCACACCCCCTCCACAGGCAGGCCCGCGCGGCAGGGTGAGCCCGGCGTAAGCGATGTTCACGGGGGCGCGACCGCGTATTTCCTGGAGTTCTTCAGCCAGGATTCCGTAACTTTTTCGTGGTGGGGCATCAATAATGCACCTTCTCGGGGGTCTGGTTGTTGTTCGGACTTGTCACGTTCACAAGGGGCTGCGTGTGAGCCGTAAGACCGTGGTTGCTGCGGTGGTTGTGCTTGGGGGGATCGCGCTGGTGGCCGGGGGCCTGACGGCGTGGAAGGTCCAGGGCATTCAGGCTGCGCGGAGCGCCAAGCCCATGCCCGAGTTCCCGGAGGCCGTGACCTTTGCCGAGGCGACGACGGCGAAGTGGCAGTCCACGGCTGATCTGGTGGGCACCGTGATTGCCAAGAGGAGCATCACCGTTCAGAACGAGGTTGCGGGCAGCGTGGAGACCATCGGCTTTGAGTCCGGCGGTGTTGTGAACGAGGGGCAGGTGCTGCTGACGCTGGAGGCGAGCCGGGAGAAGGCGGACCTTGCCGCGGAGCAGGCCTCGGTGAGCGTCTCCGAGGCGAGCGTCAAGGTGGCGGAAACACGTCTGGCGTGGGGCGAGGCGAACATGCGTCGCATCAGCCAGGCGGTGGAGGGGAAGGTTGCGAGCCAGTCCGATCTGGACAAGGCGCGGACCGACCTGGAGCAGTTCCGCGCTGAGCTGGACAAGGCCAAGGCCGAGGTGCTGCAGGCGCAGGCCCGGGTCGCGCAGGTGCAGGTGCTGCTGGACAAGAAGACGATCCGGGCGCCGTTCAAGGCGAGGGCAGGGCTGATCAACCTCCACGTGGGCCAGTACCTTGCCGAGGGCACGCAGTTTGTCATGCTGCAGAGCATCGAGGGCGCCATCAACCTGGACTTTGCGATCCCGCAGGAGCACCTCTTCCGGGTGAAACTCGGGGAGGAAGTGTCGGCGGTATCCTCGGTGTTTGGTGCGGAACCGATCCACATCAAGGTGATCGCGGTGGACGCGACGGCCAACCCGAGCACGCGCAACGTCCGTGTCCGGGGCGAGGTCGCCAATGACGGCGAGCGGCTGCGGCCGGGCATGTCGGTGGATATCCGGGTGCCCATCGGGGGGGAGCAGGACTTTGTGGTGATCCCGAGCATTGCCGTGCGCAGGGCGAGCTTCGGCGACCATGTGTTCGTCATCGCGCCGAGCACCAAGGAGGGGGACAGCCCGGGGACGATGCGGGTCAGCCAGCGGTTTGTGACGCTGGGCCCGGCCGTGGGCGCTCAGACCATCGTGCTCAAGGGCGTGGAGAAGGGTGACACGGTGGCGGCGGACGGTTCCTTCAAGCTGCGGGAGGGTGCGATGGTGATGCCCGCCCCCGCGCCCGGCGAGAAGCCCGCGGCGGCGCCGGAGGGCGCGGCGGGTGGCGGGGGCAAGTGAGGGTGTTTCGGGGCCGGAAGGCAACGCGTGAGAGGGAGTGACTGCACGCCATGAAGTGGTCATTGACAGACGTATTCATCAAGCGTCCGGTGCTGGCGGTGGTGATCAACCTGATCATCCTGGCGGTGGGGTGGCGGACCATTTCTGCGCTGCCGGTGCGTCAGTACCCGCGGATGGAGAGCAGCAGCATCGTGATCACCACGGCCTACATCGGCGCGAGCGCCGAGACGGTCCGCGGGTTCATCACTACGCCGATCGAGCGGGCGGTGTCGGCCATCGACGGCATCGACTACATCGAGAGCACCAGCACGGCGGGCATCAGCAACATAACGATTCACCTGAGGCTGAACCACGACAGCAACGACGCGCTGGCGGAGGTGTCCGCCCGCATCAACCAGGTGCGGAGCGACCTGCCGCAGGAGTCCGAGGCGCCTTCGATTCAGATCACGCGGACGGACAAGCCCTACGCGACGTTCTACGTGTCGTTCACGAGCGACACGATGAGCCTTACCCAGCTCAACGACTACCTCGTCCGCGAGGTGCAGCCGGAACTGCAGGCCGTGGCGGGCGTGCAGCGGTGCGGGGTCGAGGGCCAGCGGGAGCTGGCGATGCGGGTGTGGTTGAATCCGGAGCGGATGGATGCGCTGGACGTCAGTGCCGACGAGGTGTACGCGGCCCTGGCACGCAACAACTTCCTGGCGGCGGTGGGGCGGACCAAGTCGCGTGACGTGCAGGTGGATCTGCTGACCGACACCGACCTGCACACGCCGCACGACTTTGAGAACCTCATCATCCGCGAGGTCGAGGGGACGATCATCCGCCTGAGCGATGTGGCCCGCGTGGAGCTGTCCAGCGAGGAGCCCACGGGGCAGGCGGGGTTCAACGGGAAGCCGGCGGTATACCTGTCCGTGTGGCCCCTGCCCCGGGCCAATGAGCTGGACGTGTCGGCGGCCCTCAAGCGCCGCATGGAGGAGGTCCGCCCCCACCTGCCCGGCGGCGTGCGCATGGACCTTGCGTACGACGGCACCTACTACATGGAGAACGCGATCCGGGAGATCACGCACACGCTGGCCGAGACCATCGGCATCGTGGCGCTGATCGTGTTCCTGTTCATGGGCAGCATCCGGACGGTGCTGGTGCCGCTGGTTGCGATGCCCATCTCGCTGGTCGGTGCGTGCATCGCGGCCTACCTGATGGGGTTCTCGCTGAACCTGCTGACGATCCTGGCGATCGTGCTGTCGGTGGGCCTGGTCGTGGACGACGCGATTGTGATGGTGGAGAATGTGGAGCGTCACATCCGGGAGGGCAGGCCCAAGATCGAGGCGGCGCTGGTGGGCGCACGGGAGCTGTTTGCGCCGGTCATTTCCATGACGATCACGCTGGCGGCCGTGTACACGCCCATCGGGTTCCAGTCGGGGCTGACGGGCATGCTGTTCAAGGAGTTTGCGTTCACGCTGGCGGCGGCGGTGATCGTGTCGGGTATCGTGGCGGTGACGCTCTCGCCGGTGATGAGCGCGTTCATGGTCCCGGCGGGCGGGAAGGAGAACTTCTTCTCCCGGCACATCAACCGGCAGTTTGACCGGTTGCGGCGGGCGTACGGGCGGCTGCTGGATACCACGCTGCAGCTGCGCTGGACCATGGCGCTGGCGGCGGTCGTGATCGCCGCTGGCGCGGTGCCGATGTACACCATGAGCCGCAAGGAGCTGGCGCCGACGGAGGACGAGGGCATCGTGTTCACGTTCGTCCTGACGCCGCCGGACGCGACGCTGGACTACATCAACCGGTCGTTCGTTGGGATCAAGGACGCTTTCCTGGGGCTGCCCGAGGCCAAGATGTTCTTCCAGGTGGCGAATCTGGGCGCGGGTTTCGGCGGGTTCGGCGGCGTGAAGGTCGCACAGTGGCACGAGCGGGAGCGGACCACGAAGGACATGCAGCACGAGCTGTTCCCGAAGCTGGGCATGCTCTCGGGCCCGCGGGCGGTGGCCGGCCTGCCCGCGCCGCTGCCTGGCGCGGGGCAGTATGACGTGGAGCTGGTCGTGACGGCCTCGGCGGAGGCGGAGGAAATGGCGCCCATCGCCGGCCAGCTTGTGGGGGCGGCCTGGGGCAGCGGCAAGTTCCTTTTCGCGGACACGGACCTGAAGATCGATCTGCCCCAGACGCGTCTTGTCATCGACCGGGAGAAGGTCGCAGACATGGGTGTGGACCTGACCACCGTGGGGAGGGAGTTCGCGGTGTTGCTGAGCGGCGGGTACGTCAACCGGTTCAACTATGAGGGGCGCTCGTACAAGGTGATCCCGCAGGTTGACGAGCGGTTCAAGCAATCGCCGGACCAACTGCTGGCGCTGAAGCTGCGCACTTCCAGCGGCGGGCTGGTGCTGGCGTCGTCGGTGGTCAGTCTCAAACAGGAGACCGCGCCGCGCTCACTGAACCGGTTCC
Source organism: Phycisphaerales bacterium (assembly GCA_046350475.1). GTDB lineage: Bacteria > Planctomycetota > Phycisphaerae > Phycisphaerales > UBA1924 > BJHL01. Next base: position 166,979 of record JAXMAJ010000003.1, on the reverse strand, counting down.
AGCAGAGGAACAGCTTCAAGGTGCAGGGCATCGCAGCGCCCGGCGTGACGAAGGAGGAGGCCTTGTCGGCGATCGAGGCCGCGGCCAGGAGCACACTGCCCCCGGGGTACACGATCGACTACGCCGGCGAGAGCCGGCAGATGCGTACCGAGGGTTCAAGCCTGGCGGTTACCCTCGGCTTTGCGCTGGGGCTTATCTACCTGGTGCTTGCGGCCCAGTTCAGCAGCTTCCGCGACCCTCTCATCGTGCTCCTGGGGAGCGTGCCGCTCGCCCTGACGGGGGCCCTCATATTCGCGTTCCTCAACTTCACGACGATCAATATCTACTCGCAGGTGGGGCTTATCACGCTGGTGGGATTGGTCGCCAAGAACGGCATCCTGATCGTGGAGTTCGCCAACCACCTGCAGGAGCAGGGCCTGAGCAAAGCGCAGGCGGTCCGGGAGGCGGCGGTGACGCGGTTGCGTCCGATCCTGATGACGTCCGCCGCCACGGTCTTCGGGCACTTCCCGCTGGTGCTTGTCACGGGCGCCGGCGCGGAGGCACGCAACAGCATCGGCATCGTGCTTGTTACGGGCATGGCCATCAGCACGGCCTTTACGCTGTTCGTGGTCCCGTCCATCTACGTGCTGATCGCCGCCAGGCGTGGCCCTGTCCAGCCGGAGGGTGCTGGACAGGCGGTGCACGGCGCGCAGATGGCGGGCGCGTGAATTCGGACGGGTGCGTGTGGCAGGATTCAACGTTCCTCGCGCACGTTGCGCGTGCCCAGCCCATCTGAGTATTCCCAGACGGTGACGGGCAGGAACTGCTTACCCCACTTGATCGCTTCCTCGTGCGTTGGGAAGAGGACATCGAGCTTGTAGCCCTTGATCTTCGCCCCGCAGTCGAGCACCGGGACAAGCGTTGATTCGCGCACGGCTTCAGCGCCCTGCCCGTGCTGCACCACGGCGTACCCGGGGACGCTGAGGATTGTGCCGTACGGCAGGATCCTGGGGTCGGAGGCGACCAGCCGGTGGCCGTTGGTGGTGACGCTGTGCAGTGTTGCGGTGATCCCGTCGGCCGAGTCGCCGCAGGAGCGGGGGTCGGGCGAGTAGGCGGTCACCGTCATCCAGATGACGCGGACAGCGCGGACAGGTCGAGCGTTAAACCAGCGGAGTGATTCATCGGGGACGAAGCCCATGTAGTCCGGTTCGGGGATGCTCGGGGCGGGAGGTCCCACGAACCACGGCGCGGAGGTCGCGAGGTCGTCGAGCATGGATTCGGGATCGCCACCACCGAGCATCGCGCCGTCGGGGAACGAGGGGGCAGCGTCTACTTGTGATCCGGGGAGCATTTCTGCGGGCGCGTCCACCGCGACCTGCGCGATGCCGAGCATCGGCTGAGGCCGAACACGGGACTGCTTGACGAGGATCGCCGACGCTGCCACGAGGACGAGCCCACCGGCCCAGATGAAACCACGCCATCGCTCGTGATGGAGCGCCGCAATTGGCTGGATGTGCGTGGGTTGCGTCACTGGTGCGCCTCCGTGCGCAGGGCTCGTCCGCCGGTCAAGAGTCTACCACGCCCGAGGTCGGTGCGTTCGGCAAACCCCGGTGAAGGCCGGTTTATTGCAGGTTGCGGGCGAGTTTCCCCGATGGGAGTGCACCGGAACCCCCTCCGATTGGGGTACTTCCTCCCGCGCGATTCGCACTCCGTACACTGCGACCCAACGCATGATCCTCACGCTGTCAGCCCGGTGCCTGCGATCGATGCTCCTTCCACCTGCAAAGGGGAAGCGTTCTGCGCTCGACATCCTTGACCTGCCGAAGTTCACCCGCGAGACGTTGGGTCTTTCTGGTGTCAACTTGTCCACAGATCTGCTGGTGGGTGCCGATCGGGCCCGTCTGGAGAACATCCGGGAACGGGCCGACAAGGCGTCGTGCGCGTGCCTGCTGCTGGTGGAGCACGAGGCGCAGGCGTTCGGCCACAGCGATGAGTCGAAGGTCGCGGGGGCGGTCAAGCGTGCGCGGGCGGTCGTGGAGGCGGCGCAGATTCTGGGTTGCTCAGCGGCGGCCATCAAGGTTGCTGCTCCCAACGATGAGGCTGCGATGGCGCGGGTGGCCGCGGCGTTGAAGCCGGTTGTCGAGCGTGCGGAGAAGCTGGACATCAACCTGCTCATTTCGCCGCACGACGGGCTGACCGCCAAGCCGGAACGCGTGACCGATCTGCTGAAGAAGGTCGGGGGCTTCCGCATCGGCACGTACCCGGACTTCGAGGTTGCCAGCCAGAGTGAAGATCCGGTGGCGTACCTGCACCGTTTGACCCCGTACGCCACGGCGGTGTGCGCCGCGACGGTCAGGCTCCTGGACCAGCCGTTGCCGCCCCCCAAGCCCGCGAAGCAGGACAACAAGAAGCTCGCGGCGTCCCCGGCCGCGCCAGCCGGCGGGAAGAAGAAGACGTCGTCATCGGAGGAGGACCTTGAGGATGCGATGGCCGACATTGCGGACGTGGACGACGATGAGGACGAGGCGTTGGACGATGCGGAACTTGACGAGTTGGAGCGCATGATCGACGAGGCGATCGACGACGATGCGCCGCCTCCGCTGGTGGCGATGCAGCACCAGCCATACGACCTGCGTCCTCTGGTCGCGGCGATCGCCAATGTGGGCTTCGACGGGCCGCTTTCGCTGGAATACCGCGGGACGGGCGACCTGACGGAGGCGCTGACGCAGTCGCGGGACACGTTCCTTGCGTTGCTGGCGGAGCAGAAGCGCGGGGTGTGAATTCCTGGAGCGTGGTGGTACACTGGCGGCATGAGGTACTTCATGCTCGCTGTGATCGCGTTTTTCTCCGTGCAGGTGCTGCCCGGATGTGTGGTGTGGGAGATCCGGGACGAGATGCGTCGCACCAACGCCCAGGTCGGGGCGGTGCAGGAGAGCTTGTCGTCGACGAATCAGAGGCTGGCGGGCGTGGATTCTCAGCTTACGGGCACGAACGAGCGTCTGAGCGGCACCAATGAGCGGTTGCAGGGCACGAATTCCTCGCTTTCGGGCGTTGAGGAGCAGTTGGCGCTGCTGCGCGAGATCAACGCGTCCATGGGCAAGCTGGACGTGCACCTTGCCTCGCTCCGCAGGACCATCGGGGCCATCAACAACATGATGCCCTTCCTTGACCTGGGGGCCGATGCGCCCTCCGCGGAACCGGGGGCGACCGAGCCGGCACATGAGGGCGACGCGGCCCCGGCGGACGCTGGTGCGGTCCAGGCACAGGCGGCGGTACAGCCGAAGCGGGAGGTGCTGGTCGGGTTGTGGGTGAGCGCGTACCCGGATGCGGAACGAGCGATGGTGGTGCTCCCGGACGGGCGTTACATCCTGTCGAGGCCGGATGCAAAGTCCAAGGGGGCATTGACCGAGCGCGGGGTCTGGAAGCGTGGGGAAGGAACACTCACGTTGCAGCCCGACCTTGTCAAGATCGCGTCCCCCGCTCTGCCGCTCATGAACGCTACGACACGCTCGTTTGCCGTGGACGAGGGAGGTCAGGTGTGGGTGTACGCGCGCCCGTGACGGCGCGTCAGCGCAGATGAATTTCGGGGGTCGGGTACGGAGCACGCACGTCCGTTGAAGCGCGGATATTCCAGACTTCAGCGGCTGCCCGGTCACCCTGCAGGGTGCAGGCCTCCGCGGCTTCCTTGACGAGCCGCGCCCTCCAGGAATTGGCTGGCGGCAGCAGGTTGTAGAAGACGTCCCACGCGCTGCCGAAGAACTCCCGTGCCTGGGTGAGGCGAGGGTCGGACGCCGGGGAGGGGCCCGGTGAACGACGGTACGACTCCATCAGCCAGCAGGCCCGCGCGAATCGGATGTGGCACCGCTGGTCGCCGACGATCGCCGGGTGCACTTTTCCCGGGGCGGGCTCGGCGACCGCCAGGGCATGGGCGGAAGCCTCACCGGCCTGATCGAACCTGCCCGAGTCGAGCAGGGCCATCGCATAGCCCGACTCTGTCAGCGCAAAGAAGTGGTGCTTGTCGCCGAAGTCTCTCTTGGCGTGCGCCAGCAGGGGCTCGTAGACGTGGATGGCGTCCTCGAACCGCCCTGCCAGCACCAGGAACCAGCCGTGGTGACGTTCGCCATTCGCGAGGATGAGCGGGTCCTGGGCCGCGGTCGGGATGCCCAGCCGATACGCGCACGTGCGTTCCACCAGGGGTATGGCTCGGTCGGGGAACCCGTTGGTCGCGAGCGCGAGGGCGGCCTGGTCGAGGCAAATCATGACGCGGTTGTCGTTGGGCCCGTAGCTCTTCTCGAGAATCTCAGCCGCTCGGAGCGATGCGTCGACCTTCAGAAGTTCGAGGGATTCGCCTTCGGCAGAGCGTATGAGAGAAGTCAGGATGCGCACCGTCGAAAGGTCGTTGGGGCCCAGCAGGGCCTCGGAGAGGCGTGCGAGGTGCACGAGCGCGGGCGTTCGTCCGGCGCGGAGGGGTGGGATGCTGGGTGCGTGGTCGGGCGTCCGCAGCGCCTGGATGTCCGTGCGGATCCGCTGCACCAGTGGGGGGGAGAGGGGGGGGGTGTCCCCGGGGTCGGTCCACGCGGCGCGGAGGAGGTCTACAAGCGGGAGGTTGGCGTCCTGCTCTGCGAGGTTGGCGGCGTCGGTAAGTGAGGCCAGCAGGTCTGGGTCGTCGGGGGGCAGGCGGTGGAGTCGTCTGACGAGCGATTCCTTCAGCAGTGGTTCGGCTTCTGCAGTCTGGCCGTGCTCCATGAGCACGTACCCCTTGAGCGAGAGCATGGCGGCGGCCGGGAGGTCGGAGTCCACCGGCGGCTGCGCTAGGAACACGTCCAGGGCTCGCTGCGCTTCCCGGAGCGCATCGTCCGTGCGGGATTGCGACAGCAGGATGCGAGCGAGCAGGGCCCGGGTCGACGCGGTCTGCGGGTTGTTGCCGCCCAGCAGTTTCTCTCTCATCGCGAGGGCATCGCGGCACGTGCGTTCCGCCTCGGCCGGCCGGTGGCGGATCAGCACCACCGCCGCGAGGTTGTGCATAGTTGCTGCGATCTCGGGGTGCTCGGCCCCGTGCTCGAGGCGAAGCTGCGTGAGGCCGTTGCGGAGGGAGACTTCGGAGTACTCGATCAGGTTGACCGCCTTGGCGCCAAAGCCGGTGTACACCTCGCTCCACAGCCGGCGGAGGGCCTGGTCCACCTCCGGGTCATCGGAGAAGCCGCCGGTCTCGAGGCGGAAGTAGAGCTTGCCCATGCCGGCGCCGATGAAGTAGTCGAGTTCCGGGTGGGCGGGGTCTGTGTTGGGGAGGGCTTCCCTCAGGAGTTCCGTGACGGCCCGGGCCCTGATGCTGTCCTCCCGGGCTTTCTGACGTTCCATGTCCGCCTTGCGGGCGGCGTCAGCGGCCCGCGTCATGCTGACACCGACGGCGGCGGCGGCCCCGACCAGCACGATGCCGCCGATAGCGGCGACCGCCAGGCGCCTGCGGTTCAGCAGCAACGCCTTGCGGAGCAGGTACATCTGGGACTGGCTCATCGCGACTACCGGGTCCCCGGCGAGGTACCGCTCGATATCGTGCGCGAGAGACGCCGCGGACTGGTAGCGCTCCCGTTTGTCCTTGCGGATCGCGCGAAGGACGATGGCCTCCAGTTCACGGGGCAGGCTGGGGTCGCGGGAGCGTGGCGGGGCCGGGTCGGTTTCGCCGATGGTCCTCGCCATTTCGAATATGGACCCTTCCAGTTCGTACGGGAGGGCACCGCACAGGAGTTTGTAGAGTATGACTCCCAGCGAGTAGACATCGGTGAGTGCGTCGACCTCGTCCGCGCGTCCCGCGGCCTGTTCGGGGCTTGCGTACGCAGGGGTGCCGGCAAAGTCCCGCGTGATGGTTGTGTGCAGGCCCCCGAGCTTGGCGATGCCGAAGTCCAGAACGACGGGCCGGCCCTCGGGGGTGACAAGGATGTTGTCGGGCTTGAGGTCCCGGTGGATGACGCCGTTGAGGTGTGCGTGGTGGATGGCGCTGCAGATCTGGGCGAAGACGGTGAGGAGGTGCCGGGTCCGCTCAGACTGAGAGATACCTGGCGGCGTCCACTGGTCCAGCGGCACCCCGTCCACGAACTCCATGACAACCGCGAACTGTCCGTCCCACAGGGTGCGAGACTCGTAGATGGTGACGATGTTCGGGTGGCGCAGGCGCGCGGCGATTTCCGCCTCGCGCTCTGCCCTGATGCGCTGCCGGGCGGAGGAGAGCCTTCCGGCGTTGAGCGTCTTGATGGCGACCGGGCGTGAGGTGGAGTCCTGCACGGCCTTGTACACCACGCCCTGGGCGCCCGCGTTGATGATGGCCAGCGACCGGTACCCGGGGATGCGGGGGGCGCTTGTGCCCGCCGGGGCGGCGGCGAGCGAACGCACGCGGGTGAGGAACGCGAGGTCCTCCCGGGCGGACGCCAGGCGGGCGTTGCACGCCTCACAGGTGGCGACGTGGCGGGCCATTTCCTCTGACGCGGTGCCTTCGGCGGCGAGCCGGTCGATCTGTGTGTCGCTGGGGCAGTGCGCGCCCGTCATGGTCATGGCGCGTGCTCCTACTCGTCGGCCTCGAAGGCTTCGGTGAGCTGTTCCACCAGGGCCCGGAGCCTCTTGACGACCCGGCTCTTTGCCACGTAGATCTGGTCCACGGTCATGTCGCACTGCTGGGCGGCTTCCGTCGCCGGCACGCCGCGCAGGCTGGTGAGCTCGAATGCCAGGAGCGTGCGGTCGTCCACGCCGGACGCGCCGCGCAGCACCTCCAACGCCTGGGCGAGGATCGCGCGGTCGCGTTCGTCGGCCCAGATGGACCGCAGCGAGGGCTCATCGATGAGGTCGCCCAGTGAGGTTGTCGTCGCGTCTTCACGCTTGCTCCGCTTGAGCACGCGGATGATCGAGTGGTGGGCGATCCCGAGGATCCAGGAGGACAGCCGTCCCTTGGCCCGGTCGTAGCGGCCTTCGCCATAGGCCTTGACGAACTCCGCCAGGGTCTGCTGGGCGACCTCGTCGGCGTCGGTGTCCGTGAGCCCCAGTCGGCGGGCCATCGCCGTCACCACGGGGCGGTAGCGAGCATCGATGGCCAGCCACACCGGCTCGTTGCCGCTGTCGTGCAGGGCATCGAGCAGTTGTGTGGTCGTCCGGGTGACGTGGATGGAGGGAGGACCGGCCACGATGGCAGTATACCAGCAGGTGCAAGGGGGCCATAACCGGTGGCGGCAGGCTCCTGGAGGCTCTCAAGAGGCCTTGTAGTGCTTGATGGACAGGTCGACGGGGAGGATTGCCTCGATCCGCATCTTCCAGCGCTGTCGGATATCACGGGTGGTGGGCCGGTAGGCAGGGTTGGGCGTGAAGTCACCGGCGGCGCCGCGGACCCAGTCCTGCATGACCGCGGGGTGGGTGCCCACGAAGGGATGGATCGTGGTCGGGTCCACATCTTCCCGTCCGCGGCTCACCATGGCGGTGTGGTACATCTGGTTCATGGTCTGCACCTTTGCCGCGTGTTCGGGAGAGGGGCGGGCCCAGCCGTAGTGGTATACGCGGGCGTTCGCGCTACGGCAGCGAAGGTATCGGAGGCGTTTGCGACCCTGGATCGCCACGAAGTACTGTGCGTCGCTGGGCATCACGACCTTGACGCCGCGGTTGCGCACGATGCGGACCTCCCGCCGGTACCAGGCCGGGCTGCGTACAACGTGGGAGGGGCTGCCATAGAAGTGGATGTAGTCGAACACCAGGCCCTCCACCCCGGGGTCCTGCTCGGCCTGCCTGAGGGAGGCCCGTACCTGGTCAAAGTCCTGCTCGTGCAGGGCCTCGTCTCCCTGCAGGTAGAGGGCCCAGTCACCGGTGCAGTTGTACAGGGCGGCCATGGACTGGGCGGCGTACACGAACGCCGCCGGGGCCTGCGTATTCCAGCGCATGGGGATCAGGCGGAGCTTGCTCTCGCCCTGTGCCAGCGACTGGAGCGACTGGGTGGTGCCGTCGTCACTGTCACCCATGGCGACCACGAATTCGTCGACCAGAGGGAGCGCGGAGCGGATGCTCTCCAGGAACGGGTAGCCCAGTTTGACACCGTTCCGGATGAATGTGAATCCGCTGACGCGCATGCGAGGGGCGGAGGGTACGGCGCGGCGTGGTACCTTGTGTGCGTGGGGCGATTGGGGGCGCTAGTATCCCCCTGACGAAGATACCGACCGGAATCCGAACACATGACAGCAACCCATTACCCGCCGAGTCTGCCCGAGGCCGAGCTTTTTTCCCAAGTGCTGCCGCCCCGCGAGGGCGAGCGCGTGATCCAGTTCCGCGAGGCGCTGCGTGAGGCGATGAGCGAGGAGATGCGCCGCGACAACCGCATCTTCCTGATGGGTGAGGAGGTTGCGCAGTACAACGGCGCGTACAAGGTGAGCCAGGGGATGCTTGAAGAGTTTGGCCCCAAGCGCATCATCGACGCCCCGATTTCCGAGAACGGGTTCGCCGGGCTGGCGGTGGGGGCGGCGATGTACGGGCTCAAGCCCATCATCGAGTTTATGAGCTGGTCGTTTTCCCTGGTGGCGGCGGACCAGATCCTGAACAACGTGCCCAAGATGCTCTACATGAGCGGCGGGCAGTGGGGTTGCCCGGTCGTGTTCCGTGGCAACGACGGCGCGGGAGGTCAGTTGGGCAGCACGCACTCATGGTGCGTAGAGGGGCTGTACAGCAACGTGCCCGGCATGAAGATCGTGATCCCCAGCAACCCTTACGACGCCAAGGGGCTGCTCAAGACGGCGATCCGCGAGGCAGACCCGGTCTTCTTCCTGGAGAGTGAGCGCATGCTGGGCGACAAGGCCCACGTTCCCGCCGAGGAGTACTACATCCCGTTCGGCCAGGCGCGCCTCGCCCACGAGGGCGCCGATTGCACGCTGGTCTCATTCGGGCGGCCGGTGAACTTCTGCCTGGAGGCCGCCGCGGAACTGGAGAAAGACGGCATCAGCGTCGACGTGCTGGACATGCGGACGATCCGGCCGCTGGACATCGATTCGATCGTGAAGAGCATCCAGAAGACCGGGCGTGTGGTGGTCGTCGATCAGTGCTGGCCCTTCGCGAGCGTGGCGAGCGAGGTTGTCACGCAGGTGTGCGAGAAGTGCTTCGACTGGCTTGACCACCCGCCGGTGCGGGTCAACACCGAGGACGTGCCGACGCCCTACGCGAAGAGCCTGGAGTACGCGTACCTGCCCAACAAGGAGCGGATCATTGCGGCGGTGAAGAAGGTGGTCGGCTAAGGCCGGGGAGCCTGCTCCGGAGTTTGGTGCCGCGCGTTGCTGTCTTTCAATCGCATCCGTGAGATTCTGCCATGCCTATTGAAGTCACCATGCCCCGCCTGTCAGACACCATGCAGCAGGGCACCATCGTCAAGTGGAACGTCAAGGAAGGCCAGAAGGTCAAGACGGGCGATGTGATCGCCGACATCGAGACCGACAAGGCGACCATGGAACTGCAGTCCTTTGATGACGGCACTGTTGCGAGGCTGCTGGTTCCCCAGGGGCAGACGGTTGCCGTTGGCACGCTGATGATGGTGCTTGCCGGCGCGGGCGAGGACGTTGCGGCCGTGGCGGCGGGCGTCAAGGGTGGTGGCGCTCCGGCCCGGACGCAGCAGGCTGCGGCCGGCGGCGGTGCGGGGCCCGGGGTGGCGGCTTCGGCGGCGGTGATTGACGCACCGGCCAGCAACGGGCGTGCGTTGTCGGGGAACGACCGGGTCTTTGCTTCTCCCCTGGCGCGGAAGATCGCGGACGAGGCGGGGCTTGATCTTTCTCGCGTGCAGGGCTCCGGGCCGGGCGGGCGGATCGTGCGCAAGGACGTGGAAGAAGCGATCGCGGGTGGTGGCGCGGCTGCGCCGGCCGGAGCGCAGGGGGCACCGCGTGCAGCCCCCAGGCCCGTCGCTGCGCCGCTGCCCATGGCGGCTTCGGCGTTGACGGCACGTCGCATCCCGGTGTCGAACATGCGGCGCGTGATCGCGCAGCGGCTGGCGGAGAGCAAGGGCACCATCCCGCATTATCAGGTAACGTTTGACGTGGACATGCAGCCTCTCATGGCGCTGCGCGGGCAGCTCAACGAGCAGCTGTCGGGGCAGGGTGTGAAGCTCAGTGTCAACGACTTCCTTGTCCGGGCCTGTGCGCTTGCGATGCTCCAGCATCCGTACATCAACAGCCGCTGGAACGGGTCCCAGGGGGGTGAGGCGATCGAGTATGTCGCCGAGGTCAATATCGGGGTGGCGATCGCGCTTCCGGTGAACGAGGACGGGAGCGGTGGGGGGCTGGTGGTCGCCACCCTCCGAAACGCCGACCAGATGGGGCTGAGGCAGGTGTCGGCCCAGACCAAGGCGCTTTCGGAGAAGGCCCGCGCCAAGGGTCTGACCCCCGGCGAGATGGCCGACGCCACTTTCACCATCTCCAACCTGGGCATGTTTGGTGTTTCCCACTTCAACGCGATCATCAACCCACCCAATACCGCCATCCTCGCGGTGGGGGCTGCGATCGAACGCCCGGTGGTGAAGAACGGTCAGGTGGTTCCGGGCCTGGTCATGAGCATGACCATGAGCAGCGACCACCGGGTGATTGACGGGGCGATGGCCGCCCAGTATCTGTCGACGGTCAGGGGGTACCTGGAAAGGCCGGCGACACTGCTCGTGTAGGACCGGTGTGCGTCACGGGAGCGGCCGGCTGTCGGGGCGGAGCAGGCGCAGCAGCCTGTCACTGCCGATGACCGCGACCGAGTCGTCCGCGAGGTGGCACGTCAGCCCGTTCGCGGGGAACGAGGCGACTGCCCGCCACGTCTGCGTGTCCCACACCTGCAATCTGCCGGAGGGCACGTTGGCGACCAGCCGCCTGCCGTTGTCCACAAACTGGATGAATGAATGTTCGCCGGGCTGTTCCTGCAGGCGCGCCACGCGGAGGCCGGTCCGGGTGTCGAAGACCTGCACGCAATCCCAGCCTGTAGCGCACAGCGAACTGTCAGAGTTGAATCGGAAGTACCCGCCCCACGACATGGGCTCGAGGGTGGTGAGCACGGCGCCCGTGTATGGGTCTCTCAGGGTGTAATTCACGGGCGTCTCTTCACCTTCACGTGTAGTCAGGCCCGGCGGAGCCGGTTCCGCGCACTGCACAAAGCGGCCATCATCGGAGATCGACTCGATCGTGATGGCGGTGGGGAGCACCACCCTGGCTTTGCAGTCCCCCGTGAGCGGGTCCAGGACCATCCACCCACCGCCCGCCAGGTTGACGATCATGTGGGGGCTTGTGGTGCGCGAGTGAATCCCGAGTGGCTGCTCGAGTTGTGTGGAGCAGAGGTCTCTCCCGCTCAATGCATCGCGCATGACCAGTGAGCCGCTGCGGACGTTCCAGTACTTGCCTTCAAGCCCGGGCACTCCTGCGGTGAAGAGCCCCCACCCGACGACCTGCGCAAACTCGGCGGTATCGATCTTCCGCCCGTTGTTCGTGTCGTAGCAGAAGATCTGCCCCTGCGGACGGTTGGGGTCGGGGTCGCGCGTGTCCTGCTGGACGAGCACACCGGAACCGCAGGACAGGCTGATGGGAACGGCGCCGCCGGGGCCCACTTCCAGGTCTATGACGTCGGCCCTGGGGATAGATGCCCGGACCTCCGGGTACGCCCCACCGGAAAGTACCTCGCCGGTCACCGGGTGCACAGCGAGGGCCTGCGTGTACGCGTCGCCCCCACGGAACGAAAAGGCGTACGAACCGGTTGATGCGCTGAATGCGTCGATCTGCACGGTGTTGGTGGAGGTGTAGATCCACTTGCCGTCCGGCGAGAACGCCAGATCAATCGCCGCGTGCGGCGTCCGGACCTTGTCGAGCAGGGTGAGTGTGTCTGCGTCAAACTCCGCGATCGCCTGGCACGAGGACGCGACGAGCACTCGCGAAGCGTCGGGCGTAACACGTATGGAGTTGATTCCATCGCCGCAAATCCGGGTTTCGAGCACGGTGGTGTGTCGTTCAAAGTCGTACGCGTGCAGGTACCCGGCGATGTCCCCCCAGACTACGACAGGCCGGCGGGGCAGTATGACCACGTTGTGGCTGTACGGTTGCAGGCCTTCTACCAGCACCTCGCCTGTCGTGGCGTTGAGGACGGACGTGCCGTCGGCGCCCTGAGTGAAGCGCCGGACCGCCGCGAGGTACTTCCCGTCTGCGGACCATGCGAGAACGCCGGCCCAGCCCTTCAGGGGCAGGGTCCGCGCACCTCCGGGGTTCAGCGGATCGCCTATCCACACTCCGTTCCTGACTGCGGCGGCGAGTGTCTGCCCGTCCGATCCCCATGCGATGCCGGATGGGGCCCAGCCCGAGCCTTCATCGGCGTTCAGCGTCAGTACGTTGTCGCCGGTATCAGTCCGGAAGACCTCCACGCGCTTAAAGTAGGCCCCGCACGCCGCCAGTGTCCCCGCGCCGTTCAGGGCGAGGTGGAGCGGTGTCCACGGGTGGGGGCGGACCGACCTAGATTCGTTGAGCTGCCCGCGGAGGACCCGCCATTCCCACCCGCGCAGCGGGGGTGGAACGGAAAGGAGCGCTGTGCGTGCTGCCGCTTCATCACCCCGGCCGACCGCAGCGCTTGCACGGGCGAGGGAGCCGATCATGTCGTCGTACGCTCTTGCCGTTGCATTTCGGGCCTCGCGCTGGGTTCTGGTGCGTTCGCTGAGGGATTGCTGGAGACCCCACACCAGGGCGCCCAGGAGCAGGGCAGCGGCGGTTGCGGCGGCGACCTTGTTCGCGTTCCGGGCAACGTACTTGCGCGCGCGGTACCCCAGGCTCACGCTCCTCGCGGTGATTGGTTTCTGCGCGAGGAACCGTTCCGTGTCCGCGGCAAGGTCCTCCGCGCTGGCGTATCGGCGCGCCGGCTCGCGGGCCATCGCCTTGGTGATGATGATCGACAGGTCGCCCCTCACCTGCCGCTCCAGGGCTGCGGGCCCGTCCAGGCCACGCGCGGCGGCGAGTTTCTGCGTGGATTCCCGCGCGTTGCGGAGGCGTTGGGTCGGGCTGACGGGGTCCGTTTCGGCGATCAGTCTGCACGCCTGCACAGGCCCGACTTGCCTCAGCCGCTCCCTGTCGAACGGGAGCACCCCCGTGACCAGCTCGTGCAGTAGGACGCCGAGCGCGTAGACATCGGATCTGGTGTCGACATCCTGCCCACCCGTCCTCGCCTGCTCGGGGCTCATGTACTCGGGTGTGCCGATGAGCTGGCCGATGCTCGCCAGGGTCGCGCCCCATTCGTCGGAGGCGTGGAGCACCTTGGCGATGCCGAAGTCGATGACCTTGGCAACCGGCTTGCCGTCGATGACGGTGACCAGCACATTTCCTGGCTTGACGTCGCGGTGGACAACACCCTTCTGGTGGGCGTGGTGGATGGCCCTGCAGACACCGATGAACAGGTTCAAGCGTTGCGGGATTGTCAGCAGGTGTTCATCGCAGTACGTGGTAATGGACCTGCCGTCCACGAACTCCATCGAGAAGTACGGCAGGCCGTCATCGGTGTGGCCGGCGCTCACCATGCGCGCGATATTCGGGTGGTCGAGCAACGCGAGGGTTCTCCTCTCGCTCTCGAATCGCGCAAGGATGAGCTCTGTGTCGAAGCCCGGGCGGATCACCTTCAGCGCGACGGTGCGTCGGACCGGGCGTTCCTGCTCCGCCAGGTAGACGGTGCCGAACCCGCCCTGCCCCAGGCGTGCCCGTACGGCAAACTCGCCGATGCGGCCGGGGAGTGGGCGAGGGCCTGCACCGGCCTCCAGTTCGGTCCGCACGCGGGCGGCGCTGGACTCGATGTGCGCAAGGCTGTGGCTCGTTGCGCCGCGGTCGGCGTGGACCAGTTCCATGACCCGTGCACGTACCCAGGTATCGCCGGCGCACAGCTCTCCCACCACCCGGGTCTGATCGCCGGGGGTGAGGTCCGCGACGCGGTGGAACACATCCTCCACGCGTTCCCATCGGTTCATGCCTGGCCCCCAGGTTCTGAGCCGGCGTCCTTCCCGTGCCAGCGGGCGAGGAGCCACGCGCGCGCAAACCTCCAGTCCCGCGACACCGTTTTTTCCGCAACCCCCAACGCCTGAGCCGATTGAGCGTCCGACAGGCCGCCGAAGAACTTCATCATGATGAGCTGTGCCTGGCGGGGGTGGTGACGCTCCATGATTCCCACCAGTTCGTCGAGGGCGATGATGTCCTCGCTGGCGGAATCGAACGAAAGATCGGGGGTGTCGTCCATCCGCATGCGTGGGCGTCCGCCCCCACGCTTGTCCGCCAGCCTGGCACGTGCATGATCGACAAGCACCCAGCGCATCGCCATGGCCGCGGCGGCGTAGAAGTGGCCGGGAGACTCCCATCCCGGGTCGCCTCTTTCTGTGAGTCGCAGGTACGCCTCGTGGACGAGGGCGGTGGGTTGGAGGGTCTGCCCCGCTGGCATGTCTCCCAGCTTGGCAGCGGCAAGGCGGCGGAGCTGGTCATAGACCCGGGGAAGCAGGGAGGACGACGCCAAGTCCCGGCTTGGTCCTTCGGGTCGGGCCGGGGCGTCGCCAGGGTCTTGGTGGTGTTCGTCGGGTTGAGGGGGCGGGTGCGTCATGCGGGAACGCAGGTGCGTGGGGGCCTTGCTTTCCTCACCAATGTACCACGCGGGAGGAAGAGCGTGGCGTGAATGCGCGGCAATGTTAGTCCGGTATCTGCAGATACTTAGGGATTTTTCAGGGCGGAGTGCGCGTTTCGTTGGGAAACGTGTCCGGCAACGAGCTGCGAGTCCGGGAATGGTAGAGAAGCGACCCCCCGCTGCAAGGAGCCGATCGATGAGGACCTTCGTGATCATGGCCGTTACCGCGTGCGCACTCACGTCCGCAGTGCAGGCGCAGCGCGTGCAGACGTTTGATACTCAGACTCTGGCTGCGCCGCCGTCATCTTTCGGTGTGACGTTCCAGTTGTACAACCCCACTAGCGGTGCGGGGTTCGCGTGGCCGACGACGCCGGGTGTGTATGTGGGTGGAGGGATCATCAGCATGAGCGGGTTGGGGGCGACGTCGTCCGGGACGTTGGCGGTGATGACTCCTCAGGCATCCGCGGGGTTTTCTCCTGAAGGCGTCCGTATGCTGTTCTCGGTACCCCAGACGAATGTGAAGTTCACGGTCGGTGCGCCCGAGGCGAGGACGGACATTGATCGCTACGCGTACCGGGTGCGTGGGTACAACGCGTCGGGGACGCTTGTGTACTCATCGGATTACAGCACGGGCACGACGCCGGTTGAGTGCCGTACGCGTGTCGAAGTCGTCGCGGTTGCCAGCAATCCGATTACCCGCATTGACGTCCTGTGCATGACGCCCAACAGCAGCGGCACGCTTATCAATTCCGAATTCACCGAGCTCTTTGACACGCTGGAGTACAAGGGCGACGCAACGCCGCCGGCGGTGTCCATTACGGCTCCGGCAGATGATTCCTGCGGCCTGCCCGACACCATCGAGTTCACCGGTTATTCCTACGAGCCGGACGGCACCTACACCGGCGATTCGCTTGAGTACGCGACGTTCCCCGATGGGCCCTGGACTCCGATCGGGTCGTTCACTTCACCGTTCCCACCCCCGGGCGGCACCCTCTACTCATGGACGACCGCCACCATTCCGTCCGGCTGGTACTACCTGCGGTTTACCGCGACCAACCTGGACAATCTGGAAACGGTCGAGGTCCGGCGGGTGTACGTCGATAACCTCGCGCCAACCGTGAACCTCCGCTCACCCACGTTGAACCAGGTTGTGGGCGGGTCTGTCTGCTTCGACGGCACGGTTGCCGATCAGTGCGGCGTCACGTACTCCCTTGAGTACAAGCCCCACAGCGCCACCGCGTATACGCCGTTCGCGACCGGGTCTTCGGTCATCAACGACCCGCTGGGATCGTGGAACACAACCAGCCCGCTTGTCCCCGACGGCTTGTACGACCTGCGGGTCAATGCCGTCGACGCTAGCGGTAACATCGTGACGGTCGATACCGGCGTGACTGTGGACAACACCGCTCCTGTGGCGAGCCTGACCTCTCCCGCTCCGTGCGATGACGTTTCCGGAGTTGTTACCATCATCGGTGTTGCGAACGATGCCCACATGTCGGGGTGGGTGCTCTCCTACAGCAGCCCGCTCACCGGCGGATGGGTGCCGATCTCCACAGGCACGGCCAACATCAGCGGCGTGCTGGGCACGTGGAACACCTCGGGCTTGCCCTCCTGCGCCTACACCCTCCGCCTCCTTGTCAGCGACCGCGCGACAGTCAACTGCAATTCCTCTCACACGACCGAGCGTCTCCTCAACGTCAATGTCGTGAACCCCGGCGTGTGCGATGACATCGACTTCAACAATGACTCCCTCTTCCCGGACACCAACGACATCGACGCTTTCCTGAGCGTGTTCAGCGGCGGGGCGTGCCTGTAGCAGCGCGACCACGTGACGGCCGATCCCCCGAACGACACGCCCTGCCCCGGCAGGGCGTTGTCGCCTTCCCGGCGTGACCTGTTTCCCCGCGTGCTAGAGTCACTCCGTGAGTGAGCCGCTACCCGATTCTGGGTCCGACACGCCGCCCTCCTCCCAGCCGACGATCATCGGTGCGAGCACCGACGCCGCTGCACCGGCGCAGTCTTCACTGCCGCTCATCGAGGGCTACGTCATCGGTCGATGTCTGGGCCAGGGCGGCATGGGAGCGGTGTACGAGGGGGTCCAGGAATCGACAGGACGGCGGGTCGCGATCAAGGTCATGCTCGACTCCGCCATGGCGTCGGACGCGGGAAGGAAGAGGTTTGAACGCGAGGTCGAGGTCGTTGCCCGTCTGGACCATCCGGGCATCGTTGCGGTGATCGATTCTGGCGTGCGGAGGGGCCGCTACTTCTACGCCATGGAGTTTGTCGAGGGGCGCGCTCTTGACGAGGCGGTCACGCCGGGGACGGGCGACCCGCGGATCGCGCTCGCCGTCCTGGCGGAGGTGTGCGATGCCGTGGATTATGCGCACCAGCGGGCGGTCCTCCACCGGGACCTGAAGCCCGCCAATATCATCGTCGATGCGCGGGGGCGGGCGAGGCTGCTCGACTTTGGCATCGCCCAGGTCCTAGGTCCAGCGTCGGCGCGCGAGACGGTGTCGCGCCCCGGTCAGCTTATCGGCACCGTGGCGTACATGGCGCCCGAACAGGCCTCGGGCAGCGCCGCCGAACTCGGCGTGCGGACCGACGTGTACGCGCTCGGTGCGATCGGCTACGAACTCTTGACCGGCAGGCTCCCGTGCGAGGTGGATGGTCCACTGGTGGATGTGCTCCGGGCGATTTCGGAGAAAGATCCGCCCCGGCCGTCCGTCCACCGCCCGGGTATTGGACGGGATGTGGACGCGGTCCTCCTCAAGGCCCTGGAGAAGCACGCCGACCGCCGGTATCCCACTGCCGGGGACATGGCGGCGGACATCCGGAGGTACCTGGAAGGGAGGCCGGTCGTTGCACGCCCTGTGGGCCCGGTCGGGCGTTCGTGGCGGTGGGCGAAGCGCAACAAGGCGCTGGCGGCCGTGGTGATCGTGTCCGTTGCCACACTCGCGGGTGTCTCGACGGCGCTTGTGCTGCGCATTGTTCAGGAGCGTGATCGCGCCGTGCAGAACTTCAGTCTGCTGAAGCGTGTGCTGGAGAGCGCGGACCCCGAGGCACGCGATGGTGGCGTGACCATACCGGCCCTCATGGACAGCGCGGTCACTTCCGTCGAGAAGCTGCCCCCCAGCAACGCGGCGAGCGAGGCGGACATTCGCGAGATCATCGGTGGCGTGTACCGCAAGTTTGCGCTGTACGAGAAGGCGGCGGTCAATCAACGCAAAGTCCTGGACATCCGCAGGCGGGCGGCGCACGGCGATGACCCGCAGGTGGCGGAGGCGATGCACAACCTGGCGGCGACACTCTGGTGGGACGGGAAGTACACCGAGGCCGAACCGCTGTACGAGGGTGCGCTCAAGATGCGGCAGCGCCTCTTCAAGCGGGACGACCCTGCAATTGCGTTCAGCATGACGCACCTGGCAACCTGCCGCCTGAGCCTGGGCAGGATCGAGAGTGCACGCTCGATGTTCCAGGGCGCACTCGACATGCGCACACGGATCTATGGCCCCGAGCACGAGCAGGTTGCGGCGTCGCTGAACAACCTCGCGAAGTGCGAGATGGACGCGGAGGAGTTCCCGCACGCTGAAGCGCTCCTCCGCGCCGCACTGGCGATGATCGTCAAAGTGAAGGGGGAGAACCACCCGGGGACGGCCGCTACGTCCTCCAACCTGGCGGACTGCCTGATCCGGCGAGCGGAGCTGGACCGGCTGGAGGGGCGGGAGCCGGCGGCCCTGGCCCAGGCGGATGAGGCGGTCCACTTGTACCAGCACTCGTTCGACATTCGGTCGGGCATGTACAGAGAGGGGCACAACCTGATCGCGTCCAACCTTGCGGGGCTGGCGCGGGCGTCGCTGTTCCTGCACCGCCAGCGTGAAGCCGACGGCTATGCGGAACAGTCGTTGGACATGATGCTCAAGAAGCGCAGGCCAGATCACCCCGACGTCATGGAGGTGCTTGCCGTCGTGGGCGATGTTGCGTTGGGGCGTGGTGATGCCAGTGCTGCCCGGGGCTACTACCAGCGGGCGGTGGAAATCGCGATTCACGCCCAGCCCATGCCGCCGGTCCGCCTCGCCGAACTGCACGTGGCCCTGGGTGAAGCAACCGCGCTCGCCGGAGACCGCGATTCAGCCGAACCGCTCCTGCAGGAAGGCCTGGACGTGATGCGATCCATCAAGAGCGAGGGCAGTCTCTTGTTCAGACTAGCGCAGGCCCGTGCTTCGCGGGCCCGTGATGTAACGCGGCCGCGTGGGCCATGATCAGCGGCGACGGCGCAGCACGCTCACGCCGACACACCCCAGGACAAGGGCGGAAGCGGGCGCCGGCACGTTGACGTAACCCGCCCCAACGAGGACAACCTCGTAGGACCCGCTTGCACCGTCACCGGCCCAGCCGGTCAAGGGGTTGATGCCGCTCGGGCCGTCAGGCCCCGACAGCTCGGTTGGCGTCACTTGATTGAAGATCGCGCCGTTGCGTCCCACGGGGTACCGCCCTGCGCCCGTGATACCCAGGCAATAGACGCCGGGCATAAGCACCTCGGCGCCGGTGCCGTCGGTCGCCGTGCTCTGGAAAATGGACGCTTCGCTGGTCAGGTTGTTGAGGTTGTTGTTGGACAGCAGGCCGAAGAGCTGGTCAGCGAGGGTGACGTTGAAGAGGTACAACTGAGAATCGAACTCCGACCCCGTCATCGTGAAGCTGAATGTGGAAGGTTGTTCGATGCGGATGAGGTAGAGGTCTTCCAGGTCCTGCAGCCCTCGGCCGGCGGACAGGGAGCCCGAAATGCGTTGGGGGGTGCCGATACCAACCACCGCCTGCGCGGAGGCGAGCGTGCTCCCGGCGTCGCTGACTTCGACCCAGTCCGGACCCGCCCACGCGGGCGCGGACAGGCACAGGGCCGACAGGCCGACTGCACAAATCGTCTTCATGAGGGTCCCTCTCTCGAACTTCCTCCGGCAGGCCGCGTGCGGAAACGCGCGGCCTCTAAGGTATGGACACCAGTCTAGAGGGAGCGACAGATTCCGCAAGCCGATCAGCCGAATTGGGGAAAGAATTCTCGCTTGGACGCAAGTTATCAGGGCGTCACGGATTCATATAACACAGTCGAGTCCTGAATCGGACTGCGGAGCAACTTGTGCCCAATGAACAACCCCGCGGGTTGCGCGGGGCGTTTCTTCAAAGAAGCTCAGATAGGTTGATTAGTCCGTGCGCTCGCCGCCGCCGTGACCACCACCGTGTCCGCCGCTGTGTCCGCCTTCCCGCGGGCCGCGATCTCCGCCATGGCCACCCCGGTGTCCACGGTCGCCGCCGCGACCACCACCCCGGTGCCCTCCCCGGTCCCCACCGCGCCCGCCGCCGAAGCCGCGGCCGCCGCCACCACCGCCGCGATCGCCGGCGGGGGCAGGGACGTAGGTCTCGCCGCGTTCTTCCATGAGGACAGCCTTGCGGCTGAGCTTAATGCGGCCCTGATCGTCGATGAGGATGACTTTGACCTTCACGGTGTCGCCGAGCTTGACGACCTCGGAGACGGATTGGACGTAGCCCTCGGCGAGCTCGGAGATGTGGCACATGCCGTCGGTGCCGGGGGCGAGCTCGATGAACGCGCCAAAGTCCTTCATCGAGACGACCTTGCCTGCGTACACGGTGCCGACCTTTATCTCCTCGCACAGGGCCTCGATTTCCGAGCGAGCGCCGTTGATGCTGTCGGCGCCGACGCCAGCGACCTGCACGGTGCCGTCGTCATCGACATCGATGGAGACGGCCCACTTCTCCTGCAGGCCACGGATCATCTTGCCGCCGGGCCCGATCAGCTTGCCGATCTTCTCGGGGTCGATCTTGAGGGTGATCATGCGGGGGGCGTGGGGGGCGATTTCCGCGCGGGGCTTGGCGATGACCTGTTCCATGACCTCGATGATCTCGAGGCGGCCCTGCCTGGCCTGGGCGAAAATCCGTTTGATCTGCTCGATGGAGAGGCCGCGGGTCTTGAGGTCGAGCTGGATGCCCGTGATGCCGTCACGCGTGCCGGAGACCTTGAAGTCCATATCGCCGTAGAAGTCCTCCTCGCCGATGATGTCGGTGACGAAGAGTTCGTTCTTGTCGTTGTCGTCGGCGAAGCGGCCGACCGAGATGCCGGCGCACGTGTTGCGGATGGGGACACCCGCGTCCATGAGGGCAAGGCAGCCGCCGCAGACCGACGCCATCGATGAGGACCCGTTGCTCTCGGTGATGTCGCTCACCACGCGGATGGTGTACGGGAATTCCTCGGGGCTGGGCATGATCGCCAGCAGGCTGCGCTCGGCCAGCGCGCCGTGGCCGATTTCGCGGCGGCCCGGGCCGGTGATGCGCTTCACTTCACCCGTGGAGAATGGCGGGAAGTTGTAGTGGAGGGTGAACTTCTTGCTGTATTCGGGGAGCAGGCCGTCGATGATCTGCTCGTCCTTGCCCGTGCCCAGCGTGACAGAGCAGATGGACTGTGTCTCGCCGCGGGTAAAGAGGGCCGAGCCGTGCGTCTTGGCGAACAGGCCGACGGCGCCGGTGAGGGGGCGGATCTCGGTGGCCTTGCGCCCGTCGGCGCGGATGCCCTTCTCCACGATGAGGCGGCGGGTGAGCTTCTCGTCCAGGCGGGCCAGTGCGGCCTTGGCCTGGGAGCGGGCCTTGGTGGTCTGCGCCGCCTGCTCCGGCGTGCCCGTCATGGTGACGGAGAAGTGGGTGTCGAGCACCTTCTTGAAGAGCTCGCTGATCTTGTCGTTGCGCTCCTTCTTGCCCTTGATCTGGCGCAGCGCGAGCAGGTCGGCCTCGGCGACCTTCTTGACCTTTGCGACGACCTCGTCGCTGGGCAGGTGGAGTTCACCCTGGACCTTCGCCTTGCCCGCCTTGCCGGCGAGCTCGTCGACGATGGACAGCAGTTCCTTGATCCCCTCGTACCCGAAGGCGAGGGCGCCGTGCACGTCGTCGTCGGGCACCTCGGCGGCGCCAACCTCGATCATGTTCAGGCCGTCCTTGTGGCCGGCGACCACGACGTCAAGGTCGCTGTACTCCATCTGCGTGACGGTGGGGTTCATCACGTACTGGGGGCCGTTGTCGGTGTGGATGCGCCCGACGCGGACGGTGGCGGTGGGGCCCTCGAAGGGGATGTCGCTCAGCGCCAGGGCCGCGGAGGCCGCGAGGCCGGCGAGCACGTCGCTGTCGTTCTCGCCATCGTGGCTCATGACGAACACCTGGATGAGCACCTCATCGAGGAAGCCGTCGGGGAAGAGCGGGCGGATCGGGCGGTCGATCATCCGCATCGTGAGGACTTCCTTCTCGGAAGGGGCGCCCTCGCGCTTGCGGAAGCCGCCCGGGAACTTGCCGGCGGCAGACGCCTTCTCGCGGTAGTCGACCGTCAGCGGGAAGAAGTCGATGCCCTCACGCGGGTTGGCCCGCACGACCGCGGCGAGCACGGTGGTGCCGCCGTAGGAGAGCATGACCGAGGCGTTGGCCTGCTTGGCGACCACGCCGGTCTCGATGACCAGGGGCCGTCCGGCGAACTCGCGCTCGAGGCGGATGAGTCCGGTGGTGGGGGGGAAGAGGGTTGCCATGAATTCGGTTCCTTGGGATCTCTCGCGCGGTCGCATGGACGTGGCGCGTGCCGTGCGGCCATGCCGCCGGCAAAGTGCGGACGAACTTGTCGCCCGCAACCCAAGGGGTCTACCGAGTGGCAGAAGGCATCATGCAGCCTGCGGCTGCCCGGTGCCCACTGCCGCCCGAACCTGGATCGCGGGCTTCACAAAAGAAAACCGGCCCGCGGCGTGAGCGCCGCGGGCCAGGGGTGATTACTTGCGGAGGCCGAGCCGCGAGATGAGCTTCTGGTAGGTGTCGGGGCTCGTGCGGGCGAGGTAGTGCAGCAGCCGGTTGCGCTGACCGACCTTCATGGTCAGGCCGCGGCGGCTGTGGTGGTCCTTCGCGTGCCCCTTGCAGTGGTCTGACAGCGCGTTGATTTCGGCCGTCAGCATGCTGATCTGCACCTCGGTGCTGCCCGTGTCCTTGTCGTGACGGCGGGCGGTGGAAACAACCTGCTTGCGTTCTGCTGCCAAGAGAGCCATTCGGGGCGATTCCTTGCTTTCGGGGTTCCGTGAGTTTGAGGCCAAGCATAGCAGCGGCACTGCCCCAGGGGCAAGGAGGTCCCCAACGGTGGGTTATGGGTGGTGAACCCGCCTAGGATGACCTGCAACGGGCCCGCTGTATGGTCGGTTTTTGTTTGGTTTCTCGCCCTAGCTGGTGCGGCCCTGTTGCAGATTCCGACTTGCGGCCCCAAGAGCGGGGCAAGGACTCTGCATGTCAGGTGGTCAGCCCAACCCGTCCTCGTCCCTCCGCGCAGCCCACCCTGCGGTCAACGCCTGGAACGCGGAGTATCTTGATTCTCTGTACCAGCAGTACCTGGCGGAACCGACCAGCGTCGCGGAAGACATGCGTCAGTTCTTTGCCGGCTTTGATCTTGCCATGGCCCGCCCGGCCGGTGCTGCCGCGGTGGCCGGCGAGCCCCCCTTTCAGCGGGCGGTGCAGAACCTAGTGTCCGCGTACCGCGACATGGGCCACCTGTCGGCGCGGATCGATCCGTTCGGCCGGGAGCGTCCCCGTCCGGAAGTACTGGACCCCGCATACCACGGGCTGAAAGCCGGCGACCTCGACAAGCCCGTGGATGCTTCGGCGTTCGGGTTTTCCGGCACCGCGCCGACGGTGCGGGCCCTCATGGAGCGCCTTGAAGCGTGCTACTGCGGGCCGGTGGGGTTTGAATTCATGCACATCCCCAACCGGGAAGAGCGTGAGTGGTTCCGCAAGCGCGTCGAAGAGGCCCCGTACCCCGCCCCCCTCAATCAGAGTCAGAAGCTGTGGCTGCTGGAGAACCTCACGGCGCCCGAGGTGTTTGACAAGTTCTTGGGCAAGCGGTACCCGGGCAAGAAGCGGTTCAGCCTTGAGGGTGGTGAGAGCCTCATCCCGGCGATGAAGTCGGTGACCCAGAGGGCAGGGGAGTTGGGAGTTCAGGAGATCATCCTGGGCATGCCCCACCGCGGGCGCATCAGCGTCCTGCGTCACTTCGTAGGCAAGGACCTGCACCGGATCTTTACGGAGTTCGAGGATTCGTGGCACGAGCCAGGCACGCTGGGCGGCGGGGACGTGAAGTACCACCGGGGGTATTCGGCGGACCAGATGCTCGAGGACGGCTCGCGGGCCGTGCACCTCTCGATGCTCAACAACCCCAGCCACCTGGAGAGCGTGAACGGCGCGGTGATGGGACGATGCCGCGCCAAGCAGGACCTGGTGGGGGACACCGACCGCCGGCGCGTGATCAGCCTCTTGGTGCACGGTGACGCCGCCGTGCAGGGGCAGGGCGTGGTCGCCGAGTGCCTGAACATGAGCCTGCTGGAGGGCTACACGGTGGGGGGCACCATCCACATGGTGCTCAACAACCTTGTGGGCTTCACGACCGACCCCGAAGACTCCCGCAGCACGCCCTACTGCACCGATATCGCGAAACTTGTGAACGCGCCCGTGCTCCATGTGAACGGCGATGAGCCGGAAGCGGTGGTCTGGGCCGCACGCCTGGCGGCCGACTTCCGCCACGAGTTCCGGCGCGACATCTTTATCGACCTGGTCTGTTTCCGGCGCTACGGCCACAACGAGCAGGATGAGCCGGCGTACACCCAGCCGGTGCTGACGCAGCTGGTGAAGAACCACCCCGGCACGCCCGAGACCTACCGGCGCCGCCTCATCCAGCAGGGAGTGCTGTCCGCGACCGACGCTTCCGCCATGGTCGATCGCTATACCAGCGAGATGGATGCGGCGCAGAACCTGGCGCGCAGCCAGCCGGTCAACCCCGTGCCACCGCCGGGCAGGGGTCTGTGGGAGGGGCTGGTCGGCGCGTACACGTTTGATACGCCGCGGACCGCGGTGGACATGAAGACCCTGGAGGAGGTCTGCGCCGCCCTGGGCCGGGTCCCCGAGGGGTTCAACCTTCACCCCAAGCTCCGGGGTCTGTTCCAGTCGCGGGGCGGCCTGCCGCAGTCGAAGAAGCTCTCGCACGCGGACGCGGAGGTGCTTGCCTTCGGCACGCTGCTGCTGGAGGGAACGGCGGTGCGGCTGTCTGGCCAGGATTCACGCCGGGGCACGTTCACCCAGCGTCACGCGGTGGTCCGGGACGAGCAGACGGGTGAGAAGTACACGCCCATCAACAACATCCGCCCAGGGATGCAGGCCAAGGCCAGCCTCTGGGACAGCCCGCTTTCCGAGTACTCCGTGATGGCGTTCGACTACGGCTATGCGCGGGGGTCGCCCCGGAGTCTGGTGATGTGGGAGGCCCAGTTCGGGGACTTCTGCAATACCGCGCAGGTCATCATCGACCAGTACATGGCCGCGAGCGAGGCCAAGTGGCACCGCTGGGCCGGCCTTGTGCTGCTGCTTCCGCACGGGTACGAGGGGCAGGGCCCCGAGCACAGCAGCGCTCGCCTCGAGCGTTTCCTGCTCTTGTGCGCCGAGCACAACATGGAGGTGGTCTACCCCTCCACGGGCGCGCAGCTCTTCCACGCACTCCGCCGGCACATGAAGCGGGACTTCCGCAAGCCGCTCATCATCATGACGCCCAAGAAGTACCTGCGGTTTGAGAGCAGCACCATCGACGAGCTGGCGACCGGCCAGTTCCAGCACGCCATCGACGATTCTGCGTTCACGGGAACCCAGGCGTCGCGCGCCAAGGACGTGAAGCGGGTGATCTACTGCACCGGCAAGTTCTACCACGAGCTCTCCAAGCGGCGTGAGGAGACCGGGCGCAGCGATGTGGCGTTCGTCCGCATCGAACAGCTGTACCCGTTCCACACGAAGATGATCAGGGCCATCAACGAGCGGTACCCGCAGAACGCCGAGCGTGTCTGGGCTCAGGAGGAGCCCCGTAACGCCGGCGCGTTCCTGTACTGCGAGGACAAGTTCCGCTGGGAACTGGGAGTGACGGTCAACTACATCGGCCGCCCGGAGCGGGCCAGCCCGGCCAACGGCAGCGAGCACGAGCATCACGACAAGCAGGACGAGATACTCAGCGAGGCGGTCGCCCCCATCACCGGGGCGCCGATCGGCAACGGGCACGGCAAGGCGGCCCCATTGCCCGCCCCGGCCCCCGCGAAGACCTCGGCCAAACACTGAACACGCACGACCATCCGCACGGGTTTCACTGAGCACTTGCACTATTCCAGGACGGAGCACCCTCATGGCAGTCGACATCACCATGCCCCAGGCCGGCGAGAGCGTTACCAGCGGGGTGGTCTCGCGCTGGCTCAAGAATGACGGCGAGTTCGTGAAGCGAGACGAGGGTGTCGTCGAGGTCGAGACCGACAAGGTCACGCTCGAGGTCCCGGCGACCGCCACCGGCGTGCTCACGGGCCTCAAGGTAAAGCCCGGAGACACTGTGCAGATCGGGCAGGTTCTTGCCAGCATCGACGAGAAGAGCACAGCGGGCGCGGCCCCTGCCCCGGCCGCCAAAGCGAGCGCGGGCTCATTGGGCGCGACCGCGGTTGCCGAGCCGAAGGCCGCAGCCGCCGCGGACGTGCGTGCGACACCCCTGGCGAAGAAGCTTGCGGACGAGCAGGGCGTCGATATCGCCCGCATCGCCGGTACCGGAGCGGGCGGGCGGGTGCGTGAACAGGACGTGATGGCGTTCCTGCAGACCAGGGGCGCATCTGGGGTGACCGTCAACGGGCCTTCGAAGGCGTCGGCGCCGGCACCTCAGGCGGCACCAGCGACGAAAGCCCCCGAGTCTGCGCAAGGGACGCGAGGAAAGTCCCGCGAACGCATCTCCCCGCTTCGTCAACGCATCGCCCAGAGGCTGGTGCAGGCGCAGCACACGGCGGCCATGCTCACCACGTTCAACGAGTGTGACATGGGGGCGGTGATGGACCTGCGGAAGCAGTTTAAGGACGAGTTCGAGAAGCGGCACGGCATCGGCCTGGGCTTCATGGGGTTCTTTGTCAAGGCCGTGGTTGCCGCCCTGCGCTCGTACCCCGCGGTCAATTCGTACCTGGTGGAGGACGAGTCGGGCAATCTCGCTGTCGAACGGCACGACTACTGCGACATTGCCATCGCGGTGTCCACACCCAAGGGGCTGGTCGTCCCGGTGCTCCGCAACGCGGAGACCATGTCCCTCGCGCAGGTCGAGCTGGGCATCAAGGAACTCGCGGCCAAGGCCAAGGACGGCAAGCTGACGCTGGAGGACATGCAGGGAGGCACGTTCACCATCACCAACGGTGGTGTGTTCGGCAGCCTGATGAGCACGCCCATCCTCAACGCGCCTCAGTCGGGCATCCTGGGCATGCACACCATCAAGAACCGGCCGATCGAGCACCCGCCCGCGAGCGGGCAGATCGCACTTCGCCCGATGATGTACCTGGCACACTCCTATGACCACCGCATGATCGACGGGGCAGAGGCAGTGCAGTTCCTGGTCAAGGTCAAACAGTGCATCGAGGACCCGCAGCGGCTGCTGCTGGGCCTCTGATCTTGCGCCAAGGGAGGCGTCGTGTGCGCCGGGCCAGCGGCCGTCACTTGGGAGTGACGGGCGTCGCTGCGGGCGGCTGCTCACCCTTCTGGGCTGGTTGGATTGTGTTCGCGGGCGGCTGCGTTGCGGCTGGCACCACCACGTTGGCCACTCCCAGTTCGGTGATCAGTCGCTGCGTCAGATCGTCCTCCGTGGGCGCCTTGATGACACTCCGGGCGATCATCTCCTGCACCGCGAGGTTGACCGTCGTCGAGCGGAGATTCGCCTCGCCCAGGCGTGAGCCCAGCACGTGCGTGTAGCCAAGCTTGTCCGCCATCGCGGAAGCCGCCTCGTTCACCGTCCGGAACGCCTCCCCGATCTGCTTCACATTGAGGGTTTCCAGTTCCCGGCGTGCGGCCTCGCTCATCTGGTCCAGCTGATGCTGGGTCTGCTGGTACTCGTCCTGCATCGACTTGATCTGGGGATCGTTGGCCTGGATGAGCTTTGCCCTTGCCTCGATATCCCTGAGCTTGGCGTCGAGGGGTTCCATCGCCTTGTTCTTCTCCGCTGCCAGCGCATCACGGGCGGGGGAGTACTTGTCCGAAAGCACCAGACGTTCGACAACGGCGAGCGTGTCGACGGTTGCTATCCGATTGGCGGACGGGGACTGGGCAGCCTGGGGCGCCTGCGTGAACGCGCGGGTGGACATTACCGCTGCCCCCAACGCCACAAGCAGGGCTGCGGCGACGATGGAGCGGGAGATTGTGGTCGTTTGGGTCGAGGTCATGCCGCGAGGGTAGCGCTGCGGGTCGTGGCCTGCCCGCCCGATCGTCCTGCCGCGGGTGCCGTCAATCCAGGTCGCCGTCCGGTGCGATGTGGCATGATTCGCCGCCGTTCTTCTCAAAGTACTTCTGGTGGTAGTCTTCGGCCTTCCAGAACGGCTTTGCCGAGGAGATCTCCGTCACGATCGGGCGCTTGTACTTGCCCGTGGCGGTGAGCGCATCACGCACCTTGGTTGCGGTCGCCGTCTGGGCATCGGAGTACGTGAATATCGCGGAACGGTACTGCTTGCCGTAGTCGGGCCCCTGACGGTTGAGCTGGGTCGGGTCGTGCATGTGGAAGAAGTGTCGGACCAGTGTCTCGTAGGAGATCCGGGCGGGGTCAAACACAATGTGAATGACCTCCGCGTGGCCCGTGGTGTCGGTGCACACCTGCCGGTATGAAGGGTGCTCCACCCCGCCTCCGCTGTAACCCACGGCTGTTTCCACCACACCCGGGAGTTGCTGAAAGTAGGACTCAACGCCCCAGAAGCACCCGGCGCCAAACATCGCTTCTTCCGTCGCGGGCGTCGGCGCGCCGGCGACCGCTGGGCTGGACGGGGATTGGGGGTCGGTGGTCTGCTTCATGGTGTTTGGTGCGTCCCCAGTGCCCTGGGGCGGGGCGCCGGCGGTGTGGACAGAGTCCGGGACCGGTTCACTGGCGGTGCCGGTGCAGGCAGAAAGGCAGGTGGCGGCGAGGAGTGCAAGACAAGTGCGCAGCATGCTGTACCCTTTGGCGCGTTCGACAACCATTGTTGGGTGCCGACCGTTGCGGCAGGTTTCACCCGCCTGAACCGGCGGTCAGGCCGCCTGCGGCACGGGGCTGCGGGTTGCGACGCGGTCGAAGAAGGTGGTAAGCAGGTCGGTATCGAACTTGGCCCCGGCGCTCTTCCACATGGTCTCCACTGCTACTTCGTGGGGAAGGGCGGCGCGGTAGGGGCGGTGGGTGCGGAGGGCGTCGAAAACGTCGGCGACCTGCACGATCTGGCTCGCCAGGTGCGGGCGCTCGTGCCTGCGGGGGGCGGGGTAGCCCGTGCCGTCGATGTGCATGTGGTGCTCGTATGCGACGAGCACAGCGATGGGGTTGGGGTGGCTTCTCTCCAGGAGCATCGCGGCCCCATCCACGGAGTGGTTCTGGACGATGAGCCGCTCGCCGTCTGTGAGCAGCCCTTTCTTGTTCAGGATGGACGAGGGAATATTGGCCTTTCCGATGTCGTGCAGCAACCCCGCTTCGATGACGGCGTGCACGTTCGGGCGGGACAGCCCGACCGCCTCGGCGAGCGCCGCGGCCTGGATTGCGACGTTGACAGTGTGCACAAACGTGTACTCGTCCATGTCCTTGATCGCGGCGAGGCGCAGCACCGAGGCACGGCTTCCGGACACGCTGGTGGCGATGTTCGTGATGAGTTGCGAAAGCTGGCCGTTGGACTCCGGGGCCGGCACGCCGCCGTCGTGGGTGATCGAGTCCCACAGGCAGCCGACGTCGGCAACAAGTTTGACCGTCTCTGCGCCGTCGCCGGTCGGCACGGCGTCAGACGCCGGTGCGTGGGCTGTGCCGAGCTCGAACGGGTGTGCGACCGCCACGCCCCGCTGGAACGGGGCGCAGAGACGCCGGACAAAGTCACCAACCTGTGCCCCCGTCGGCACGGCGGTGAGTGTCAGGGAGTCCGCATGGTGCCGGCGGCAGAGCGACGCGAGCTGCGAGAACTCGTCTGCGCGTCCTGGCAGGGCGTGGTCGTTCGCCACCACGCGCTCCTCGAGGAAGAAGACGGTGAGTGTGGAGTGGCCCGTCAACGCCTCCAGCCCGGCGCGGGAGGCGAGCCCGCACTGCTGAGCGAAAGAGGCGTGATCGTCACCGTACACCGCGCAGGCGCATGCGGCGGCCTGCAGGGACGAGAGGAAGTTGTGGGCGGGATGCTGCATGTGGTTTATGCCGCCGATCGGCCGGTAGTGCCCTGGTCCTCGGCGCCAGGGAAGATGAACGCGAGGAACCTGGAAAGCGAAAACCTGTACCTGCGGAGGGCACGCCCGACCGCAGGGTGTGACTTGTGCGGTCGCAGGTGGGCGGCGAGCCTGTCCGCGAGCGGGGCGTGCGTGCCCGAGGCCCGCGAGGTCAGCCCCACCAGCACCCCCGCCGCGGTGTCGAGCGACCCCTCGTCCGTGAGCGCGTGTGCAAGCAGGTCGAACCGGGCGTCGGGCGTTGCCCGTTCCATCAGGGCGCTGGCGAGGACTTGAGGGCCGCGCCTTTGCGCCTGCAGGCATTGCACGGCGATCTGCGCGACCGCGTCGTCACGCCCTGACAACGCGCTAAGGAAAGCGTCGTCGGTCACCTCCTGGAGGTCGGCCATAGTTCGGAACGCCTCGGCACGCACTGGCCCGTCTGCGTGGGAGAGCAGTTCGCGGCACACCGTCGTGCCACGCGCGTGGTCAAGCGCAGGCACCAGCGTCAGCGCGGCGTACGCAGCCTCCGCCGACCCGGCATTGCGCAGAGCGCTGGCGAGGTCCGGCTCGGGCAGGCGCGCGAACATGCACAGCACGGCGGCCCGGGCGGCCCGGCTGGGTTCCGAGGCGAGTTGTCGGAGGAAGTCGCCCAACGATTGCGGGCCGCACCCCTGGAGCAGGAGTTCCATGTCGAGCTCCGAGCAGTCAGGATGCCCGACCGCCTTGAGTACGAAAGGAGGGCTGCACACCAGTGAACGCAGCGGATGCTCGGGCAGGCAGAGGCTCGCGGCTTCGAGGAGGGAACCGGGTCCCTCCTGAACGAGAACGCTCTCAGCCTGCGCGGTCAGGGCGTCCATGACGCCCGGGTGCCTTGGTCTCAGAAGGGCGATGGATGCGATCGTCCTCGCCAGGTGGGCCTGGACAGCGGCGGCCGAAAAGTCGCCAGGTCCGGCGGTTCCAGCGGTGGGCGCGACGGATGAGGTCGCCAAGGTGATGATCCGGTCCCGGTAGTCCGTCGGGCTGAAGTCGTCGCTGGAGTGTACTTTCAGCACCGATTCGAGGCGGTCGGCCAGCCCAGACTCTTCTACGCACAGGACCTCGCACGCGACGTTTCGCACCGCCGTCGCGGTGGCAGCTTCGGGAGCATCGGGTGTGAGCGAAGACGCCAGCTTCGCGAAAATAGCCGTCGCCTCGACCGAGAGTTGTGCCGGCTTGTCGCTCAGGGATCGCAGTGAATGCTGCACGTCCGTCACGGGAATTGCGTCCGAGAGGTTCGCGAGGACTCGCCAGGTGGGCGCGTCCGTGTTCCCCGGAGAGAGGAGCCTCTCCCGGAAGCGCCCGTCCAGCGTTGCCAGCAGTGGACGAACGTTCTTGAGCGCGGCGTCCTGTTCGGACGACGGCAGAGACTCAATCCACTGCGCGGTCCGCGCGAAGTCGGCGGCGAACTTTCCCTCGCTCCCCGGGCCACATCTTTGAGAGATAGCCACCGCGCGGGCCGCCGCGTCGCCGTGCACCATCGAAGCAATCAGGGCTTCCAAGGGTTCGCCCGCAGTGCCCTCACCCGCGGCGGACAGGCGGGAGAAGTCGATCGGGGTGGCGGCCAGTTTCCCAGGCGCCGCGGCATTCAGGGCGGTGATGACAGACTCCGGGTCACCCCGTGACGCCAACGCTGCGATAAAGCCGCAGAGATCGTGCTGAGTAAAGGGGGGCCTGACTTCCAGCACCGCGATATCCAGTTCACGCAGTCTCTCATGGAACATCCGCCACAGTTGCGGCTGGGGCATGTCCGATCCGTTCACCTGCAGTGAATGAGGATGGACGGCCACGCGGCACTCGGGGATACATGCGGCGCATGCGTCCTCGCACGCCCGGCCCGTGGCAGGGTGATCTGCGCCGAGCAACCGCGTTCCTTCCAAAGCGCGCGCAGCGGCGGCGAAGAAGCGGACGGAAGCGCTCATCTGCTCAGAATGCGCGGACTCCTCTGGAGACACGGAGAACCTCCCAGCCTGGTTATCGACAAGGAGTTGGCGCCGGTTTCGGCGATCCGGGCCGTGAGGAGCCACTTCAACGAATGGCGGGCAGTTACCGCCCGAGAACCCTCGCCCTGGGGGCGACTCAGGCCTGAAAAAGCCCTTCGATCGAGAGGTACCTCTCGCCGGTGTCGTAGCAGAACCCGAGCACCGGTCCATGGGTTTCTATCGAGGGCAGTGCCTGCGCGATGGCAGCGAGCGTCGCCCCGCTGGACACACCCAGGAAAATACCTTCCATGCGGGCGGCGCGCCGGGAGTAATCCCTTGCATCCTCTTCGGTGACCTGCAGAACCCGGTCATAGACAGTTGTGTCGAGGACCTGGGGAACGAAGCCCGTGCCGATGCCCTGGATGGTGTGCGGCGTGTGCGTTCCACCGCTGAGCACGGGTGACTTGGCGGGCTCCACGGCGAGCACGCGCATGGATGGCCACTGCGCCTTCAGCGCCTGCCCGACTCCTGTAATGTGCCCCCCAGTGCCTACGCCGGTGACCAGCGCACCGATTCCCTGCGGGAAGTCACGCATGATCTCCTGGGCAGTTGTTCTCCGGTGAACTTCGGGGTTCGCGGGGTTCTCAAACTGCATCGGGATCCAGGCGGGCGGGTGCTTCTCGGCGAGTTCCTGCGCCCTCGCGATGGACCCCTTGATGCCGAGTTCACGCGGGGTCAGCACCAGTTCGGCGCCGTACGCCCTCATGATGGCACGACGCTCCACGCTCATCGAATCCGGCATCGTCAGGATGAGCCTGTAGCCTTTGACTGCCGCGACCATCGCGAGACCGATACCGGTGTTGCCCGAGGTCGGTTCGATGATCGTGGTGCCGGGCCTCAGCAGACCACGCTCCTCAGCCTCCTCAATCATCGAGAGCGCGATGCGGTCTTTGATGCTGCCACCAGGGTTGCTGCGCTCCAGCTTCAGCCACACGTCACGCCCAGGAAACATCCTTGAGAGCCTGACATGTGGCGTGTTGCCGATGGTTTCAAGGATGGACTGTGCCCGCATGCGGTGACCCTCCTTTGCTATATCCCGGTGCCCGGCCGGGCACGGTCTCGCACCGTGACCTCCGGCTGCGCCACGATCACGGAGCCGGCTGGCACGCTGTGCGTCAGCCACACGTTCCCTCCGATCCGGCTGCCGTTCCCGATGACGGTCGAACCTCCCAGGATCGTGGCGTTGGCGTAGATCACGACATCGTCCTCGATGGTCGGGTGGCGCTTGGCATCCGCCGCGGCCTTGCTCACGCTGATGGCGCCCAGCGTGACTCCCTGGTACACCGTCACGCCCGACCCTATGACGGTTGTCTCGCCGATGACTACGCCCGTGCCATGATCGATGCAGAAACGCTCACCGATGGTGGCGCCGGGGTGGATGTCGACCCCGGTGCGCGCGTGCGCGAACTCCGAGAGCACGCGAGGCAGAAGCGCCACCCCTGCACGGTGCATGTGGTGCGCAACGCGGTGCACTACGGTCGCCGCAAACCCCGGATAGGCAATGACGACCTCGTCGATGTGCTTCGCTGCCGGGTCGTGCTGGACAATCGCACGGGCGTCGTGGTACAGCTCCCTGGCCAGATCTGGCAGGGAGGCGACGAGCAGTTCGGGCCACTCGTCCGGCTCGGGCACATGCACGGCCTGAGTCATCTTCGCTGCCTCTTCACGGAGAGCCGTCAAGTGTCCGCTGCTCAACGGTCGCCCCGCGCGGAAGTGGGGGAAGAGCGTCGCTTGCAGCGCACGGACGAACGCTTCGGGGTCCGGGCCGGTCGCCCCGGACCAACCCAGGTCCCGCTGGGACGCCTCCAATAACTTCAGGATGCCTGTCCGATCCTGCGGCTGGCTCATTGCGGGGCTCGTTGAGTTCGGGCACGGCGACGAGCAGGTTGGATGCTGCGCCTCCCACTGGGTGGCAGGGCATGATCCGGCGGCCGTTGTCAGAGCCCCGCCCGAATGACAGTGACCGGGAGACTGCCTAGTATCTTGACCAGACCTGCCACACCACAAACATGGGTGGTTCGGTCGATCCGACGGAGTCAGCCATGAAGACCGAGACCCACCCCAAGTATTACCCCAACTGCAAGGTGTACCACAACGGCCAGGTCGTGATGACCGTGGGCGCTACCGTGCCCGAAATGCACGTTGAAGTGTGGTCAGGCTCGCACCCATTCTTCACCGGAAAGCAGACCTTCGTGGACAGCGCTGGTCGCGTTGAGAAGTTCCAGAAGAAGTACTCGGGCAACTACTTCGCCAAGAAGGGTGCCGAGGCCAAGAAGTAACACCGAAAGTCCGGAGAACGCAGCACCAGGCCCGCGGGACAAACGCCGCGGGCTCTGTCATTGGGTGTGCTGAGGATCCTCCATCGCCCTCCGGGCTGGAGGGTGTACTGACCTGCTATCATCCCGCACACTCCGCCGTGAAAGTCGGCGCTTCCGCTCCGCAGGGCTCCGGTAGTCGCCGGTTTCGCTCCGCGGGGTGTGCCCGGTCGAGGTCTCGATGCTTGGGCCATGGAGGTTGCCCGTACCCCCACGGCCCGCTGGACCCCCGATGGCACGTCCCACCTTCCTCCAGACCTTGTCCCGCAGGCGCATCGTGTTCGACGGTGCCATGGGCACCGCTACGCACGCCGCGAACCTGGACGTTCAGAGAGATTACCGGGGGAAGGAGAACTGCCCGGAGATTCTGGTCCGCAGCAGGCCCGACCTGATCCAGTCGATCCATGAATCGTTCCTCGCGGTTGGTGCGGACTGCGTGGAGACCGACACGTTCGGCGGCATGCCGCACGTCCTGGCTGAGTTCGACCTCGCGGGCGAGGCCTTCGGGCTCAACCAGGAGGCGGCGGAACTGGCCCGGGCGGCGTGCGACCGGTTTTCGACGCACGACAAGCCCCGCTTTGTGGCCGGGAGCCTGGGACCGGGCACCAAGCTGATCACGCTGGGCAACATCGATTGGGAGGGGATGTTTGCATCCTACCGCGAGTCTGCGCGGGGGCTGCTGGCGGGCGGTGTCGACGTGTTCATCATCGAGACCTGTCAGGACCTTCTGCAGGTCAAGTGTGTCATCAACGCCGTGCTGTCTGCTCTCGCGGAGCGGAACAAGTCGACGGTCGATGTTCCGATCATGGCCAGCGTCACCATCGAGAACACGGGCACGATGCTGCTGGGAACGGAGATTGCAGCCGCGGCGGTCGCTCTGGCGCAGTACCCGATCTGTTCGCTCGGGCTCAACTGCGCGACCGGCCCGGTGGAGATGCGAGACCACGTTCACTGGCTCGGGAAGCACTGGGCTGGTCCCGGGCGTGCGGTCTCGGTGATGCCCAACGCGGGGCTGCCCCTGCTGGTGGACGGGCGTACGGAGTTCCCGCTGCAGCCCGAGCCGTTCGGCGCCGCGATGGAGAGGTTTATCAACGAGGACGGTGTGGCGATCGTCGGGGGATGCTGCGGGACCACCCCGGACCACATCCGAAAGCTCGTCGAACTGGTCGACCGGGGAGGGGCGGGCTCGCGTCGCGCGGGGCCGAGCGCCGCGCTGGGGGCGGGTGCACCGTCGGTCGTCGACGCGCCCGGTCCTGGGGTGCTTCCTTCCGCCGTCGCGTCGTTGTACTCCCCGACAGATTACCGGCAGGACAACTCGATCCTCATCATCGGTGAGCGGATGAACGCGTCCGGATCACGCGCATTCAAGCGGTTGCTGGAGGCGGAAGACTGGGACGGCATGGTGTCGCTGGCGCGGGAGCAGGTCCGTCACGACGGCGCCCACGTGCTGGACGTGAATGTGGACTACGCCGGGCGTGACAACGCACGCGACATGGCCGAGGTTGTCCGGCGCGTGGTCCGCCAGGTAAACGTGCCACTCATGCTGGACAGCACGCAGAGCAGGACCATCGAGGCCGGCCTGAGGCACGCCGGCGGCAAGTGCATCATCAACAGCGCCAACTTCGAGGAGGGTGAGGAGAAGTTCGACCACTTCTGCCGCCTCGCCAGGACGTACGGTGCGGCGCTGGTCATCGGGTCCATCGACGAGGACAGGGAGAATTCGATGGCCCGCACCCGCGAACGCAAGCTCGCGATCGCGAGCCGTGCCTTCGAGCGCGCGACACGGGTGCACGGGATCGCGCCCGACGACCTCCTGTTTGACCCGCTGGTGCTCCCCGTGTCGACCGGCATGGAGAGCGACCGGCGCAGTGCGATGGAGACGATCGAGGGCGTCCGCCTAATCAGCCAGGCCCTGCCAGAGTCGCAAACGACGGTCGGACTGTCGAACGTCTCGTTCGGCCTCTCCCCCGCTGCCCGTGTCGTGCTCAACAGCGCCTTCCTCCACGAACTCCAGGGCGCCGGGCTCACCAGCGCGATCATCCACTTCAGCAAGATCCTGCCGCGCAACAAGGTGCCCGATGACCAGTGGGCAGCCGCCCTGGATGTGATCCACGATCGACGCGCGCCCGGAGTGGACCCCCTCCAGAGGTTCATCGAGCTCTTCAAGGATGTGCGCTCGTCGGGCACTGTGAAGAAAACGCCGCTGGCGGACCTGCCCGTGGAAGAGCGCCTGCGGTCCCACATCATTGACGGTGAGAAGGAGGGCCTGGAGGCCACCCTCCGCGCAGCGTTGGAGAAGTACCGGCCGCTGGACATCATCAACGACCACCTGCTCGACGGCATGAAGACCGTGGGTGAGCTCTTCGGGAGCGGGAAGATGCAGCTCCCCTTTGTGCTGCAGTCTGCGGAGGTCATGAAGAACGCCGTCGCGTTCCTCGAACCCCTCATGGACAGGGTGCAGGGCACCAGCAAAGGCTCCATCGTGCTGGCGACCGTCAAGGGCGACGTCCACGACATCGGGAAGAACCTCGTCGATATCATCCTGTCGAACAACGGCTACACCGTCCACAACATCGGCATCAAGCAGGCTCTTCCCGATATCCTCCGGGCCTGGCGCGAGCACAAGGCGGATGCCATCGGCATGTCCGGGTTGCTTGTCAAGAGCGTGACTGTCATGGAGGAGAACCTCCGTGAGATGAACGCAGAGGGGGTCGCCCCACCCGTGCTCCTGGGGGGCGCGGCCCTGACCCGTCACTACTGCGAGAGCCACCTGCGATCCACCTACGCCGGAAAGGTCTACTACGGCAAGGACGCGTTCGAGGGCCTCCGCACCATGGACCTCCTGGCGGGCGGCAAATCCGGCACACTCGATCGGGAAGTCGAGGAACGGCTTGCGAAACGGTCCGCCGCCGAGGAATCGATCAACCGGACCAGGATCGCGAAGCTTGCGTCCGCGGGGCAGGAACAGGCGGCCCGCGGGGGCGTGGTCTCCGAGCACGCGATGCCCGATGGCCCCCGCCCGAGCGTTCCCACGCCGCCCTTCTGGGGAACGCGGGTCATCCACCACGTCAACCTGCACGACGTCTACCCGTTCATCAACCCCGTGGCACTCTTCAGGGGTCAGTGGCAGGTCAAGAAGGGTGCGATGAGCGATGCGGAGTACGAGGCGTTCGTCGAGGACAAGGTGACACCGGTTTTCGAAGCGTGGAAGGCCTGCTGTGACCATGACGGCATTCTGCAGCCCCGCGTCGCGTATGGGTACTTCCCCTGCAACAGCGACGGCGACGATCTCATTATTTGGGACACGCCCGAGCGGGCACGCGAACGCCTCCGATTCACCTTCCCCCGCCAGCCCGACAAGCGGCACCTCTGCATCTCGGACTTCTTCCGCCCCAGCGAAGCCGGCCCGGACGTCATCGCGATGCACTGCGTCACCGTTGGGAACCGCGCGACCGAGGAAGCTCAGAAACTGTTCAAGGCCAACAACTACACGGACTACCTCTACCTCCACGGCCTCTCGGTGGAAACCGCGGAGGCCCTTGCCGAATTCTGGCACAAGCGCATCAGGCAGGAGCTCGGCATTGCCGGCGATGACGCCCCCCGGATCAAGGACCTTTTCACGCAGCACTACAGGGGATCCAGGTACTCATTCGGGTACCCGGCCTGCCCCAACCTTCAGGACCAGGAGAAGCTGTTCGCCCTGCTGGAGCCCGGCCGGATCGGCTGCTCGCTCACCGAGAACTGGCAGATCGACCCGGAGCAGTCCACGAGCGCAATCATCGTGCACCACCCGTCTGCCAAGTACTTCAATGTCTGAGTCTTGCGGCCGGACGTGCTCCCGGCTTTCACGCCCGGCGCCTGGCGATTCCGATAAGAGCACCATGCCGACAGCCACGCTGCTACCGGGCCTACCGTTCACCGAAGCGGACTGCCCGTCCCCGGCGAGAGAGAGGAAGATGTCCAGAAGTCGTGCACAAGCGACGGATGCCGCGCAGGCGGCGCCTGCCTCCCAACCGACGGCCGACGGTCCGTCCGGGCCGGAGTTGTCTTCCGACCTCCCCTTGCGAGTGGAGGCATTGCTGATCAGTGTCGATCGCGCCCTCCCGGCCCAACGCATCGCCGAAGCCGTTGGTCTGCTGCCCAGACCGGCCGAGGGTGAGGATGCCTCAGCGACAGGGAAGGAAGTCGCCCGGGCTGCCAAGACCGTCTCGGCCGCGATTAGCGTCCTCAACGATCAGTACCAGGCCAGCAACCGGGCGTTCCGCATCGAGGAGCTCGCCGCGGGTTACCGCGTGATGACCCTCCCTGCCTACGCGTCCACCGTTGCCGAGTTCCACAAGTCCCGCCAGCAGACCAGGCTGTCCCGGGCCGCGGTGGAGACTCTGGCGATCATCGCGTACAAGCAGCCAATCACCCGCGCCGAACTGGAGTCCATCCGGGGAGTGTCCTGCGGTGAGGTGCTCAAGAGCCTGCTGGAACGCCGTCTGATCACCATCCGGGGGCGGGCGGAAGAGCTGGGCCGGCCGATGCTGTACGGCACCACCAAGCAATTCCTCGACACCTTTGGATTGTCGTCCATTAAGGACCTCCCGACCCCAACCGACCTGAAGGTGTAAACGTACGGTACCGTGGTGAGCACGGATCCCCGCAGTGCAAACGCCCCTCCGCCTGGTCAGGCCAGATCGCTCGTGGTCCCGGGCGTTCCGTGGCGGGTGATCAAGGTTGAGCGCAACCCCGCCCTCACGCCGACGCCCGCGCCAACCACCTTTGAAAACCCGGACTCCCCCTGGGCCCGCGTGGTGTGCAGACGCTACCACTTCAGCCCGGCAGGTGTGGCGTACGTCGTGACCACGATGGTGATGATCGTGGGGGCCATCAACGGGCAGAACAACCTTCTTTTCTGGCTTTTCGGGCTCGGTGTTGCCGGCCTGCTCGTCTCCGGAGTCATGAGCGGGTCGCCCCTGATGGGTCTCCGACTGCTCCGGGAGGTCGAGAGCGTTGCGACGGTGGGCCAGCCTATGCGCATCCGCTACACGCTGCGCAGCCGCAACTGGCTGGTGCCGGGCTTCGCACTCCGGATCGAAGAGCTCGAGTCCGCGCGGACTTGGCTGGGGCGGGAGGTGTCCGCGTCGTGGTCCAACCGCATCCCGCGCGCCCTGACCGGCCTGGAGTGCCTCCGACCCCGCGGGACGGCCGTAACGGACGCGGTCGTCACGCCCCGGCGGCGCGGCGTCGTGGTGCTGGGTCCTGTGCGGGTGTCCTCGTCATTCCCGTTCGGGATCACGCGCAAGAGTGTCACGCTCGCCGAGCCCCGGACCATACTCGTGCGTCCCCAGCCCGCAGACGTGCCCGCCGAAGTGCTGAGGATCCGGTCGGGAGTTGGTGCGAACGTGGGTGCCCTGACACCTTCGCGCACAGGCATGGAGTACTACTCGCTCCGTGACTACCAGCCGGGCGACGGGCTGCGTTCCGTGGCCTGGCGTGCCTCCGCTCGACTTGACCGACCCATCGTGAAAACGTTCGCGACGCCGCCCGGCCAGCGTCTGTGGGTCGTCCTTGATTGTGCCGGCGCCGCGGAGAGCGATGTCGAAGACGTCGTGTCTGTTGCCGCGGGCGTTGCCACGCGGTCGGTGGCGATGGGGCTGGAGGTGGGGCTTGTGGGCCCGGACCTACGCGTGCTGGAGCCGGTGCGCAGCGGTCGGCGGCAGATCGACCTTGTGCTCGATCGGCTCGCCCGGTTTGATCATGCCCAGCCCAGTCCGGGCGATGCGCCGGAATGGCGGATGAGCCGCGTGGTGGCAGTGCACGCGGGGGCGGCCCCGAACTCCGGGCTACCAACCCACGCAGGCACCATCCACGCACGCGACCCGCGCGTCCGGTTACCGCTGCCGCCATCCGAAAGCCGTGATGCCGATGGCAGGGCGCGTGGATGGTGGGAAGTGCTCATGAGCATGCTGGGTGAGGACCCGGATAAACCCGATGCCGAAGGAAGGGTGGCATGACGCTGAGGGATGCACTCCGCGTGGGTGTGCTCGTCTGCGTGCTCTGCGCGCTGGCGGCCTTCGGCGTCGCCGAGTCGCAGCCGGTGCTGGCCCTGACGTTCTGCGCCTCCGGCGGGGTCGGCTGGTGGATGACCGAGTGGCGGCCGGCACGCACACCCGGTGTGTGGGCCGGGCTCCCCCGGTGGCTGACGAACCTGCTGCTCCTCGTGATCGTGGGGTGCTCGGTGTTCAACGCCGTGACCACCAGGGCGCTGGTGACCGTGTTTGCAACGCTCCTGGCCAGCGTGCTGATCGTGAAACTCTGGCAGCAGCGCCGGGGCGCCGACTACGGACAGATCCTCACCATGTCGCTGTTCCTCACGGTCGCCGCGGTTCTGTCGGACAACTCCGTGACGACCGGGGTCATGGTGCTGATCGAAACTCCCGTGATGGCGGCGTGCGCGATGATGTACCAGGTGTGGCGGGCAGGAACGGGGGCCCGGGACCGCCACGCCCAGCACTTGGCGTGGCGACGCCTCCGGCTCCCCCTCGGGGCCGCGTGCGTTCTTTCGCTGGCGGTGGGGGCGGCGATCGCGTCCGCGGTCTTCGTGTTCATGCCCCGGGGGTACCTGCTGCCCCAGTTCCGGAGCTTCGCGCGCCCCAGCGTCGGACGGACCGTCGGGTTCACCGATCAGATTGATCTTTCCGC
This sequence comes from Phycisphaerales bacterium, assembly GCA_046350475.1. Classification (GTDB taxonomy): domain Bacteria; phylum Planctomycetota; class Phycisphaerae; order Phycisphaerales; family UBA1924; genus BJHL01. The sequence goes on along the minus strand of JAXMAJ010000003.1, from coordinate 126,118 downwards.
GGGTGCCCCGCAGCAGGAATCGACCGTGGTCGTCATGCTGGCTCAGGTGCGTTCGGCCAGCGACACGGAATCGCTGGGCAACGCCGACGAGCCGGCGTACCTGCGTGGCGCCGTGCTGGACACCTATGAGCACGGCCGGTGGTGGGCTTCGCGCGCGGCACCGGGGTTGTCGCTGCACCAGACGCTGCAGCCGCACGGCGCAAACTCCCAGGTGCAGCAGAACACCGTGAGCGTGGAAGGCAGGCAGTTTGTCAATACCAGGACCGTGATACAGCCGCGGGTATCGGTCGCCGACCCGTCCCAGGCGTTCAGCGTGGGGCGGGGCTACCGCTGGGAATTCAGCGAGCCCACCGAGGTCGACCTCGACTTGAGGTACGGGTGCCTGGCGTACAGCAACCGGGGGCTCATGTCGGAGTACAGAGTTGACTGCGCCCAGGTCCCTTTCTACCCGGAGTTATCCCGAAGGGGCCTGGTCTCGTTCCCAGACCAGAAGGTGCAGGCGTTCGCCGCGAAGGTGCTGCGCGAGCAGGGCATCGAGCCCGACCCCGCGGGGCGCGACCCTGCGGACGACGTCCGTGCCGCCCGCGTCTTCGAGGCGTACCTGCGGGCCAACTACACGTACTCCCGCCGGGCGGGCCTGGCCCCCATCGAGCACCCGGTGTCCTGGTTCCTGGAGACGGAGAAGCAAGGCCACTGTGAGTTCTTTGCGTCCGCCCTGGCCGCGTTGTGCAGGTCTGTGGGCATCGACGCCAACGTCGTGGCCGGGTACCTCTCTACGGAGTACGACCGCGAGGCCGGGCCGCGGGGAGAGGGGGCCTACCTCGTCCGCGCCAGTGATGCGCACGCTTGGGTGGAAGTGAACACCGAGCCGGGGATCTGGCGCACGTTCGACGCTACTCCCGAGTCCAGCTCGGCCTACCGCAGCATCCACCGTGGTGAATTCGCCACAGCGGTCGACCGGATCCTCTGGGCGATCGAAGACGTCTGGAATGCTCGCGTCGTCTCGTACGACAAGTCCACCCAGGAACGGCTGCTCCGGGCGCCCACGGATGGCGGAATAGCCGGCGTGATTACGTCCCTCTTCGAGGGGTCGCGGCTGGACCATGCACGGGTGGGCGCCCGTGCGATCAGGCCGATGGTCCCGCTCGTCCTCCCGCTCTTGGTGCTCGCCGGGCTGCTCTACGGGCTCGCCAAACGATCCCGGCATCGACGGGCATGGCGGCGGGGACTGATCCCGGGGTGGGCCCTGAGCGGCGCCCATCCGGAGGTGGTCAAACTCCACAGGCACGTCGTGGCCACGCTCGCGCGGTACCGCTGCAAGCCGGGCGCTGGCGAGCCTCTTGGGGTAGCCCTGCAGCGGGCAGACCTGCCCCCGTCCGCCAAGGAGACCCTCCAGTCAGCTGTCCACCTTTTGTACGAGGCGTGCTTCGCGGGCCGTGCAGATACCGCAAGCCTTGCAGAGGCGCGCCGACGGCTGCACGCGCTGTAGACTCTGGTGCAACACACCGTGATCCCCTCACCCGACCACGCCCGCCCGCCCGAAGTCCCGGTTACACCGGCCGACCAGTTCGCCCATCGCCGTGGCGAACCCCGGACGTTCATCGCGCTCTGGGTCGTGCTGCTCCTGGCGTCGATTGCTGTGACGCTCGGGGGCGTCGGCATGCTCGGCCTGCTCGCAACGGACGTCTACCGGCCGGCTGCACGCCGTCTGCTCATCATGATCATGGTCGGCAGCATTGTCTTGTGGCCCATGCTCCGCCTGAGCCAGATCGCACCCCGCCGTCCCGCACGGGCGTTCGTCGTCGACGCCCTCGCCGTGCTGGTCCCGATACAGGCCATCATCTGGCCACAGTCGTTCCCCTGGATGGCAGCATGGCCCTGGGAGGTCAGCGCGTGCGTCGCACTCTGGTTTGCAGCTTGGGCGGTCGCGATCGCGGGCATGCTGACATGGTTTTTTTCAGGGCGTCGCCCGGCGTGCGCCCCGTGGGCGCTGATGGTGTTCTTTGTCTCGCTGGCGATGGGCGGGGTGGTCGCGGCCGCTGCCCGCCCCGCCACGGATCTGGACGCCGAAGGGCTGAGGACGTTCGACGGCTGGATGATGGTGTCGCCCGTCACGGGGGTGTGGGAGCTGACGGAAGACCGAGCCTGGACGGGCCTCGCGGCCCAGGTAACCTCCGGGCATTGGTGGGCGGTTGGTTGGGCGTGGACCTTTGCCCTTGTGTGTTGGGTGCTGGCACGGTCCCGGGCCGGGCAGGCGTAACCCCGGACGGTCCCGTATAGTGTCCTGCCCCCGAAGTGCCGCCGGTTATGACGAGGGCCCGTTCAGGGGCTCCGTGGGCGGTTTTCGGTTGTCGCGGGCTGCACGCTGGAGATGCGCGATGGAATTGGTCACACAGGCTGAGAAGGAACAGATCGAGGCGCGCCTGGCCGCGCTGATCACCAACCGCGGTGCGATCTCGCAGCGTATCGCGGAGGCGCGGGCCCACGGCGACCTCCGAGAGAACGGCGACTACCACGCAGCCCGGGAGCAGCAGGGCATGGAGGAGGCCGAGATCCGCCGGCTGCAGGAGCGGCTGTCGGGCCTTTCTGTCATCGATGAGAAGATGAGCAAAGCCCTCGCGGACACGGTGTTCGTGGGGTGCACCGTCAAACTGCGCGAAGAGGGATCGGGCGACGAAGACCTTTACAAGCTGGTGGGAGATGCCAGCCCGGTCATGCCCACCGATTACTTTGAAGTCACGGTCACCAGCCCCCTGGGTGAAGCTCTGCTGAAGACCAAAGTGGGGGATACGGTGCGCGTCACCACGCCTCGCGGAGTCAAGCGGTTCACAGTCTTGGAGATTCTGTAGCCGGTGAGGGTTGTGTTTGGTGTGGCTGAGCAGGATTGCGGGCGTGACTTGCGGGGTGTGTTTGGCTAGTATCCCCTCCCGCTGGCGACGGCCCGATGGGCCGACGAGGGCGGTGCTGTCCGACTGTACACAGGAAGGTGCCTCATGAAGGTCCGTTCGAGCGTCAAGAAGATGTGCGGGTCATGCCAGATCGTCCGGCGCAAGGGCAAGGTGCGCGTGATCTGCAAGAGCGATCCCAAGCACAAGCAGGTCCAGGGCTAAAGCACACCAAGGAAGCACACCCACATGCCACGCGTCGCAGGTATCGATATTCCCGAGAAGAAGAAGATCTACTTTGCCCTGCAGTACGTGCACGGCATCGGCCCCAAGTTCGCGAAGGACATCCTGACCGAGGCGGGCGTGAACCCTGACCAGCGCGCCAGCGAGGTCGATGAGCAGAAGCTCGCCCAGATCAACGCGATCATCGACGGCAGCTACCTCGTCGAGGGTGCGCTGCGGCGTCAGGTCCAGCAGAACATCCAGCGTCTGAAGGACATCCGTAGCTACCGCGGGGACAGGCACCGCAAGGGCCTGCCGGTGCGGGGCCAGCGCACCCAGTCCAATGCGCGTACCCGCAAGGGCAAGAAGAAGACGGTGGCGGGCAAGAAGTCCGTCAAGGCCAAGTAACCCACCGGGCCGGCGGGGAGTACCCGCCGGCCCTGTTCGTCCACACTCGGGTAGGACACACCGCGTGTCCGTTGATCCGAAGGAGCCAGCATGTCGAAGAAGGGCAAGATCCGGAAGAACGTCACGCGCGGTATCGCGCACATCCACGCGACCGGCAACAACACCATCGTGACGATCACGGACATGAACGGCGAGACCGTCTGCTGGGATTCCGCCGGCACCATGGGCTTCAAGGGCGCGCGCAAGAGCACCCCTTTCGCGGCCACCCGCGCGGCCGAGACCAGCGGCGGCAAGGCCCGCAAGATCGGCATGACCGAGGTCGAAATCCGCATCAAGGGCCCCGGCTCGGGGCGCGAGAGCGCGGTGAACGGGCTGGTCGCCAGCGGCCTGCGGGTGACCGCTATCGAGGATCACACCCCGGTCCCCCACAACGGTTGCCGCCCCCGCAAGCGTCGGCGCGTCTGAGTTTGCAGCACTCCCCGGCCGCCGTGGAAACACGGCGCCCGGTCTTTGCCCCGGTCGCCCGGGGCGTTCAGGCACCCGCAGCACCAGAAGGCGTTCCGGCCTCCCCGACGGGCCGGGCCCGCCGTGAGCGCTGGCCAGGGTGAGGTGATCGAGTCACTGGTCGGGAGAAAAGCGAGCGTCCTTGTATGACAACGCGCGTCCGTTGGCGTGGCATGGAATTGCCCACGCGGGTCTCGTTTGACAACCGCTTCAAGAGCGATGTCTACGGCAAGTTCAGTGTCGAGCCTTTCGAGAAGGGCTTCGGCACCACCGTGGGCAACAGCCTGCGGCGTGTGCTCCTGAGCAGCCTGGAAGGCGCCGCCGTCTCCAGCATCAAGATCAAGGGCATCCAGCACGAGTTCAGCCCCCTGAAGGGCGCGATGGAGGACGTGGTCGACATCGTCCTGAACATCAAGAACCTCGTTGTCAAGATGGAAGGTGACGAGCAGAAGACCATCCGCGTCGCGGCCCGGGGGCCCGGCGAGGTGACCGCGGACATGATCCAGGCCGACACCTCGATCTCGATCCTCAACAAAGACCTGGTCCTGGTCACGCTGACCGAGGCCGTCGACTTTGAGATGGAGATGGTGGTGACCAAGGGTCGTGGCTACGTGCCAGCCAGCGAGCAGTACGCCGGGCAGGAAGAGCAGGAGATCGGCGTGATCCCCGTGGATGCCATCTACAGCCCCGTGCAGCGCGTCCGCTATAAGGTCGAGGAGACCCGCGTCGGCCAGCGCACGAACTACGACAAGCTCACGATGGAGATCTGGACAAACGGAACCGTCGCCCCCGAGATGGCGATGGTCGAGGCCGCCAAGATCTTCCGCAAGCACCTCAACCCCTTCGTCCAGTACTTCGACATCGGCGAAGAGCGGGTGAGCGAGGAGGCCGCCGCTGCCGCGAGCGTGGACGAGGAGCTCATCCGCAAGCTCAACATGCCGATCTCCGAACTGGAACTGTCCGTGCGTGCCAGCAACTGCCTGGAGAGCGCCCGCATCGACACTGTCGGTCAGCTGGTTATCCAGACCGAAGGCGACCTGCTCAAGCTCCGCTCTTTCGGGCGTACCAGCCTGCGCGAAGTCAAGCGAAAGCTCCAGGACATCGCCCTGGACCTGGGCATGAGCCTCCCGGAGGGCTTCACCGTCCCGCCGGTTCAGCTGCCGACCGAGTAGGCCGCCGTGCGGCGGAAGATGGTCGGCTTTGGTTTGGGGGCGGGTGGAACAGCGGGACTTTCCCTGAACCACCGCCTAATATCGCAGTTCCCGGGATTGGGTTTGGAAGAACCCACCCCCGGTTTGGGACGGAGCAGTCTTTGACGGAGCCCTTCTGAGGGTTCCTGGGAGTATGTGTCATGCGTCACGGCAGGGCTGGGTACAGGCTGGGTCGGAAAACCGCGCACCGCACCGCGATGCTGCGCAACATGGCCGCGGGCCTGTTCGAGCACGGGCAGATCGTCACGACCTTGCAGAAGGCCAAGGCCTTGCAGCCGTTCGTGGAGAAGATCGTGACCGACGCGAAGGAAGGCACACTGGCCGCTCGGCGTCGGGTGATCGCCAAGCTCGGCGGCAACCGGGTGGGCTTCTCCTGGATGTACCTCCCCAAGAACGCCAGCGAGCAGGAGAAGGACGCGGTGAACAAGCTCCGCGACCGTGCCGCGGGCTTCTTCGACATCCCCGCCACGGGTGAGGTCGAGCGCAACCGCTACGGCGAGCTCCGCAAGGCCCCCAAGGTGGTCAAGCACATCTTCGACCATGTTGCGCCCCGCTTTGCGGACCGTGCCGGTGGTTATACCCGCATCGTCAAGCTCGGCAAGCACCGCATCGGCGATGGCACCGAACTCTGCCTCCTGCAGTTCGTCGGCAACGAGGACGGCCCGGAGATCGGCGGCAAGCCCAGCACCCGCCGGCGCAAGGCAGACAAGCGCACCGCGTACGCCGCGAAGCTCCGCAAGGAAACCGCCAAGGCCTGAGGCGCGTCCGGAACGCTGATTACACCAAGCCACGGCCCACGATGGGCCGTGGCTTTGTCTTTGGGTCCGTACCATGCTCCCATGGACATGGAAGCCATCCAGCGACGCATCGCGCAGTTCGAGACCATGGTTCGGCCCGAGGCCGACCCCGACAACGACATGGCCTGGTTCAGCCTTGGCGGGGCGTACACGCAGGCCGGGCGTCACGCCGACGCGGCCCGTGCCTTCCAGCGGTGCGTGGAGATCAACCCTGCATTTACCAAAGCGTTCCAAATGGCGGGCCAGGCCCTGATGGACGCCGGCGACAACGCCGCAGCCGGCGAGGTGCTGACGCGGGGTTTCTTGGAAGCGAGCCGGCGGGGTGACCGGATGCCCGCCAAGGGCATGGCAGACCTTCTCGCCAGGCTGGGAATGCCGGTGCCCCAGGTGACTTCCACCGCGCCGGCGACGGATGCTCCCGCGGGGACGTTCGTATGCAAGCGGACCGGGCGTTCGGGGCACCAGCTGCCTCGCCCGCCGTTCAAGGGCCCGCTGGGGGTGTGGATCCACGAGAACATCTCGGCGGAGACGTGGGACGAGTGGATCCGTCAGGGGACCAAGGTCATCAATGAGCTGCGTCTGGACCTTTCCCGAGATGACGACGCTGACAAGTACGACCGGTTCATGCGCGAGTACCTGGGCATCGACGACGACACGCTCGAGAAGCTCAACGGTGCTTCCGCGTGAGCGTGCAGGCCCCGAGCACACCTGCCTCCCGACTCCCTATCTCAGCAGCCCGCCCCGGCGCAGGGTGCTGGTAACCACATCCTCAACGGGCGTTGCCGTGCTTATCAGCACGTGCCCGATCGCCAGGCGGGCGCATTGGTCGTGCAGCGCGCGCACCGACCTGTCCAATGCCCTCCGGTACAGGGCAATGGTTGCGGGCGTGACCGTCACCTCCTGCGCCCGAGCCGTTTCAACATCCGTCAGACGCAGGTCGCCCACCAGGCCTTCCTCGGCGAGTGTCCCGGGGTCCAACTCCCCGGGCGACAAAATCTGTACGGCGTAGGTGTCCAGCGTCGGTGACCCCGCAATGAGGCGCAGGGAATCCGGCGGGCGGGGCAGGAGGAAGTCGCTGATCACCAGCGTGATACCCCGTGTGCCTGTCGTGAGGGACGACGAGTCCGCCCTTGCCAGGGCCCGTACCGCGTCGTCAAACGTTGCGCCGGGGTCCAGGCCCGGTGCGACAGATCGCCGCTGGGCTGCCTGCAGGGCTCCCAGCAGGAACTCGGCAAGTCGCCGTGTGTTCATGCGGCCCCGCATGGGGGCGAGTCGGCGGAGCCCGGCGGCGAGCGCGTCTTCACCGTCTTCCGTGGGCACGCCAAAGACCGCCGCGGAAACACGGTTCTGGTTCACGAGTCCGATGTACCCCATGGCCATGGCAAGCTGCAGTGCATAAACGAGCTTGCAAGGGGTGCCCACATTCATGGATGGGCTTGCGTCCACCAGCACCGTGAGCGAGAGGTCCTCCTCCTCCCGGAAAAGCTTGACGAACAGCCTGTCCAGCCTGCCCAGAATGTTCCAATCGATGTGGCGCAGGTCGTCACCCGGCACGTACTGCCGGAAGTCGTCAAACTCCACGCTGCGCCCCCGACGCTTGCTCCTGCGTTCACCGGGCAGCTTCCCCGACAGGACCTTGCGGCTTAGCAGGTCCAAGGCGTCGAGGCGGGCGGAGAGTGAGTGAGGCAGCAGCTGCTCCATCGTGCGGACGTGCGTGTTGTCTCGCGGTGCAAGCATGCGGGGCGTGCCCTAAAGGCGGACCGGGAAGCTCCCAGGTACGATCATACGTGACACCTCTGCGCCCCCACACCGTGGACTTCCGTGACGCTGTGGCGTGGGTGCGGGGCCGGGCATTCTCCACGGGCGGGTCGGTCGTGGTGGGGGTGACAGGCCCGGCGGGGGCAGGGAAGAGCACGTTGGCCCGCGCCGTGTCCAGCTGCGTTCTCTCTACAGACGACTACCTTCCCGACTACGACCGCGTTGCCTACCACGACCGGGATGACCCCGCGAAGGCCGACCTGCCCTTGCTGGTCGAACACCTGTCCCTTCTTGCCGTCGGTCAGCGTGTACGGGTGCCGGTCTGGTCGTTTCAGACGCACCGGCGGGAGGGCTCGCGTGAGGCCTCGCCGGCGGACATCATCGTCGTCGAGGGTTTGCACGCCCTGCACTCCACACTCCTGCCCATGCTGCACATACGCGTCTTTGTCGACGCGCCACGTGACGTGCGATGGAGCAGGTGGGAGGCGATCGAAACGTCCGGGGAGCGTGGCTGGGGCGTCGCAGTTGCACGAGAGTTTTTCAACGCCGTCGCCGAACCGACGTACGCGCGCTTCGAGCCGCTGTACCGGAGCGTCGCCGACGTCGTCGTGCTCAACCACGCTCAGGACGCCGGCACGCCGGCGCTCCAATGATGATGGTCCATGCGCCACCAGAACGCAAAGATGACGCCAAAGGACGCCCAGAACCCACCGCCGCCCCAGACGCCGCGTGGGGCCCTCTCGTTCGACTTCAGGTCGATCAAGCCGGTGCCGGTCCCGCCCGACCTCGTGAACCGCGCCGCGTCGATGGGCGTGGAGTTCGACGATGCGGACATCCCGAGGCTCGCGGAGTTCCTCGCGGCCCTTACCCACGCCAACCAGCAGGTGAACCTCACGGCGATCACCGAGCCGGCCGCAGCCTGGGACCGGCACATCCTGGATTCCCTCTCGCTCATGGGCGTGCTGTCTGAACTCCCCGATGGCGCGAGCGTCATTGACGTCGGCACCGGTGGTGGTCTGCCCGGGATTCCGCTGGCAATCTGCATGCCGCACCTCCGGTTCACGCTCCTGGAGGCCACAGGCAAGAAGGTCGAGTACCTTCGCGCTGTCACGCAATGGCTGGGCGTGAAGAACGTCACAGTGCTGCAGGGGCGTGCGGAGTCGATCGGGCATGATCGCGGAGAACGGGGGCCGGCCGGCGCTGCCCGCAGTGGTGGTCACCGCGAGCAATACGACGCGGTGCTCGCCCGCGCGGTGGGGCGTCTGGCCATGCTCGCAGAGCTCACCGTCCCGCTCGCCAAGGTCGGCGGCACCGTCGCGCTCATAAAGGGGGCCAAGGCACAGGAAGAGGTCGAAGAAGCGAAGGAATCGCTCCACCTTCTGAAGGTCGTTGTCCAGCAATCCATCACGACGCCGACAGGCACCATCCTGCTGCTCGACAAGCAATCGGCCACGCCTCGGACGTACCCGCGGGCCGACGGTGAGCCGGCCCGCGCGCCCCTGGGCGTCAGGAAGCCCCGCGGATGAGCACGCCGCGCCTGCCGTTCGATCCCGCGAAAATGGCGGTCGCCAAGGCCGTGGCGGCCCCACCGGCGCCACCGCGGGCAGAGCCGCCCACCCCGGCGGGGAAGCCCCCGCCGGACCAGCCGATCACCATATCGCAGCTGTCGGCACGCATTGACGTTGCGCTCAAAAGGGGCCTGCCCGAGACACTCCACGTTGTCGGTGAAGTCTCGGGGTTCCGCGAACGGACGCACTGGTACTTCGACCTCAAGGACGAGTCCGCTGTCGTCAACTGCGCGGTCTTTGCCAACGTGGCACGCAAGGCACTGTTTACCCCGGAAAACGGCCATCAGGTCATTGCGCGAGGCCGAATCGATTACTACGCGAAGGGCGGCAAGGTCACCTTCATCGTCGAGCGTCTGGAGCCCGTAGGCGCGGGCGCCCTCGATCTCGCGTTCCGCCGGCTGGTGGAGGAGGTCAGAGCCCTTGGGTGGTTTGACCAGGACCGCAAGCGACCGCTCCCGCTGTTCCCCCGGCGCGTTGCGGTGGTGACGAGCCGTTCTGCCGCAGCGCTGCAGGATGTTCTGGACACCATGCGCCGGCGCTGCCCGGCCGTGGACGTGCTCCTGGTAGACGTGCGTGTGCAGGGAGACGTTGCGCCGGAATTGGTGAGCGCGATCCGCTACCTGTCCAGGCACGCCTCCAGGCTGAACGTCGATGCAGTCCTGATCACGCGGGGGGGTGGATCGGCTGAGGACCTGTTCGTCTTCAACGACAAGGCGATCGCCCAGGCCATTGTGGAGTGCTCGGTACCCGTGGTCGCCGCGATTGGGCACGAGACTGACACCACAATCGCTGAACTCGTCGCGGATGTGCGAGCCGCCACCCCGACCCAGGCGGCGATGCGATTGACGCCCGATCAGGGAGCATTGGACAGACAGCTGGAGAGCTCCGCGTCGCGCATGGAATTGCTCCTTCGTCGGCGCGTGGAGCTGGGACGCCAGCACCTGCGGGCCATGGAGCGGGCGCCGCTGCTCGCCTCACCTCGTGCGTACGTCCAGAGCCAGAGGGGGCGGGTGGACGTGGCCCTGCGTGACCTACGGCACGCGCTCATGCACGCTGCAGCCCGCGCGAAGGAGCAGCTGTCAGTCGCCCAAGGGCGCCTGGAAAGGGCGAGGCCGGCCGCCGTGCTCGCCCGCATGTCCGAGCGCGTTGCCGCAGCGGATGCTGCACTCGCGATGTCCGTTCGCCACAGGCTCGATGCGCAGGCCGGGTCGGTGGAGAGCCTGGAGCGGCAGTTGCGGTCCGTATCGCCGCTACGCGTGCTGGAGCGTGGATTCTCAGTGACCACGCGCAGCGACGGGTCGCTGCTCCGGGACGCAGACGCAGCCCGCCCCGGCGAGGTGCTGCAGACCCGCCTGGCCAATGGGAGCGTGGCTTCCACCGTGACCGGAGCATCGCCGGCCAAGCCGCGGGTAAGGCTGGACGTGCGTCAGCAGGGGCTGTTTTCCTGACGCCTCCTAGAATCCACAGACCGCACGGAAGCCCACACCCGCACGCCCCAACAAGCCGCACGGACGCAGCCCGGCGCGTCACCGCCGTGAACAACGCTCACCCGCACAGCCCCGACCCCTCCGACCCGTACACGCAGAGCCCTGCCCCTGCCGGTCCCTCGTGGGTCGCCGCTCGCGCCAAAGGTGCGAGGCCGAACCAGCGAGCAGCCGACATCCCGGCCTCCGCTGAGCCTGAGCAGCACGCGTTGGATGCGGAGACCTCCCCGTTCGCCGGCGAGGCCGATGCCGCCGACGACGCTGAGGCCGGTCGCTGGATGGATTCCCTGCTGAACGGCCTGACGACGCCCCAGCGGGATGCGGTGCTGCACACCGAAGGGCCTCTCCTCGTGCTCGCTGCAGCCGGCTCGGGCAAGACCAGGGTCATCACCCGGCGAATCGCCTACCTCGTCGCCAACGGGGTGCCTGCCTGGTCGATCCTCGCGCTGACGTTTACCAACAAGGCGGCGGGCGAGATGAGGGAGCGTGTGTTTCACCTGCTGGGCGGGCACGAAGACAGGCGCGCTCGCGGGCTGACTGTCACGACCTTCCATTCACTGTGCGCCCGCCTGCTCCGGCGCTACGCCCCTTACGCGGGCCTGAAAGAGGACTTCACCATCTACGACGCCTCCGATCAGGCGGCCCTGGTCAAGAAGGTGATCGTCTCTGCGCAGCTCTCCACCGCGAACTTCCCGCCACGCAGCGTGCTGTCAGCCATCAGTCATGCCAAGAACCAGCTCCTGGACGCCGACGCCTACGCCGCCCGGGCCCACGACTTCTCCAGCCGCAATGTGGCCAGGGTGTACGTGGGGTACGCCAAGGCCCTCCGTGCCGCCAACGCCGTGGACTTTGACGACCTCCTCCTTCTCACAGCCCGGATGCTGAGGGAGAAGGAAGAAGTCCGCGCGGAGCTGCAGTCCCGCTGGCAGTACCTGCTGGTCGATGAGTACCAGGACACCAACCGGGCCCAGTTCGAAATCGCCAGCCTCATCGCGGGCGAACGCGGGAGCTCTGGACGGGCCCCGAACTTCTGTGTCGTGGGCGACCCCGATCAGGCCATCTACGCGTGGCGCGGCGCAGATATCTCCAACATCCTTGACTTCGAGCAGCACTACCCCGGTTGCCGGACCATCACGCTGGGCGAGAACTTCCGCAGCGACGCCCCCATCTTGAAGGCCGCCGATACGCTGATCAGGGTCAACAAGCGCCGTAAGCACAAGGACCTCTTCACCAGCCGCGAGGGCGGAGAACCCGTCCACGCCACGCTCTGCCGTGATGAGCGCCACGAAGCGCAGAGGGTGGTTGACTGGATCCAGTCTGTGCGCAACGAGCCCGCGTCCGCGGAACTCACCTGGAAGGACTTCGCGGTGTTCTACCGCACCAATGCGCTTTCCCGCGTGCTGGAAGAGGCCTTCCGCGGCGCGAACATCCCCTACACCATTGCGCGGGGGACCGCGTTCTACGAGCGCGAAGAGGTCAAGAACGCCATCGCATACCTCCGCGTGGCCGCGAACCAGTCCGACGATATATCGCTCGAACGCATCATCAACACCCCCGCTCGTGGCATCTCCGATGCCACGGTGGACAAGGTGCGGCTCGAGGCCGCCCGCGCGGGCACTCCGCTGCTGGCCGCGATGCGGCGCGCAGGCGAGCCCTGGGGACTCAACACGCGTGCACTGGCGTCAATCCACAAGTTCCTCCAGCAGTTCGACGCGTGGACCGGCAGCGCCGCTCCCACGCACCTGACAACCACGCACCCAGCCGGGCTCGCGGAACTGGTCGACCGCATCATCAAGGAGTCCGGCCTGGAGGCGATGTACCTCAAGCAGGCCGCCCAGAGTCAGAACGAGGCGGACGAGCAACGCCTGGACAACCTGGCGGAACTCGTCTCGTCCGCCCGCCAGTTCGAGCTTGAATTCGACGCGGGTGACGACGCGCACGCGGCGTCCGGGCCGCTCGCCCTCCTGCGGGCCTTCCTCGAGTCCGTGTCCCTCGTCGCAGACGCCGACGCCATCGATCCCGCGTCCGGCTCGGTGACGCTCATGACGCTCCACGCCGCAAAGGGCCTGGAGTTTCCGGCCGTTGCGATGGTCGGCATGGAGGAGGGCCTGCTGCCCCACGCCCGGGCCCTCACCACCGCGACCGACAACGAAATGGAGGAGGAACGCCGCCTCTGCTTTGTCGGCATCACGCGCGCAATGCAGCGACTCATCCTGACAGCCGCCAAGTACCGCACCGTCCGGGGCATCGCGGAGCGCACGATTCCAAGCCGGTTCCTGCAGGAGGTGGGCACGTCCAACCTGACGGTGACCGACGAATCCGATGCGTTCGCGGATCTGGCAGAATCCGGTTGGGACGACCAGCCCAACCCCAAGTCCTCCGGCGCTGTTCCGGGCTCGTCAACTCCGCGACTTTCGGGTCTGGCAGCTCAGTTCCCGCCGGGATGCTCAGTCCGGCACCCCCAATTCGGGCCCGGAACCGTCCGCAGCGTCATTCCTGGCCCGCAGGCCCGGGCAATGGTGGAGTTCCGCGATGTCGGGACCAAGACGCTGGTGCTCGAGTACGCCCGATTGACCAGGACCTAGCCGATCCCGCGCGGGGCTGCAATCTGACCGGAATGTGTGTTCGAAGGTGTCAATCGCGGCTGCAACGCCGGTCAATGTAAAGCGTATACTAACTTATTCGCGACCCAAGGGGTTTTCCGCCATGCAGATCTCAATCAACAGTCAGACCGCCCGTTCCGCTGCCCGAGATCTGACCGAGAGCGGGCCGTACAGCCCTCCTCACAGGCAGTGGCCAGTCTGGACAATCCGTGCTGCACTGCTTGCTTGGGCCGGCTTCTGGTCATGGTTCGTCCTCGCGGTGGGCTTCGGGGAGGACGTCTCCAAGTCCTGGCCGTACATGCTCCTGTTCCTCGTGCCCATTGTGCCGCTCACTTCAGCCACGCTTCGGTGGCCTCGAACAGGCGGAGCACTCCTGCTGGCCGGGGGGATCATCAGCGCATACTTCTTCTGGAGGGTGCCTTCGACGATCGTCCTGTTCTGTGGCCCGCCCGTATTGCTGGGCGCCGCCGCTGTGTGGTGGGGATGCCGTCGCTAGACGCGTTGCCGTTGGGGCCGCGGAGTTTCCTCCGGCCGCCGGCGGCTGCTCGCCGCTATCATTTTGTATGAGCGACCCAGACACCATCCTGTTCGAAACCGAATCCGCCATGGAAAAGGCGATGGACTACCTCAAGAGCGAGCTCCGCGGCGTCCGCACGGGCCGGGCGAGCCCCGCCATGGTGGAGTCATTGAAGGTCGATGCATACGGGAGTTCGACCGACCTCAAGGGCGTTGCTGCCATCAGCGTGCCCGAGCCGACACAACTGCTCATCAAGCCGTTCGACCCGAGCATTGTGCACGCCATCAAGTCGGCGATCGAGAAGTCAGGCCTGGGAATCAACCCGATTGTGGAGGCCAAGCACATCCGCATGGTGCTGCCCGCCATGAGCCAGGACCGGCGTCAAAAGGAAGCCGCGCGCATCAAGAAGATGGGCGAAGAAACCAAGGTGGTGATCCGCAACGCCCGACGCGACGGGAACAAGCACGCGGAGAACCTCAAGGCAAGCACGGCGAAGCACTTCCCCGAGGACGAGATCGAGACCCTGAAGCACGAGGTCCAGGAACTCCTCAAGAAGTACGAGGCCGAAGTCGACAAGCGGGTCGACGAGAAGACCAAGGAAGTCATGACCATCTGAGGTCGTACCCTCGGCCAAGTCCACGGTGCACGCTACGGCTCGGCTGCACGGGCCATTTCAGGGCGAGGGGCGGGGCTTCCCGTCCCCGCACGACTTTGTCCATTCGCCAAAGTGGGGCAGGATCTTGGCTTCGCTCAGCGGAGAGACCTCTACCAGCTCAATGCCCGCGACACTGCGTCGGAAAACGTTGAGACCATAGTCGTCCGAGGGCAGCCGACGGGCATTCTCAGCGCGGTCCATGAAGACGACGACCTGGGAACCATCCACGGTCGCCAGCAGCGTGTCCGTATCTAGGCTCAGCACGTGGTGCGTGTTGTCCCAGCCGACAAGCACGAGGCCGGGGACCTGCTCCACCGCGAGGGCCTTCCCCAGCGACTGGCTGGTGTAGTTCGCAAACTCCGTGTCATCGGTGCAGACTTCGTAAGGGCGGAATCCACCGGCAACGATCGCCCGGTACGCTATCGTGGGAGATTCGGTCGGGTACGCGCCCAGGCCGCCGAGCCGCATCGCCAGCACGAGCACTCCAAGTGCCGCGATCGCGACCAGCGCCGCAATCCGCAACCAGCCTACCCGGGCAAGGATGGACCGCCCGACCGCCACACGCCCAGCGCCGAGAGTCGCGGTGCTTGCCGCCGCGGGCACCTCGAACTGTGCCCGGATCGACGCGTCAATCGCACGCTGCGCGTCCAGCGACGCACGCAAAGCCCCGTCGGTGCGGAGCCGGGCTTCGAAAGCGGCAGCCTGCTCGCGACTCAGCGTCCCGTCCAAGTACGGGTCGAGCATCGCGTGCCAGTCCCACGGACCGCCCTCGTCCCGATCGCCCGTGTGCAGAAGGTGCCCGCAATTCATCGCGCACCCCCCCGTTGGACCGACACCCCGGCGAGCGAAGCCCGCATCGCGGCCCGCGATCTGTGCACATGGCTCATCGCGGTGCCCTCCGGAATGCCCAGGGCTTCCCCAATCCGTGCGTACGGCAGGTCCAGCACTGTCTTCATGAGCAGGCACGCCCGTGCGGTCTCATCCAGACCGCGCAGCGCCCTGGCCACATCGTCGTCAAATGCTTCTTGGCCGGCCCGCAGCTGACCACTCAGCCTGTCAACCGGCGACGACGCGGCGGCCTGTGCGCGCCCAGCGATCGCCCCAAGCACTCCGTCTTCCGCTGACTGTGGTTTCATCTTGCGCGCCTCGTTCAGAGCAACGAACCGCACGATCTGCCCCATCCAGGCCTGAAAGCTGGTACCCGCCTCGAACTGAGAGATTCTCGTCAAACCGACCACCGCCGCTTCCTGCACCACGTCAGAAGCCCGGGAACGGTCCCCGAGCACGCCGGCAGCGATGCACCAGAAGAGGCGAGAGTGCTCCTCAAAGAGCGACGCGAACACTTCGCGCGACAGCGCGCCGACGCCCGGGGCGCGGTCCGCTTCTGCTGCGTTGGTCGCTTGCAGTGCCATCCTCGGCGTGCCGCCCGCACCTCCTTCTCCGCCAGCGTACACCATCGACGCACACCAGCACGCACCCGCCCATGCGACGACTACTACGCACCAACGAGATGGACCGGGGTACAAAGGACGCACGCCTTTCTCCGATCCCCTCACACCCTCCACGAGACATACGAACTCCAACGGGGGACACGCCCCTGAAGATCGCACATTCTCCCCCCCGGACCCTCGAATACCCATGTGTCCACGGGGGGAATTCCTTGCGGCTCTGTCGGGAATTCCGCATCTTCAGATCTTTACCAGCCTTGGACCTCGCGACACCAGATGGCCAAGACCATAAGCAGGTACAGCCGCTGCCCGTGATCCCTCACTCCCGACAGATGCTCCTCAGCCAGCCGCCGCACAAACGCAGTATCCAAATCGGCTCCCAGCAGGTCAGGAGGGAATGCACCCGGCGCAAGGGCGGAATCGACCAGCAGCGAGCGGAAGTTCCCATAATCTGACCGCAACCAATCCGAGATCGGTATTGCGAATCCCATCTTGGGGCGATCGACGATCGAACCGGGCAGGTGAAGGCGGGCCGCGGATCGAAGCAGCCCCTTGCGACCCCCGGCATGGAGTTCGTCCAGCGGAGTCGAAAGCCCCAGGTCCACCAACGAACGGGCAAGGAACGGGGCGCGAGTTTCCAGCGCCACGCTCATCGCTGCCGTGTCGGTCTTCCGGAGCAGATCCCCCGGCAGGTACCATTCAAAGTCATCGCGGGGAGCGTCGGTTGGGTAGGAGGGGGGGATTGCCGCGACTGCTTCGGTCAATCCCGGCACTAACGCCGCGAGCAAAGAGGGAGGGAAGACAGCCAGGAGTTCCTGATACCCATGGCGTGATGCCTCACCCAGCCGGCCCAGTTTGGCGAGAGCCGACTTGGGGTGGCCTCCCACCCCGAGCCACGGGGGGATCATCCCAAGCACGCAGTGGGAAGAATGCAAGAGTCCGGCGACGCGGTGGCGGTTGTACCCCGCGAACAACTCGTCTCCTGCATCACCTGTGAGCGCGACTGTCACATGACGGCGTGCGGCCTCACTGACCCAGTAGGTGGGCAGCAGCGAGGAGTCCGCGAAGGGCAGGCCGAGCAAGCCGATGAGGAGGGGCAACTGCTCGCCGGGTCGCACATCGCAGGGAAGGGTGGTGTGCGAGGAGCCGATGGCGCGCGCCGCGACCGCCGCAACTCTGCTCTCGTCGTACCGTCCGTCGGGCATCTGCACGGTGAATGTCCGCAGCGTGCCCAACGCCCGCCGGGCGTGCCAAGCGACCAGGGAAGAGTCGACGCCCCCGGAAAGGAAACAGCCCAGCGGCACGTCCGACTCCAGGCGGGACTGCACCGCGTCACCCACCATGCGGTCGACCGCTGCGGGAGTCACGGCGGTGGGTGTTGACCCGCGGGAAGGGAGGTCGGAGTACCAGACCCGGTCGGGCGAGCGCCCGCGTGGCACACGCCCATCTGCCGAGACAGGATGGGACACCGTTCGGGCGTCAACCTCGCTCACCTGTTCAAGCAGAGGGATCACCGAGGCGCCGAACCTCAGCCACTCGAGCAGCCCCGATCGGGAGCACGTGAGCTGTCCACCACCGGCAACGGCGCCAAAGCGACGCAGCCAGCGGCCGATCGCAGCCGCGGTGGATGCAAACACGTAAACATCACCGGCCTCCACCGAACCCAGCCACGCCTCATAGAGCGGTTTTTCGCCGGCCCGATCGCGTGCGACCACAAGATCGGCGCCCGCCCGGGACCACACGGCGTACGCGAACATGCCGTCCAGTCGGGAGGGCGCCAGGTCACCCCAAGCCGCGTGCGCGTGCGGGATTACTTCGGTGTCGCTGTGGTCGGACACGAACACGCGTCCCAGCGAGGCAAGCTCCGCGCGCACCGAACGGTGGTTGTAGATGCACCCATTGAAGACGGTTGCTCGAACCTGGGACCCGGTGCCCGTCACCAGCGGCTGATCTCCGCCCGCAGGGTCAATAACGGCGAGCCGTCGGTGCACGAACGCCACATCGACCACCCGTCCGTCGGGCCGCGCCGCGCGGTCCCGGAACCGACCATGCCCATCCGGGCCACGGTGGGCGATGGCCGCGTCCAGCAGCTCCAGCCATGCGTCCGGTATGGCGCTCTGCACTGCAGGCGCCTCGCCCGGAGGATGGACCCGCAGGATGCCGGCGATGCCGCACATGGGTGATGCTAGCGGGAAAAAGAACAGGCGAGGGTGGGGCCCTCGCCTGCGGGATTGAGAGTTGGATGTAACCGGATCAGCGCTGGGCGACTTCACCGCCTGGGATCAGGGGCAGGATCTGGCTGTTGGGAAGGTTCAATGCGCCCATAAGGCTGGCAGCCGCGGTCGCCTCGACTTCCGGTGCGGTCTTGGCGATCTCGACGAGGCGATTTACCTGACGATCGTCCAGGAACGAGCCGAATCGTTTGGCGCTGTCGGAGACGGTCGCCAGCAGTGCCACTCGGTCGGTGCCTTCGACAGACAGGGCGGCATCCATGACCGCCCGCTGGCAGCGGTCCTGCGGGATGCGGGCGAGCACGTCAGCAACCTCCATGCGCGTCGCGCCGCTGGTTTCGCCCAGGGCGGTGATCAGGCTGCTGGCCGCATCGCTGACGCGGAGCACGGGATTGTTGGATACGGCGAGGTCGCGCAGGGCCGCGAGCGACCGGGCGGCATAGGCAGCTGCCTCGTCCTTGGTGATGGGGCCACCGCTGGACTCCTGCACCAGGTTCTTGATCGTCTCCTGCATCGCAGAGTCGCCCGCTCCAATGGGGCGGACGGCGATGCTGGTGTCGCTGGCGTAACGGTACGACTGGTCGATATATACGTCCTGGCTGGAGGCAAGCAGGATCGGGGTCGCAGCGGTCTTGACACCCGCCCGCGAATCCATGATCAGCTTCCCGCCGTTCTCAGCATTCAGGCCCACACCCACGACCATATCGACCGCGGGAGCTTCCGCGATGGACGCTTCCAGGTCGGAGAGCTGGGCACCCTGCGGGAGCACCTTGAAGCCGCTCTTCTCAAGCACGCCGCGCATTGTCTGGTAACGCTCGGTGTCGGTGGTCACGATCGCAGCGTACATGTCCGTCGCGCCACGCACCGTGCCCGCCAGCGTGGGGACCACCCGTTCACTGCCGGCGAACGGTGCCATCGGCTGCGCGGCGGCGATCGCGAGTGCGGCGTCAGCCTGCACGCGCCGGTTGGGGTAGGTCAGCGCGGCGGCGAGGGGCGCCCGCCCGTTGCCGCCATCCAGCACGCTGCGCCCTCCGGCGGTCTTCTCGACGGCGGCGAGTGAACGGCGTGCGAGCGGGGTGTCGCGGTCCGAGAGCGCCCGGGCGAGGACGCGCTGAGCTACGTTGGGCCCGCTCGCCACGCCGAAGTAATCCGCGCTGCGCCGGGGCTTCTGGCCCTCACCCGCCGCGCCCTCGACGGGGTACGCGGGGTTGGTGTAACCCTGGGGTGTGTCGAATTCACGGGAGTAGTTGCTCGCAACCCACAGGGCCAGCGTGTCGGGGTTGACACCGCCGTTGGCCTGCTCGAGCATCATGGAACGCTCCAGAAGATTCATGGCGACCGCCTCATGGAAGACCGGGGTCTGCACGGCGGTAGCGAAGAGGCCGATGTTGGGGGTGTAGTTCCAGAGCAGCTGGTGGGTCTCGCCCGGGAAACTGGTTACCTCGCTCTTCTCCGAGTAGTAAGCCTCTGCGAGCGAACGGTAAAGGACCGCCGCATCGCCCTGCGCGCCGCCGAGGCGATCGATCGCCCGCTGGCACTCGGCCCGAACGCTGGGGTTGCTGGTGCTCGCGAGCTGGTCCGCGAGGAACGGCAGGCTCTGCTTGTAGGGGATGAGCCCCATCACACGCGCGATCTTCTCCTTCTGCGCGTCCGGCACGTTTGGCATCGCCGCCGCAAGCGGCATGATGGCCTGCCGTCCCAGGTCAATCAGCACGCTCTGGGCCTCCATCGCGTGCTGTGCATCGTTCCCCTGCACCAGCGTTGCGAGAAGCTGAGGAACCGCGTACTCGCCGGCCCGCACCAGACCCTGCCGGGCCAGCAGCTTGGCGCGGGCCTGGCCGTCCTTCAATGCCTTGATATTGGCGGCGATCACGTCAGGGTTGCGGGCCAGTTCGAGCTTGCCCGTCTCGTAGGCCTTCAGCAGCCTGCCCGCGGTCGCCTGCAGTTTCCCGCCATCCTGGGCGCGCATGGCACGCTGAACCGCGCTCTCGAAGCGCTTCACGTCGTGGCCGTCGATCAGCTCCATCACCTGCACGTTGGTCAGGTTGCGGGAGAGCAGCTGCTCACCCACCGACCACGCCATCTCGTTATTGGCGGTCAGCACATAGTGCGCAAAGTCGTCCAGCAGCTGTTCATTGGTCACCTTCAGGGCATCACTCTGCCCAGCCGCCGGGGCCGCGTCCTGTGCCAGCACGGAGGTCGTCAGCCCGGCCAGCCCGAGCAGGCCGACCACGGTGAGGGGCATGGTCCGAGAAACGATGAAGCTCTGACCACGCTGATTCGCTTGCTGAGCCACTTCCAAACTCCTTCAACAGGTACAAACCGTTCCAACACAACGGATACCAACACCCAGCCCCCGTTTAAGGAGACAGGATAGTCGCCTTGCAGCGACCCGACCGCTGCCTAGCGGGGGGTCCACAAGCTCGCCTCGGCTGTGGGGTTCCGTCCCAACCGAACCCGCGGTTCCACACTCTACCGGATTTTGACCGCTCCCGCAACCGGCAGATTTGGCCGCCAAACCCAGCCCCGGATAACCACGGCCCGCAGCGATCCTAAGTGCCGGGCTGAACTCACAGGCGGTTCACCCCGATGAACCCCTCCACACGGACCCCGCGCGTGTCGGGCATTTGTTCGCCCGGCGCACGTCCAGGAGGGGGTCCGCCAGACCTGAGAGGTGAGACGATGGTCTTCGACAAGGAAGTCCTAACAACCGGTGAGGTAGCCAAGATCTGCAATGTGGCACCCCGCACGGTCTCCAAGTGGTTCGATTCCGGAGCCCTCAAAGGCTACCGGATCCCCGGCTCCCGCGACCGTCGTATCCCCGCGAATGAACTCGCCAAGTTCATGCGCGCCCATGGCATCCCCCTGGAGGGAATGAACAGCGGACGCATCCGCGTCCTGATTGTGGATGCGGAGCGCGAGGTCGTCGACACCCTGGAGAAGGTGCTCACGGAGCAGACCTCCTACGAGGTGCGCGTCTGCTCGTCCGCGTTCCAGGCGGGCATGGAGTGCGAGCGTTTCAAGCCACATGTCGTGCTGCTCGACATCCACATCGGCGGGGAGAACGATGCCCGCAACTTCGCCGAGGGCCTTCGCCGGAGCGAGAACCTCCAGTTCACCAAGGTCATCGCCATGAGCGGTCGCCTGACCGAGGGGCAGAGCCACACGCTCAGGGCCCAGGGCTTTGAGTCTTTCCTGAAGAAGCCATTCCAGGTGCGTCAGGTTGTTCAGTCCATTGAAGCCGCCACGAATCTGGTCTCCTGAACCCTTGATCTCCTTCTACAGCGGCCCGCCGGCTCCAAAACGGCGGGCCGTTGTCTTTTTGCTCTGCGCTTTCGCAACCACGGTGGTGCAGGACCGGTATGCAATGCGGTGAAGGAGGTCTGCATGCAACTGGGTGCTGTTGTGCTGTGCTGTACCGCCGGTTCCTGCGTGGCGAGCGTCCCCCCAGGGTTCGATATCTCGCGAGCAGGGCTCTACGACGCCGCTCACACAGCCGCTTCCGGCGCAACCGCGAACAGCCTCCTGAGGCTGTCCCCCAACGGGGTCGTGCTCGGCGCGGCGACCCGCTACAACCAGCTTGGGACATTCGGCGCGAGTGTGTGGCGCCACGAAGCTGGGGTTACCACCCGCATGGGCTTTTTCGATGCTGCGCACACCGGCAGCAGCGGGCTCCAGACCACATACGTCGCGTCCACGCGTCGACCTATGAACGCGTCAGGCGACATCGTCGGGTATTCGATTCGTTACTCCGGGGCGTCCCAGGTTGGCAACACCGCATGGCTCTACCAAGGGGGCGTTCTCCAGATCATCGGAATGACCGATGCGGAGCACACAGGCCCAGACGGCCACTCTTCGAGCACCGCCATCATTATTGATGACGCAGGCGTCATCGGTGGCCAATCGACCCGCTACGTGGACGGGGACGGGAACGGTTCCAGCGCGTGGATTCTTGAGAATGGCGCCTACAGGTTGCTGGACCTGACCGATGCCGCGCACACTCGGGCGGACGGCTACAGGGCTTCCGGCATCCTGTTCATGGGCGCAGGCGGATACGTGACCGGGTTGTCGTCACGCTACAGCGGTCCGTCGCCGATGGGTTCAGACGCGTGGCTGTGGCACAACGGGGTGCACACGCTGATCGGTCTCACCGACGCACTGCACACGTCGCCATCCGGTGACCACGCACACAGCATTACAGGCCTGAGCGACACCGGGGTGGCAGCGGGGTTTACAGTGTCGTACTACCCATACCCGCAAACAGGCGCGTCGGCATGGGTGGCCGACGCCGCAGGCACCACCCGCATCGGCCTGCTGAACCCTGAACATACGAACCCGGTCTCCGGCGTCCAATATGCGGAGGCGACGCTCATCAACCGTGCAGGGGATGTGGCGGGGCGTTCGTTCCGGTATGAACCCAACGGAAGCAATGGCGAATCGGCGTGGCTCTACGACCCCACAACCGGGGACACCACACGGATCGGGCTGTTCGATGCGGAGCACACGACCGACACCGGTTTCCAGTACAGCGTCGCGCGGGTCCTGAACGCGCAGGGCAAAGTCCTGGGAGAGTCCACCAGGCAGTCGTCCGGGCGCACGGTGTGGGTGCACCGCAACGGACAAACACAGGCTGTCGGTCTGTACGACAACCAACACACCAGCCCCAACGGCACCAAACTCGCCACGGCCATCGCCATGAACGCGAGGGGAGACGCCGTGGGCGACGCAACCCGTTGGACGGGACCCGCTGGATTCCCGTCCGCCTGGTACTTCGATGACGCGTCGGGCCAGACCTACCCGCTCGAATTCAGCATCGGACCGCAGGGCGAGTGCTACACGATGGTGCGGACGGTGCTGGATGATGGCACGGTGCTGGGAACGTACACGCGCTTTGAAAACGGCGGTTCGGTCAACAGGCAGTTCTGGTGGTCCCTTGCCGATGGCCTCTTTGATATCGAGGACCGCGTTGAAAACGGGATCGGTGCGGCGGGATGGCAGCGATGGTCCTACATGGCCGCTCGGGACGTGCCCCCGTCGGTGGATGGCTCGACGGTGATAGGTGTGGGGCGCATGAACGGGTCCACCTTCGACAGGCTGTTCGTGCTGCGCCGACACCTGGTGTGCGACCCTGTGGACTTCAATGGCGACAGCATCTTCCCCGATTCCGCGGACATCGCCGACTTCCTGAGCGTGTTCTCCGGAAGCGTGTGCGCCGGGCAGGAAGTGGGGGACCCGCCGTGCAACACGGACATCGACTTCAATAATGATGCCGTTACCCCCGATGCCCAGGACATAGCCGACCTGATCCGGGCGTTTGCTGGCGGGTCTTGCCCGTAGTTGCGCCGGGTTTCACTCGACCCGGGTCGTGTTCAGGCCGATAAGGCTGGAATGCCCAGCCCCGCAGCCGACGGCCTCTTTGTCATCACGCTTCTGATTGGCAGCGCCGTTGTGGTCGTGTTCGCGCTGTGGCTCGCGCAGGTACTCTCCCTCCATGAACGACTGGGAAGGCGAGTCAACGATTCGACCGCCATGACCCGCACGATCCTGGGCACCATCGCCCTCACCGTCTCGGTGGTGCACATGCTGGGCCTCATCCCGGGCGTCCCCATGAACACGTGGACCATGTCCGCCTGTGCCGGAACTGCCCTGCTGGGCATCTGCACAGTGGTCGCTGGATACCGGTCCAGCCGCTCCTCCGTGGGTATGCACGTCCCCCAGCAGGACCCCGTGGTGGCTGCTCAGCCCGCCCGCAAGGCCGCCTAATCCCGGTACCTCTCCTGCGCGTCGTATAACCACACCGACCGCTCCCCGGCCTCCACCGCACCGGTTTTCTCGCCGATAGCACGCCTGCGCCCCAGCGCGTGGAGTCCCCCATGGCCGACAAGCCCGACAAAAAAGAAGCAGCACCCGAAGCAGCACCCGCGCAGGTCGCGCCCGCCAAGAAGGGCGGCCTTCCTGTCAAAATGCTGGGGGCTGTCGTCGTGGTCATGGCTATTGAGGGCGCGGGAGTGTTCTTCGTCGCCCGAATGACCGGCCCGCAGAAGGCGGTCGCGGATGTGAAGGCGGTGGAAGAGCACCACGAGGAGGAGTTCGCGGAGGTGCCGCTGCTGGAGGACAAGTTCCAGAACATGCAGAGCGGCCGGGCCTACATCTGGGACACTTCCATCGTTCTCAAGGTCCGGTCCAAGGACGAGCAGATCGTGACCGACGTGCTCACCAAGCGGGCTGCGGAGGTGAAGGAAGCGGTGGCGCTCCTCTTCCGACGCGCCCCCCACGCCCAGCTGACCGAGCCCGGGCTGGAAACTCTCAACCGTCAGCTCTACGTACTGCTCAATAGTTTCGTCGAGAAGGACGCCGAGGACAAGGACCGGATCATCAAGGTCATGGTCCCCAAGTGCCGTGGCTTCCCGGCCGAATGAGCGGACGCCCTCCCGGCGGCCCGCCCTCCCAACGCGCAAATTCCGCACACTCCGCGGAGTGACGGTGCGCCCATGGGGCCAAACCAACCCATTTCTGTCGCCGCGCTGTCGTGACCGCCGATCAGTGCTCAGCCCGCAAGGAGTGCGGGCTCTCGGCGCGGTTTCCGCGCAGCCTGAAGGAGGGCCAGGATGGCCGACACACCGCAGCAACCAGCCAACGACGCGGAAGCGATGCTCGCCGCGGCTAAGTCCGCCCTGTCTGAACTCTCCGACATGGGCGACGCAGTCACGAGCGCAGTGTCCCCGACGGCCGGCACCCCAGGGTCAGCGCCCAAAGGCGCGGCCGGCGACCCGCAGCCTGTATCTCTGCCCAACTTCGGCGGCGCCCTTTCACCATCCCAGGCCCACGCAATGGACCTGCTCGGTGACGTGCACCTCAACGTGAAGATCGAGCTGGGGCGCACCCGAATGCTGGTGGAAGACGTGCTGCGCCTGTCCGAAGGGGCGGTCGTGGAACTGGACAAACTCGCGGGCGACCCGGTGGATGTGTACGTCAATGACCGCCACGTCGCCAAGGGTGAAGTGCTGGTGTTGAACGACAACTTCTGCGTACGCATCAACGAAGTCCTCACTCCTGCCGTCGAGGCCGGGGAAAAGGGCGCCGCGTGAAGAAGAGGAGCCGGCGGATGCGTTTGACACTCCCGGTCTTCGTCGCGTGTGCGGCCATGGCGTCCGCAACCGCCCTTGCCGAAGCCCAGAGCATGGAGAGCAAGCCCCTGGGGCTGCCCAGGGCGGCATCCAGCAGCGTTCCTCCGCCCGCCACCACCCCAGCCACGCTCGGCTCCGCTGCAATGCGAACCGGGGCGTCGCTCGCAGCCGTCGTCCTGCTCATCGGCGGCGCAGCACTTGGCTTCAAGACACTCGCAAAGAAAGGTGTCATTCCGTCCACTCTCGGGACCGGGGCTCGCGCCCCATCTGGCCTGCTTGAGGTGCTGGCCAGATACCCCATGGGCGGCGGGCAGGTGCTGGTCGTGCTGAAGTTTGACCGCCGCATCCTCCTGGTGTGCCAGAGCGCAGCCAAGGGGCTGCGGCGCACCGGGCTGCCCATCAACCCCATCTGCGAGATATCCGAGCCCGAGGACGTCGCTTCCGTACTTCTCAAGGTCCGGGGCAAGGAACAGGCGGCCATGGCGGAAAAGTTCCAGCAGCTGCTCGCGGCGGAGGATTCAGCCGCCGAGCGCACCCTCGTGTCCGCGCCCGCCCGGCCACCCGCCCGAGCGATGGCCGCGCGTGCGCACGAACGGAGCACCCGCCCGGCTCCGCCGGTGACGGGCGGTGCATCGGCGACCGCCATCCGCTCTCGCCTGTCGGCGATGCGCCAACAGCCCCCCGAGCCTGCCTCACGCCCGGCCACCAGGCCCGGACGCACGGAGTTTGTCGCGTGACGCGCACGCTCGTCGTCATCTTCACGCTGCTGGTGGGAACGCTGTTCGCGTCACCCGCAATAGCCCAGAAGGGCCCCCCAAGCCCCGATGCAGCTCCGGTGACGTCCGGTGCAGAATCCGCTCCTCTTGCACAGACAGTCACGCCGGGGCAGGTGGACGCCCTGAACCCGCTGCGCATGCTGGATGCAGCCGCGTCATCTCTACCGGCGCGGGGCGGCACCGGTTCCTCCGGGGACGGCAAGGGAGGGCTGTCGGCCGCAATCAATATCCTGATCGTGCTGACGGTCATCGGGCTTGTGCCCTCGATCATGCTCATGTGCACGTGCTTTGTGCGCATCCTGATCGTGCTGGGGCTTCTACGCCAGGCCCTGGGAACCCAGAGCATCCCGCCTCCCCAGGTCATCACGGCGTTGGCCCTGTTCATGACGCTGCTCGTGATGTCGCCGACCATCTCCCGCATCAACACCGAGGCCATCGTGCCTTTCCAGAAGGGCGACGTCCGCGACTACGACGAACTGTGGAACCGCGCCAAGCAGCCCGTGCGCGACTTCATGTTCGCGCAGATCGAGGCTACGGGCAACTGGTCCAGCCTCTACATGGTCCTGAACCAGCGCGGCGTCGATACCTCCGCCCCGGAGAACCTCAAGCGCAGCGACGTGGACATGGTCACGCTTATCCCGGCGTACATGCTCAGCGAGCTCAAGGTCGCGTTCCTCATGGGCTTCAAGGTGTACCTGCCCTTCCTGGTCATCGACATGGTCATCAGCACCATGCTCATCTCGATGAGCATGATGATGGTCCCGCCCGTCATGGTCAGCCTGCCTTTCAAGCTCCTGCTGTTCGTCCTGGTGGACGGGTGGACCCTCGTCGTGGCCGGCCTCATGTCCAGCTTTGCCCAGCCGGTGCCGGAGGTGGCGGCGCTCACCGGCCACGTGCTGCAGTCCGGGCTGCCGGAGCTGCTCGCCACCCACCTGCCAGCCCTCCGCGGGTGCCTCGGTGCCCCGATCGTCCGCACCGCCTGAACAAAGAAAGGAGCGCCATGCACTACGACGAATCCACCATCATGCTCGTCCGTGACGCGCTCGTCATCACCCTCAAGATCGCAACCCCCATCCTCCTCGCCGGCATTGTCGTGGGCCTGGCTGTCAGCCTGGTGCAGTCGGTCACGTCCATCCAGGATCAGACGCTGTCGTTCGTCCCCAAGATCGTCGTCATGATCCTCGCGGCCATCATCCTGATCCCCTGGATCACGATCAAACTCGTCGAGTACGCCGCGTCGCTCCTGTCTCTCTCCTGAACACCTCCCGACGCACCGCCATGGCCGATGCCACCAGCACATTTCAGGCCATGCTCGGGCATGTGGTGCCCTGTTCGCTCGTGGTCTTCAGGGTGGCCGGCCTCTTTGCCATGACACCCCTCCTGGCCAGCACCGCCGCCCCCATGCGGTACCGGGCACTCCTGGCCATGATGCTGGGCGTCGCCGCCTACCCGCTCCTCCGCGTGGATGTGCGGGCGGTCCCCGACGACACATTCAGCGTGGCCGCCGCCATCGCCGGCGAGGCACTTGTGGGGCTGGCCATCGGCGCCATCGGCGCCCTCCCCGTGCTGCTGCTGGAAATGTCCGGCCTGGTGGCCGGCACGACGATGGGCATGGGCCTCGCCCGCGTGTACAACCCCGAGAGCGACGCCGATGTGGACGTGATGGGCCAGCTGATCTTCTACATCGGCATGGGTGTGTTCTTCGCAGTGGGAGGCATCGACTCGCTCTACCAGGCAGTTCTCGTGTCGTTCGACCGTCTCCCCCCGGGAACTATCCGCCCCGCAGACGCGCCGCTGGAGACGTTTGTCGGCGTGCTCTCCAGCGGTTTCGAGCTCGCGTTCCGCGTCTCGCTGCCGGTGGTCGGCATCATCCTCCTGCTCATCGTCGTGCTGGGCGTGCTCGGGAAGACCATCCCGGCCCTCAACATGATGTCGGTGGGATTCACGATCAAGATCATCTGCGGGTTCGCGATGTTGACTATGGGAATCTACGCCGCCCGCCAGCCGATCACCCTGGGCGTGGAGGGTGCCATCAACGCCGCCCAGAGGTGGGTGGCGGACATGGAGGCCCGCCATGGCTGAAGACATGGGCGAAAAAACTGAACTACCAAGCGAACGACGCCTCCACGAGGCACGCGAACGTGGGCAGGTGGTCCGCAGCACCGACCTGTCCGCCGCCATCGACCTCCTCGCCGGTGTCACGGTCATGGTCATCTTCGGTGGCGGGCTGGTCCGGGCGATGGCCACGGTGATGCGCCGGCTGTTCACGGAAGGGGCGTTCACCCTCAGCGAACCCACCCTGCCCGTCGTCGCGCGGGAGGTCATCTGGCCGTGCGCCGCGGCCCTGGCGCCCATGCTCGGGCTGATTGTCCTCGCCGCCCTCGCGGCGAACCTGGGGCAGGTGGGCCTTTTCCTCTCCCCCCAAGCCCTCATGCCGCGGTTTGACAAACTCTCCCCGGCCAAGGGCGTGCAGAACATCATGGGAAAGCGCAACCTGATCCGCACCCTAATCAGCGTGCTGAAGCTGATCGTCACTTCGTGGGTCGGGTACACGTTCCTGAAGGCCTGTGTGTCAGAGGTGGCCACGCTCTCCGGTCTGCCCGCGGTCGACGGCATGTACCAGATTGCCAGGATGGCAGTCAGGCTGGCCCTGTGGCTCCTGGCCCTCCTGCTCGCCATCGGGGTCATCGACTACCTGTACCAGCGTTGGCAGCACACTCAGGACCTGAAGATGACCCGCCAGGAAGTGATGGACGAGCGCCGCAGCATGGAGGGTGACCCGCAGGTCAAGGGCAGGCGCATGCGGATGATGCGCCAGATCGCCATGCAGCAGATCAATGCGGCGGTCCCAAAGGCCGACGTCATCGTCACCAACCCCACGCACTACTCGGTCGCTATCGAGTACGACGCTGAGTCCATGCACGCGCCGCGCGTTGTTGCCAAGGGCGTGGACTTCATGGCCATGCGCATCAGGCAGGTGGCAGCGCTCCACGGGGTGCCGATCGTCGAACGCCCCCCCCTCGCCCGCGCGCTCCACGCCGAGGTGGAGGTGGGGCAGGAGGTCCGCCCCGAGTTCTACCAGGCCGTCGCCGAAATCCTGGCATACGTCTACAGGCTCGAGAAGGAAGCCGCGGCGGTCGCCTGACCGATACAGATGACCTCCCCGGGCACGACCGCACGCACCCATGCCTCCCACCCCCACCAAGCCCGCTCGCAAACGCCCGACGCCCGCACGGCCGGCGCCGCACACACCCGCACGAGCCGCCGTGTCGAGCCTGCCGGCATGGATGCACACCCTGGCGGAATACCGCTCCTACATCGTGCCCGTCTCCTTCATCGCAATGCTCGCCGTGCTGCTGGTGCCCCTGCCGCCGGCGATGATGGACGTCCTCATCTGCCTGAATATCGCCGTGGGAATGGTGGTGCTCCTCACCACCATCTACATGAACGACCCACTGGAATTCTCCGTGTTCCCCAGCCTCCTGCTGGCCACCACGCTGTTCCGGCTCGTCCTCAATATCGCGTCCACCCGCCTGATCCTGACGGCGGATGCGGCGAGCCCCGACGAAGCCGCGGGCGTCGCTGGGCATGTGATCATGGCCTTCGGCCAGTTCGTGGCGGGGTCCAACCTGTTCGTCGGTATCGTCATCTTCCTCATCCTGGTGATCGTGCAGTTCGTGGTCATCACCAAGGGCGCCACCCGCATCTCCGAGGTCGCCGCCCGATTCACCCTGGACGCGATGCCGGGCAAGCAGATGGCTATCGATAGCGACCTCAACGCGGGGCTCATCGACGAGGCCGAAGCCCGGCGGCGCCGCGAGAAGATCGCGCAGGAAGCGGACTTCTTCGGCGCGATGGACGGTGCCTCCAAGTTCGTGCGGGGCGACGCCATCGCCGGGCTGATCATTACCGGCATCAACGTTATCGGCGGTTTCGGTGTAGGCATGATCGCCAAGGGGTGGCCGGCAGCGCAGACCGCACAGTCCTTCACCAAGCTCACCATCGGCGATGGCCTGACATCCCAGATCCCTGCCTTCGTCATCTCCATCGCTTCCGCGCTCATCGTGACCCGTTCGGGCAGCAAGCAGCAGCTGGGCACCCAACTGGCCGACCAGATGTCCAGCCAGCCCAAGGGCCTGTTCATCACCGCGGGCTTCCTCGCCCTCCTGGCCTTCACGCCCCTGCCCACGATCCCGCTGATCGTGACCGCCGCGGGCATCGCCGGCGTCGCGTGGGCCATGGGCAGGGCCCAGAAGCGGGAGACGCAGGCCGCGGCCGGCGCCGTTGCGGACGCCCCCTCCAAGCCCGAGCCTCCGCCCATCGAAACCCTGCTGAAGGTCGACACGCTCGAACTGGAAGTGGGCTATGCGCTGGTCCCGCTCGTGGATACCGCCCAGGGGGGAGACCTGCTGGACCGCATCACCGCCATCCGGCGGCAACTCGCCGTGGAGATGGGCCTGGTCATGCCGCCGGTGCGCATCCGCGACAACATGCAGCTCCCCAGCACCGAGTACCGCGTGAAGGTACGGGGCAACGCCATCGCATCCGGTGTGGTGAAACCCGGCAGATTCCTCGCCATGGACTCCGGCCTCGCTTCAGCGCCCATCGAGGGCGAGAAGGGCAAAGAGCCGGCATTCGGGCTGGACGCCTGGTGGATCGAGCCCGCGATGAAACCGCGGGCGGAAATGCTCAACTACACGGTCGTCGACCCTACCAGCGTCGTGGGCACGCACCTGACCGAGGTCGTCCGCAAGCACGCCGATGAACTCCTGACACGCGACGAAGTGAGCAACCTGCTCGAGCAGCTCAAGCAGAAGGCACCCAGGATCGTCGAGGACACCATCCCCGCGATCCTCAAGCCCGTCGAACTCCAGAAGATCCTCCAGAACCTCCTGCGCGAACGCGTGCCCATCCGCGACCTCGAGACCATCCTCGAGACGATCGCCGAGTGGGGGCCGAAGACCAAGGATCTGGAGGTCCTCACCGAGTATGTCCGCAACGCCCTTCGCCGCACCATCTGCCAGCAGTACGCCGTGAGCGAGGCCGGTGGCCCACCCAAGCTCACCTGCGTGACGCTCGACCCCTCCCTCGAGGAGGTCGTCTCAGGGTTCATCGACCGTGGTGCGGCGGGAACCACCGTCACCATGCCCAGCCGTATCGCAAACCTGATCGCGGCGCACGTCGCCCAGGGGCTCGCGCCCGTCACCGGCCGGGGGCTGCTCCCCGTGGTGGTCGCATCGCCGCAGGTCCGCGCCGTGGTCCGTCAACTGCTCGAACCACAGGTCCCCGGCGTAGCCGTGCTGGGGTACAACGAGGTCGTGCAGGGCGTGGAGGTGGAATCGGTTGCACTCATCATGCCGCCCCCGCAGATCGCCGAAGCGATGGAGCCGCGGGCCGCGGCCGCCTAAGGCTGTCCTGCGGGGCTGCCATCTTTCAGATACGGGCCGCCGTGCCGCCCGAAATGTGCGAGGATGGGCTGATCTGGAGCCAGCGCTGTACGACCGGGGCGAGCGGTGCCAGCAGCGTCATGACCGCCCCGGTGTACACGCAGGACGCGAGCCGCGTCCAGAGTTCATGCCCGGCATTCCAGGCAAGCGGGTCGAACATGGCCGCCCGCAGGGTGTACAGGGCCACCACACACACCTGCACGACCAGGCCGCCCACGAGCGCAAGGAACCCGTACGCGAAGGGGCTGCGCTTGTACATCAGCGTGCGGATCGACACGATCATGAACGCGCCCGCCGGCAGAGAAACCGCGTAAGGCCCGATCACCCTGGCGTCCGCGCCGTTGCTGGTGGGGAGCATGAATGTCACGTCCACCAGCAGGCCAAGCACCCACGCAAGCCAGTAGGTACGCCCCGCCGGGGCGCTCGCCGCGATGACCGTCACGGCGCAGAGCACAAAGGAAGGGGCAATGCCCGTGTGCCCAAGCGCCAGCGCCTTGCGCAGCGAAAGCTCCAGCCCCAGGGCAATCCAGGCAATCAGCAGGAACGCGGCCCACCTCACGGGGCACCCCCGTCCTGCCCGCCCGCCGTCGCCTGGCGCGCACTCCCCGGAGCCACGCGCAGCACTGCTTCTGCCACCTTGGAAAGGTCCGGCACCGTGGGACGCACGACCACGACCTTCCGGAGCGGCTGCTTCGGGCTTGGCTCCACGCCCTGCACCGTCCCCAGGACGAGCATCTGCGCCGAGGCTGGCCAGCGGGTGGGGTCGTTCAACCGTACCTCGTCACCCACACTCGGCTCGATGGGCTTTCCGGACTGCGGATCACGCTTGTCCTCCAGGTCCCCCCGCAGCAGACCGCCCCCGATGGGCGCGAGCCTGCACCGGACGGTCGTCGGGCTGGAAAGGACCACGGCCTCCATTTCTTCCGCCCTGTCCGCCGTGATCGGCAGCACCGTGCTTGTGCGGGCCGTAACGCTGCAGACTCGCCCCATGACCTGCACAAAGTCCGTCGTGACCACGTCACCCACCTGCACGCCGTCCCGCGAGCCGGCGCGCAGCACGACGGCCTGGCCCGCCAGATCGCTGGACGCACCCACCACCTGCGTCGGCAGGAAGTCCACGTTCGCGTTCCCGCTGGGCACCACGACCCGCAGCTGAGCCAGCTGCTCCCGCAGCCGCTGGTTCTCCTGCGTCTGCGCAAACACCTGCGTCCGCAGCTGCTGGTTCTCCTGCTCCAGGCTCGCGTAGTGCTCGTCAGTGGGCCGGGGTGGCGCCGCCGGCGCCACCCACCGCACCAGGTGCGTGACGGGCCCACTCACCGGCGCGACCAGAGTCTGCGTCAGGCCACCCAGCGCCGTCACCCAGCCCTGCCACCGCATCGGCACGGCGACGGCGAGCAACGCCGTGCCCACAAGCACCGCGGGCCACGCACGATTGCTGGAATTGAACCCGACCTGCAGCGGCAACAGACATTCCTGATGGTCACGGAGTCACGGGGAGGCTCAGCTCACGTCCTGCTCGAGGTGGCTCTTGAGGAGCTCGAAGTTCTCCAGGTACAGGCATGTCCCGCGGGCGACGCACGAGAGCGGGTCTTCCGCGAGGCGGCACGGCAGTCCGGTGGCCTTCTGCACTACCTGAGGGAGGTTCCGGAGCAGGCTGCCACCGCCCGCCATGCAGATGCCGTTCTCTACCAGGTCCGCCGCCAGTTCCGGCTCGGCCCGCTCCAGCGTGCGCGTCACCGCCTCGCTGATCGCCGTGACAGGCTCCATGAGCGCCGCCCGGATTTCCTCGCTCGACACCTCGGTCTTGCGGGGCAGGCCGCTGATCATGTCGCGCCCGCGCACCTCCATCGTCGACTCCTGCGGCAGCGGCGCCGCGGAACCGATCTCGATCTTGATCCGCTCGGCCGTCTGCTCGCCGATCATCATGTTGTACGTGCGTTTCATGTGGGCGATGATCGCCTCGTCCATGTCGTCGCCGGCGACACGCACCGACTCGCACGTGGCGATGTCGCCCAGCGATAGGATCGCCACCTCGGTTGTGCCGCCGCCGATGTCCACGATCATGCTCGCCGTCGGCTCCGCGTACGGCAGCCCCGCCCCGATCGCCGCCGCCATGGGCTCTTCGATCAGGTAGCACATCCGGGCGCCCGCGCGGGCGGCGCTGTTGAACACCGCGTGCTTCTCCACCGCCGTGATGCCGCTGGGCACGCTGATGACCACCCGCGGCCCGAATATCTTGCTCTTGCCGTTCACCTTCTGGATGAAGTACTTGAGCATCGCCTCGGTGATTTCAAAGTCCGAAATCACGCCGTCCTTGAGCGGCCGGATCGCCGTGATCGTGCCCGGCGTCTTGCCCAGCATCTCCTTGGCTACCCAGCCCACGGCCTCACCGTTGTTCAGCACCTTGTTCGTGCCCTTCCAGACCGCGACGACGCTCGGCTCGTTCAGCACGATGCCCTGCCCGCGCACCGCCACCAGTGTGTTGCACGTGCCCAGGTCGATCCCCATATCGACGCTGAAGAGTCCCTTCACCTTGTCGAGCAGCACCGCAGCCTCGTCTTCCCGCCGGTTCCACCGGCTCAGCAGCCATGCAGAGCAACAGACTGGCACGAGCCGCGCGCACGGGGCTGACCGCTGCGACGCGACCGCCCGCCCCACCCGGAGGGGAGCGGGTCCTTGCCGAACACCCACAGGATACGACCAAAGCGCGGTTTCTGCCAGATGCACGGCTCCCCGTTCACCATTCCGGGGCGCAAGTGACAGGCTGTGCCGATAACGATGTGGACGGGTGGCTCCTCCACACCACCCCCGGAGAAGCACCTTGCCCGCCTCCGCGTACCGTCCTTTGCCCCAATGCTGACGCCGGTCACCACCAACTTCCTCTCCCGCCTCCGCGCCAATGACCAGGCCGCCTGGTTTGAACTCTGGGAAACCTTCGGACCCGTCGTCCAAGCCCAGCTCAACAAGTGGGGAAAGGGTCGCATCGGCCACGAAACCGTCCGAGACCTGTCCCAGGAGACCCTGGCCGCTCTGAGCGATTCCATAGACCGATTTGATCCCCAGCGTGGTGTCCGTTTCTCCACCTGGTTGCTCTCCATCGCGCGACACGTGCTGGGAGACGAACTGGATCGGCGCAATGCCCTGAAACGAGGGGGGTCGCAGAAGGCCGGCACCCTGGACGAGTCGTGGATGGTGGCCTCCAAAGACCCCTCCGCCGATGAGCAGTACGAAGCCGCCATTTTCCGCGCCAAGGTCGAGGCCGCCATCCGCGTCGCTGCCAAAGAGTGCGACTTCAACGACTTCGCTGTGTTCCGAGCCCGGGTGCTGGAAGGGCAGTCCGGCAAAGAGGTCGCCGCGGCCCTGGGCGTGAGCGAGCCCACCGTGAGCCGGCGTGTGGCGCGCGTTCGCGACGTGCTCCGGCGGCGTCTCGCCGAAGTCGTCGCCGTCTATTCATTCACCCAGGACGAGGCGGATGAACCAGCCCGCAACGGGTTGCCGCTGAATCCCAAGGAGGCAGGCGGAGTGCCAGAAGCAGGGGGGGCCGAAGTGGACGCCGCGTTCGACCAGGCGCTGGCCGAGGTGTACCACCGGCAGACGCTCCAGCAGTCAGACGACTAGCGTCCGTATCCGCTCGCGTCACTGGAACGACCACACACACCGCTCAACCCGCAGGGGCACATGGGATTCTCCGGGACAACCCTGCAGATCATCCTGATCCTCGTCGGCTCCTCGCTGGCGATGGCGGCGATCATCGCATTCTTTGTCTGGGTGCTCATGCCCGTGGGCCGCGGAGTCGGCCGGTTCTTCTCGCACATCTGGGGCTTCATCGCGGGAGAGGCCAAGGAACTGGCCCGGCTCATCGCCTGCCTCATCGTCGCGCCTGTCTTTGGGCTGCTGTCACTCCTCAGCATCACGTTCCTCCAGAAACCCGCCGCCGCTCGTTTCGCGCACGCCCTCAAGGACGAGGGGTTGCGGATGATCGTCTGCATTTACCGGGTGTTCATCGGGCTCCCCGCGCGCCTCCTGGGTATCGAGACGGCCCTGGAGGGGCTGGAAACCCGCCTCCCGACCGTGCTGACCTCGACGTGGGGCGACGCCATGTCGCCGCGAACCAGCCTGTTCCCCGGGTACACGATTCTGCGCACCCTGAGGGCCGGGGGTTCGGGCGCCAAGCTGTACGTCGCCGAGCCCGACCGACGCAAGCGGAAGGAACTCGCGCGGGACGGGTTCACCGGTGGCGAGGTGGTGATCAAGAGCTTCACCACCTACGAAAACGACGGCCTCCTGACCATCGTCCGGGAGAGCCGCGCCCTGGAAGTGGGGCGGCGGATGGGCCTGATACTCGAGCACATGCTCACGTCCGAGCGGTTCTACTACGTCATGCGGTTCGTCCCCGGGGACAACCTCCGCGTGGTCACCACCCGCATGCACGCAGCCTGTGGCGAGAGCGGGCTCGACGACGCCCACCTCCGCACAGGTCTTACCTTCGTCCGCGACCTGCTCGTGACCCTGAAGTCGTACCACGATAGCGGCGTGTGGCACAAGGACGTCAAGCCGGACAATGTCATTGTCGAGACGATCCTGCAGCCGGAGCCCGAGGTTCTCAGGAGCACGGAGGCCCAGATCGAGGCCCTGAAACGTTCGCCGCTGCCATCTGCAGGCCCGGGCGGGCGCGCGACCCTCGTCGACTTCGGCCTCGTCTCCTCGCTCCGCAGCGCCATGACACTCACGACCCACGGCACCGAGTACTACCGGGACCCCGAGATGGTCCGCCAGGCACTGCGTGGCGTGAAAGTACACGAGGTCGACGGGGTCCGTTTCGACGTGTACGCCGCGGGGGCAGTGCTGTTCTCCGTCATCGAGGATGGATTCCCGGCCCAGGGTGTGCTCAGCCCGATCAGGAAGCGCTGCCCTGCGGGCGTTGCGTGGATCATCCGCAGGGCCATGGCCGACTACGACCAGCGGTACGAATCGGTGGACGTGATGCTCACCGACCTCGACCGTGTGCTCGCCGCGGACGACATGTTCGCGGTCCGCCCCGCGGACCTTCCAAGTATGGGCGGAGACGTTCTCGCACTGCCGCACACGCAGGAGCGGCGCCTCCTTCCCGCGCCGGCTGAGCCGCTGGTTCAAGCGCAGGCCACGGCGTCCAGTCCAGCAGCGATCACCCCTTCCCATGGCCCCTCGAGCCCGGCTACAGCCTCTTCCGTGAGGCTGAGGAACTGGTGGACCGGCGCCGCTGAACTGACTCGCCCACTCCCGGAATCAGTGTGTACGGCACCGGTCGAGGTAGATCCCCTGGTAAGCCGAACCGACTGAGCGACGCCAGCTACTCGTGCGAGGGACGTATCAACAGAAACACCGCCCCAGAAGGGCGGTGTGTGCAAGGCACCCGATACTCGCGCCGGCCGTCGTTCAGGGCGGAGGCATCTCTCCCCGGCCGATCCGCTTGACGATGTCGTCCACCGCCTTTTCCTTGTCGGTCCGCTTCTTCTCAATCTCCGCGCGGATGTCGTTCAGCCGATCGCTGACTCGTGTGGCCTCATGCTCGTCCAGCTTCAGCCGCTGATCGAACGTCACCGCCACGGCATCACGCAGGGCCTTCTCCGCTTCGGTCCGCTTGGCCGGAGTATCCGCCGCATGGTCGTCCAGCAGCATGGCCTGCCTGTAGGCATGGATGCACTCGAGCACAGTCAGCCCACCCTTGAGTTCCTCCAGCCGCAGCTTGAACAGCTCAGGATCCTGTTCACGCACACTCAGGATGTCGCGCACGCGCGGCGCCAGCCGCTGGAACATGCGGTCCGCCAACTGCGGGTGCTTCTCCCGGACTTCCTTGACGCGGGCAGCAAAGTCGGGAAGATCGCGCTCGATCGCTCCCATCAGCCGCTGGCGCTCTTCCGGGCCAAAGTCGCCCCCGCCGCGCGGTCCACCTTCCGGCCGGTCGAGCCGATCAGGCCCCATGGGACGAGAGGCCTGATCGGGCCCGAAACGCCGACCCCCGCCACCCTCCGCACGCCGTTCACCGGGGCCGCGCAGGCCGTCCCCGTGCATTGGCTCATTCGGACCCTGCCCGCCACGCCCGTCAGGTCCCCGCCCTTCCGGGCGACCTCGGTCACCGGGCCCGGGGCCTTCCGGCCCGTGATCGTCTGGACCCCGATCCGCAGGGCCCCGCGCATCGGGACCGCGCCCTTCAGGACGGCGTTCCTCGGGGCCCTCCCGCATCCGGTCACGCGCACGGCCCATCGGGCCGCCCTCGCCGTCCGGTCCCATGGGGCCGCCGAGACGCGCACCCTGTCCATCCCGGAAAAGGAGCATCTTCAGCACAGGCATGTCCAGATCGCGCCGCACCGTCGCTGGGTCTGCGCCCTTGCCCAGCCGATCAAGCGCCGCCCGCAGCTTCTCCTGCGCCTGCTCAGTCTCCCTGAGCGCCTGCTCCAGGCGCTCCTTCATCTTCTCAGGGCCCATCTTCTCCGGGGCCGGCTCGCGCTGGGCATCCGGCGCAGGCGGCTCCGGCTGAGCGTGTGCGCACGCCGCAAACGCCATCCCCGCCCCCGCCGCCAGCACGGTTGTCCAGGCCCACGCCACTTTCTGTGCTTGCTTCACAGCGATTCTCCGTCCGACGCTTCACCCGCGCCGAAGAGGTCGTCTGTACCCCAGTACGAATCCATGTCCGCGCTCACACGCGTGTGCAGAGCCTCCGCGTCCGTCCACGTCTCGCCCACCCCGCTCGAAGCGAACAGCGTGTCCAGCATGTCCAGATTGGTAGTCGCATCGATCCGGCTCGCCAACGCCGACTCGGCAGCAACAGGCCTCCCGCCCTGCCGGCCCGCGATGATCGCTGCGCCAACCGACAGCATCAACGCAAGCCCGGCCGCGAGGCGCACCGCGCCCCAGGACCGGGGTCGGGCCGCCGCGGGCTGCGGGATCCGCCACGTCCTCGCCGTGATGCTGGGCACGCACCCCTCCAGAGAGGGCGTCGTCGCCGCAATGATGCGGTCAAGCCGCTCCCGCGTCGCGCCCCGCCGGTCTTCCTCCGCAGCGCACGCCAGCAGAGCGTCCACGTGGGCAGCCCCGTCGTCCATGAAAGGATGCACAGGGACATCCCCGTCCATCGCCCCGAAGTTGTCCTGCCCGTTGGTCATAGGTCACCCACGTACTTCCGCACGCCTAACGCCCGCCCCGCCCCTGCTATTGCCGGAGTGGCGGCGGGATCTTGCCGCCCACGAACCCCTCCCCGGCCGTCATATCCGTCATACCCGGCACATTCCGTTCCATGATCTCCCGGAGCTTCCGCAACGCCCGATGGTGCCGAGCCAGCAGTGTTCCCAGCGGTTCGTCCAGCACCTCGGCTATCTGCTTGAAACCCATCTGGGCGTGGTGACGCATCTCGATCACCTCCCGATCCGCCGGCGACAACTGCTCCATGGCCTCCCGGAGGGCGGCCAGTTCCGCACGGTCGGTCGCCGGGCCCTCGGGAACGGCCGCCTGGCTGATCCCGCCGTCCGGCAGGTTCTCCGGTCGCTTGCGGTTGCGTCGCATCAGATCGCGCACCCGGTTCATCGCCACCCGGAACAGCCAGCTCTCAAACCGCCCTCGCTCGGCGTATTCCCCGGTTGTGAGCTTCACCGCAATGGTTGCAAAGACCGACTGGGTCAACTCTTCGGCAACCTCCGGGTCGTGGCAGCGGCTCTGGCAGAGTGCAAACACCCGCGGGCCGTACGCGCGCACAAGCTGCGCCCACGCGTCCTGATCCCCGCGCGCGGCCAGTCCCAGCATGCGACCCAGCCCATCGCTGTCCAGCGGCTGACTCATCAGCGCACATTGCTCCCCAGACGAAGTTCCCGAGCCCAACGCACGCGCGGGGGCCGTATTGCCGACCGGAACGTAGGTCACGCCCGGTTGCATCGACCCGGCCTCCCTTGCCCCGTACTCTCCCTCATGCACGAAGTGGCCTACACCGTGACCGCGCTGCTGCCCGACGCGGTCACCCGTGACCGGTACGTCCGCTGGCTCCAGGAGGGGCACATCCAGCAGGTTGTGGCTGGCGGCGCAAAGGAAGCGATCGTGGTGGTCATCGAGGAGCCCGCTACCCCACTTAAGGTTGTGTGCAGGTACATATTCGCAAGCAAAGAAGCACTCGACCGGTACACATCCGAACACGCACCAAAACTGCGGGCTGAGGGATTGCGCCTGTTCGGCCCCGAACTGGGTGTGTCCTTCGAACGTTCTGTTGGCAAAGTCATTGCCCGGAACTGACCCTACGCAACCCATGTCCACACGCTGACTTCCCGGACCTCCTCCCACCTTGGACCCCACCTCCGACGAATCCCTGTTCGACCGGTACCGCAGAGGGGACACGGCCTCCCTGCGGACGATTATCGAACGCCACCACGTGGAACTGCTCCGGTTCCTCGTGCGCCTGGTGGGAGACCAGGCAGGGGCGGAGGATGTATTCCAGGAAACGTTCCTCCAGGTGCACCTTTCGGCAGCGTCCTTTGACACATCCCGCCGTTTTCGGCCCTGGCTTTTCACAATTGCGGCGAACAAGGCGAGGGACTACCTGCGTAGGAAGGGGC
Source organism: Phycisphaerales bacterium (assembly GCA_046350475.1). GTDB lineage: Bacteria > Planctomycetota > Phycisphaerae > Phycisphaerales > UBA1924 > BJHL01. The sequence goes on along the minus strand of JAXMAJ010000003.1, from coordinate 85,901 downwards.
GCCGACGCACCCTCGAACTCTCCGCTCCCGTGGGAGGCGGCGGAGATGACGACGGGGGTTCCTTTATCGACCTCATGGAGGTGCGGATACCCAGCCCACAGCAGCGGCTGGACGATGACGAAACCAGCCGGCAGGTCCAGACCGCCCTGGACATCCTGAGCCCGTCCCTCAAGGAGATCCTCCTCCTCGCGTACTTCCAGCGCCTGTCGTACCAGCAGATCGCCGACGACCTCGACATACCGCTGGGCACCGTCAAGAGCCGCCTGCACGCCGCCGTCGCCAGCTTCGCGAAGGCATGGAAGAAGACACAGGACGGAACCATCACCCCCGGTCAGCCCCGCCCACAACCGTGAACGAACCTCAGCACTCCAACCCCCTCCTCCCCGCCGACGCCGCCGCTCTCGATGCGCTGGTGCAAGCGGGCTTTGATGCCGGGCATGTGCAGGGCTGCGACAAGGCCCGGGCAAACCACATCGCCGATCTGCTCGCACTGACCAGTGTGCCCGGGATGCGTGCTGACAGCACGCTGATCGACGTCACGATCGCGCGCATCATGGCCAGCGGTGAGACCCGGGTCGCCGACGAGGTGGGGCTCTCATCCGACGACGCCGAAGCCCTGGATGCGCTCGTGAACGCGGGCTTCCAGACCTCCCGTGTCGCCCCATCGCTCCGCGCGAGAGCGGCAGTCGTGGACGCGATGCGCGACCTTGTGACGCAAACCCCGGCCTACCACGGCGACCGCGCCGCCCTCATCGAGCGGACGGTGAAGTCGGTCCAGGAAGAGCGGGCGCACACCCCGATCCCGATCGAGCGAGGCCGCCCGCTGGGCGGTTTCCGCCTGGCCGACATCGCGTCCGTGGCCGCCGTGCTGGTCCTCGGCGCCAGCGTGCTCTTCCCCGTCATGTCGAGCTGGAATACCCGGCGAGAGAAGACCGCGTGCGTCGCCAACCTGGGCGGAATCGCCGGCGCCCTGGGCGCCTATTCCAGTGACTTCTCCGGCAGGCTTCCTGTCGCTTCGGCGAGCACCGCGGGGGGCCGCTGGTGGGACGTCGGGCAGGACGTGAACCGTTCCAACTCGGCCAACCTCTTCGCCCTCCGTCGCAACGGCTATACCACGCTGGACCAGCTGTCCTGCAGCGGCAACCCCAACGCGGTGCGCTCCCTGCCGAGCGACGCGACCGACTGGCAGAACCTGGACCAGGTTTCCTACTCCTACTACGTGATGTTCGCGTCGCAGCGTCCCAACTGGCGGGCGCCCAACGTGCAGGGCTCCCTGATCCAGCCGGCCACCACGGTCGTCCTGACGGATGCATCGCCGGTCATCCGGCGCGCGCTCCAGGGCGGGCCCATCTACGTCTTCGAAAACTCTCCCAACCACGAGGGATCCGGTCAATGGGCGGTCCACGCGGACGGCTCCGCATCGTGGATGCAGACCCCGCTCAACGGCAGCGACAACATCTGGCTGCCCGCCAACCTCGAAGAAGCGATCCGCGATATTACCGCACGGGTGAACGCCGGCGAGACCTCCGGCTCCGTGGAAGTGCTCTCCCGCGAGGGCGCTGCTCGCCAGCGGGCCATCCGGCTCAACGGGAACGAAGCCCCGGCCTCGACAGAGGACTCGTTCGTCGGCCCCTGAGCGCACGTCTGCACATCGCTAGAAGTCGCCACCGACCTTCCGCGCCCCCAGCCACCGCGCAAAGAACTCTGTTTGCAGGCCCTTCGCCTCGTGGGAAGCACGGCCGAAACCTGAATGTTCCTGGGGCGCACCCGTGGTGGGCCACGTACGGGACTGCACAAGAGATGGGTCCGCGCCCCGCGCCGTGTAATGAGCCCGCAGGTCCTGCAGGAACCGATCCTGCACCCTCCACGGCACCACCCCGTCCGCCTCGCTGTGCAGCGCAAGCAGGGGAATAGGCCGGAATCCGCCCAGGTGTGCGGACGCGTCCACCATCCGGACACGTTCGGCGGAGTGCGGGCTGACCGCGCCCGAAGCCGGGCCATCGCCGCTCCCGCCGGGGAAGTACAAGCCCGCCAGCCACCCGGTGGTTCCTTCCACGCTCGCGCAGCGGAAGTGATGCGGGTCGCACAGGCGCCGCAGCGTCGCCATGCCCCCCGCGGACATCCCCCCGATGCCCATCCGGTCCAGATCAAACACACCGCCCCATCGCATGTCCGAAAGACTCTCGACCACCCCGTCGATCTCACCGACAACCTGCGCGAGCACGCCCATGGTGGCCCCAGGCTCCTGATCAGCACCGACAGCGCGCTCGCCGTGCCCGGGCAGATCGATCGCGCACGCCGCAAACCCTGCGCGCAGCCACCGCAGGTAGCGCCCGGGGTCCAGCTCCTTGCTCACCGTGCGCCCGTGCAGCCACATGACCGTCGGCACGCAGGTATCCCAGTCAGGGTGGGCCAGCAGGACGGGCACGTCGCCGAACCGGGTGACCCTGGCCCGCTCCGCGAGCGCCCGAGGGAACTGGGCGAAACGCTCGATCATGCGCCCGGCCCCTTCCCCTGCCGTGGATGGACGAACGCCAGGTACCCGATCAACGCCTGCCCCGCCAGCATCGGAACGACCGCGCTGATGATCAGGCCGGGCGGGACCGGCGCGTGAAGCACCGCGTGCCCGATCAGCGGGCGTGCGACCGCGTTCACGACCACGTGACCGTACAAGTGCACCAGCACGCCCCCGCCGCAGGTTACCAGCGCAAGCGCCGCCAGCGTCCACGGGCGCATACGCCGCCTGGTCTGCTCCGCCGCCGCGAATGTCGCCGCCTCGGCCCGGTGCCTGTACTTGTCCACCAGCCGTTTGGCAATGGCAAACTCGGTGGCCAGCAGCAGCAGCGAGCCGAGCAATACCGGGATGCCCGGACCCGGACCCACCGCCATGAAGGCCCCCAGGGCCAGGCCCGTGACGCCAAGGACTCCCACGCCCACCTTGCGCGCTGTCGCGAGTGTCGAACGCGCGATGCGGTCTGCATCCTCGCCCAGGGGGGACACGGTCTCGCCCGCCGCGTGCGACGGCGCCCCGGTGATGGCCGCGGCCAGCACGCCGATGAGGATCGCCGCGCCCACAAACGCGAGCTTCCACAGCATGTGGACCTCCCCGCTGCGGACATTCGCGGACGCGAGCACGTCCTGCACCCCGCTCACCCGCCGTGCGATCATGATCGCCGTATAGACCAGGATCACCGCCAACCCCAGCTTGAAGTACCGCAGGCGTTGGAGCATCGCCATGAGGGCCGGCGCCATGGACCGCACGCACAGCAGCGCAAAGCAGCCGGCGCAGAAAATCAGCCACGGCTCCCGCGTGAACGCATACCCCGCCGGGATCGCGTCAAACGCCAGGAAGGCGTCCGCGGTTTCCATCACGATGAGCGGGCCGATCAGGCCCGAAAGCACCGTGCGCCCTCCCTCCTGGGAAACCAGCGATCCGCCCCTCCGCCGTCCGATGGGGAGCGCGCTGCGCAGGACCCGCACCAGCAGGTTCCGGTCCGGGTCCACGTTCTCCTTCCGGACGATCACCATCCTGATCGCCGCCAGCAGCAGCACGATCGCCAGCACAAAGCGGAACCACTCGAAGCGATGGATGAGCTCCCCGAACCCGAATACCAGCGCAAACCGCACCACAATGGCCGGAAGCACACCCCACATCAGCATGCGGTGCTGGTGCCGTTCCTTGATCCGCGTGTGGGCGAGCACCGCCGCCATCACGAATGCGCTGTCCAACCCCAGCACGATCGCTACCACGAACGCCGCCAGGTACTGCAGCGTCGCCTCAGGACCGTCAATCACCCTCCAGAGCCCGGGGTTCTCGGCCACGAGGCCGTAGCCCTTCTCCAGCCCAGCACCCAGCCAATGCCGGTCGTACACGAAGTACACCACCAGGTTGAACGCCATCCCGAGCACGAGGTAGAACGCGCCGTACCCCACGCTCCCTGGCGCATCCACCCGCCTCCGCAGCGGGCGCAGGAGCCAAGGGTCGAGCACCACCAGCCCGACGGCAACCCCGAACATGGCCAGCCACAGAGTCGTCATCGGCCCGGATCACCACCCCCCGCGTTCCGCCCAGGCGCCCCCGGGGTCCGACCCGCAAAGATGGACGCCGCCACGCCGCACGCGAGCGAAACCACGATGACGACCAACGAGAGCCAGGTCGGCATGTGGACGGACCACCCGTCCCACGTGAACGAATCCGCGTGCACCCTCGCGGCCACGCTGTGCGCGGCCTTGGCGATCGCCTCCCCGTTCTCCAGGATCATCTTCACGCCGATGAACGCCAGGATGAACGCCAGCGCGTACTTGAGGCGGTCAAACTTCCCCATGAGCGCCGCGATCGCGAAGTACAGGCTCCGCAGGCCGAGGATCGCAAACACGTTTGACGTGAACACCAGGAAAGCATCGATGTTCCTGCTTATCCCGAACACAGCCGGGATGGAGTCGAGCGCGAAGACCACGTCCACCACGTTCACCACGACGAGCACCAGGAACAGGGGCGTCATTGCCCGCATGCTCCGAGTAGCGTCGTTCCGGTCCGGCACCGTCACGAAGAAGCGGTCGCCATGGAACCGGGGCTCCAGGGGCCAGAACTTCCTCACAAACTGCGCAGACCAGTGGTGCTCAGCATCGAACTCGTCCTCCTGCCCCCGGGCCATCCCCCACCCGGTGTAGATCAGGAACACCCCCGCGAGTGGGATGAGCCAGTGGAACAGATTCAAGAGTACCGTCCCGGCACCGATCATCACGCCCCGGAGCACAAGCGCCGCGATGATGCCCCAGCCGAGCACGCGGTGCTGGTGCTCAGCCGGCACCCTGAAGTGCTGGAATATCACCGCGAAAACGAAAAGGTTGTCCACGGAAAGTGCGTATTCCAGGAGCCACCCTTGCAGAAAAATGGACGCCGCTTCTCGGCCCCCAACTCCCGGCTTGGTTGCGTCCCCAGACCCGATGCCCATGGCGTGCGTGCTGTAAAGCAAGTAAAGGAGGGGCACGAATGCCAGAGCGGCCACGATGCACACACCCGTCCACGCCAACGCCTTGCGCACAGGCACCGCCTCGCCCTTCCTGCTCACGACGAACAGGTCGATGAGCATCATGACGAGGACGAACGCGATGAAACCTGCCCACAGGATCGCTTGCATGGTTCGGGCGGAGGGTAGGTGCCACGCCTGCCGCTTACCCCTTTCCTGACCCCGCCACCCGGCGGGGAAACGCCACCGACAACAGCACCGCGCCGGCGAGGATACCGAGGACCACACCCAGCGACGTCGCCGTGCCGATCTTGACCGAGCCAGCCGGTTCCGAGAGAATCCCCAGGTCGTCCATGTACGGCGGCAGGCTCAGCAGCAGCAGCTTGACCCCCACGAAGCCCAGGATGAGGATGAGCGCCGGCTTCAGCAGCCGGAACTTCGCCACAAGGGCCGCCAAGCAGAAGTACAGGCTCCGGAGCCCCAGGATCGCGAACACATTGCTCGTGAACACGATGAACGGGTCGGGAGTAATCGCGAAGACCGCCGGGATCGAGTCCACCGCGAATATCAGGTCGGTGACCTCCACCATCACCAGCGCCAGAAAGAGCGGCGTCACCGCCCAGCCGCCGCTGAACACGCCTCCGCTGCGGAGACTGCCCAGGGGGGCCGGGTCCGCCCGCAACGCACCGGTGCTGTCCGGGCTGTACGTCGGCGCCACCGTCCTGCGTGTGAAGAACTTCTGCCCGTCCAGGAACGGCGCGACCGGCAGCACCCGCGACACAACCCGTACCGCCGCATTCCGCCCCGGGTCGCCCTCCCCACGCAGGAGCACCATCTTGACCGCGGTCAGCACAAGGAACACCCCGAAGACAATGAGCACCCATGTGTACCGCGCCACGAGCTCCGCACCGAGAAAAATCATGCCGGCCCGCATCACCAACGCCCCCAGGATGCCCCAGAAGAGAACGCGGTGCTGGTACTTCGCAGGGACGGCGAAGAACGAAAAAAGCATGGCGATGACAAAGATGTTGTCCATCGCCAGCGACTTCTCCACGACGTACCCCGTGAGATACTGCTCCACGGCATCACGCCCCCGCACCTCCCCGACGATGATCGTGGGGGCGCCAGGGTCCCCCGCAGCCAGCGGGTTGTACATCGGCGTCGCAAGCCCCAGGCCGAGCCAGTGACGCTCGTACGCAAAGAAGACAAAGCAGCCGAACAGCAGCGCCGCCGCGACCCAAACCACGCTCCAGACCCCAGCTTCCCTGATGGAGACTTCGTGGGCTTCACGGTGGAACACCCCCAGGTCCAGCGCGAGGAACAGGAGCACTAGCGCCAGGAACGCTGCATACGCCCATACCTTGAGGGATACGACGTCGCCGGCAGACTGGGCGAGCATAACAAGTTCACTCATTACAAACTCCGGGGCCAGCAAGGAACGCCCCGCGCTGATAACACGCGCGGACCGGTCCTGAGTGTGCTGGTCTCGCGCTGGCGGTGACTGCGATCGCAGGCCGCTCACAACGGGCGGGGGCGGGTAAACGCCCCGTGCTGACGCCTCGCTGTGGTCGCCAAGGGCGACTGGCTACTCCCCAGAGGATCAACTGATAATACACACCGTGCCCGCACCGTCCAGCGTGCAAGTGCGAGAGCATATCGCGACAAACAGAGCGGTTTGTGCGGCTTACGTGCTCGTGCGGTCCACCACGCGGTACTGCTCGCGTTCGCCGCGCCCTCGCACCGGGTAGTCCTTCCTCAGCGGATGGGCCGGGTAGTCCGCCCACATGAGGATGCGTCGCAGGTCCGGGTGGTTCCGGAAGCGAATGCCGAACATGTCGAACACTTCTCGTTCCATCCACTCCGCACCAGGCCACAGATCGGTCACCGTGTCAAGGAACAACGCGGGGTCTTCCGCAACCCCGTCCGTCGGCAGGCTCGGGTTGAGGTACGTCTTGACGAGGAACCTGTCGTCACGCCCGTGGCTGACAAGCACATACGCCACCGCAAACCGCCCGATCATCGGCGTGGGATAGTTCAGGTAGTCCAGGCCGACCACGTCCGAGAGAAAGTTGAAGTCGCACTCCGCGTCATTCTTGAGGTACGCCAGCACCTCATGGGCGTCCTGAGGTTCCACAATCAGCGTGCTCTGCCCGCGGAACTCGGTGCCCCGGAGCTTCTTGCCCGGGAACCTGGCCTTGACGGCCGCGAACACGGGGTGGTCCAGCGTGACCTTGCTGCCTTGAGTCATGCCGCACTGTAGGTCGCGGAAGGGCCATGCTGCCGGCTCGTCAAGCCCACGCATGCTGGTACACTGGCCCCGATGCACGAGACGCCCCCCCGCAGGACGCGCCCCTCCCGCTGCGCGGTCCGCTGCGCCGCGTGCATCACCCTCGCCGCCGCACAGTTCCAGGCCCTGCCCCTGCTCGCGCAGGCCGCTCAGCCGGCGGCACCGGCCCCACTGGCCCCCGTCTACGCCATGCAGCCGGTCCGCGGGCACGTCCGATTCCGCGCCGCACGCGCCTCCGACTGGACCACAGGCCCTGTTCGCCGCCTCTTGCTGGAGGGGGACGTCAGCGCGACGATCGCCGACTACACGTTCCGGGCCCAGCGCGCCGCCGTGTGGGTGCGCGAGGAAAGCGGTGCCGACGGCGGGCGGGCCGCGCACGTGTTCGTGTACTTCGATGAAGTGGGGGACGCAAGCCAGGCCGCCGGGCGAACCACGCTCCAGGTCCGGGCCCTACCGGTGCGGGCTGTCGTGGAACTCGAATCCGACCTCGTCGTGGATGCCGCTGTCACCAGCCCCACTCCATTCAGCGGCAACGCCGACCCCACCGCCTCGGCATTCGTCGCAGCTGCGGAAGCCGCCTTCGCGAAGTCGCTGGAGCCGGCGCCCCCCAACCCGCCGCCGGCATATTCGTTCACGCCGCAAGAAAGTCGGGCGGAACCCAGGCGGTGGTTGGCGGAGGTGCCCGGTACCGAAGCACCGGCCCAGGCGCCGTCACAGGCCCCGTCAACGACCACGACGCAACCGGTCGGAGGACCGGAAACTCCCGCTAAGTCTCCCGTCAGCGCGCACCTATCCCAACCCGAAGTTCCCACCCAACTGCCGCAGACCCCGCCAGCAGTCGTCGCAGAGCCTGATGCGTCCGAACCTCCATCGCCCGTTGGTCCAGCCGCAATCAACGACATCAACGGCCCGGACCAACCAGTGCCCGCCCCCGTCAGGGTGGAGGCGCCTGCCGGGGAAACCGCACCTGCCCCGGCAGCTGCGCGCCGCGCCGAACCGCTGTTCGCCAAGTCGGGCACCCTCACCCTCTCATCCGGCGATATCACGATCATCACCAACGCCCAGGCAGACCCGCAGCAGCCCGCTGAGTCCGCCGTGACGTGCGTGGGAGGCGTGACAATCCTGTACCGTGACCTCCGGGGGCGCGCCCTCCAACTCTCCGCACAGCGCGCGGTGATCTTCCTGGCCAATGCCGCTGACACGCCTGTGCTGTCGGCGCCGATGCCCGCCTCCGCCGTCCGTGGCATCTATCTGGAGGGCGCCGTCGCCGCCAGCGACGGCACGTACAGCATCCGCTCCCCGCAGATCTTCTACGACCTTGTCGCGGACAAGGCGGTCATGATCGACGCGGTCTTTTCGACCTATTCGCAGGAACGCGGCGTGCCCCTGTACGTGCGCGCGAAGGAAATCCGCCAGGAGTCAGCCCGCCAGTGGACGGCCCGCCAGGCGGTCTTCACCAACAGCGCGTTCGAGGACCCGGAACTGTCGATCGGAGCGACCACCGTCACCATCGAGCAACGCACCCGCCCGCTCGCAGATCCCTCGCCCCTGCCGACCGGCCCCCAGTCCGAGAGCTACTTCCACGCGACCGCCGACCATGTCACCCTGCGTGCGGTCGGTGTCCCCTTCTTCTACTGGCCCACGTACGCCGGTGACCCGAGCCAGCCGTTCCTCCGAGACCTGCGCGTGGAGAACCGCTCGGGCAGTGGCATCGCCCTCCGCACCGCGTGGAACGCCGCGCAGCTCCTGGGCCTGGAAGCCCCAGAGGGCACCTCCGCCGACCTCCTCGCCGACGTGTACTTTGACCGGGGCCCGGCCCTGGGCGCCCGCGTCCGCTGGGAACTCGCCCGCCACAAAGGCGACCTGTTCGCGTACGCCATCCCGCTCGACAACGGCACCGACGTGCTCAAGCCGGGCACGGAAATCAGCCGCACCGACGACTTCCGCGGGATTATCACGCTGCAAGACCGCTTCGTGCTCGACCGTGTCTGGACCATCACCGCCGAAGGCTCGTACATCTCCGACGAGGCGTTCGTCGACGCGTTCTTCGAGGAAGCGGGCGAGACCCGGCGCGAGTTCACCAACCGAGTAGTCGCCGCCCGTCGGGAAGACAACACCCTCCTCGCGTTCGAGTTCAAGACGAAGTTCAACGACTTCACGCCCAACGAGTGGCTCCTGCAGAGCCCCGGGTATTCGGTCAGCAAACTCCCCGAAGCCTCGTACATCCGCATCGCGGACGACCTTCTCCCCCGCAGCGCGCCGGGCCTGCTGACACACTTCCAGGAATACCGCGTCGGCGCTTACGCCATGGCCCTGGACGAAGTCACCCCACGCTCCCGCGGGTTCGACACCGACTTCCTTGCCCAGAAGGCGTTCGGGCTCTCCCCCGACGAGTCAATCGCGCAGGCCCTCCGCTCCCGCGGATACACGGAGGAGCAGATCAGCCGGCTCGACACCCGCCAGGAGGTTACCGCCAAGCTCGAGGCCGGGCCCGTCCACCTCACGCCGTTCATCACCGCCCGCGCCACGCTCTACGACAACACCTTCGCCGCCTTCAACCCCGAGGGCAACGACGCGGCCCGGCTGTGGACCAGCGCGGGCGTGCGGGCGAGCACCACCCTCACCCGCATCTACGACGGCATTGACAGCCGCCTCCTGGACATACACCGCCTCCGCCACAGCATAACGCCTTCCGTCACCGTCTGGGCTGCAGGTACCAACGTGGAAGCCAGCGACATCCCGACGTACGACCCTCTCGTCGACGCCCTCGCCGACGGAGAGTCCGTGCGCCTGGGTCTGCTCCAGACCCTGCAGACCAAGCGGGGCGGGCCGGGGCGTTGGATCGACACCGACCTGCTGCGGCTCAACACCGACCTGGTGTTTTCCTCCGACGACACCGATGCCGGCACCCCACTGGGCAGGTTCTTCGATTCCCGCCCGGAATACTCGGCCCTGGGCAACTTCTTCACCGCCGACGGCGCGTACCGCCTCACCGACGCCGCCAGCCTCGTCGGCAGCGCCGTCTACGACTTTGATTCCCACCAGCAGGACATGAGCAGCGCGGGGGTGATGCTCACGCATTCCCCGGGCTGGTCCACGCTCGTGGACGTGCGCTATATCAACCCCCAGGACTCCACGATCGTCGGCATGTGGGGCAACTACGACCTGCTGGACAAGTACGCCCTCACCCTCGCCCCCAGCTACGACGCCGCGGAAGGCCGGTTCCAGAGCATGTTCGTGCAATTCACCCGCCGGTTCAGCGCCCTCCAGATGTCCGTCGGTGTGACCTACAACGACATCACCAGCGAAACCACGTTCGGCTTTGTCATCCAGCCGTACGGAGCACGGCGCGGCGCAGGCGTGGAAGGGCTGGGAGGTACCAACTTCTCCGGCGTGTACGCCGGCAGCGGAGGCCTCTAGCCCGCATGCACAGTGACCGCCGGGGTTTCCACACCCGTGTTCCCTCCCGGCTAGACTCCCCCTCGCCCGCACAGGGGGGCGGGCCAACCAGAAAGGCAGAATGCAATGGCGTGCTGTGGTATGAAGTATGGTGTCGCGGCCCTTGTGGCCGGTGCGGTCATCTTCGCGGCGGCCGGCATGCAGGAGAGCAAGCCCCGCGACGATCACAAGCCGGAGCAGAAGCAGGAGCAGCGTCAGGGTGAGCGCCCGGACGGCCAGCGCCAGCGCGGACCCGGCGGCCAGGGCTTCGGCCAGGGCGCCAGCGTCGAGGGCGGCATGAAGGCCATGAACCGCAACCTCCGCACGCTCAAGGGTCAGATCTCCGACGCGTCCAAGCGCGACGAGAACCTCGGCCTCATCAACCAGATGCAGGTCGGCTGCGCCCTTGCCAAGGGCGGCAAGCTCGACGAAGTCCTCAAGGACCTCAAGCCCGAGGAGGCGACCGCCAAGAAGAAGGAGTTCCGTACGGAGATGATCGCCCTCGCACGCACCCTGCTGGACGTCGAGGAAGCCCTGATGAACGAGAAGTACGCGGAAGCGCAGAAGGCTCTTGAAAAGGCCGAAGCCGCCCGCGACCACGGCCACAAGGAATTCGGTGTCAAGGACGACTGAAGACTCTGCTCGCTTCACGCACCGGACACGCAAATTTGAGAATCGCAAAGGCCTGCACGCCCGCCGTGCGGGCCTTTTCCTTGCGCCCCGTCCCACCGATGGCACGAGGCTCAGCCCCCCTGCCAGGCCACACCGCTCGTGCGGAGCAGCGTTTTGAACCCCTCGCCGAACACGAAGTTGTGCGCGGGGAACGCCAGCCCCTGCATGTTGTTGTCGATGTGGCTGAACATCAGGTCGATGGAACCGATCGCCCTCGCCGCCGAGCCGGGCATGGGCTCGATCAGCTCGACCAGCCCGCTGGTCGAAGCGCCGCCCCTGTCCATCTGCACCACCGTCGCCGTGTACCGGAGCGTACAGCCCGGCCCGGCGTCCTCGGAAAGCTCGGCCTTCCCCACCTTCGCCAGGATCACCTTCTCGCGGAACGACTCGGCGTGCCCCACCAGGATGCCCGCCGTCTGCGCCATGCCCTCGATAATGAGGCTCGCCGGCATCACCGGGAGCGCAGGCCCGTCCGTGCCCGCGGCGAAGTGATCGTGCAGGTGCTCCTCCGCCAGCGAGACGTGCTTCACCGCAACCAGGCGCCTGCCCGGCTCGAGCGCGATCACACGATCAATCCACATCCAGCGCATGAGGGGGCAACCGGCAAGAACGCACACCTACTTCTTCGACAGCTTCCACTCCACGAACCTCACCAGCGTCTCCACCGTGAACAGCTCGCCCACCCTCGCCAGCTGCGGGTCCCTCTCAAAGCTCGTGAAGTCCACGTGCGGCATGCGCCCCTTCAGGCTCGCCAGCCCTTCGGGCGTGATCCGTCCGTCCTTGACGTACTTGGGGTCCTGCGCGCCGCCCTCGGGGAAAAGCTCGCCCTGGGCGATCTTGATGCCGAACGCCTGCTCGAGCTTGAAAACGATGTCCAGGAAGTCGATGGACTCGGCCCCCAGGTCCTTGGTCAGCACGGCCTGCATGGTCACCTCGTCCTCGTCCACCGCGAGCGCGTCGACCAGCAGTTCCTGAACCTTCTTGAAAATCTCGTCACGTGTCATGCGTACCCCTGGGATAGGCCCGTCCCCGGCCCGCCGGGCCGGCCGGGAGCCCCTGCGCGAACTCCTCCTTCGCCCGGGCGAAGCCGCCATAGTAGACGCCGGTGGACCGCCGTGAGTGGCCCGCCACCCTGCCGAGCTAACTCCCCGAAAGCACAGCCCGCGCCACACGCACCGGACGCAGCACAAACCGCCCCGATACGGCGGTGGGGGTGTCGCCCGGCGCCCGGGCCGGGTCCATCAGAAGCCCCTGCCCCTTGAATTCCCACGACCCGCCCTCGAGCTGCTTGTGCAGGTCCACTTCGACCCGAAGCGTCGATCCCGGCGCCACGAAAGCCCCGTACTTGAGCGCCCGCACCTGGCCCAGCACCAGCCGCCCCGGACCACCCGCCCCGCAGGCCAGGCGCCGCGCCGCCTGCACCATCGCCTCCAGCATCATCACGCCCGGCAGCACCGGGAACGTCGGGAAGTGGTCCTGCAGGTACTCCTCAGCGCTGCTCACGTGCTTGAGCGTCACGATCCGCACCGCAGACTCCTCCACCACATGGTCCACCAGGTTGAAGTGCATGCTTGCCATGATAGCGGAGAGCACCGACCCCAAGCACCCGGGCGTGCGACGTACCCTCCGCCATGCGCTGCGTGCCACAAACCACCCTCTGGATCGGCGCAGCCCGTCACGCGCGGGACTCTTCCGGGCTGGCAAGCAACGGCATCCGCGCCGTGGTCGACCTCGCAGTCAACGAAGCCCCTGCTTCCCCCGCACGGGAACTCGTCTACTGCCGGATTCCCCTCTACGACGGTGCGGGCAACGACCCTGAACTCCTGGATCTCGCCCTCTCCACCATCGCACGCATGCTGAACCTGCAGATACCCGTGCTCGTCGCGTGCAGCATGGGGATGAGCCGCGCTCCCGCCATCGCGGCGGGCGCCCTGGCCCTCGCTCACGGCGCGGAGCCCGCACATGCTTTGCTGAGAGTCACCACGGGCGGGGGTGCTGACGTCTCACCCGCCCTGTGGGCCGCCGTCGTGCAAAGCGTCGAACGCATCCGGGCGAAGGTGTAGCGCACTCCGGCCGATGCTGGTACCATCCCTCCGCACGGAGGTCACCATGGACGGCAAGCCAAGCACCCAGACAACCACCCTGGTCCCAACCCCGCTCCGAATTGAAACCGGTGACCAGCCCGCCATGGTGCAGCCAGCTCCCCATGCCTGGCCGCATTGGGCCGCCCCGACTATCGCCGGTGGCGCGGTGTTCCTTGGCCTTACGGTCGCCGCCCTGGGCGTCCTTTGGCTCCGCCAGCGTCCATCCCATGAGCCGGCCCCTGACGAACTCTTCGAACAGGTGGCCAAAGCCCTCGGACTGAGCCCCCAGACTCGCCAATCTATCCTGACAGCGAGCGCAAAGGCGGCCCAACCCGGAGCGGATAGCAACCCCCCCAGCCCCACCGGGCGGGCCATGTGGGCCTGACCGCACCAAACCCTCCCCAAACTGGTGTAACCAAAGCACCTCTCCGCCATCTAACCCCGCCAGTGTGGCGGGACACATCTCAAGTGTCCTTGGCGTGAGGCGTGTGCCCCCCGCAAAGACGCACGAACGCACGGAGTTTCAACGAATGAAGACGTCCACGATTGTTCTCTCGGTCGCAGCCCTCGTCGCCGGTGTGGGCGGCCTGGCCGCTTGGCACCACATGCCCTGCTCGTCGTGCGGGCTCTCCGCGCCCGCCGTGGTCGTGACGACCGTCGCCAACCCCGCACCCGCGGAAGACGCCAAGGCCTACACCGTCGACCCTGTGCACTCCGCCGTCCTGTTCAGCATCAAGCACATGGGAGTATCCAACTTCCACGGCCGATTCAACGACTTCTCCGGCTCCTTCCTGCTCAACGCGGACGACGCATCCAAGTCTTCCTTCAACGTGACCGTCAAGTCCGATTCTGTGGATACCAACAACGCCGCCCGTGAAAAGCACCTCAAGACGGCGGACTTCTTCTCCACCGCCGAGTTCCCGGAGATCACCTTCTCCGCCAAGTCGGTCAAGAAGACCGGCGACCACGCCTTCGAGGTGGTGGGAGACATGACCATGCTGGGCAAGACCAAGCCCGTTACCGCCACGGTCCACCAGATCGGCACCGGCAAGGCCCCGGCCCAGATGGGCGGCGGCGAACTGATGGGAGTGGAAACCACCTTCACCATCAAGAGGTCAGACTTCGGTATGAGCTTCGGCATCGACAACGGCGCCCTGAGCGACGAGGTACAGATGACCGTCGCGCTGGAAGGCAAGCGCAAGTAACCAGCACGTACCCCGATCCGTGAGAGGGCGGGCAGGTGCCCGCCCTCTTTGCTTGCCCCACCGCGCCGACGAGCCCGCCATGGACCCCGCCACCCTCAAGCTGATCGTCGTGTCCACACTCACGGCAGGTCTCGCATCGCTCGCCGCGTTGCTCGCGGCGTGGTGGCCCACCCCCGCTCCACGAGCCCTGGCCGGCGCCCCGCAGCGCCCGGTCCCCGGATTCCGCGCGCTCGCGCCCGCCGCGATACTCGTCCTCTGCGCGACCGCACTCTACCCGATGGTGTTCCAGACCGCCCTCCCCGACTTCCCGCCAGCCCGGGGTCGATTCGCACCGCCGTACGCTGCGCTGGCCGCGAGCCTCGGGGCTGTCCTGTGGCTGGGCTCTGGATGGTGCAAGCCGACCATCAAAGCCATCGTTCGCACCATCGTGGCCATCGCGCTCGCCGCCCTCGTGATCTTCCTGGTGCTGCACAACCAACTCGCTGCGGCAGACGGCTGGTCCAAATGGTGGCCGCTGGTGGCCTGCTCCTTAGTGCTGCAGGCCACCATGGGCACCGGACTGGTGACGGTGGCCCGACGCCAGGGACCGGCGCGGGCGAGCGTGGTCTTCGTGGTCGCGTTCGCAACCAGCCAGATCCTCGTCCTGGGGTACCACTCGATCTCCGAATGCATCATGGCCTCCGCCCTCTGCGCGGCAGTGGGGGGGCTGTTCGTGGCGTCCCTCCTCCGCCCCGCGGCGACACTGGGCGCGCCCGGTGCACTGGTGCTGACCGCCCTCCTTTCGACGCTCCTCCTGCAAGGTGCCGCGTTCGGCGTCAGCGACATGCCCTGGCGACTCCTGTTCGCGGTCGCCGTCACGATCGCGCCGTGGTGCGCACTCCTTGCGGAAGCCGCCGCCCGGTCCATGGGTATCCGCACACCATGGGCGCGTACTGCAGCCCTGCTCGCGGGCGCCGCGATCCCCGCCCTGGGAGCGGTCGGTGTCGCCGGAAAGCTGTACATGGCTGACGCCAGCGCGTACTGATCACGCGAGCAAGCCGCTGCGCCGGCGCGAAGATCACCCCATGAGCTGCTGCAGCTGAGGCGCCTTGCTCAGCAGGGTCTTGACGACATCCCCGCCGCCCTTGCTGCCGAGGTAGTCGGTGAACAACCTGAGAAAGCCACCGGCCTTGTCCGCGCTGATGCCCGAGTTGCTCAGCATCGCGACGACCCCGGCGACCTGCCCTGCGCCGCTCTCCTTGCCCAGCGCGCTGGAGGCCATGGCCGCGAGGCCACCGAGCCCGCCACCCTTGTTCCCTCCCATCAGCCCGCCCAGCGCGCCCCCGAGCCCGCCTCCCCCGCCCCCCGCCGCGCCAGCGGCCTGTTGCATCAGATCGCCCGCCCCCGGCAGGTTGCCCAGCAGCTTCGAGAAGTCCGCCCCGCCCGCGTGCTGCTGCACCATGTTGAGGAGGCCCCCGGTCGCGCTCTTCGCCTGACCGTCACTGATGCCCAGCTGCTTGACCGCCATGTTGATGAAGTCCTGCATGTCACTTCTCCATCCCGTGCGTCCGACGTACCGCTACTTCCACGCCGGCGTCCACGCCAGCACGACCGCGTCCACGCGGATGTCCGTCTTCTTGGGGCGCACCGTGATCTTCTCGAACGTCTCGGTCGCGGGGTCAACCCTGGACGCGTACGCGTCCACCTCGGCCTGAAACTGCGCCTGCAGGTCCGCGAGCTGCTGCTGCAGCGCCTGCACGTTCTCCTCGGCACGCCCCACGTCGCCCGACTCCTGATACGCCCGGGAGCCCGCCCGCATCGCCGTCGCGGCCTTGCCGATGTTCCCCGCGCTGATCGTCTTCCGCCCCAGGAAACCCCCCAGGATCGCCGCGCCTATCGAAAGCGCGGTGTTCACCTTGGACTGCGTCGCCTGCGACTTCTGCACGTCCAGCGCCTGCTGCGAGCGCCGGATGCGGTCCTCCACCGCGGAAATCTTGCCCGCGTACTTGGCCCGCAGCTTCTCGCTGAACGCATCCCTGTCCTCCCGCGCCGCCTGCACCAGCCGGACGCGCAGGTCCTTCTCGGTTTCCCCGGGCTTGCTCGTCGCCTCCAGCGAAGGGCTGCGCAGCAGCGTGAGCTCCTGCGATCGGAACAGGGAGTCCGCCAGCTTCTTGCCCCACTCCGCGTACGACCGTGCCTTGCCCGCCTCTGCAGGCAGCGGGCCGAACACCGCCCCATCCACCGGCTCACGCTCCACGTCCTTGTCGGTAAGGTCAACCCGCTCGCCCGCGTCCCAGTCGATGGGCACCGGGCCCGACCCGAACGCCGCCGACACCGCCACGGCCACGCTCTCGTCCACGTTCAGCTTCTTGTCCAGGAAGTGCACCTGCGTGAACCCCAGCACCCGAGGCTCATACGCCACCGTCGCCCCGGCCTGACCCCGGCCCCGCAGCGGCACGAAGTACTGCGGCACGTCCGGGGGCAGCACAGGCCGCCCTGCCCCCGCGAGCCCCGCGGCCGACCGCGAGGGCGCAGTTTCCCGGGCCACCGCGCCCGCCGCGACCGGCGCCGCCGTTGTCGGCAGCGGTTGCGCCGCGGCGACCGCGGGCGCAGCGCAGCCCTGCGCCGCCGCCCCAGCGCCGGCCTTCACGGGGTCCATGAGCTGCTTGATCTGGCCACGCGTCAGCGGGCCGCGCAGGTACGAAAGACACCAGCGAGTCTCAAACACCACCGGCATGTCCTCGTGCACGTTGTTCATGAGGAACACCCGCTTGCCCAGCCCCGACAGCGTGCGGTCCATCTCGCCCCGGTCGAACGAACGCGAAGCGGTGGACATCGCCCCCTCCAGGCCGTCCAGCAGGCGCGACTTGTCCTGCTCGGTCTGCAGCCGACCGATGAACCACGTCCCCGCGTTTGAGAGCCCCTTGTAATCGATGTCCACCGGGTTCTGTGTCGCCAGCACCACGCCCACGCCGAACGCGCGCGCTTGCTTCATCAGCGTGAGCAGCGCCTGCTTGCTGGGCGGGTTCGCAACCGGGGGCACGTACCCGGCGATCTCGTCCATGTACAGCAACGCCCGCAGGCTCGTCGTGCCGCTCTGGGCGCGCGTCCACGCCAGCAACTGGTTGAGGATGAGCGCCACGAAGAACATCCGCTCGCTGTCTCCCAGGTGCGCAATGCTCACGATCGCCAGCCGCGGCTTGCCTGACTCCGTATACAGCAGCTTCCCGATGTCCAGCGCCTGCCCCTGGCTCCACGCCGTGAACTGCGGGCTCGCCAGAAGGTTGTTGAGCGCCATCGCCAGCTCGAAACGCTCCTTGGACGGGTAGAAGGCCTCAAGTTCCAGCACGCCCACCCGCGAGAAGCCCGGCGACTGCACGGCCGTGATGATGGACGGCAGGTCGAGGTTCTGCCCCGCCCCCCACGCGTTCTGCAGAATGGTCGAGAGCAGGATGTGCTCCCGCGACCGCGGGTTGTCGCCGGGCAGCCCGGCAAGCCCCAGGATGCTCGACACGGTCGTCGAAATCCGGTCTCGCAGCAACTCCCCGTCATCCATCACCTCGAACGGCGGACAGTCGAAGGACTTCATCACCGACAGCGGGATGCCCGCGTTGCTCCCAGGCGTGTAGATGGCCACCTCCGCCGCGTCCCTCAACCGCTGGATGCGGTCGGGCGACTGCCCCCAATCCGCAAGCCCCTTCCTCCACACTTCCGCCTGCTGCGCCGCGAACTGATCCGCGGAAACACCCTTGGTCTGCGCGTCGCTCTCGTTGATCCAGGGCCGGAAGTCCTGGGGCGTCAGCCCCGGGAACGTCAGCATCAGGTTCCCCAGGTCCCCCTTGGGGTCGATGATGAGCGCAGGAATCCCGTCAATCGCCGCCTCCTCCAGCAGCCCGATGCACAGCCCCGTCTTGCCCGACCCGGTCATGCCTACGCAGACCGCGTGCGTCACAAGGTCCTTGCTGTCATACAGGATCAGATCGCTCGTGGCCACCGCGCCGTCACGCGCTCTCCCGAGGTAGAACACACCCAGTTTCTCGTAGTCCGGTAGCGTCGCCATAAAGGATGGTACCCTGTACCGGTCACACCCCGGCGGCGGCTGCTCCACAAAGATGCCAGGTCCGGGTAAGCTACAGGCTCGAAAGGCTCCAAATGACAAATTCCGAATCCCGCCCCCCGGCCCAGGCACCTTCCGGGCTCTCTCGCCGCAACCTCATCCAGTCCGCCGCCGCGATCGCCGTTGGCTCCCTGGCCGTGCAGGTGCTTGCCCAGCCGAGCCAGCCAGACAGCGCCAAGCCGACCAAACCCGGAGCAGATCCCAAGCCCGCGAAGCCCGCAGTCTCACGCCCAATCCGCGTGGGTGTCATCGGTTGCGGGGGGCGGGGCACCGGCGCCGCGGTGAACTCCCTGCAGGCGTCCAACGACACACGCATCGTCGCTCTCGCCGACGTCTTCCCGGAGCGCATCGAGGCGGCCCGCAAGCAACTGCAGGGGTTCGGCGAACGGGGCGCCGTGGACGACGCCCGCTGCTTCGTCGGTTTCGACGCGTACAGGAAGCTGTGCGCCCTGGACCTCGATTACGTCATCCTCGCCACCGCCCCGCACTTCCGCCCCATCCACCTCGCCGAGGCGGTGGCCAACGGCAGGCACGTGTTCATGGAAAAGCCCTGCGGCGTCGACCCCTCGGGCATCCGCAGTGTGCTCGCATCGGCGGATGTCGCGGACCAGAAGAAGCTGTGCATCGTCGCGGGCACGCAGCGCCGGCACGAGTCCTGCTACCTGGAAGCCATGAAGCGCGTCCACGCCGGGGACCTCGGGCGCATCGTGACAGCCCGCTGCTACTGGAATCAGGGCGGCTTGTGGATGCACCCCCGCCAGCCCGAGTGGAGCGACATGGAATGGCAGCTCCGCAACTGGCTCTACTTCACGTGGCTTAGCGGCGACCACATCGTCGAGCAGCACGTCCACAACCTCGACGTCATCAACTGGGCGCTCAGAGCCAATCCGGTCAAGTGCACCGCGATGGGCGGCCGCCAGGTCCGCACCGACCCCGCCTACGGGCACGTCTTCGACCACTTCTGCTGCGAGTACGAATACCCCGATGGCGTCACGGTCATCTCCCAATGCCGACAGATCGACGGCTGCGCGGGACGGGTCGAGGAGGTCATCGAGGGCACGGACGGCCGCATCGTGACCATGCCCGGCCGCGCCAAGATCACGGGCCGGAACGCCTGGAACTTCTCGGAGAACGACAACGACCCCTACACCGCCGAGCACGCCGACCTCGTCCAGGCGATCCAGTCCGGCACCCACGTGAATGAAGCGCGGAACGTGGCCACGTCGACGATGACCGCCGTCATGGGCCGAATGGCGGCCTACACCGGCAAGACCGTGACATGGGAGCAGGTCATGAAGAGCGACCTGTCGCTCGCCCCGGCGTCCTACGCCTTCGGACCCCTCCCCGTCGCCCCGGTCGCGATGCCCGGGAAAGCGGGATGATGCCCGCGCAACCGTGACCGGTTACTATGACCGGGCAGGAGAGTCCGCTCGCACGTGCACCATCCCACCGGACAGGAGGCGCTCATGGGCCTGGACTTCGCGATCGACGCGCTGTACGCCACCGAGTTCAAGCCCGCCCAGGTCGCCCAGTGCGCCACGCACAAGGACGGACGGGCCTACCCCACGCTGGACGCGGTCAACACGGCCTTCACCGCCCACGGCACATCGCTCACCATCCGGCACGTGCAGCTCTTTGACTGCTTCCGCGCCGAATGGCGGGACCATCGCGGCCAGGTGCTCGGAGCGGTCGTGGGCTCCTCCGCCGAGGAAGCTGGCGTCTACGCCCTCGCCCTCCTCCGCCGCCAGTCCGCTCACCCCGGCGGCACACGCGGGGATTGACGCCCCCGCCTTCATGCCTAAACTCCGCCCAGACCGCTGGCCCCATCGTCTAGCCCGGTCTAGGACGTCAGGTTCTCATCCTGAAAACTGGGGTTCGAATCCCCATGGGGTCACTTGCACGCCCTGCGATCCGTCGCAGGGCGTTTGCACTTTCTGGTGCACACGCGCTGCACGCCCCGCCTCCGGAATCCAAAAAAACAACCGCCCCGGGGGTCAGACCGGGGCGGTGTGAGGTTCACTGCAAACCCGCGTGGTCGTTGACACGCGGGGCACCGCCGCTTAGCGGCGGCGACGGATGGCAACCAGCCCACCCAGGCCCAGCAGCGCCGCAGCGCCGGGGGTCGGGACGTTGACGCCGAACAGCGTGACAGTCACGTTGTTGTACGTCACGGCAGCCGAGGTGCCGTACCCATTGGCAAAGTACAGCGTCCACGTGCCAGCGCCGGAAGGAGGCGTGGCGTTCGCAACCGACTGCGTATCGGAGTACACGCCCGGGGGTGCCGAAATGGACCCGTTGAACGAAAATAGGCCTTCATCAAACCCACCGAACGAGAGGTTGTAGCCGCCCCACTCGCCGGTGTTCGTGTCCGCGCCCTGCACGTAAAGAATCGCATCAGAAGCCCAGGAGTCGTTCAGCGCGGCTGCCGACGGCTGGAAGTCGTAGGAAATGGCCATGCCCGTGAGCGTGCCCGAACCCGCAAACGTCCCACCGAAGTACTGACCACCGTTCAGCGTGGCGCTGCCGAGGTTAAACGTCACGTCGGCGTTCGCAACGCCGGCGGCGGCGGCCAGTGCGGCCACAGCAAGAAGCTTCTTCATATCTCTCTCCTCCTAACAAGGACACCGACGGTCTTGTCTCAGGGTGCAGCGTCCGTGTCGGCCCGGTCAGCCCGCGTCACACACGAGGGTCAGAGTCCATGCCGCACCACAAAGCTCACGGCACGCGGGAAAGCGCGACGCGGCGGGCCCCAGTCTCAGCATGGCACAAAACAAACCTTGCGGGACGGGACGTACTCAGATTGTGATGGGGTCCACAACGCACGCAGAACGCGGCGCGATGTCCCTCATCTCCTCTGCCGGGACTTCTCCCGGCGAACGCGAGCATACCCGCAGCGCAGGAATCGCACAACAACAACTTCAAACTTCACACGGTTACAGGACCTTCAAATCGGCAATCGCGGACATAGGCAATCCCGATGTACGCCGCGCAGTGCCTCAAATACAGGCAATTCCGACATCAGCGTCCCAAACGCCTCGCCTCAAGTAACAGTTTTTCCCAATCCATCGCCGGCCCTGGATCCACTTTGTTGTCGGTGACGTGGCAGTGCCCCAGGAGCCCCCGATAGCCCTTCAACTCCTCCTCCGTAAGCGCCCGCGTCAGCACCCCCCCGTCCGCACCCCGCGGGGCATCCAGGGTGATGCCCGGCAAGGCGCCGTGCAAGGTCGCCGCAAGATGGGCCAGGGACCGGTACTGCTCCTTCGTGAAGTCGTACTGCACGTATTCGCGCCCATGCATCTGCCCATGCACGGGTTCAGGACGCGCGGGCCGGCCAACGAAGCCCGGGGTGCGAACCCCCCCATCCCCTATCCGGGACGGCAACTGCACATGCGCGCCGCTGGTGTCCCGCGCATACCACTGGCCGAGCACCTTTTCCGCCTCTGAAGGCGAGTACGCCCCGATGTTCGCTATCTCAACGCCCACAGACCGGTCGTTCGCGGCCCCGGCATGCCACGCCCGCTCTTTCACGTCCAGCGTCTGGTAGATAGTGCCGTCCAGATCGATCATGAAATGGACGGATAGACACCGCGCGTCGTGCAGCACCCGGAAGCAGTTGCGGCTCGTGCCCGCCACGTCGTAGTGAATGACGAACTGGTCGACGCACCCGCGGAGCATGTCGAGTGTCCACTGCCCGGCCCTCGCGCGAGCCAATTCCTCCTCGGACATGGTTGCCTTCCGCGTGCCGTACCGATTGGGGGTGGGCACGCCCGCCTTGCTGGACGCCTCCCAAGACGCATCCTCCGCCGGTACAAAGCGCCTCTCGACGCGGTACGCGTCGTAGCCGTCCGGATCGGTCCAAAGCACGACCGGCACGCCGGTGTGAAAGAACCGCCCTGCAACCACGATCTCATCCCCCGCCCGACGAAGTTCCGCCCCTGCGACAGGGGCCTGGCACGCCGCTAAGCACGCCGCCGCCAGGCATCCGCCAATGACAAGAAAAGACTGGATCAGGTGGGACATGCCACCACGGTACGCGACGGCCCCGTCCGCGTGTTACCGCGCCTTCCGTGCCTCCTCGATGAGCCGGGGAATCAGGTTCTCGTTGCCCACCTTCCACGAAACGGCCGGTTTGTTGTTGATGAAGATGGCCGGCAGCGAGGCCACGTTCGCGCCCAGCGCGCCCAGCGCGTCCTCATTGAACTGCTGGGACAGGGCCGTGCCCCGCATCGCCCCCAGCAGCGTCTCTGCGTCGATCTGAATCGCCGGAGCCCCGTTGCGGACCAGGTCTTCGCTCAGGATCTCGCGGTTGTTCATCAGCCAATTGTGCATCCGCCAGAAGGCATCCGGCCCGCCGATCCTCATCGAAGCCTCCGCCGCCCGCGCCGCAAGGCACGACCCCTGGAACTTCGTAAACGTGAGCTGAGGGTTGCACTCCTGGCTCATCGGGAAGTCGACGTAGTTGTACCGCACCCCCGACCCCTCCGCCTGAGCAAGCATGCGGATCACCGCGTCAGCCTCCGCGGTCCCTGGCTCCATGTAGTCTCCCACCATCACCACGCTGACCGGCGCGCCCGGATCGCCCAGCCACCGGCGGAAGAACCCCTCCGGCATCGTGACGGTGGGGGCCTCCCGCCAGTCGGCGATGTACCGTTCCGCGGCGCCCGGCGGCCGGTCGTTCTCCGCCGTCGCAGGGGCAGGGTTCGTCTTGGCCACTGCCTCCACCGCCCGCACGAGCGCGTTGGGGGCCGTGAACCCCTTGAGCTCAACCCCGTTGATGAAGATCATCGGCGTATAACGCAGGCCAAGGTCGTTGCCCAGCCGGATATCGCTGCGCACATCCTCGAAGTTGGACCTGCTGTTCACCACGCGGACGACCGCCGCACCATCCAGACCCATGCCGCTCACCTGCTGCGCGAGCTGCTGCGGCGTGAACGCACCGCGCCGCTCAAACAACCACTGGTGCACCGCCCAGAATGCATCCGTCCCGCCGGCCGTGCCCACCGCCAGCGCCGCCGACGCGGCAAAGCACGCGTCTGGGTGCATGTCCTCCGTCAGCCGATCGTTGCACACCGTGGAAAACGGATAGAAACGAACGGACACGCTGAGCGACAGACCCAACTTCTGCACCTGCTCCAACTGCTGCTCGATGAGCCGGCAGTCGGGGCACTGATAATCGGTGAACAGCACGATGCGGACCGCCGCCCGCTCAGGGCCCCACCGGAACCGCCCCTCCAGCGCCGGCATCAAGGCGGCACCCTGCGCTGCGGCGCCCGCAGTCGATGGGACCAGTGGCGCTGACCCCTTGGTACCCGCCGCCACCTGCTCTGGCGCGGGTCCCGCCGCGACGCCTTGCCCAGACGTCTGCGCCCCCGTGACCGTCATCTGCTTGACGCTCTGCGCCAGCGCGTCCTCGTGCTTCTTGTTGGCGTCTGCCCGAGCGCCCGATTCGACCCCAAGCACCCCCGCCGCGACCGCCAGCATCAGCCCTCCAACCGCAACCAGTTGCTGCTGCGAGGACGGCTCTGCCCCCGCGCCCGCCCTTCCCGGTGCCCGCAGAACGCTCCGGGCCGCCGCACCAATGAACGCAAAGTTGCAGATATGAACCGCCAGGCAGTACTTGCAGAGCTTCCCCTCCCCAACCATGATCGCGAGCAAAAACAGCGACGCAGCACCACCCAAACATGCGAGAATGAAGAGGCCTTTGGTTACTCGTCCCCGGACAACACCAAAGACGAGCCAAGCGACGCAAAGAGCCCCGAAGTAGGCGAAACCGATTCCGGCCGTCGAAAGATCAATTCCTGGAATCTTTCCCCAATTCGACCGCGCGAGGTCAGCACACGCAGAACCCTCCCCGCAGCCGGGCAATGCCATCGCGCCCAGATGCTGAAGCAGGAGCACACCGGAAGCCGCTGCCGCCACCACCAGCGCCGCAAGCCCGAAAACAGCAATACCAGCGCACGGGGTGCGTTGGGCTGGCACATTCCTGGTTGGGTGAGGTTGGGGCATTGGTCACTGCTGTGCTTCGGTATCGGAACGCGGAAGTGTTGGCAGGTTCCAGGCAGACCGTCCTACTCCCGAGGCAGCGTCGGACCCTGGCAACGGGCCGGATACGAGCACCCGCTCTCAAGATACTCTCGCCGCTGATTGACCTTGCCCAGCACGCCCGTGCCGAGGATACTTGTGTCCGCAATCCGGGGCGCATCCCCTTGGAGCGCCGCAAGGTCAGTCCGTTCACCTGTCCCAGAAGGAGAAGCAGAATGTTCATCCGACAGTTAGTGGCGAAGTGTTGCACCGTGCTGGCCTTTGGCGCAGCCGTCATCACCGCGGCGTCAAACGCGCATGCCCAGACGCTGCAGGGCGCCTGCTGCATCACCAACCCCAACGGCGGCACCATCTGCGTCATGGTGACAGAGCAGGTGTGCCTGTCCCAGAACGGCACCTGGCGGGGCGCCGGCACCGTGTGCACCAACACCACCTGCTCGGGAACCGTCCCCACCGGCGCCTGCTGCATCATGGCGGGCGGCACGGCCACCTGCCAGCAGCTGACCGGCCCCGCCTGCCAGCAGGCTGGCGGCGTCTTCCGCGGCAACGGCACCTCCTGCACGATGCCGAACATCTGCGTGCAGACAACCCCAACGGGCGCCTGCTGCATCACCGACCCCGCCGGCGCCATCACCTGCCAGCAGCTGACCGGCCCCGCCTGCCAGCAGGCCGGCGGCGTCTTCCGCGGGAACGGCACCGCGTGCGCCACGACGAACATCTGCCTGCCGCCCCCGGTCCGCGGCGCATGCTGCCTGACGACCAACTCCGGGCTGCCCGCCTGCCAGCTGCTCACCGAGGCGGAATGCGTGAACGCCAACGGCACATGGCACGGCGCCAACACGATCTGCACGCCCAACCTCTGCCCGCCCAGCAGCCCCATGGGCGCGTGCTGCGTTCCCACACCCA
Organism: Phycisphaerales bacterium; assembly: GCA_046350475.1. Lineage (GTDB taxonomy): Bacteria > Planctomycetota > Phycisphaerae > Phycisphaerales > UBA1924 > BJHL01. The sequence goes on along the minus strand of JAXMAJ010000003.1, from coordinate 60,201 downwards.
GCGGCGCCACCGTCTGCCAGCTCCGCACCCAGGCCGGGTGCGCTGAAGTCGGCGGCACCTTCCAGGGCGTCGGCACCATGTGCTCCGGCACTACCTGCCCCACGACGACCCCCCGCGGCGCCTGCTGCGTCCCCGCGAGCCCCGCGAGCCCGGCCCACTGCGAATTCCTCACCCAGGCCGAGTGCGCCACCGCCGGCGGCCTCTACCGCGGCAACGGCACCAACTGCTCGATGCCCAACGTCTGCCCGCAGAACGTCCAGACCGGCGCCTGCTGCACACGCAACGCCGACGGCACCACCAGCTGCGACATCATGACCATCCAGGCCTGCATCCAGGCCCAGGGGCTGTTCCGCGGCGTCGGCACCAGCTGTGAAACCGTCTCCTGCACGCCCCCGACCGGCGCCTGCTGCATCCGCAGCGCCACCGGCACCGTGACCTGCCAGCAGCTGACAGCCCAGGCCTGCCAGCAGGCCAACGGCGTCTTCCGCGGGAACGGCACCGCGTGCACCACCGCCATCTGCCAGCCGCCCGCCCCGCGCGGCGCCTGCTGCATCACCGACCCCTCCGGCGCCACCACCTGCCAGTTCGTGACCGAGGCAGCCTGCACCACCGCCGGTGGCACCTACCGCGGCAACAACGTCCCCTGCACCGCCGGCGCCTGCACGCCCGGCTGCCCCTGCGACTGGAACCACGACCAGGTCGTGAACCACGACGACCTCGTCGCCTTCCTCGCCGCGTTCCAGGCGGGCAACGCCGACATCAACAACGACGGCGCAACCAACCCGCAGGACGTGGGCTTCTTCCTCCAGTGCTTCCGGTTCGACCCGGACTGCACGCGGTAACGACCCCTGCAGCACGAAAGCCCTGAACGCCCGCGTGGAAACACGCGGGTGTTTCTTTTCCGCCCGTCCAAGCCGCCGTGCCCCCGCGCATACCTTCCGGCATGCGTATCACGCTCTGGGGCGCCGCGGGTGAAGTAACCGGCTCCTGCTACCTCGTTGAAACCGACCGCGCGCGGGTGCTCGTCGACTTCGGCCTCTTCCAGGGCAACCACGACTCCGCAGAAAAGAACGAGAAGCGGCCACCCATCGACGCCCCCGCGCTGCACGCCGTCGTGCTGAGCCACGCGCACATCGATCACGTCGGTCGGATGCCGCTCCTGCATGGCATGGGCTACCGCGGAAGAGTGTTCGCCACGCCGGCCACCTGCGAGGTCGCCCGCCTGCTGCTGGAAGACACCGCCGAACTCCAGGAAAACGACGCGGCACGCACCAACCGCAAGAACGCCGAGCGCGGCATCCACACCCAGGTGCGGCCCCTCTACACGATGAAGGAGGTACCGCCCCTGCTCGCGATGTTCGAAGCAGTGGGGTACCAGAACGCCCGCGAGATCGCACCCGGCGTCACCCTCCGCTTCACCGACGCCGGGCACATCCTGGGATCGGCGAGCATCGAGCTCACCTGCGTGGACAAGGGCGGAGTCAGGAAGGTCGCCGTGTTCTCCGCCGACCTCGGGCAGAGCGCCTCCGCACTCCTCAAGGACCCCCAGCCCCCGCAGACCGAGGGCGTCGCGCCCGACGTGGTGTTCCTCGAATCAACCTATGGCGACCGCGACCACCGGGGGGTGCAGGAAACCGTCCTGGAATTCGCCGAGATCCTCAAGCAGGCGATCTGGGACAAGGAAAAGGTGCTGATCCCCTCGTTCGCCGTCGGGCGATCGCAGACGCTCATCTACCACATCGGCGAGCTCATCCGCAGCAACCGCGTGCCGTCCTTCCAGACCTACCTCGACAGCCCCCTCGCGGTCGACGCAACCAAGCTGTACGAGAAGTACTTCTGCCTGATGGACGCCGAAACACGCCTCCTCCTGCGCGAGGGGATCAACCCCCTGGTCTCCCCACGTGTCGTCCCCACACCCACCAGCGACGAGTCGCGCCGCCTCAACGACATGCGGGGAGGGCTCGCCATCATCGCCGGGTCGGGCATGTGCAACGGCGGACGCATCCTGCACCACTTCGCCCACAACCTCTACAAGCGCGACGTCCGAGTCATCATCGCCGGTTTCCAGCCCGCCGGCGGCCTCGGGCGGCGACTCATTGAAAAGGCCGACACCGTCCGGATCTTCGGCGAGACCATCCCCGTCCGCGCTCAGATCCACACGCTGGGAGGGTTCTCCGCACACACCGGCCAGCGTGGCCTGCTCGATTGGGCCCGGGCCTACCGCCCGCCGGCCGGCAGAGCATGGCCCCGACTCGTCCTGTCGCACGGTGAAGACATGCAGCGGGGGAAGCTCAAAGAGAAGCTCCAGCAGGAACTGGGCTGGGAAGCCCGCCTCCCATCGCTGGGCGACTCCATCGAGGTGTGACGCAGCCCGCTCACACGCCAAAGTCCCGCGCCGCCAGCGAAAGATGCCGCACACACGCCGGCGCCCGCTGCCACCGCACCTGCGTGAGCGCCGACAGGCACCGCTCCGCATCCCACAGGATGATCGCCGAGAAACGGTCCGGCCGCCCCTGGTGGACCACCGCGTTGTGCAACAGCGACTGCGCGTAGAGGTCCGCAGCGCCCCGCTCGCCCTCCGGCCGCGTCGGGTCCAGCGCGATGGCAATGAACAGGTGCGCCGCCCACGGGTGGTTCGTCGCGTTGTCCGGCTGGAGGTTGTCCAGCATCCACACCGCCGCCCGGAAAGCCCGCTCCAGCACCGCCTTGCTGCGCCCCGCGATGCCGTGCCACACCAGGGCGTGCATCACGCCCAGCTCCGTCTCCGTCCACGACTCAACGCCCGTCTCACGCAGCCAGGGCATCAGCGCACCCCCCGCGCCCTCGTCGATGCGCAGCGGTTCCAGCTCGCGGGGCCGGTCCAACGCCCACCACGCCCGGGCCAGCTCGCTCACCCCGGCCGGCATCTCGCCCGCAGGCAGGTGCGAAAGGCACCGACACAGAAACGGCGTGTCCACGTCACGCCGGTGACCGGCGTCGTCCTCGAAACCGCCCACCCATGCCCGGGCCTGCGCAATGACCTGGTCGACCCCCGCCGGCCCGGACCCGCCCAAGGCCTCCGGCCCCGGCTCTTCGTTCACCGCACGAAAGTGCGCCAGGAACTCAGCCGGCAACCCGGCCCCGGCGGTGTGCAACAGCAGCCTGCGCCATTCCTGGAGCGTCCGCCCCATCGCGTCCCTCCCCGGTCATTCCCACTCGATCGTCGCCGGCGGTTTGCTCGAGATGTCGTACACCACCCGGTTCACCCCGCGGACCTCGTTGATGATCCGGTTGCTCACCCGCGCCAGCAGATCGTGCGGGAGGCGTGACCAGTCCGCCGTCATGAAGTCCTGCGTTTCAACCGCCCGGATCGCCACCGTGTTCTCGTACGTCCGCCCATCACCCATCACGCCCACGCTCTGCACCGGCAGCAGCACCGCGAAGACCTGGCTCGTCTGGCGGTACAGGTTCGCCGCCACGATCTCCTCGAGCAGGATCTCGTCCGCCTCACGCAGCACGTCGAGCTTTGCCCGCGTGACCTCACCCAGCACGCGCACCGCCAGGCCCGGCCCAGGGAACGGATGCCGCCAGACAATGTGATCCGGCAGCCCCAGCACCTGCCCGAGCTTGCGCACCTCGTCCTTGAAAAGCTCCCGCAGCGGCTCCACCAGGTCAAAGCCAAGCTCCGCCGGCAGCCCGCCCACGTTGTGGTGCAGCTTGATCCCCGCCGCAGTCCCCGCGTGACCGTGCCCGGACTCGATGACGTCCGGGTACAGCGTCCCCTGGGCCAGGAACTTCGCGTGGGGGATGGTCTTCGCCGCGTGCTTGAACACCTCGATGAACCGGTGGCCGATCCTCTTCCGCTTCACCTGAGGGTCCGTCACCCCCGCAAGGTCCGCAAGAAACTCCCCCTCCGCCCGGGCAGTCCGCAGGTCGATCTTGAAGTGATCCCGGAAAGTGCTCTCCACCAGCTCCCGCTCGCCCGAACGCAATAGACCCGTGTCGACGAACACGCAGTGCAGCTGCCCACCGATCGCCTTGCTCAGCAGCGCCGCCACCACCGCGCTGTCCACGCCGCCCGACAGCCCGCACACCACGCCCGAACTCCCCACCTGCTCCCGCACACGCGCCGCCGCCGTCTCCGCAAAGTCCGACATCCGCCACGTCCCCCGGCACCGGCACACCTCGTACACGAAGTTCCTCAGCAGGTCCGTCCCGTGCGGCGTGTGCGTCACCTCGGGATGGAACTGCACGCCGTAGAACACCCGCCCGCTCGACGGCCTCATCACCACCGCCGCGTTGGGACACGTCGAAGTGCTCGCGATGGTGTCGAACAGGTCCCCCGCGCTGCTCACCTGGTCGCCGTGACTCATCCACACGGTTGTCTTGTCCGGAATCCCCTGGAACAGCGCCGACCGGCCCGCCAGCGACAGGTTCGCCCGCCCGAACTCCCGATGGTCTGACCCGATCACCCTGCCCCCCAGGAGATGAGCGGCCAGCTGCATGCCGTAGCAGATGCCAAGCACCGGCACACCGAGATCAAAGATGCCCGGATCGCACGTCGGCGCACCCTTCTCGTACACGCTGGCCGGACCGCCCGACAGGATGATGCCCTTGGGACGCATCGCCCGCAACGCGTCGGGTGTGATCGAGGGTGAAACAAGCCACGAAAACACCCCGGCCTCGCGCACCCGCCTCGCAATCAACTGCGCCGTCTGGCCCCCGAAGTCCAGGATCGGAATGACTTCGTCGTGGGGGAGCACCGGAACTTTGGCAGAGTGCGTCATGGAAAGGGACAGCGTAGACGCCAGCGCCAGGCAGGCTCAGGCCGCATCCTGACTCATCTCCAGCGACACCCCTTCTTCGAAGTTCTCCACAATGAAGCCGGACTGTACACCTATTTGGGTAGTATTCGGTCATTCCCAAAGAACAATCCCTTGACGCCCAGCGCCATTCTGATAAGTTGGGATCCCGTGACATCCCCACGTTTGAGTCGGGTGTCGCATGGTTCTTGTCGTGGCAGCGGTTCTCGCGCCGTCGTGAAGGGGTAGCTGGAGGCCGGGGGGTGGGGGTCTCACCCATGGACGAATCTGTCAGCCGTGCGTCCGAAGAGGCGAGTGCACCAATCGTGACGGACGACCGCGTGGTCGGCGCGGAAGGTGTCGTCAAGTGGTTCGATCCGCGAAAGGGATTCGGCTTCATCGTCGGCCCCGCCGGTGCCGACGTGTTCGCCCACTTCTCCGTCATCGCCGGCGACGGTTTCCGCGCCCTGCGGGACGGAAGCACGGTGGAATACGACGCCCACCGCGGCACGGACGGCCGGTGGAAGGCCACCCGCATCGTCCGCACCGAGCAGGTGGAAGTGACGGACAACGCCCGCCGCCACCGCACCCCCGAAGGACAGCAACCTCCCAGCGGGTACACCCGCTCCCCGCGCCGGTGAAGCAGCCCCGCGGCGGCAACGCTAATCTGGCACCATGACCGGCGTCGGCTGGCTCTTCATTGGCATCGGTGTGGGCGTTGGCGCCACCGTCATCGCCGCGCGCTGGCAGATCCGCCGGTCGCTCGCCCGCCAACTCGCCGCCGAACGCAGAGCCCGCAGCGCAGAACGCCTCGCGGAAGTCGGGGCCATGACCGGCGGCCTCGCCCACGAAATCAAGAACCCCCTCTCCACCATCGGCCTCAACGCCCAACTGCTCGCCGAGGGCATCGAGGAATTGCCCGAGTCCGGCCCCACCAGCCCCGAATCCAAGCAACGCCTCATCCGACGCCTCGCCAGCCTCCGCAGGGAAACCGAGCGCCTCCGGGGCATCCTCAGCGACTTCCTCGCCTACGCCGGCGAAATGCGCCTCGACCGCAAAGACACCGATATCAGCGCACTCCTCCAGGACCTCGCCGACTTCTTCCAGCCCCAGGCGGCCAGCCAGGGCGTCAACCTCCGCGTCGACCTTGCGACCGGCCCCCTCACCGCTTCGGTGGACGCCGGCCTCCTGAAGCAGGCCGTCCTGAACCTCATGCTCAACGCAGTCCAGGCCATGAGCGCGAACCCCGCCGGCAAGCCCAAGGACCTCATCGTGCGCACCCGCGTCACCCCCGGTGACAAGGCCGGAACCGACTCCATCGAACTCCACGTCATCGACACCGGCCCCGGCATTCCGGCCGAAGTCATCCCCCGCATCTTCCAGCCCTACTTCACGACCAAGGCGGGAGGCAGCGGCCTGGGGCTGCCCACCACCCGCCGCATCATCGAGGCCCACGGAGGGCGGATCGATGTGCACACGTCCGAAGGGAACGGGACCGACTTCACCGTCACCATCGCTGCCGCGGGAGCCCGCATATGAAACCCCGCAGACGCCCGGCCCGCACCGCCCTGCTCGCTCTCATGATCCAGGTTGGGTTCTATCTGCTTGTCGTTGCCCGGGGCTGCGTCGCCCCGAACATCCCCGGCGTCCGGCTGGCGGCATACACCGCCTACGCGGGCCGGCAACCCGACCTGCGCCTGGTTTCGGTGCGTGAGAGTTTCGGCGGCGCTGTATTCAGCGTGAGCGACGCACTCCAGTCAGACGCGGAGCGCTCCCCCGTTGCCGCCTGGAGACTTGCACCTGCCATCAGGGCAACCCGTGAAATCGACGCAGGCGCAGCCCCGATGTACGCCCGCTGGATTGGGATCACCGGCCCGGCGTGGAGCGGTTGCATGCAGATGAGGCCATCAGAACCCATGGTCATCAGGCCTACACGCAGCGCCTTCGCCCTGCCTCCGCTGGTAGGGAACTGGCCCGTGTTCGTCCCGCACGCCCCCTCGATCATCTGGTTGAGCGCCGACTGGCTCTTCTGCATGGGCGTTGTCCTGCTCTGCGGTCGCGCGTGGTCATGGTGGCGCACCCGGACCGGGCACAGGCCTGACCTGCCCCGTGCGGTCGTGGGCCGGTGGAACCCCGGCTATGCTTATTGAGTATTGATTCTCAATAAGGACGGCCCCGTGACGATCAGCAAGCATGCAAGACGGACCAGCGCCCGCGTCGCCGTGCCGATCGCCGCTGTGATCCTCGGTGCCCTGACGCTGCCGGCCGTGGCCGTCGATCAGGCCCCGCCCCCCGCACAGCCGACCCAGGCCACCACGCTCGACGTTGTTGTCACAGTCCCGCCCCTCAAAGGGCTGGTCGAGCCGCTGCTGCCCGCCGGCAGCCACGTCTCGGTCCTGATGAAACCAGGCCGAAGCGAGCACGGTTACGAACTGACGCCCGAGGACCTGGTCCGCGTCGCCCGCGCGGACGTCTTCGTCTACGTGGGCCTCCACCTTGAAGCCCGCGTCGAACGCGTGCTCGAGAAACGCGGAGGACCCGCCGACCGCCCATCCATCTGCTTCGCGGAAGTAGTGGGGGAGCAGGGTGCGCACGCCGTGGACGCCCACGATCACGAAGAGCAACCGGGAGCAGAAGACCACCACGACCACGAGCACACGCCGGACCCCCACCTCTGGCTCGACCCGCAACTCGTGAAGCAACTCGTGCCCGCCATCGCCGACCGGCTCGCTCGGACGCTCAAGGCAAAGGGAAACTGGAGCGAAGAAGACGCCCGCGCCCTGGACGCGCGAAAGGACGCCCTGATCGCCCGCGTCGAGGGCGTGGACAAGGCGTACCGGGAGCGGCTCGAGCACGTCCGGTCCCGCTCGATCATCACCCACCACGACGCCTTCTCCCGCACCGCCCGCAGGTACAACCTGCAGGTCGCGGCAGTCATCCGAGTCGGCACGAGCGGCGAGAGCTCCCCCGGCGACCTTGCCAAGGTGTTGAGTGCCGCCCGGGAATCCGGCGCAAGGGCCATCTTCCGCGAGCCCCAGTTCGATGCCAAGGCCGCCGAAAGGCTCGCAAAGCAGGCGGGCGTCCGCCTCCTGGTGCTGGACCCGCTGGGCGATGGCGACTGGGTGGGCATGATGGAGCACAACCTCGACGCACTCTGCGAAGGGCTGGGGGAAGAGAAGCCCGCCGCCGCGCCGGCAAAGGACGAGCAGAGCCCCAAGGAAACACCCCGATAGCATCGGGAGCAGCCAGCACCTCCAGCCCATGCCCATGAACGCCGTTGAATACAACAACCTCACCTACCGCTACCGCACCGTGGACGGGGCGGACCGCGCCGCCATCGAGAACATCACGCTCAACGTCGAGGAGGGCCACAGGCTGGGCATCCTCGGCCCCAACGGCGGCGGCAAGAGCACACTGCTGAAGGTAACGCTGGGACTTCTCGATGGATACGACGGCACCGTGCGGGTGCTGGGAATGTCCCCGGCAGAAGCGCGCCGCAGGCGCGCGATCGGGTATGTCCCCCAGAAGGTGGAGGCCGAACTGGCGTTCCCCCTCTCCGCACGCCAGGTCGTCGAAATGGGCATCACGATCGGCATGCCCCCCTGGCGCAGGCCCTCAGCAGCACAGCAACGCGACGTGGACGACGCCATGGCGCTCGTCGGCGCGGAAAAAATCAGCGGCAAACCCATCGGGCAGCTGTCCGGCGGTCAGCTCCAGCGGGTCATGATCGCGCGCGCGCTGGCAGCAAAGCCCCGCCTCCTCCTGCTGGACGAGCCCACCGTCGGAATCGACCCCGCCGGCCAGCAGCAATTCGGCGAGTTCCTTGGTTCCCTCGTCAAGCAGCTGGGCCTCACCCTTATCGTCGTGAGCCACGACATCCGCACCATCGCCGCGGGCTGCGACCGCATCGCGTGCCTCTCCCGCACGCTGCACAGCCACGTAGCCCCCGAGGGGCTGACCCCCCGAGTCCTCGCGGAAGTGTTCCGCCACGACGTCGCCGCAATCTTCGGAGACGTGCACGTCGACGCTCACCCGGCATCCAGCTGCAGAGACCCTTCCCACAGGCACTAGCCGCATGCAGACGCTGCACTACCTCACCGACCCCGTCCTGGCCCCCATCTTCTGGCCGCCCGTCGCCACCGCCTTCGCGGTCGCCGTGATGTGCTCCCTCGTCAGCGTGCTCGTCGTCCTGAAACGCCTGGCATTCGTCGGACAGGGCATCAGCCACGCAGCCCTGGGTGGCGTCGGCGTAGCCGTCGCGTTAGGCCTCGTGGGCGCCGGAATCAGCCAGGCGACCGGTCAATTCCTCGTCGTGCTGGCCTTCTGCCTCGGCTCAGCACTGCTCATCGGCGCGATGAGCGAGAAGGGAAAGACCGAAGGCGATACCGCAATCGGCGTCGTCCTCGTTGCCTCGATGAGCCTGGGCGCCCTGCTGCTCCACAAGTTCAGCACCTCCACGGTCTCCTGGGAGAGCTTCCTCTTCGGCTCCATCAACGACGTCGGCTGGCGCGACGCGGCGATCGCCGGAGCCGCCGCCCTCGGCACGCTCGTCACCCTCTGGCTCGCCCGCCGCCCCCTCGTGTTCTGGGCGTTCGACGCACAGGTGGCCCAGGCCGTCGGCGTCCGCAGCGCCCTCATGAAGCTGCTGCTCATGACCGTGCTCGCACTCGCCACCGTCGTGACGATGAAGCTCGCCGGGGTCGTCCTCGCCACGGCGATGCTCGTGCTCCCCGGCGCCGCCGCCCTCAGGGTCTCCAACCGCTGGGCCCGCGTGCTGGCCCTCGCCATGGTGTTCGGCATCCTGGGTATCGTCGGCGGGCTGGTGCTGAGCTTCGAGTTCGACTGGCTGCCGGGCGCAAGCATCGTGCTCACCCTGACCGCCGTGTTCGGCGCCTGCTGGGGCATCGGACGGCTCGCTTCAGGCTAAGCCCACACCCGCTCAAGCGCTGGGCCGGTACGCCACGATCGCCGGCGCATCGCCGGGACGGACCCACGGCGTGTTCCCGCGTGGCCCGGCGCACAACGTCAGGTGCGACAGGTAGTTGGCGAGCTGCTCGCCGGTGAAGGTCGCCAGAAAGCCCGGCGCCGCCGTCGGATTGAGCTCCATGATCTGGTCGATGAGCGAGCTCTTCCGGGCAAGAGAGTAACTCGCGGACGGATCCCCGAGCTGCTGCGCGAAGTTCAGCATGGACTGTCGGACTTCCTTCCGGCTGGCCTGATCGGGCTTGGTTTCGCGGATGGGATGCATGGGGGTCCCTGGGGGATGAAGGCGGACAGGTGAACGCAAAGGTGCCGCGGGCGCGGACTACCGTGCCCCCAAGACCGCAAGACGCATGCCGCCCCCGCAACCACCACCCCCCGCCCCCCCCGTCAGCCGCCGGCAAGGCCACCAGATCGAGCCCGTGGACCCCGGAGGCCTGTCCGCCATCATCGCGTACGGAACGCCGACGCCCGAACTCTGGGAGGCCGCCAGCCGCACCGGCGGGCTCGTCGTGCGGTCAGCCGCAGGCGGCGATGCCCCCGCGTGGATGCCCGCCCCTCGACGCGCCTGGGATGACTGTGCCGCGGCCCTTTCCCAGGAGGCGGCACGCAGGAACGTGGACCTGCTCCTCTGGCCCCACGCGGAAGATGTCGTGTCCGACCTGCCTGGCATCGTGCAGTTTTTCCGTTCCGGACCCGGTTCACTCACGCGCCCCGGCGCAGATCCCGGCAGCGCAAAATCCAACGTGTGGTCCCTCCTCCTCGACCCCGCCGCGCTGCTGACGCCAGCCATGCTGGCCGACGCGGACGACCACGTCAGCCGCATGGCCGAGGCCGCGCGAAGCCTGGATGTGCTGCAAGGTGCCGTGAAAGCGCTGCTCGTACGCGAACGCCAGGTCGGGGGGGGCTTCGCGCCCGTCGCCCCAGAGAGCGCGTGGGCGGGAGTGCTGCAGCGTGCCTGGCGTGCAGCACTCCGCGATGTCTCCCCCCGTCTCGTGCTGGAGGGTGATGTCGAATCCCAGCGGGCTCTGCTGATCGGCTAGTTGAGGGGCGAACTGGGAAACGCTTCCGGCAGCTTGGCGACGTCCGACTTCACCACGACCTCGGGCGGCTCCGCCGGCAGAGGCAGATGGATGACCGGCGCAGGGTGCGGGACCGCCATGCCACCCGTCCGATGCTCCTTGGCCAGCACAGGGTTCTCCACAAAGCCCTGCAGCTTGCGGGCCCGGACCGGGTGCTGGAGCTTGCGGATCGCCTTCGCCTCCACCTGGCGGACGCGCTCGCGCGTTACTTTGAAGATGCGCCCGACCTCCTCCAGCGTGTACGTGTACCCGTCGCCGATGCCGTACCGGAGCTTGATGATCTCACGCTCGCGGTAGGTAAGTGTCTTGAGCACCCCCTCGATCCGCTGCTTGAGCATCTCCCCGGTCGCGGCGTCGTCCGGCACCGAGTGCGACGCATCCTCGAGGAAGTCGCCGAACGCGCTGTCCTCGTTCTCACCTACGGGCTTGTCCAGCGACACCGGCGACCGCCCGATCTTCAGGATCCGGCGCACCTCCACGCCCGTCAGGCCCGCCGCCTCAGCGACCTCCTCGGTGGTCGGCTCAACGCCGTTCTTCTGCAGCAGCGCCTTCTGGATCGCACGGATCTTCCCGATCGTTTCGATCATGTGCACCGGAATGCGGATGGTGCGCGAATGATCGGCGATCGCCCGCGTGATCGCCTGGCGGATCCACCACGTGGCGTACGTGCTGAACTTGTACCCGCGCTTGTACTCGTACTTGTCCACCGCGCGCATCAGGCCCGTGTTGCCCTCCTGGATCACGTCCAGGAACGACAGCCCGCGGTTGCGGTACTTCTTCGCGATCGACACCACCAGGCGCAGGTTGCCGCCGCTCAGGTCCCGCTTCGCCTGCTCGTACTCCCAGAAGACCGTCGCGATGTCCCTCACCCGCCGGTGCATCTCCAGCGGCTCGTCCAGCACCAGCCCGCGAAGGCCCTGCAGCTCCTCCCGCATCACCTCGAGGTCCTCGGGGTCGTAGTGCTTCCGCGGACGCTTCCGCCCCGCGTCCTCGCCCCTCGCGACCGCCGCCACCCTCTTGAGCTCCTGGTCGATGTCGACCATCTTCTTCGTGATCGAACGCAGCTTGCGGAACAGCGGGATCAGCCTGCCCGTGCGGACGCAGCACTCCTCGGCCAGCCTCGCCATCCGCCGCCGCCGCGCCCGAAGCCCCTGCCGCAGCGCCTGCGCACGCTCCTTGTCGCCCTCCCGGCGGGCCGCCTGGATGGCGTCCCAGTCGCGCCGGTTCGCCGCAAGCAGCTTCTCCAGCGTCGGCAGGTTCACAGGGATCCGCCGCGTGATCTTCTCCCGGCTCTGCGGGTCCGCCGTGCTCACCCGCATCGTGCGGTCGAAGGGCAGCTGCCCAGCACGCACCATCTTCAGGATCTCCACGACCTGCGACACGACGTAGTCGCTCTCCAGGCACCGCCGCCGGAAGATCATCCTCGTCGTCTCGATCTTCTTCGCAAGCCGCAGCTCCTCGTCCCGCGTGAGCAGCGGGATGTTGCCCATCTGCGACAGGTACATGCGGATCGGATCGTCCACGCTCTTCTGGTGGACCTCCTCCGCGACCTCCGCCAGGTCCCGCTGGATCTGCTGCTCCTCGGGGTCCTCCGCGGACGACTCCGCGTGCGGGCCCGCTCCGCCGCCCGCCTGGGAAAGCCCCAGCAGCTGCCGCCGGATCGTCACCGCCTCCGCCGTCCGCTCTCCCCCCGCGACGCTCATCGCCCGGAACAGCCGCGGCAGCACCGCGCCCGCGCTCGACGGGGTCGACGACGGGCCGCCCTGCTCCAGCGACAGCCGGTGCAGGCGGGCCCGGTACTCCAGCTCGTCCAGCACCTCCAGCTCGTGCACGTCCAGCACGAACAGCAGCTCGTCCACCCCGGGTGGATCGACCATCTCGTCCGGGAGGGTATTGGTCAGCTCCTCATACGACAGCCAGCCGCGCTGGCACGCGACGCTGATGAGCTGCTCGACGGCAGGATGAAGATCACCGCTCACGCATGGTTCTCCTGCTTGGACGCCAGACCAGCGCCCCAACCCCCCTCACGAACCCGACCACCACCGCCGTCCCGACACACATCATCGTTGGACACCTCGCCCACGCGGGCGAACCGGCCGCCGATCGGGACCCCCAGCCCCCCGCCTACCTCGGCCTCGGGACCTTCCTCCGATCCGGACCGTGCGATTCCCGGTCCTGCCGCACAAGCGCAATCCGCTCCGCCGCCGCCCTCGCCCTCGACGCCTCGTCCTGCCCGGGCTTGGCCTCCACCACCCCCGACGCCAGCGCCCGATCCCGCCGCACCGTGCGCATGCACTCGCCGAAGTGCGCCCGCACACGCTCGCCGTCGCCGGCCGTCATCTCGTACACGCGGCTCATGAGCTGCACCGCCGCCTCCCGCGCCCCGCCCGGGTCCGCCGCCCCGCTCAGCCGCGACAGCACGCGCTGCAGCGACGGCTGCTCCCCGTCCTCGCCCAGGTCGTGCACCGCCTGCGCCACCCGCGCGAGCGCTTCGAACCGGTAGTGGGTGGGCGCGATCGCGTCCTTGTCCGCGTCCGTCAGGCCCTGCCACAGCTGCCCGTCGCACATCACGCACCCCAGGATGTGCTCCGGGCCCGTGAGCACGCCCGACGTCAGACGCTTCATGAGCGCACGCGCCTCCTCCGAACGCTCCACCGGCGCCGCTTCCTGCGTCCGCGCCCGCGCCTGCCGCCCCGCAGGCACCGCGTCGCGGATGACCGCCTCGCTCACGCCCGCGATCCGCGCCAGGCTCCGCACGATAAGCGCACGCCGCACCGGCTCAACCTCCGCGAGCCCAAGCTCCACCAGCCGCTCGATCTCCTCCGTGATCCCCCGGGAACGCGCCGACAGCCCCGCCCCCGCAAGCCGCTCCTCCACCCGCGCAAAGCGGTACTCCAGCAGGTCCGGCGCCTGCTCCAGCGCCCGCCGGAACACCTCCGCGCCCCCCTCACGCTTCAGCAGCTCGTCCGGGTCCTTCGCGTCCGTGAACGGCCGCAGCGTCACCACCCCCACGTCGATCGGCTGGCTGAAGAAGACCTCCGCCGCCCGGTCCGCCGCCCGCTGCCCCGCCTCGTCGCTGTCGAACAGCAGCAGCACCCGGTCGCACGCCAGCCGCAGTTCCGCCGCGTGCTGCCGGGTCATGGCCGTGCCCAGCGTCGCGACAGCGTTGCGGAAGCCCGCCTGGTGGCAGGCGATCACGTCCATGTACCCCTCGCAGATGATCGCCGTCCGCGACTGCTGGATCGTGCGCAACGCCAGGTGCAGCGCGTACAGCGTGCCGCTCTTGTTGAACAGCCGCGTCTCCGGGCTGTTCAGGTACTTCGGCTCATCCTCGTCCCGGATCTTCCTCGCACCAAACGCGATCACACGCCCCGTGCGGTCGCAGATCGGGAACATCACGCGGTTCCGGAACGCGTCGTAGTGCCCACCACCGCCCTCACGCGCCTTGATCAGCCCCGCCCCCGCCAGCACGTGCGTGGGGATGCCCTGCTTCTGCGCCGTCAGGATCAGCCCGTCCCAGCGGTCGGGAGAAACACCCAGCTGGAACTCCTCGACCATCGGGGCCGACACGCCCCGCTTCTCCACCACCGCCCGCCCGCCCACGCCGTGCTCCGGGTGCCGGAGCATCGCCCGGTAGAACGACGCCGCCATGGCGTTGGCGCCGAACAGATCCTTCTTCGAAACCGCGTCCGCCGCCCCGCCCGTGTCAGCCTCGGGACGCTTCCGCCGCTCCAGCGTGATCCCCGCCCGGTCCGCCAGGAACTCCAGCGCCTCCGGGAAGTCCATCTTCAGAAAGTCCTGCACGAACTTGAAGCAGTCGCCCGCCGCCCCGCACGAGAAGCACTTGTAGAACTGCTTGTGCGGCACCACGTGCATCGACGGGGAGTGGTCGTCGTGGAAAGGGCACAGGCCCATGTACTCCCGGCCCTTGGGACGCAGCGCCACGTGCTCGCCGATCAGCCGCACGATGTCCGTCGCGTCCTTGACGCGGTCCACGTCCGAACGGTCGCCGCCGGAGTGGAAAATCCCGGGATGGAACAGCGGCTGCTTCACGTGCGCGGTCCTGCGACATCACGGTATCCCGTCCCGGGCGCGGGACGGCACACTCCCCCTTCCGCTCCCATGCGTAAGGGCCGTGACGAATATGACACAGAAACCGCCCGAAGCAACAATTCCGGCAGATTGCACCCCCGATGCGTCAGGCACGCCCCGCCGGGCCCACATTCTGGGGCGTTGCCCCCCGTGAGAGCAGCGTCAACACCCGCTCCCGGGAAGGACTCTCCGCGTCCCGCACGTACGCCCCGCTGGTCGCCACCGCAAACGCCAGCGCCTCCTCCAGCGTCATCCCCTGCATCAACGCCCAGCCCAGCCCGGCATTGAAGTGGTCCCCCGCGCCCGTCGACAGCCGGGGCGTCGGCGTAAACGGACCCTCTACCCACACCGCCCCCCCCGCCCCCGCACCCGCCGCCCCTTCGCGCGGGTGCACAACCACGTACTCCAGGCCCACCCCGCCCCGAACCTCCCTTGCCAGCGCAACGCACCTGGCCCGCATGTCCGAACCCGCCCCCAGCGCCGTCCCCGCCCCGACCGCGCCCCACACCTGCTCGGCCTCCGAAAGATTCAGCCCCAGCGTGACCGGGCACACCCGCTGCACGGCTCCCAGCAGCCCCATGAACCGCCGGATATCCGCCGCCGACCTCTTCGCCGGATCCGAGATATCGATCAGCACCCGCCGCGGCACAGCCACGCCCGGAGCGGTGGGGGGGATGTGCCCAAGCACGTCACGCGCGAGCCCCTCCACGATGTCCTCGACGCCCGCCATGATCGACCAGTTGACAATGCCCACCAGCGAGCACCCGCCCACCATCGCTCGCACCGCCTCCAGCCCTCCGCACGCCTCCAGCACGCCAGCCCACCGCACGCCCTGCATCGAAGCCGCCTCACGCCCCACGCGGAAGACCTTGTTGAACATCACCTTGCCGTCCGCGAACTCAAGGCACTCCGTACGCGACGGCGCGGCGAGCGGAACCACGCGCCCGCACCGCGACGCGAACGCCGCGAACACCGGGTGCACGCTGCCCGCCCGCTCCTCATCCGCCACGCAGCCGACGTACGTCGTCGCCGCCCCCAGCGACGCAAGCCCGCCCGCCAGCAGCGGACCATTCCCGCCAAACCGCTCCTCCCGCACCACCAGCTCGATGTTGGTGCTCCGCCCGGCACACGCCCCCAGCCGCTCCGCGAAACCCGCGATCCCCGTGAACTCGGTGAAGTCCCCCGCCTCCATGCTCCCGCGCCCGGAAACCGCCGTGCAGATGTCATCGATGAAACCGTCGAACCCCACCAGGGCTCTGGGCACAGCTTCGGGGCTCGTGGAACTCCGGGTCATGACGGAAAGGTAGTGCCAGACCGACACGCCGGAACCTCACCGCCGGCCTCAGAACTCCCAGATGATGCCCACGTGCAGCATCGCCGCGTCGCTGCCCGGGTTGTCGTTGTCTCCCCACAGCCGCGCGTTGGAGATGTGCGACCACCGCAGGCCCACCAGCAGCCGCGTCGTCCCTGAGAGCGCGTGCGTGATGCCCACGCCCGCCCGGGGCGTGAAGTCAAACGATGTCCCGTCCTGCGGCACGTCGTCCGTCGCGATCATCGCCCCGATGCCGATGTCGGCATACGCCGTCCACGTGCCCACCTCATCGCTCGACCACCAGTGATACCGGAACACGATGGCCGGGTTGACGCCCAGCGCATCGCCTCCGTCCTGGTCGAAGTACCGCACGCTCAACTCGCCGATGATCTCCACCCGGTCCTCGATGAACCGCGAGTACGACCCGTACAGGTTCACCTCGGTCAGGTTGTCGTAGTCGTCGGCGTAGCTCACCCCCGCCGACCACCACCGCGAGTTCTTCTCCAGAAAGTGCAGCCCGGCCCCGCCCTGCACGGCCGGCACGTCCGCGTGCGGAGGCTCCCCCGCGCCGCCCGCGCCGTCCTGGTACCGCAGCGACGCACGGGGGGACTCCGCCACCGCCGCTGACGCCGCAAGTGCCAACACCGCCAGGGACGGGATGAGTCGCTTCATGGTGCCTAGGTTACTCTCTCCGCAGGCACGAAGGCTGAAACCCGAAAGGGCCCGACCGATGGCACACGCGAAGCAGGACGGACCGGGCGATACCCGTCTGCAAAGGGTGGAAGAAACCCTGGGCTTCGTGGAGCACGAGCAGGAGCAGCTGGGCGCCCAGGTGCTCCGCCTCCAGCAACAGGTCCAGGCGCTGACGCAGCGCGTGCAGAAGCTCGAGGCCCAGCTGGAGCAAGCGCAGCGCCGTGCCGCCCAGCCGCCCGACGACCCCGCCTAGGCCAGCAGCGACCTCCCGCTCATCTCCGCCGGCTTGGGCAGCCCGAGCAGCGCAAGGCCGGTCGGCAGGATGTCCGCCAGACGCCCCCGGCCCGCCCTCGTGCCCGGATCGGTCCAGCCCGACACCTCCCGGTCGCCACGCAGCCGGGCGCCCCGCCGCTGCGGATCAACCACGATCAGCGGCACGTCGTAGAGCGTGTGCGCGGTGTGCGGGGCGTTCGTCGCCGGGTCCCACATCTGCTCGCAGTTGCCATGGTCCGCCGTCACGATGCACCGCCCGCCCCGCGCCAGCGCCGCGTCCACGATGCGGCCCACGCACCCGTCCACCGTCGCGCACGCCTTCACCGCCGCGTCGAGCTTGCCCGTGTGGCCCACCATGTCCCCGTTCGCAAAGTTCACCACGATCACGTGCTCGCAGGCCGGGTCCGCCAGCCGGCGCATCACCGCGTCCCGCACCCCCGCCGCGGACATCTCCGGCTGAAGGTCGTACGTCGCCACCTTCGGACTCTGGATGATCTCACGGGACTCCCCGGGGAACGGCCCGTCCCGGTAGTCGTTGAAGAAGAACGTCACGTGCGGGTACTTCTCCGTCTCCGCGCACCGGAACTGCCGCAGACCCAGCGAAGCGACCCACTCCCCGCCGATGTTCTTCATGGGCGCCGACTTCGGGAACGCCACGTCCACGTACGGCGCCAACGCGTCCCAGTACGACGTCATCGTCACATAGTGCAGGTCCAGCTTCACGCCCCGCTCAAAGCCGCACCTCCCCGAGTCCGGGCTCGCCTTCACCTTCGCCCACTGCGCGTCGGGGAACACGAACGCCGCCGAGACCTCCCGGGGCCGGTCGCCGCGGTAGTTGTAGAAGATCACGCCGTCGCCGTCCTTGATCCTCGTGCGAGCCGCATCCGCCGCCCCCGCACCGATCACCCTGGGCGTGATGAACTCGTCCCCCGTCTGGCTCCCGTTCGTCGGCCGGTCGTAGTAGTCCTGGACCGCCGCGGCCGTGCTCCCGAACATCATCACCGGCTGCGAGCCCTCCCCGGACCGGCCCGTCAGCAGCTCATACGCCCAACGCACCCTCTCCCACCGGTTGTCGCGGTCCATCGCGTAGTAACGCCCGCACACGCTCACCACGCGACCCACGCCGGTCTTCGCACACTGCCCCTCCACCTGCTCCGCGAACCCCTTCCCCGTAAACGGGCCCGTGTCGCGCCCGTCGGTGAACAGGTGGATGAATACCCGGTCCCCCGCCAGCCCCAGCGTCGCGCACGCCCTCAGCATCGCGAACAGGTGCTCGAGCTGCCCGTGCACGCCCGCATCGGAATTGATGCCCATGAGGTGCAGCGCCGACCGGCCCGTGACGTCGGCCTTCACCTTCTCCACCGCCCCCGCAATCGCCGGGATCGTGTGCAGCCCCGCGCCGCACGCACGCGTCATCACAAGGGACTCCTGCGGCACCACCCGCCCGGCACCGATGTTCTGGTGGCCCACCTCGCTGTTGCCCATCGTCCCTTCCGGCAGCCCCACGTCCTCCCCGCACGTCTTCACGAGCGTCCACGGATACTCCCGCATCAGGCGGTCCGCCACGGGCGTCAGGCCCTGATCGCGCGCGATCCGCACCGCGTCAAACGACGCGTGACCGGGGTTGGGGTTGGCGCCCCAGCCGTCACGGATGATCAGGACCAGGGGGAACGGCGCTTGCGTGCTGGACATCCCGGCACGGTATCACCCAGCCCGCCAGGGGGGCGGCCTCACCGGGGACGCTGCGCCGCCTCCCGGGCATCGAACCGGGCACGCTGGAACGGCTCGTTCGTGCCGATGTACCGGTCCAGCGCGGGGAAGTTGAAGACCGTCGTGAACGACGATGCGTTCGACGCCGAGAGCGACGACCCGTCCGGGCTGAAGCTCACCGTCACGACCTCCCCCCCGTCCGTCTCCAGGGACGCCAGCGTCCGCAGCGTGCGGCTGTCCCACACGCGCACCGTCGTGTCCTCGCTCCCCGTCGCGAACAAAGACCCGTCCCGCGAGAAGCACAGGCCCGGGATGAGCCGCCGGTGCGCCTTCAGCCGCGTCAGGAAGTGGAACGACGCATCAAACACGTCCACCACGCCGTCATACGTCGACACCAGCAGCCGCGAACCGTCCGGTGCGCACGCCACCGCCCACGGAGTGCCCGATGTTTCCACCACGCCCAGCGGCGTCCGGGTCGACATGTCCCACACCTGCACCCCGCCCCACAGGCCCGACGTGATCATGCGCGACCCGTCCGGCGTGAACGCGATCCCCTCCACGCGCCGCTCCATGCGGGGCCGCAGAAGCTCAAACTCGCACGTCCCCACGTCCCACACGCGCAGCGTGCCGTCGGCGTGCCCGGTCACCAGCGTCCCGCCGTCCGGCGACAGCTCCATGGAGTACACCTCCGGCGAACCCGACGGCAGCGTCGCCAGTTCCTTCCCCGTCCGGGCGTGCACGAACCGCAGCGCACCGTCCCCGCACCCCGCCACGTACACCTCAGAACCCCCCACAAAGCGGATCGCCCTCGCCCGCACCACCTTCGGCGGAACCTGGTAAGAGGCGACCGGCGCAAGCGTCTCCGCGTCCACCGTGCGGATCTCCTTGCTCCCGCCCGCAACCACCAGCAGCCTTCCGTCCGGCGAGAAGTCGTTGCCGAAGCACCAGGTGTCAAAGCCCGCCACCCGCCCGCGCCGGTACTCCGGCTCCAGCGCAATCCGCCGCACCAGGCCGTCACGGCAGATCATGATGAACGAACCGCCCACGATGCCCACATTCAGCAGCGGCTGACTCTGGAAACCCACGCCCGGGTGCTGACGCACCCCCGAGTTCCCCGCCTCCCACACGCTGTCCCCCAGCGCCACCAGCGTCTCAGAACGCCCCGCAGCGTTCGAAATCGCGTACACAAGGCTCGTCCCCGCCGTCGCGTCGTTCCGCTTCTGCTCCCCCGTCACAAGGTCAAACTGCAGCATCACGCGGTACCCCGAACCCACCAGCAGAGTCGTCCCCTCCGTGTCGAACGCAACCGCCGTCACGCCCCCCCTCGCGGGCACCGCAAACTCGCTCATCAGCACCCGGTCCTCCACCCGCCACACGCGTACATACGACACCGCGCCCTGCTCCTGAGGCACGTACGCCGCCGGCGCAGTCACCAGGAACCTGCCGTCCATGCTGAAAGCCATGGCCCCGATCGGCTCCTGATTGGGCGTCCACGCGTCGATCGGCGCCAGCGTCCGCCCGTCCCACAGACGCACCATCCGGTCGTTGCCCGAGGTCGCAACCAGCGCCCCGTCGGGGCTGACTACCAGCGCCCGCACCCCGCCTCCGTGCACAGGCTGCGCCGTGAGCGGGTCGCACCCCGCGTCACCGTCCAGGCGGATGCGCACCACCCGCCCGTTGTCCAGCGCCGCAAAGCACACCGCCCCGCCGCTGGGGGAAGCCAGCAGCGCCACCGCGGAACCCATCCCCACGATGCGCGACACCACCGACCCGTCCTCCACACTGTGCACCCGCACCCCGCTGTTGGTCCCTATGAGAAAGTGGGGAGCATCCGCGGGTATGGCAGAACACCGCAGCCCGGCCGCCGCCGTCTGCACCGTCCACTCGTACGGATACCGGTGGAACAGCTCCCGCAGCGCCCACCTCGTCGTCGCGGACCCCGGCTGGGTGAAGTACTGGCTCCACAGCGACTCCTCCGCGATCGGGATGTTCGCGAGCACGCCCTCCAGCCGGCCCCGCTCCGTGTGCGCGTAGGACAGCTGCTCCTCCAGCCGCGCCGTCGCCAGATCCGCCCGCGCCCGCGCCGCCTCCTCCTGCTTCCGCGCCGCCTCCGCCGCGTCCTTGGCCGCCAGCGCGAACGAACGCTCCTGCGTCGCCTCCATCGCCAGCCGCCGCTCCCGGCTCGCCTGCATCGTCGCGTACACCGTGAACGCCACGAGCGCCACCAGCGCAACGCCCGCCGCCATCGCCGCCCACTTGTACCGCTTCAGCTGCTTCCGCAGCACGTACAGGGCCGAATCCTGCTTCGCGTGGATTGGCTCGCCCGCAAGGTAACGCCTGATGTCGTCCCCCAGGTCCGCCGCGCTCTGGTACCGCCGCCGCTTGTCCTTCTCCAGCGCCTTGCTCACGATCGTGTCGACTTCCCCGCGGAACATCTTGGACACGTGGCTGAGCTTGGTCGGCGACTCCTCGCGGATGACCCGGGCCGCCTCGGGGATGCTGCGGCTCGCGACGTCGTGGGGCAGCCGCCCCGTCAGCAGCTGGTACAGCACCACCCCCAGCGCGTACACGTCGCTCCGTGTGTCGATCTCCCCAGGGTCCCCAAGCACCTGCTCAGGGCTCATGTACGGCAGCGTCCCGATGAGCTGGCCGATGCTCGTCTGCATCGTCGTCACCCGCATGTCCGCGTCCGCCGCCCTCGCAACGCCGAAGTCCAGGATCTTGGGCGAGCCCGAGTCCTCCACCAGGATGTTCCCCGGCTTGAGGTCCCGATGGATCACCCCCCGCTGGTGCGCGTGGTGCACCGCGTCGCAGATCCTCGCCGCCAGGCGCAGCCTCTCCCGAGTATCAAGCTTCCTCGCTTCGCAGTACTTGGTCAGCGGCGCGCCCCGCACAAGCTCCATCGCGATGAACGGCTGAGACTCCCGGCTCAGCCCGTCCGGGGTGATCATCGGCGCCGCCCCGGCCTCGAACACCTGCGCGATCCCCGGGTGCTGCAGCCGCCCCAGCACCTCCGCCTCATGCTCGAACCTCCGCAGCAGGCTCTGGGTGGAGAGCCCACGCCGGATCACCTTGAGCGCCACCGTCCGCCGCGGACGCTCCTGCTCCGCCACGTACACGCTCCCCATCCCGCCCACCCCCAGAAGGCTCCGGATCGTGTACACGCCGATCTTCGTCCCGGGCGCCAGCTCCTCGTCCACCGGCAGCCGCACCTTGCCGAACACCAGCGACTGCGCCATCAGCTCGTTGGGGTCCAGGAACTTCCCGTCACGGTCGTGGAACCCAAGCAGCGACCGCACCTCGCCCGCCAGCGCGGCGTCCCCGTTGCACAGCCGCAGGACCCCGCTCTCCCACCGGTCCGGCGGCAGCTCGGAAACCGCAAGGAACACCTCCTCCGCCCGCCGCAGAGAACCAGGCGCCTCGCCGCTCATGACATGCCCTCCGAACGCGGGTTGTTCAACGACGCCGGCGCCGCCCCCGCCTTCACAAGCTCCCGGGCCAGCCACGCCTTCGCGAATGTCCACTCGTTCCGGACGGTCGCACTGCTCACACCCAGCGCCGCCGCCACCTCGTCGTTGGTGAGGCCCGCGAAGTACTTCAGCATGACCACATCGCACTTCCGCCGGTCGTACCCGCCCAGCTTCGTCAGCGCCTCGTCCAGGGCCACCAGGTCCGTGCCCGACTGCTTCTCTTCCCCGCCGCCCGCAACCTCCGCCGGGTCCGCGTCCACCCGCCTGACCTCCCCGCCGTGCTTGATCCGCTTGCGGTGCCGCGCCCGCTCCACCAGGATCCGCCGCATCGCCATGGCCGCCGCGGAAAAGAAGTGACCCCGGGAGTCCCACGAAACATCCACCCCGCCCAGCAGCCGCATGTACGCCTCGTGCACCAGCGCCGTCGCCTGCAGCGTCTGCCCCTCCTTCTCCTTCCCCATGTAGGAACGCGCCAGACGGCGAAGCTCGTCGTACACCAGCGGCAGCAACTGCTCGCTCGCCCGCGGGTCACCGTCCCTCACCGCCCCCAGCAACTGCGTGACCTGGTGCGGAGACGTGGGGTGCTCCACCTGCGACTGAAATGGCATCCCGGGCGCGTCGGCCATCGCCTGACTCCTGCTCAGTGGGGCTCGCCTATCCCGGCCCGGTCTCCCGGGCGCTCGGCGTATCCACTGTACCAGACAATGCGCCGTCCCCGGGACCGGGCGCTAGACCCCACGGGAAAATATCTGGCGCGTCCACCCGCGGACGTCGCATGGGGGGAGCCCGAAAGAGGGTGCAACGACCACCCCGCAGGCGCCCGCCAAAGGCACAATCCACCAGATCCCCTTCCCGAAAGGACACGCCCATGCGTCGCCCTCTGCTCGCCGCCGCACTGCTCGCCCTCGCCGCCCGCGCCCTCGTCGCCGGGCCCATCAACCCCCCTCCAGGCCCCGTCGGACCTACCT
This sequence comes from Phycisphaerales bacterium, assembly GCA_046350475.1. Taxonomy (GTDB): domain Bacteria; phylum Planctomycetota; class Phycisphaerae; order Phycisphaerales; family UBA1924; genus BJHL01. The sequence continues at coordinate 36,840 of JAXMAJ010000003.1, read as the reverse complement.
ACAAGACCGTCGCCGAGATCGAGCCACGCACCATCATCAACGACACCAACACCCCCGCGCCGAATTCGGAGTCAGTGCCGATGCCCAGACCGGCGCCCTGAGCGGCCCCGCCCCGGGGAGAGAACAGCGGCTGGATCAGCCTCAACCCCGCGGACCCGCGGAAGTCCGTCGGCATTGACCCCAGCGGCGGCTGCGACTCCATCGACTTCAACGGCGACGTCCACTTCCCCGATACGCAGGACATTGACGACTTCCCGAGTGCCTTTGCCGGGGGCGTCTGCATTCGATAGCACACGCGCGGACCAGCGCGCGAAACGGAGTTCCTATCCCCTTTCTGAACGCCCCGCGGCGCGAGAGCGCCGCGGGGCGTGTTGCAATTGCCCCGGTCAGTGGCGTGCGATTCCGATAGCGCGCCCGCACGCAAACAGCGCCTTGCATGCCGGCCGCAGCAGGCACGCTCGAGCCCTGGGCCGACCCGAACAGCAGCACACAAGGAGAACACCAATGCCCTCAAGCCCACTGCACGCAGCCCTCTTCCTCACGCTCCTGAGCGGAGCCGCCGCCGCCCAGTGCCCGACGACCGCCTACCTCGTCGCCAACGACCCGCACGCGCTCGACACCTTCGGCGCAAGCCTCTCCGCGTACCACGACACCACGACCACCGAGCCCCGGATCGCCATCGGCGCCTCCGACTGGGATGCGCCAGGCGCCCTCGCCTCCGGCCGCGTGTACGTCCACGGCAAGGTCGGCAACGCGTGGGGCCAGCTCTCCACCGTACAACCCCAGACCGCCGAGGCCAACCAGCACTTCGGCGCCGCCGTGGCGGCGGTCGATCCGTACATGATCGTCGGTTCCCCCAACGCCGGCGCCGCCGACAGCGGCAGCGCGAGCTTCTATGAGCGTGCCGGCGCAACCTGGAGCCACATCACGACCGTGACCCCCGCCGGCACCGGTGAACCAAACGCCCACGCCGGCTCGACCGTCGCCCTCACGACTAACGGGGGCATCTTCGCCGCCATCGGAGCACCCGACCACGACCAACTGGGCGATACCGACACGGGCGGCGTCTACTTCTACAAGCGCGTCAACGGACAGTGGACCTACAGCAACACGATCCAGGGCAACGACTTCGGCGGCGAGCCCTACGACGCCTTCGGATACAGCCTCGCCCTGGCCCCCGACAACGCCTGGGGCGTTGCCGGCGCCCCGGAGCGCACCGTCGCCGCTCCGGTAGAACACGGCACCGTCACCCTCTTCAAACGAAACGCCTCCGGACAGTACATCTACAACTCGCTGATCGTCCCCTTCCAGGCCACCTCCAACATGCGGTTCGGGCACTCCGTCGCGATCCGGGGCGACGTGCTCGTCGTCGGGGCTCCCAACCGCGCCGCGAACAGCCACTCCAACGCCGGCAGCGCCTACGTCTACCGCAACGCGCCGGGCACCGATACCTGGGATCTCGAGCAGATCCTCACCACAAACCCCCCCGTCACCGGCATGCTCCTCGGCACCGCCGTCGCGATCCAGGGGAACCGCATCGCCGTCAACGCCGAGTCCACGCACCAGACATTAATATTCGAACACGCCGACTCCGGCTGGTTCCAGGCCGCCGTCCTCAGCGACCCCGGCGACCCCGACACCAGCTTCGCCTACACGGGCGTGGCACTGCTCGACGACCACGTCTTCACCGCCGCGCCCTACGACGACCAGCCCGTGGTCGACCAGGGCACCGTCCACGTCAACACCCTCACATCGCCCGTTTCCGACACGCCCGAAGGCGCCACCGTCATCCAGCCGGGAACCGAGAACACCAACCGCTACGGCTGCACCACCACCGCCACGCCCTCCGCCTTCCAGGCCGCAAGCTGCGGGAACGGCTCAACACCCTCGCCCGATATCTGGCTCACGTGGACGCCCGCCTGCGACGTGAACGTCATCTTCGACACCTACGGCAGCGCCTTCGACACTGTCCTCAGCGTCCACTCCGGCATCCCCCAGCCCAGCAGCACCTACCAGGTCGCCTGCAACGACGACGCGAACTTCGCGAGCCCCTACAACCGCAATAGCCTCGTGACGTTCAACGCCACCGCAGGCCAGCAGTACTACATCCGCATCAGCGGGTACAACGGCGCCTCCGGGGCGTGCACGCTCCGCACCGTGCTCGCCTACGCCGGCTCCCAGGATACCCCCGCCCAGGCCCGCACCGTCACCGCAGGCGTCACGGACTTCAGGACCTGCAACGCAACCTCGGACGGGCTCCCCGTGCCCTGCAACGGCCAGGCCGCCAAGGACGTCTGGTTCTCCTACGTCCCCCAGACTTCCGGCGCCACGGACATCAACACCTGCGTCTCCGCCTTCGACACCGTCATGGTCGTCTACACCGGCACGCCGCAGACCGGCCCGCAGCAGGTCGTCGGCTGCAACGACGACGGCTCCTGCGGCGGCTTCCCCTCCCTCAACTCCCGCCTCAACCTCAACCTCTCCCAGGGCCAGGGCTACCTCATCCGCGTCGGCGGCTTCGACCCCCTGGACTTCGGCGAAGGCACCCTCGTCATCAACCCGCCCGCCACCTGCGACAGCATCGACTTCAACAACGACTCCCTCTTCCCGGACACCCAGGACATCACCGACTTCATCACCGTCTTCAGCGGCGGCAACTGCGCCGCACCCAACCCGCCCCAGTGCAACCCCGACATCGACTTCAACAACGACGACATCTTCCCCGACACCGCCGACATCGAGGCCCTCCTCCGCGTCTTCAGCGGCGGCGCCTGCCAGTAGCCACCCGCCAACACCCCGCGGTGCAGCCAAAGAAACGCCCCACGGTCTCCCGTGGGGCGTTCTGCGTAGTGGAAGTGGGGGAGTCAGCGCCGACTCAGTCGTGGCAGTTGTAGCATGCCGAACTGAGCCACTGGTAGTTGTTCACCTCGCTGTGCTGGTTCGCCATCCGCGACTGCGTGTGCTCATGGCAGTGCGTGCAGCTGAACGCGGGGGTCGAACTCGGCACGGTGTGGCAATCGATGCAACGCAGGTTGCTGTGATTGCCCCGGTTGATCCGCGGGTGATTGAAGGTGGACGGGGTCCAGGCCGTGGTCGTGTGGCACTGGGCGCACACGGTGGGGTACCCCGACTGCGCGTGCCGCGGGTTGGTGGTCGAGTTGTAGTCCGGCATGTGACACTGCGCACAGTCGCCCGTCAGGCCCTGGTACGTGCCAGGCGTGGTATGGCATGCGCTGCACGCCCGGTTCGCATGGGCGTGTGTCAGCGGGAACGCCGAGGTGTGGGCGAAGGTGGCGCCCTGCCATGTGGACGTGTTGTGGCACTGCGTGCACGTGGTGCCGATGCCCGCCGCCGCGTGGTACGGGTCCGTCGTCGCCTGGAAGTCGTCCAGGTGGCAGGACGAACACGCCGTCGTCAGGCCCGTGTACACGCCCGGCGTGACGTGGCACTGGTTGCAGGTCCGGTTGGCGTGCCCATTGGTGAGCGGGAACGAGGCCGGGTGGTTGAACACCGCCCCCTGCCATGTGGACGTGTTGTGGCACTGCGTGCACGAAGTGCTGTAGCCCGCCGCGGCATGGTTGGGGTTCGTCGTCTGGTTGTAGTCGGTCTGGTGGCACGTGATGCACGCGTTGGACAGGCCCGTGTAGACGCCCGGCGTGGTGTGGCACGCGTTGCACGCCCGGTTGGCGTGCGCGTTGGTCAGCGGGAAGGCCGACGTGTGCGTGAACGTTGCGCCCTGCCACGTCGTCGTGTTGTGGCACTGCGTGCAGTTGGTGCCGATCCCCGCGGCCGCGTGCGCCGGGTCACCCGTGCCGTTGTAGTCCGTCTGGTGGCACGACACGCAGGCACGGTTCAGGCCCGTGTACACGTTGGGCGTGGTGTGGCACCGCGTGCAGGAGATGTTGTGCGCATTCGTCAGCGGGAACGCCGCCGGGTGGTTGAACGTCGCGCCCTGCCACTGGCTCGTGTTGTGGCACTGCGTGCAGTTCGTCCCGAAGCCCGCCGCCACGTGGTTGGGGTTTGTGGTCGTGTTGAAGTCGGTCTGGTGGCACGACACGCAGCCCGTGGACAGCCCGGTGTACACGCCCGGGGTGGTGTGGCACCGCGTGCACGACACGTTCGCGTGCCCGTTGGTCAGCGGGAACGTCGCCGTGTGCGTGAACGTCGCGCCCTGCCACTGGCTGGTGCTGTGGCAGTCCTGGCAGGTCATCGCGAACCCGCTCGTCGTGTGGTTCGGGTCCGTCGTGCGATGGTAGTCATCCGTGTGACACGCCGCGCACGCCGGGGACTGGCCCGAGTACACGCCCGGCGTGGTGTGACACTCGCTGCACGACCGGTGCGAGTGCCCGTTCGTGAGCGGGAACGCGCCCGTGTGCGTGAACGACGCCCCCAGCCATGTCACCGTGCCGTGGCACTGCGTGCAGTTCGTCCCGATGCCCGCCGCAGCGTGGCCCGGGTCCGTTGTGGTGTTGTAGTCGGTCTGGTGGCACGACACGCAGCCGGTCGACAGCCCGGTGTACACGCCCGGCGTGGTGTGGCAGGCCGTGCAACTCCGGTTGGCGTGCGCGTTGGTCAGCGGGAAGGACGAGGGATGCGTGAACGTCGCGCCCTGCCACTGGCTCGTGTTGTGGCACTGCGTGCAGGACGTGCCGAACCCGCTCGTCACGTGGTTGGGGTCGGTCGTGCCCTGGAAGTCAGGCAGGTGGCAGGAGACGCAGTCCGTGGACAGGCCCGTGTACACCCCGGGAGTGGTGTGGCACCGGACGCACGCCACGCTCGCGTGCCCGTTGGTCAGCGGGAACGTCGACGTGTGCGTGAAGTTGGCGCCCTGCCACCGCGTCGTGTTGTGGCACTGCGTGCACGCCGTGCTGAAGCCCGCCGCCCCGTGCGCCGGGTCCGTGGTGCCGTTGTAGTCCGCCTGGTGGCAGGACACACAGGCCGTCGAAAGCCCCGTGAACACGTTCGGCGTCGTGTGGCACGCCGAGCAGCTCTGGTTCGCGTGCCCGTTGGTCAGCGGGAAACTCGCCGTGTGCGTGAACGTTCCGCCCCGCCACCGGCTGGTCGTGTGGCACATCGTGCAGTTCGTGCCGAAGCCCGCCGCCGTGTGGTTCGGGTTCGTCGTCGCCTGGTAGGTGCCCATGTGGCACGACGAACACTCGCTGGACAGCCCGCTGTACACCCCGCCGCTGTGGCAGTCCGAGCAGCGCCGCCCCGCGTGACCGTTGGTCAGCGGGAACGCGCTCGTGTGCGTGTACGTTGCCCCATGCCACTGGGAGGTGTTGTGGCACTGCGCGCAGTCCGTGCTGAACCCCGCCGCGCCGTGCGCAGGGTCGGTCGTCGTGTTGTAGTCCGCCTGGTGGCAGGACACGCACGACGCCGAAAGCCCGGTGAACACCCCAGGCGTCGTGTGGCACTGGTTGCACGACACGCCCGCGTGCCCGTTGGTCAGCGGGAACGTCGACGGGTGGTCGAAGTCCGCGGGCTTCCACCCCGTCGGCAGGTGGCACCGCTGGCAGTCCGTCGTGAAGCCCATCGCCGCGTGGTCGATCACCGTCGACCGCGCCACCTCGTCGCCGTGGCACGAGTCACAGTCCACCGACACCGGCTCGAAGTTGTTGTTCTTCGCCCCCTTGTGGCAGTCCGCGCACTCCACCGCCGCGTGCGCGCCCACAAGCGGGAACCGCGTCCGCGAGTGCAGCGAGATCGACTCCAGCGGCCGCCAGTTGTCCTGGTTGTGGCAGTCCTCGCACGCCACGCCCTGCCGCCCGCGGTGCACGTCCTCGTGGCACCCCCGGCAGCCCCGGTCCGCAAACTGCTGCACCGGCCCGCGGTCGTTGTGGCACATCAGGCACGTCGCCGACGCGTGCGCACCCTTGAGCTCGTACCCCGTCTCCTTCAGGTGGTCGAACTGGAAGTCCGGCTTGATCCGGTCCCACGAACCGCCCTCGTGGCAGATCGAGCAGTCCGCCGGGAACGTGTCGTGCGGCACCACGGGCCCCATCGACTGGTTCCAGCCCTGCCTCGGCACCAGGTTGGCGCACGAAACCACGCCGATGACGGCGAGGATGGTGATGATCACTTTGTGCCTGGTCTTCATGTCGAACTCCCGTGCCATCTCGTGCAGGTGAAGGGGCCGCGGAACGGCCGTTCCCTAGAACCGGTACTGCACATACACGCCCATGTTGATCGTGTCCTCATTGTCCCCGAACGTGTACGACGCGTCCACACTGGTGGACCAACTGCCCCTGCTCCAGCCCACGTCCGCCCGCAGCGTGCTCCTTAGGAAGTCCTGCGCGCCCGACACCTGGTCGACGCTGTACGCATACCCGTCGTAGCCGACCATCACGCGCACACTGCCGAAGTCCTGCCGCGCCTGCGCCCGCAAACCGTACCCCGTGTCGAACGACCCGCTGTCGTAGTACAACGCCCCGTACAGCGACGAACCCAGCCCCCAGGGGTTGAACCAGTCTGCCCCCACCTCACCGCCCGAACCCGTGTCGTCCTGGTCCATCCAGTAGTTGCCGCGCGCCGTCACGCGGATGTTGTCCGTCACCTTGCGCCACACCGACCCGCTCACGCGGTTGACGTACCCGTCCCGCAGCAGGTCCACCGGGATGTTCACGTACTCCTCCCGCAGCAGCTCGGGCCAGGTCGTGCGCGTCAGCGACCCGCTCACGCCCGTCCTCGGGCTGAACATGTAGTTCGCGTTCAGCACCAGCTGCGTCACGTCAAAGCTCTCGCTCTTCACCGTGTCGTTCGACCCGTACATGTCGATCATCACCAGCCCGTACAGCCACAGGTCCTTCACCGGCCGCGCGTTCACCCGCGCGATCAGCAGGTTCCGGTCCTCCTCCCCGCTGTGCCACGTCTGCTGGTAGCCCACCGTCGCGTTCAGCGAACGCGTCCGCGGGTCCGCCTGGTAATCGCCGAACACGTAGAACCCGTAGTCCTCCCCGCTGTCCCGCTCGTCGTTAGCCACCGGGAAGAACCCCACGCCCACGCCCGCCGACCAGCCCCCCGTCAGACGCAGCACACCCTCCGCACCGTCCACCAGCCCGATCTCCGGCAGCGCGTACGGGTAGTACCGCCCCACCTCGAAACGGTACGGCGAATAGTCCTCCAGACCCTTCGCGTACGAGAAGCGCTGCACCCGTGCCACCGTGTCATTCTGGCTGCCGTCCGTCACGCTCGTGCCGTCGTAATTGATGTCCCCCTGGAACAGCAGCCTCCCCGCGTCGTGGAACGGGTTCGTCAGCTCCATCCACGTCCCCAGCCGGCCGAACGTGAAGTCGTTCCCGTTCTGGTTGTCGTGAGAGTCGCGCAGCGACGCGTACACGCGCCCGTGCAGAGTAGTGGGGCGGTCCTTGGGGTTCGTGCCGAACGCTGGCGCCAAGAGCGGCGTGTCCGCCGCCCGCGACTCCTCCTGCCGCTGCCACGGCGGGTGGGCCGGCACCGGGCGGGGCTGCTCGGGCTCGCCGCCACCCGCCCCCTGCGCAGCCGCCAGCGTGACCTCGCACTTCGCGCCAACCTCCGGCACGGCGCTCCCCTCGGGGAGCTCCGCCCGTGAGTTGTTCCCCGTCACCTCGACCACCGTCGCTTCGACACGCTCGCCGCTCGCCAGGATGATCGACACGCGCACTCCCGCCGTCACGCCCTGCTCGCGCCCGACGTCCAGGTACACGCTCCGCCCGGAGACCGACGCCACAGAAGCGTCCAGCAGCACGCCGGACGGCGATACCTGCGCGGACGCAGCCGCCACCCAGCAGGCGACGGGCAGGCACGCCCAGGGAAGAGGGGAGAAGGGGAGGGTCATTTGCCTTGGCCTCCTGTCGGTTGCTTGGCCTGCGCAGGGACGATGCCGTGGCAGTCGGAACACTTCGTGCCCAGCGGCTTGTACCGCACGATCGAAACACCCTGCACCTCGTACGCCTTGTGGCACGCGTCGCACGCCAGCTTCGCGTGGTCCGCGTCCAGCGCAAACCCCGAGTCCCGGTCGTGCTGGAACGTGAGCGTCCTGAAGGACTCCGTGCTCCGGTGGCACCGCGTGCAGTCATCCACACCCTTCACCGCAAACTGCCCGGCGTGCACGTCCGCGTGGCACTCCACGCACGCCTCCGGCGCCTTCGTAAACGCCGGGACCCGCGCAGGCCTCGCCGCGCCCGGCGCCGCCCCCGCGCCCGGCCTCCGGTGGCAGTCCGCGCACGCCGCGCCCGCGTGCCGGCCCAGCAGCTCCGAGCCCGTCCACAGCTTGTGGTCCTCCGGTCCCCACGCCACCTCCCGGAAGTCCTTCGTCGTGTGGCACCGCGCGCACCCCGCCTTGCCCCGGACCACCTTCGCGGAGCCCGCCCTGTCAAACGCCCCGTCGTGCACGTCCTTGTGGCAATCCGCGCACACCGTCGCCGTCAGCACGAACCGCCGGAACTTCACGTCACCCTTCTGCTCGACCTTGTGGCACGCCGAGCACGCCACCGCCGTGTGCGACCCGTCCAGCGGGAACCGGCACTGCGCGTGCTCCTTCGCGCCAAACTGCACGGGCGAGAACCTCGACGCCTCGTGGCACGCCACGCACCGCCCGCGCGTCCCCGACGCCAGGAACTGCCCGTCGTGCGGGTCCGTGTGGCACGCCTCGCACTGCTGAGCGCCCCGGCCCGGGTACGACGCCCGGTACTCTTCCTGCGTGTGCACCGCCGCCCGGTCGGCCGCGTACCCCGCGTGACACGCCCGGCACTCGATGTTCACGTGCGGCGCCGTCAGCGGGAAACCCGTCGCCCCGTGCAGCTCCGCGGACATCCGCGGCCCCGCGCTCCACCACGACGCGTCCGCCATCACGTGGCACGCAGCGCACGCATCCGGGCGAGCACCCTTTGCACGGGCCGCCGCCGCCCGCACCACCCCCTCCGCGTGCGGCGAAGCATGACACGACCCGCACGAAGGCTCCTCCTTGAAGGCCGCCACCCCGCGCTCCGGCACGCCCGGCGCGTGGCACTGCGTGCACGTGGTCGCCGCGTGGACGCCGCCCAGCGGGAAGGACGCCGGGTGGTCAAACCTCACCCCCTCCTTCCACCCCGCCACGCCGTGGCAGTCCGCGCACGACGTCTTCATGCCGGCCGTCGCGTGGTTGGGCTCCGTGGTCTTGTCGTACTCGTCCTTGTGGCACGACGCGCACTCGGACACCAGCTTCGTGTACTCCCGCGCCGTGTGGCACGCCTCGCACCGCTCCTTCGCGTGCGCCCCCTCGAGCCGGAACGGCCCCGGGTGCGTGAACTTCACATCCTGACCCCACTTCTCGACGCCGTGGCAGTCCGCGCAGGCCGTCCCCAGCCCCGTCCCCGCGTGGGCCGGCTTCGCCGTCTTGTCAAAGTCCTTCTGGTGGCACGCCACGCAGTCGCTCTTGAGGCCCGTGAACACGCCCTTCTCCGTGTGGCAGTCACCGCACTTGGGCGCACGGTGCCCGCCCACCAGCGGGAACCGCTCCGGGTGCTTGAACAGCGGCGACTCCTTGAACGGCCGCTCCTGCCCGTGGCACGAGGCGCAGTCGCCGCCCAGCTCGCCCTTGTGCACGTCCTCGTGGCACGGAACGCACGTCTGCTGGAGCCCCAGGTACCGGAACTCACCCTTGCCCAGCATCGTCTCGTACGCGCTCTTGTGGCAGTTCTGGCACTCCAGCCGCAGGTGCTTGCCCTCCAGGTGCCAGCCCCCCGCCGTACGCCCGTGGTCGTACTTGTCCGCCAGGGGGACCCCCGCAAGCTGGAACGAGTTGTCGGACACCAGCGCGATGGTCTGCCCCAGGTGCTCCCGATGGCACTTCTCGCACGCCCGACGCAGGCCCTCCGCCAGCGCCCCGTGGATCCCCGACGACCCGTCGATCTGCCCGCGGATCGGCGCGTGGCACTCCAGGCACGACCGCGCCATCCCCGTCTTCATCGCCTCGCCCTCGGTCCCCTTGCCGTGGCACGCGTCGCAGCCGCGGTTCCCACGCAGGTCCTTGAGCGCCGCGTGCGTCGGGTGCAGCGGGCCGGGGCTCGTCCGCTGGTTGAAACCCCACCACGCCACCGCGCCCACCGCCAGCAGGCTCACCAGCGCGATCGATATGGAAAGCCCCTTGTGCTTCACGGCCGGACCTCCGTTGCCCGCTCACCTTCCGCCCCCCCGCCTGCAGCCCGCGCACCCGCCGTCCACGACGCCGGCAGCGGCCAGTCCAGCCTCGCGTACCGCACCGCCGTCACGATGTGCGCCACCACGAACAGCACCATGAGCAGCGCCAGCCACCCGTGGATGAACCTCCACGTGCCCAGCACCGCACGGATCTCCTCGTAGTGCGCGATCTGCAGCGTCAGCTTGAACGCCCGCCGCGCCAGCTGGAAGAGCTCCTCGCGCTCCTCCACCGGCACCCCGGCGAGCGCCGGATCGTTCCGCATCGCCCTCAGCGTCCGACGGATCCGCACGTGGCTCGCCGCCATCTCCAGCGCCCGGCTCAGCAGAGACGCGTGCCACCGGTCCTTGTGCACCAGGGAGTCGATCCGCTCCCGGATGTTCTGCCCCATGCCCCGGCTCGTCCGGTCCCACGTCGTCGAGAGCGCCGCCAGCCGCCCGCGCAGCTCGTCCAGGTCCATCTCCCGCCCGTTCGCCGCGTGCGGCACAATCGCGTAGAAGTAACGCCCCACGATCCCCGCGATCAGCACCACCCCCAGCGCCAGGAACGCGAAGCCGCCCACCGTCATCCGGTACGTGAAGCCCGCGTGCAGGAACACGCACAGGAAACTCGCCAGCCCCGTGAACACGTGCGAACCCATCCAGAACCGCAGCGACCCCGGAAGCCACGAGCCCACCCGCGTCCGCCGCGCCAGGTACATCAGGTTCCACACGAACATCGCCACCGCAAGGAGACCCATCGCCAGCCCCACCCGCCCCGCCGGACGCAGCCACTCGTGCTTGTCCAGCAGCGTCCGCAGCGCAAGCGACGACGAGTAATAGTCCCGGTTCAGCACCGCCCAGAACGCCATGCCCACCGCGCCCATCAGCAGCAGGCCCACGGCCCACATGAGCGGCGTGCTGTTGTCCACAGCCGCCGTCGCCTGAGGACGCTTCGCCGGGTCGAACGAAACCCCGGCCTCCTTGAGCAGCTTGAACGGCGGGTCCCCCCCCGCGAAGACGAACACGTCATCGTTGGGGATCGTCATCACCCGCGCAGGCGCCTGCCCGTTCACCCGCACCCGCACGCTGTCGGGCCCGATCTCCTCCGTCGTCGCGTGCACCAGCACCGTCAGACGCCCGTTCGCCTCCGCCCTCCGCAGACGCGACTCGTTCTTCGACTTGATCCGGACCCAGTCGCCCTCCCGGTTCGCGATCGTCACCTGGTTCCCCGGCTGCTCCGACAGGCCCACCGCCGCCTCCACCGCGCTGTCACCCCCGCCCACCACGTAGATCTTCCGGTTCTGGTACGACTCCGTGTCCAGCAGGCTGTACGAGACCTTCGGCAGCCCCTCCCCGGGCACCTGCAGCTTGCGGGGCGTGCCCCGCCGCCCCAGCGCAAGGCACACATTGTGCGCAAGCACCGGCCCGCGCCCCGTGTCCGCGGTGAACACACCGCCCTCACCCCGCTTCACCGAGTTCAGCCTCGTGCCAAGGTCCACCGGCAGGTTGTGCTTCTTGACCAGCGAATCCCACAGCCCGACCAGCTCCTCCTTGAGGTACTCCGACCGCGGCAGCTTGCCGAACTGCGGCAGCGCGATCGGCTGCGTCATCACCATCTTCTTCCGCGGATACGTCGCCACCGTCCCGCCGATGGCCTCCGCCTGCTCAAGGATCCGGATCGACAGCCCCTTCTCCTGCGCCCGCAGTGCGCACGAAAGACCCGCCGGCCCCAGCCCCACGATCAGCAGGTCCACCACCCCCTCCGTGCCGCCCCTGAACGCCCCCTGCTCCCGCCGCCGGGAGACCGACTCCGCCACCGTTGTCCCGTGAGACACCGCCGTCCGCACCAGCGAAAAACCGCTGAGCTCACCCGCGATGTACAGCCCAGGCACGCCCACCGCCTCGAACTCCTCCGAAATCGCCGGCAGGTCGTCACGCCCCGAAAGATCACCCAGCGTCAGCGCAATCGCCCCGGTCGGGCACGCCTCGGCGCACCGCCCGTGCCCCACGCACCTCGCACCGTGCACCACCACCGCCTGCCCGTACAGAAGGTCCAGCACCCCGTCCTCTGGGCACGCACGCACGCACGAGCCGCAACCGATGCACTTGGAAAGATCGATGTCCGGGTGCAGCAGCCGCGCCTTGTGGCTCCCCTTCTGGATCGCCTCCGTCCGCGCCTGATGGCTCCGCTCAAACCGCCGGAGCTCCGACCGACGGTGCGCCAAAAACAGCAACGCCGCACCCAGCACCAGGCAGGGCGCAAGCGCAACCAGCACAGCCGGACTCGTCAGCACTTCCCACACAGGCATGCCGCTCGGAGTACCTCCTTGCACATCACCCCACTCGGCCCGCAGTGCGGCGGGCAGGGACACTCGCGGCTATCACACGCGTCACATGCGATACCCGGAACGTGGGTCTATCACATTCTCGGACAAATCGCACATGTGCTTCTGCGAAGAACGCACAGACCAGCCACCATGCGAGGGGATCCCCCGCAGGCCGGGCCGAAAGCAACCCCGGCTGTCAGCCCGGACGCAACCGCTGCGCGTTTCCCCGCTGCTTATGGGGATGCACGCGATCCACCCGCGTCAGCCCTCACCCGAGGCACGCCCCCCCGCTGAACACGCTCAGCAGGGAATCGATGTCCAGGGTGTCCGGGAACAGCCCGTCGTTGTTGAAGTCGATGTCGCCGCACGCCCCCGTGCCGCACGCCCCCCCGCTGAACACGGAAAGGAAGTCATCGATGTCCGCCGTGTCCGGGAACAGCCCGTCCTGGTTGAAGTCCACGCCGTCGCAGGCAAGGCCGCAGGTAAGAGTCAGCGTCGCCGCATTGCTGGTCGTCGCCCCGCACGCATTGGTCACAACACACTCGTAGCTGCCCGCATCGCCCGCCGACGGAGAGGCGATCGTGAGCGTCGCCGTGTGCGCGGACGGGTTGCCCGCGCCATCGACTTCCACGCCATCCAGGTACCACCGGTACACCGTGGCGCCCGTGGCGTTCACAACCTGCACCGAGAACACCGCCGGTGTGCCGCAGAGCTCGAGGGAACTTGGGTGGCGCCCGATGTCGGGCACGCAGGAGGACGCGTTGGCATTGCCCGGCGTAAGCAGGAAGGTCCCGTACACCGGCGTGCCCGAGTCGGTGTGCCCGCTCGAGAGGATCTTCCCGTCGTTGTTGATCGCAACCGCCCGGTCGAGCAGAATGCCGCCGGTCGTCACGATGTCCGTCAGGTCCCGCGCAGTCCAGGCCCCCGCGCCGTCAGGCTCCCAGAGCGTCGCGTAGTACTCCGTGTGATCCCACGACTCGCTCGTCCCCACGATCCAGCCCGCGTCATTCACGTCCGACACCGTGGCCAGCGGCATGCCGAAGAGCCTGGGCAGCGGGAACACCGAAGACCCTTCCCAGGACGCCCAGCCGCCCGGCACCGACATGCCCACCACCACGCCGTTCGCGTTGATCCACAGGGGCGTCGGCATGTAGCCCGGGGGAACACCGTCCAGCACCGTGAACTCCCCCTGGGGTGAGCGTCGGAACCCGCCCTGCACACCCGAGGTGCCCCCGTACGCATACCCGGCAACTTCACCGCGGTTGTTGACGCAGGTCGCGCGCCCCGACTGGCAATCCGGCACCAGGTCGACAAGCCCCTGATCCACGCTGAACGTCACCGGGTGCAGGTCCGGCGTCTGGCTCGAGGTCTGGCTCGTGCCGGGCAGGTTCGCAAGCCCCACGACCACGCCCGTCCAGTTCACGTCAAACGCGTTCGATACACGGAACGTCGCGCTGGCGGGCGGGCTCGTCCGCCACCAGTGGAAGTCGCCGAAGGAATCGATGATCGTGGCAGAACCGGGCGTCAGCAGCGCGCCCCGCTGGTCGGGCCCGCTGAACACATTCCACGTACTCCCCACGATGTACCCCGAACCAGCACGGGCCGCGAAGTGGAAGTCCGCCGGGGCGTTGGCGATGGGGAGTGCGGCCGGGTAGGAGTGCTTGAACAGCGGCAGCGTCGCAAGCTGCTGCGCATTCCAGCCCGTGATGTTCGTGAGCGAGTAGCTCGGGGGCGCGGCCGGCGCGCCCCCGGCGCACACGGCACAGAGCCCCACGCTGGTCAGCAACACATTCCGAGTGCAAAGGTTCATCGTCAGATCCTTCCTGGGGACGCTGGAGGTGCAGCACGCAAAGCCCGGACTAGAGGCACGCCCCCCCGCTGAACACGCTCAGCAGGGAGTCGATGTCCAGGGTGTCCGGGAACAGCCCGTCGTTGTTGAAGTCGATGTCGCCGCACGCCCCCGTGCCGCACGCCCCCCCGCTGAACACGGAAAGGAAGTCATCGATGTCCGCCGTGTCCGGGAACAGCCCGTCCTGGTTGAAGTCCACGCCATCGCACACCGGCCCGCACGGCGGGAACGCCGCCGACCACGTGTCGTTGCGGAACGTGGAACCGTTCACCCCGCCGAACATCAGCAGCGTGCCGCCCGAAGCGTCCCACACCAGCCCCTGCGCCTGCCGCAGCGTGGGGGGAAACTGGGCCGGCGCCAGCAGCGTCCAGTCGCCGCCGTCCCACGCCCACACGTCGTTGAACGTCCCCGCGCTGATCTCAAACCCGCCGTAGAGCAGCACCCGGTGCCCCACCGGGTCGTAGGCCATCGAGTGGTACGCGCGCGGGCCCGGGCTGTGCGCCGGCGTCCGCTCCGACCACTGCCCCCCGCTCCACTCCCACGTGTCGCCGAGCGTGTGGCTCCCCCCAACCTCGTTCCACAACCCGCCGTACATCACCACCACCCCCCGCGCCGCGTCGTACGCCATCGCGTGGAACCCGCGCTCGTGGGGCGTCTGCACGCCCGCCGCCGCCGACCACGCCGACCCGTTCCACAGCTGCGTGTCATTGAAGTACGCGAATCCACCGCCCCAACCCCCGAACATCACGCACGCGTGCACCGCGCTGTCGTACACCATCGCGCCAAAGCCGCGGGGAGTCGGCCCCGTTGTCCCCGCCTGGGCCCACCCGCCCGACCACTCCCACGTGTCGCTCGTCGTGACGCCGCCACCGCCGTACACCACCGCCGTCCCACGGTCGGCATCAAAGGCCATCACGTGCCCCCGCCGCGCGCCCGGGCCCGAAGAAACCCCGGAGTCCACCAGCGACCACGCGCCGGCGCTCCACTGCCACAGGTCACGCCGGTACGCGCTGCCGGTGCCGCCGCCGTACATCAGCACCCGCGATGCCGATGTGTCGTACACCATCCCGGGGTACGCCCGGACCGTCGGACCGCCCGCCGCCGGACTGCTCCAGACCGGCCCGCACTGCGCCCACGCGCCGGACGCAGCAACGACGATAACAGTGAGGCCAAGTGTTCCCGTGCCCAAGTGTGGCTCCTTCCGGAAGGGGACGCCGACATGGTACCGCAAAGCGCCCGCCCGCCTTTGGGCTGAACGGGCGCTGAAGGGGAGGGTTTGCCTAGCGGACGCAGGATCCACCGCTGAACACGCTCAGCAGCGCGTCGATGTCCATCGTGTCCGGGAACAGCCCGTCGTTGTTGAAGTCGATGTCCCCGCACGCAGGATCGTTCGAGCAGCCCCCGCCCGAGAACACCGACAGGAAGTCGTCGATGTCCGTCGTGTCCGGGTACAGCTGGTCGTTGTTGAAGTCAATGCTGTCGCACACCTCTGGCCGCGGGGGCGGCACGTTGTGGCCCGTGATGAACGCCAGCGCGGACCGCGACTCCGCCGTGCCGCACGCGTTCGACACCCGCACGTAATAGAAGCCCTCCGTCTCCGCCGTCATCTCGTCCACCGACAGGGAGTCGCTGGTCACGCCGCCGTACAGCCCGCCGGCCACAAGGGCCTGCCCATCCTTGAACCACTGGTACGACAGGTCCATGTCGTTCGCATCCGCGTCGACCCAGATGTCAAACGACCGCCCCAGGTCCCTCACCACGTCCGCAGGCTGCGCGAGGATCACCGGCGCATACCACTCGCACGGCCCCTGCGTCGCCGCCAGCGACGCCGTCATCACGTTCCCAAGCTCCGGCCCCCGGGCATGCGACTGGTTGAAAGGGCCGCCCACGAACAGGTCCTGGTAGTACTGGGCCGCGAACACCACCGACTGGTTCTCCTCGATCTCGATCAGGTCGCTGGTGACCGACACGCTCTGCCCGGGCCCCAGCAGGAACGGCGCAGCGTCGAGCTCTACCGCCGACGTCACCACGGGATCGTTGGGCATCAGCGCCTCCAGCGTCACGCTCCCCTGCGTCACCTGCGCCCGACGCCGCACCCAGATCGACTGGGACATGTCCGTGTTCGTCACCGTGCACGTCACGCCGTCACCACCGCCCGATCCCGCCCCCATCTCCGACGTGATCTGCGGAAGCGTCGGCTGCGTCGCCGGCGCCGTGCCCCCGCCCGGCTGCGGCACCTGCCCGTTCACCGTCGCCGTCTGCCCACCCCGCATCCACCGCACGCGGATCACGTTCGTCGGCGAGAGCTGACGCAGCGATACCCCGAAGTGCTCTACCGCGTTGACCGCCGTCAGGTGCTGCGGATTCCGGTAGTCGATGATCGTCGACGTGCCGTTCGGCGCCTGCGTCACCGTCGGCGATCCGTAGTTCCCGTTGTGGTACGTGTGCACCACGTCGCCCGGCGACAGGTCCTCGATCTCGATCTCAAACTCGTCGCAGCCGTCGTCCGTGTGGTTACCGCAGTCAAAGTTCCCAAGACCGCCGGTGATCGAATACCCCGTCTGCGCACGCAGACCCCACGGCAGCAGAACAGCCAGACCCGCAAGGGACAGGACACGCTTCATGACCCGATCCTTTCTCTGGGACGAAAGGGGGGTGGAGGGCCGCTAGCCCGCGCGCATCACACCCGCACACGCAGGCTCATGCGTGATATCCCCGCCGCCCCTGCCAGAAATATCAGGAAATACCCGCCCGGCCACGCCGGGGTTTGCCCGGCACCAAAAGGACGCTACACCCCCGCGCCGTCCCGAAGCACCCCTAGCTCGAGCGCGAGCCGCACAAGGTCCGCCCGGCTCGTCAGGTTCAGCTTCTTCATCAACCGAGCCCGGTACGACTCCACCGTCTTCACCGACAGGTGCAGGCTGTCCGCTACCTGCTGGTTGGTGAACCCCCTCGCGATCGACGTCAGCACCTCACGCTCCCGCTCGCTCAGGGTGTCCACGGGCACGCCCGCCCCGTTCTGCACCGGACGATCCCCCGGCGCCTGCAGCTCCTTGCTGCCGCAATCTATGAACATCCTGCCCTTCGACACCGCGCGGATGGCGCTGATGAGCTCCGTGTCCGCCACGCTCTTGACCACGTAGCCCGCCGCGCCCAGCGCCACGGCGCTCCGCACCAGCGTCGCGTCCTCGTGCATCGTCAAAACCAGCACCCGCGAGCCCGGAGAAGCGCCCCGCAACCGCTCAATCCCCGAGAGCCCCTGGGACCCCGGCATCGTCAGGTCCAGCGTGATGACATCCGGCGTCAGGGCCCGCGCAGACTCCACCGCCTGGTGCAGCGTGCCGGCCTCTCCCACGACCTGCATGTCCTGCTGCGCCCCGATGAGCATCTTGAGCCCGCTCCGGAGCACCGCGTGGTCGTCAACGATGAGAATTCGTATCGGGTTCATAGGTGGTAAGTACCCGTGGCACCGTCACGCGAATGGTAGTGCCCCCGCCGGGTGTGGACGCGATCTCCATCCTCCCGTCAAGCAGCTTTACCCGATCCCGCATGCCCGACAGCCCCACCCCGCGAACCCCGCCGGAACCACCGGAAGTTTCCCCCATCCCCCGCCCGTTATCCGACACCTCCACCGTCAGCGTCCCACCCCTCAGCCGCAACCGCACACCCGCGCGGGTAGCCCCGGCGTGCCGGAGGATGTTCGTCGTCGCCTCCTGGATGATCCGGTACACCTCCTCCTCAACCGCCGGTGTCGGCCTCACACCCGGAGGAATATCGCTCTCCACCTCCGCCCTCACGCCCCCCAGCGAGAGAGACTCCTCGCACAGCCGCTCCACCATCGGCACGAGCCCAAGGTCCGCAAGGTCCGTCGACCGCAGGCCCCGCGCCAGCCGACGCACCGTCTCCATCGCCCCCGCCGCCATCTCCCGCACCGCCCCCGCACGCTCCCGCGCTGCCCCCGCGTCCGGCGCCTGCTCCAGCGTCCGCAGCCCCACCAGCACCGCCGTCAGCCGCTGACCCACGTCGTCGTGCAGATCCAGCGCCAGCCGCGCCCGCTCCTCCACCCGCGCCCCGTGCACCCGCGTCAGCAGGTACGCCCGGTACTCGCTCACGTGCCGCATCGGACGCACGATCACGAACCACAGCATCGGCGACAGCACCACCGTCAGCAGCAGCGCGTCCGTCGCCGCAAGCACGTACGGGTCCTCCAGCGGCCACGTCCAGTGACGCATCGTCAGCATGATCCCCGCCTCCACGAGGAACACCAGCACCAGCACCGTCATGAACATCCGCAGCGGGTGCGGCGACGCCTGCTCGTCCTGGACCGGAATGGGAGCGTGCTCCATACCCCATTATGCGCCCCCAGCGGGCCGCGCAGAAAGGTGGGGGAGGGCGGCGCGCCGCCTACCGTCCCAAAGGCGGAGCCGAACAGTGGAGGAGAGCAGCGATGGTTTACCCCGGCAACCCCTACCTCGCAGACGACACACCCCACCCGCGCGCGACCTCGGAAATGATCAACGCCGCCCGGCTGATCCCCGGCACGGCCCTCCAGATCCGCACCCGCGACTGGCACCTCGCCTGGTGCAACCAGACCTACGCCGACATGGTCCGGGAGTCTCCCGCCACGCTCGTCGGCTCGCACCTCTCCAGCGTCATGCCCCAGGACGCCGCCGAGGAACGCATGCACCTGCTCGCGCCGGTCCTCACCGATGACGTCCGCATGCAGTACCTCTCGCTCTGGCAGGGGAAACGCTGCGTCTGCACCGTCCTCCCCCTCGACGCGGATTCCCTTGGCCTGGACGGCATGCTGGGCGTCATCACCCCCACGCTCCTCCCGGAGCTCGGCAGGAACCTGCCCATCACCCAGCGCCCGGTGCTGGGCGCAGGGCTCGAATCCCTCTCCCGCGCCGAACTGGGCATCGTCTACCTCTTCGCGCGAGGCCTCACCGTCCCGGAAGTCGCGCGACGCCTCTGCCGCAGCCCCCAGACCGTCCACCAGCACTTCAAGTCCATCCACCGCAAGCTCGGCCTGAACCGTCAGATGGACGTCGCCATGTTCCTCGCCCGGTCCGGCATCGCCGGTTTCTCCGAACTCCAGTGGTGCGCCATGACCGGCTGCTTCATCCCCGGCCCCGCCGGCAACTGAAGCAACGCTACCTCGCGTACTCGATCGCACGCGTCTCCCGCAGCACCGTCACGCGGATCTCGCCCGGGAACGTCAGCTCCTCGCTCACCTTCTTCGCGATCTGGTGGGCGATCAGGAACGCCTCGTTGTCGTCCACCTTCGCCGCGTCGATCATCACCCGCACCTCGCGCCCAGCCTGGATCGCGTACGCCTCCACCACCCCCTTGAACCCCATCGCGATGTCCTGCAGCTCGTTCAGACGCTGCACGTACTTCTCCAGGCTCTCACGCCGCGCACCCGGACGCGCACTGCTCACCGCGTCCGCCGCCATCACGATCGGCGTGTAGAACGACGTGCTGGGGATGTCCGCGTGGTGGCCCCCGATCGCGTTCAGCACCGGCTCACGCTCCCCGTACTGCTTCGCGAAGTCCATGCCGATCTTCGGGTGCCCGCCCTCCATCTCGTGGTCCATCGCCTTCCCGATGTCGTGCAGGAAACCGCACCGCCGCGCGATCGCCCCGTCCAGCCCCAGCTGCTCCGCGATGATCTGGCACAGGAACGCAACCTCCACGCTGTGACGCAGCACGTTCTGCCCGTAGCTCGTCCGGTACGCCAGCTTCCCCATCGCCTCGACCACCTTCGGGTGCATCCCCCGCAGGTTGACCTCCAGCGCGGCGTCCTTGCCGTACTTCATGATCTTCTCGCTGATCTCCGACCGCACCTTCTCCACGACCTCCTCGATCCGCGTCGGGTGCATCCGCCCGTCCGCGATCAGACGCTCCAGGCTCTCCACCGCCACCGCCTGACGCACCTTGTCGAAGCACGACACGATGATCACCCCAGGCGTGTCGTCCACGATGATGTCCACCCCCGTCGCCTTCTCGATCGCCCGGATGTTCCGGCCCTCGCGCCCGATGATCCGCCCCTTCATGTCGTCGCTGGGGATCGCCACGCTCCGCACCGTGCTGTCGCTCGTGTGCTCCGCCGCGTACCGCTGCACCGCCATCAGCGTGATCTCACGCGCCTTGTCCTTCGCCTCGTTCTCCGCGTCCTCCATGATCTTCCGCGTGATCTTCGCGGACTCGTGCCGCACCTCCTGCTCGATCCGCGCCAGCAGCGCCTCCCGCGCCTGGTCGCGCGTCATCCCCGCAACCGCCTGCAACGCCTTCTTCTGCTCCTCAAGGTGCCGGGCCGACTCCTCGTCACGACGCGCCACCGCCTCCTCACGCTGCCGGAAAGACTCCGCCTGCCGCGAGAGCTGCTGCTCCTTCTGCGACAGCGTCTCCTCCTTCCGGTCGATCAGGTCCTCACGCTTCGTCAGCCGCTTCTCCGTCTCCCGGAACTCCACACGCGACTTCTCGAACTCCTCCTCCGCACGCTGCTTCCGCTCCAGCAGCTGCTTCTCCGCGTCCACCACCGCCTTCTCCGCAGCCGCCCGCGCATCCCGCTCCGCCGCCGCAGTGATCTCCCCCGCACGCGCCCTCGCCTGCGCCAGCGCAGCATTCCCCATCAGCCGGGGGATCAGCACCCCCGCCACGAGCCCCAACACCAGCGCCACCACACCCGTGATGATCGCCGTGGCTCCAAACTGCGTTTCCGCCAGGGACAGACCCGTGATATCCATGCCGCACCTCCGCGTTGGCAACGCGGGGCACACCTGACTACGACGGCAAACGGGCGGGACCGATCAGCGCAACACACCGGTCGTCCAACGTGCCACCACCCCGCCCACGCCGCCACACACCCGCCTCCGGGTGGCTTCAACGCTGCGAGGATGGTCCTGTTGAGTCCAGGGCACGGTGCAAGGAGACTGCCGGGACATTGCGTGCTTCACCCACGGGCGTCCAAACCCGCAGGAGTCGAAAACTGATTGGATCACACCCAGGCGAAAACAACCAAAATAAGCGCAATCACCCGCCTGAGTGTGCAAACATCACCCTGATCGAGCCGCCCTCCGCCGCCGGAGCAATGCCCCGCGGGAAGAACTACCGCAACTATCCTAGCGGTCCACAATCCGCACGTTGCACGGAATCTGAATAAACCCGGCCGCGGGGGTGATATTGTCGGACCGCTGCACGATCGAGGGAGCACTCATGCGAACAACTTCCGTACTCACCACCCTGCTCTTGGCCCTTGCCGTCACCGCCTCCCCCGGCTGCAACAACACGCGCAACCTGCGACGCTCCAGCCAGGGCATCGTCACCATCAAGAACCTGCCACCCGCCCCTGAGCCCTCCCTCGTCGAGCCCCCGCCCACCATCTGGGCCCTCGAAGTCCAGAACGCCAAAGGCTCCATCGACGTCTCCGTCGACCCCTCCGTTGTCCGCCCCGTCATCTGGGTGAACGCCCCCGAACTCTCCGACCGCACCGACCCCGCCAACTGGGTCGCCGCCGAATCCATCGACGACAACGGCGCACACCTCCTCCGCGTCAGCGCCGCCTCTCCCGAAAACCTCGCGTTCACCACCTACCTCCGCATCACACTCCCCGCCAGCAGCGGCGTCAAGATCCGCTCCGCCGGCGGCCCCATCTCCCTCGCCGGCGTCGCAGGACCCATCGACATCGAGAACGGCGGCGCCATGGGCCCGGGCGCGCCCGTCACCCTCAAGACCACCGCTCCCCTCAACGCCGGCGTCCGCGTCGTCACCAGCGCCGGAGACGCCCGCGTCTTCTGCGGCCAGGCAAGCACCGGCAAGGTCGACGTCCGCGGCAACAAAGTCAACTTCCAGCCGCCCACCGGCGCAGCCCTCAAGGGAGTCAAGCAGGACTCCCGCAACCTCTCCGCCCAGGTCGGTGAAACGGACCTCCCGTTCGAAGTGCAGACGCTGCAGGGCCTCGCCGACGTCCGCCTCAACCAGGGCAAGACGCCGAACTAACCCCTCGCCGCCCCCCGCACACGCGTGTCGCTCACCGTCGCCAGCCGCAGGATGTTCGCCTGCGTCATCTGCTCGCCCGTGAGCTCGCCCGTGATCGCGCCCTCGCACATCACCAGCACCCGGTCCGACAGCGCCAGCAGCTCCGGCATCTCGCTGGAGACAAGCAGGATCGCGCACCCGGCCTCCGCCGCACGCCGCACCAGCCGGTACACCTCGTTCTTCGTCCCCACGTCGATGCCCCGCGTCGGCTCGTCCAGCAGCAGCACCCGCGTCCCCTTGCCCATCCACCGCGCGATCAGCAGCTTCTGCTGATTCCCGCCCGACAGCTCGCCCGGCAGGCTCGCGCTCCCCGCCGCCTTCACCCGGAACTCCGCAAACTTCTCCTCCACCACGCCCCGCTCCCGCCCGCGCCGCCGGAAACCCAGCCCGCCCGCGAGCGCAGGCATGAACGGCATCACCATGTTCTCGCCCACCCCCAGCTGGAAGAACAGCCCCTGGTTCCTCCTGTCCTCCGGCACGTATCCCACCCGCGCCGCGATCGGCCCCCGGGGCGATGAACGGTCCACCACCTCCCCGCCCACCCGCACCTCGCCCGTCGACCGCGCATCCAGCCCGAACAACGCGTCCAGCAGCTCGCTCCGCCCCGCGCCCACCAGCCCGCCGACGCCCACCACCTCACCCGCGTGCACGCACAGCGACACGCCACGCAAGCGCCCCGGCGAAGAAACCCCCTTCACCTCCAGCACCACCCCGTGCCCCGCCACCCCCGCCGCGTGCGACGCCCGCCCGAACTCGCCGCGCTTGGCCGTCTCGATCCGCCGCCCGATCATCTGCTCCACCAGCGTCGGCTCGTCGATCTCCTTGACCACGCTCGTCGCGACGAACTTCCCGTCCCGCAGCACCGTCACCCGGTCGCACACCTGGAAGATCTCGCCCATCCGGTGGCTCACGTAGATGATGGTGATCCCGCCCCGCGCGAGCCCCCGCGTGATCTCGATCAGCCGGTCCGCCTCAGACACCGACAGCGAGCTCGTCGGCTCGTCGAACACGATCACCTTCGGTTTCCCCTTGGCCTTCCCCCCGGGCCACGAACCGTCGTCCAGCGCCGCCGCGATCTGGCAGATCTGCCGCCGCCCCGGGCTCAGCAGCCCCAGCGGCGCCTCCACGTCGATCGTCGGGTCCAGCGCGTGCACCAGCCCCGCCGCCCGCTCACGCACCCGCCGGAAGTCCACCAGCGACGCACCCGCACGCGCAGACCCCACCCGCACCGGCATGTCGTGCAGGCACAGGTTCTCCGCCACCGACAGGTTCGGGCACTGCGCCAGCTCCTGGTGCACCAGCCGAACCCCCGCATCAAACGCGTCGTCCAGATCCCCCGGCCTCAGCACGCGCCCGTCGATCGTCACCACCCCCTCGTCCTGCCGGTGCAGCCCCGCGATGCACTTGCCCAGCGTGCTCTTCCCCGCCCCGTTCTCTCCCATGAGCGCGTGCACCTCCCCGCGCTCGAACGCCACCGACACGCCCTCCAGCGCCTGCGTGTGGCCGAACCGCTTGGAAATGTGCGACGCCGTCAGAAGGGACATACGCCCCGCAGGGTACCGGCCCCGCGCCCCGCCGGCACGTGCCCACAAGGCCAGCCGGCGAAGCGGAGAGTGGGGGGCAGCCCCGCGGCCGCCCCGCACGGACAGGAACACAAAAGAAAACGGGCGGGGCCCCAGCCCCGCCCGCCGCGTTGCATCTTCCCAGGACAACCTACTTCCCGCTCGTCCACTTCTTCCACATGCCCTCAAACTCCGCCACGTTGTCCTTCGTCACGATGTCCACCGGCGCCTTGATCACCGCCGACGCCGGCTTCTTCCCGTTGTGCTGCAGGTCGAAAAGGATCTTCACGCTCTCGTTCCCCCAGCCCCAGCAGTTCTGACCCACCAGCATCTGCACCTGCCCGTTCTTCACGTACACCAGCTCCGTGTCCACGATGTCGATCGCCACCACCTTCGCCTTGTCCGCCACGCCGTCCAGCGCGTTCGTGCTGAACAGGGGCCACCCGCCCACCATCGCCCAGCCCGTGATGTCCGGGTTCGCGCCCTGCACCTGCTTCACCTTCGCGACAGCCTCCGGCGCCGTCTCGACGTGGTAGTACGTGTCCTTCACCGTGATGTTCTTGTAGTGCGACAGCGCGTCCTTCACGCCCCGCACACGGTTCTGGAGATTCGTCGCGTTCTGGTTCCCCGCCAGGATCGCCACCACCCCCTTCACGCCCTTGTCGCCCGTGTCCCCCAGCGCCCGGGCCATCTGCTCGCCCAGCTTCTGGCCGGACTCAAAGTCGTCCATCCCGTACATCGCGAAACGCTTGCTCTCCGGCGCGTCGCTGTCGAAGCACACCACCGGCACCCCCTTGTCCACCGCGCTGTTGATCGCGCCCGTCAGCACCTTCGCGTCGCTCACGCTGATCGCGATCCCGTCCACCCCGCTCGTCACAAGCTGCTCGATGTACTGCGCCTGCTGCTGCGCGTCCTCGTTGTTGGGCGTCCGCCAGTCGACCACCACCTCCACCCCGTCCCTGGAAAGCTCCTTCGCCGCGTCCATCGCCCCCACCCGCGCCGCCTGGAACACCGGGTTCCCCTGGCTCTTCGCGATCACGCCGAACGTGTACTTCTTCGCCCCCCCCGTCCCCGCCGCACCGCCGTGCCCCCCGGGTGTCTCGGCCTTGGGAGCCTCCTTGGGCGCTTCCTTGGGAGCCTCCGCCGGCGCCCCCTTCGGAGCCTCCTTCGCCCCGGGCGTCACCGCCGGGCCCGACGCCGTGGGTGCCTTCTCTTCGCAGGCCGACAGCCCGCACAGAAGGCCGCAGGAAAGCCCCGCCGACAGGAGAACCGTGCGGGCGAGGCGGAACGCGTGCAGATGCTTCATGAGAAAAACTCCGTGCGAGCCCGCCGATGCTCAGCCGGCTCGAAGGCGAAAGGCAACCGACCACGGCCGACGCGCAGCCGGCCCACAGGGCCGGGGCGGCAGGCCAGCCCCATGATACCACCCACACACCCGCCCCCCCGCAGCGCAGAAAAAAACCCCCACGCCAAACCGTGAGGGCTCGAGAACGCACGCCATGCCGGAAGTCAAGCCGGAAGTCAAGCCGGCAGCGACGAGGCCAGCCTACTTCGCCTTCACCACCCGCCGCCCCACGCTGTAGTACGTGAAGCCCTGGGCCTCCATCGTCTCCAGCCGGTACAGGTTCCGCCCGTCGAAGATCACCGGAGACCTCATCAAACTCTTCACCTTCGCAAAGTCCGGGCTCTTGAACTCGTCCCAGTCCGTGGACACCACCAGCGCGTCCGCGCCCTGCAGGCACTCGTACATGTCGTTCACGATCGTCGCTGTGGGCCCAAGCTCCTCCCGTGCGTTGTCGTTCGCCACGGGGTCAAACCCCACGCACGCCGCGCCGTACCCGTTGGACTTGCGCATCAGCGTCAGCGCCGGCGCCTCCCGGATGTCGTCCGTCTTGGGCTTGAACGCGATCCCCCAGAACGCGATCTTCTTGCCCTGCAGCCCCGCCACACCGCCACCGATCCCCGTCTTCCCGCCGAAGTGCGCCGTGATCTTGTCGAAGAAGCGGTCACGCTGACGCTGGTTCACCTCGTGCACGCTCTTGCTCAGCTTCGCCTCGATGCCGCACTTGTCGCCCATCATGATGCACGCCAGCGTGTCCTTCGGGAAGCACGAACCCCCGTAGCCCAGCCCCGGGTACAAAAAAGCGTTCCCGATCCGCTTGTCGCTGCACATCCCCTCCCGCACACGGTTGATGTCCGCCCCGTACGCCTCGCACAGGTTCGCCATCTCGTTGATGAAGCTGATCTTCGTCGCCAGGAAGTTGTTCGCGCAGTACTTCACCATCTCCGCGCTGGGCACGTCCATCAGGTACACCGGGTGCCCGTTCCGCACGAACGGGTCGTACAGCTCCCTGAACACCCGCCCCGTCTCCTCGTCCTCCACACCCACCACCACCCGGTCGGGCTTCATGAAGTCCTCGATCGCCGCCCCCTCCTTCAGGAACTCCGGGTTGTCCGCCACCTTGAACGGGATCGATGGGCCCACCCGCGCCCGGATCCGGTCACGCACAGCCATCGTCGTCCCCACCGGCACCGTGCTCTTCATCACCACCGTCTTGGGCTTCTGCCCGGGGCCCAGCGCCTTGATCGCGTCCGCGATGTCGTCCGCCGCCCCGTGCACGTACTTGAGGTCCGTCTGGCCGTGCTCACCCGTCGGCGTCCCCACGCAGATGAAGATCATGTCCGCGTGCTTGTACGCCTCCCCCTTGTCCAGCGTGTAGTGCAGCCGGCCCGCACGGAAGTTGTGCTCCATCATCTCCTCGAGCCCGGGCTCGTAGATCGGGCACACACCCTTCTTCAGCTTCTCGATCTTCCGCGGGTCCACGTCCAGGCACGTGACGTCGTTGCCCGTGTTGCTGAAGCACACGCCGGTCACCAGCCCCACATACCCCGTGCCCACCATGGTCAGACGCATGTCAAACTCCCGCTCTTCTTGAATCCCGCCCACGCGACAGCCTCACTGGCCCGCGCAACGCAGGGTCCGAGTATAAACACGCCCCACGGCGTCCGGGGCACTATCGGCATTCGCACACCCACTGTTCATGCACCCTGCACACGCCCCTTCCCAACCGCCCCGCCGGGCGATAACCTCGCCCCCCATGCCCAACCACAGCGTCAGGAAGACCACACGGAATGGTGCCCGGCCCCGCACCCCCAAGCCCGTCCGCAAGGGAGACCTCGACAAGCGCAAGATGTACGAACTCGCCGTCCAGGGCGTCGAGCACGAAATCGACTTCGTCACCCGCCAATTCAAGAAGCTCACCGGGCGGGACCTGCGCTTCCTGCGTGAAGACTTCGCCGCCTCCGCCGCCGCCGCCTGCGAATTCGTCAAACGCCACCGCCTCAACCACGCCGTCGCCCTCGACATCGACCGCCCCGTCCTCGAATGGGGAAGAAAGCACAACGTCGCCGCCCTCAAGGAAGACGCCCGCGCACGCATCCGGCTCCTCCTCCGCAACGTCATGACCCCCGGCCGCGAAGCCACCGGCGCCGACGCCGTCAGCGCCATGAACTTCTCCTACTGGGTCTTCGACACCCGCGAGTCCCTCCTCGCGTACTTCAAGACCGTCTACCGCACCCTAGCCAAGGACGGCGTCCTCTTCATGGACGCCTACGCCGGCTGGGACGCCGACAAACTCCTCACCGAACGCCGACGCGTCTACGCCAGGGGCTCCCACTTCACCTACGTCTGGGACCAGGCCGAATTCGACCCCTTCACCAACCGCATCGTCTGCAAAATCCACTTCGAGTTCCAGAAAGGACCACCCCTCAGGAACGCCTTCGTCTACCGCTGGCGCCTCTGGTCCCTCGCCGAACTCTTCGAACTCCTCGCACTCGCCGGCTTCAAACGCACCACCCTCTACCAGGAAGGCGACGACAAAAACGGCAGCGGCAACGGCGTCTTCACCCCCACCCGCGGCAAGGCCGAACACTGCGCCTCACAGGTTGTCTACCTCGTCGCCCAAAAGCGCCCCGACCATGCCCCCAACTGAATGTTCTTGAGTTGACTCCCCCCGATTGCTCGGAGGGGAAGGTTGCACCATGCGCGCCCGAACCTGCCGCGACCGATGGCCGGCGCGAACGAGTCACATGCGGCGGAGGCGGAAACGGTGGGTGGTGAGGGGGGGGGGGGGGTGGGGTTATTGCACACTTCGATGTCAGTTTCTTCGGTTCAAGGAACAACCGACGTGGGCCATGTCTCAGTCGAGGTATGCAAATCATCGCTGTGTACACGCCAATAGTTAGCGTATTCTGCGTTTGGACTTGCTACAGACGACATGCTGTGGAGACTTTGCCAACACTTGGACACCTCACTGGAGCTTAATGGTTCGGCTGTTCGTTCAATATCAGCGGCTACAGCAAACAGGCGTCTTATTCGGATCGACCAATTCGCATATTCTCTCGTGTGTGCTGGGCAAGCATCGAGCGTACGAAGGATAGTTTCAAGTCCAACGCGAGGAGACTTCGGTCTTAGATTGAGAATGGCCCACTCTACTGGAGTTTGGTCAAGATCAATTGGAACGGCAGTCGCCAATGTCCTCGATAATGACTCGCATTGATCGCGCTCTTCTGCAGTATTTATGGCTATCTCCAGAAGTTCCATGTAAAATCCAGTAACATGATCATCTTTAAAAACAAACTCATTCTGGAGTTTCTCAAACTGCATTGCATTTGTTAGCTCATCAATCGTAACGTTACTTGTTCGAACAAATGCCATTAGTGTCTTTTGCGAGTCAATCGAGCTTGTTTCGTTCTCATAAATACTATGTAGTTGCTGCCAAATATTACATGTATCGACGCGTTTAGTGCACGCCGGCATGCACACTATACTAAGTGTTGCTACGCTTAGTGCCATGTTGTGCACTGTCATCATGTGCAGTGCCCTCCATGCAAAGTATGTCCTTTAGAATGCAATTGCACCGCAGTCGTCTCCCGCTTTGCGCTTTGTCCTTGCCTGCCTCCATGGGTGCTGCATGGCTTCAGTCGATGCGAGGCTGTGCCAATCTCTCCTGTAGTTGAACAATTGCATGCTGTTGGCGCCAACATTGACGAACGGAACATGAGGCGCAACTCCCAACTTCTTGGCTTCTGCTTCAGCAAGTGTCAGAGGAGTTGATCTCAGGTCGTTTGGGGCAGGCGTCTGCGCGACGAACACCCACTGCTGCTCCTCGGGCGGAGACGTGCCGTTGTAGTCCAGGTCAAAGGGCGTGAACTGCGCAGACGTGGAGTTGGGCAGACTGACCAACTCTTGGAAGGAGCGACCCCAGCGGTAGTCCGCGGGACTGCCGCCAACGGTGACTGGGGAGCTGGCTGCCGGTGCAAATCCCATAACGTCCGCACCACTGGGTACGTGTCGGGAAGTGTATTGGTTCAAGAGGTTGGGGGAATAGGTCGCCGTTCGGAGTGGCGAGCCGCTGCCGCCAACCTTCGGGGGTGCACGACAGGCTACTGCGGGTGGACCCGCGGAAGGCAAGTGCACAACCGAGCAATGATTCAGCGAGCGACGGACCGCGCGGGGCGCTCACCGCTCCGCTGTCGTGCTGGTTCTGCCGCGGCGGTCCATTTCGTGCTCAACAACCTGCGCGGCGATGGTCATGTCTTCGCGTTCCAGGTGTGACTGCATGCAGGCGATGTAGGACCGCAGCCTGGAGCGGAACAACTCGACATCAGGCTGGGGCGCGTCGGCAAGAGTTCGGAAGTAGCGGATGTCGCTGGCGAAGGTTGCGTGCTCGTAGCGCATCGTCTCGGTGAAGCCGGGGCCGGCCTGGCGGTCGGCGAAGCTGTAGAGTTCGCCCACTTGCTGGGGGTGCGGCGCGAGGTACTCGGCGGTGAAGTCCGCGATGGCCTGCATCGCCTGCTGCTGCTCCTGTGCGGTGCCGGAGCGGAGACGCGGCGCATACTCCGTCGCAAGCTGGTCCATTCAGCGGTTCACCTCGGCGCGGGACACCTTGTACGCTTCCAGCGGGAAGGACTCATCGGGCGGGGCCGCCTGCCGGCTCGTGGCACAGCTCCACGTGAGCAGCGCCGGGAGCACAACGATTACCGCTCTTGGCATGCAAACTGTCATGATGTCTCCTTTCGGTCGCTGGGGCCGATGGGGCGATTCCGGCGCTGGCGCAACGACACGGGTTGCGCGAGGAATCCGGAGATGCCGGGTTCGGGCATCTATAAAAGGATACGCACGTCGGTTTGTCATTCTCGCAGGAGAGAGGCGGGGGAACTCATCAGTATTCACCCTGCTCAACGGCTTTATTCCCAGCGTTTGCCTCAGTTATTGCGCCTCCAAACCCTTTGACTTGCGTGGATGGGGGGCGTTGGCGCTTCTTGGGGGAAGCGTGGCGGGGTTTCCTGTCGCGCACCTGGAGAGGCTCCATGTGCAACATGCTTGGTTCCGCGGTTCGCTGGGTGTCCCGGATGGTGGGGGTGGTGTCTGTGGGCGCCGCGTGCGGGGTGGTGGGGCTGGTGTCGGCGGGTGCGCGGGCGCAGTGCTATCAGCACTGGATTGGAGAGTCCGGCGCTGCGGCGGACGTGGACGGGGAAATCATGGCGATGCAGCAGTTGCCGGGGGGCGACGTGGCGGTGGGGGGATGGTTCCGGGCTGCGGCGGGGGTGGTGGTCAATGGGGTTGCGCGGTACAACCCGGGCACGAGGGCCTGGGCGGCGTTGGGTGACGGGGTTCGCCTTCAGGGCGGGACCGGGCAGGTGGCGGCGCTGCTTGTGCTGCCCGGCGGCGTGCTGGTGGTGGGCGGCACGTTTGACCACGCGGGCGGCGTGCCGGCGAACAACGTGGCGATGTACGACACGGTGACGGGCGTGTGGTCCGCGATGGGGGCCGGGACGGCGGGGAGCGTGTACGCGCTGGCCCGCACGCCGAACGGCGGGCTGCTTGTCGGGGGAGTGTTCACGTCTGCGGGGGGCGCGCCGTACACCCAGGGGCTTGCGTCGTACAGCGCCGGGGTATGGGGCGCGACCGGTCTTGTGGGGCTGGGCTCGATCAATCCTCAGCCTTTCATCACGGCCATCTGCGCCGCATCCAACGGTGATACTTATGTTTTCGACGCCAACAGCCCGGCTGGCACGCCGGCGTTCCGGTTCCTGTCGCACTGCTCGACGTTCCCGTTCTGCTTCAGCATGTGGCAGCCGTTCTACGGGTCGTTCACGCCGGGGCCCACCAGCACGATGGCGAGCATCCTCGAGCTGCCGAGCGGGGACATCATCCTGGCGGGCCCGCTGATGCCGACGGGGTCGCACGTCACGCTGTGGTCGCCCGCGGGGAACTCGTTCTCGCCGTACGGGATCGGTCCCAACGGGCAGGTGTGGAGCATGGTGGCGACGCCCGCGGGGGACTATCTCGCGGTCGGGGGCTTCACGGCGGTGGGCCCGGGCGGGGCAACGGCGGCGAACAACATCGCCCGGTGCAACCCGGCGACGCTGGCGTGGTCAGCGGTGGGGCCCGCGGGTGGTGCGCCGGCGTCCTTCCCGTACTCGGTCCTGGGGCTGGCGAACGGTGACGTGCTCGCCGGGGCGGACTCGATCGGCGGGTGGGCCACGAGCGGGCACCTGGGGCGGTACTTTTCCGCAGCGGGGGCGTGGGAGCCCGGGACGGGCACCGATGGCGTCGTCAACGCGACGGTGAGGTTGCCCGGCGGGGATGTGGTGGTGGGGGGGGCGTTCACGCGGGCGGGCACGGTGGAGGCGAGCAACATCGCGAGGTACAGCCCGGCGACGGGCGCGTGGAGCGCGATGGGCTCTGGTGTTTCCGGCGGCGCGGTGCTGTCGCTCGCGGTGACGGGCGCGGGCGATGTGATCGCCGGCGGGTCGTTCACGAGCGCGGGGGTGGTGCCCGCCAGCCACGTGGCGCGGTACAGCACGGCGCTGGGCACGTGGTCGTCCATGGGCGGGGGCGCGGTGCCGAGCGTGGTGTATGCGCTCGCGGTGCTGCCCAACGGGGATGTCATGGCCGGCGGCAGCGGCTCGACGGCGGCGGCGCGCCTGCGGAAGTGGACATCCGCGTCGGGCACGTGGGCGACGGTGGGGGGAGTGGGCTTGAACGGGGCGCCGGGGCTCAACGACGCGGTGTTCGCGCTCGCGGTGTTCCCGAACGGCGACGTGTACGTGGGCGGGTCGTTCCCGTCTGCGTCGACGGCGACCTCGACGAACTTTGCGCGGTACACGCCGTCCAGCGGCGCGTGGACGACGCTGGGGTTTGGCGCATCCGACCCGGTGTATGCGCTGGCGGTGTCGGGCGACGGGCAGCATGTGATCCTGGGGGGCAGCTTCGGCACGGTGGGCACGGCGTCGGCGCCGGGCATCGGCAGGTACACGCCGGGGAGCTTCACGTACTCGGGGCTGGGGGCGGGTGTCAACGGGCGGGTGGAATCTCTTGCGGCGCTGGACGCCGGCACGGTGCTTGTGGGGGGAGCATTCACGACGGCGGGCGGGCAGCCTGCGCCGTGCCTGGCGCGGGTCGATCCTTCGAGCGGTGCGTGGGCGGGGAGTGCGGGGGGCGTGGGGGGCGTGGGGGGCACGAGCCCGGTGGAGGTGCGCGCGATCGCCCCGGGCGTGCAGGGAGGGTTCTTTGTGGGTGGGCGGTTCAACAACGCCGTGCTCGGACACGGGACGCTGCCGGTCAACAACTTCGCGGTGTGGGCGTGCGACTGGCCGGCGCAGTGGGACGAGCACGGGGACGGCGGGGGGGACGCGGGCGACCAGCCGGGCGCGGCGCAGTCACCGGCGGGCGTCGAGCCTTTCATCGAGATTTCCGGCGTGCTGGACGGGCCGGTGGACGCGGACATCTACCGCATCGACATCTGCGACGCGGTTGCGTTCTACGCGACAACGTTCGGCGGCACCTCGGAGAACCTGGATACCCGCCTGTACCTGTTTGACACGAGCGGTCACGGCGTGCTCATGGATGATGACATCCCCGCCGGCTATGCCGGGGCCGGCACGACGCTCTCGCGGGTCGGTCTGTTCACGCTCACGCCGGGGGAGTACCTGCTGGCGGTCAGCCACTTCAACGTGGACCCGCTGGACGCGCAGCTCCGGCCGCTCTGGAACGACGTGCCCTACGCGGTGCAGCGTGCGCCGGACGGACCGGGCGGGGCGTCTGCGCTCGCCTCCTGGGCGGGCGCGGGTGTGATGGGACCGTACCGGGTCCGGATGGAGGGGGCGTGCTTCGCAGCGGCGTCGGGCTGCGATGCGATCGACTTCAACGGGGACGGTCTCTTCCCGGACACGGCCGACATCGACGACTTCCTGAGCGTCTTCAGCGGGGGTGCGTGCTCGACGGGCACCTGTGGTGACATCGACTTCAACAACGACGGGCTCTTCCCGGACACCACGGACATTGACAGCCTGCTGAGTGTGTTCAGTGGCGGGCCGTGCCTGGTGTGAAGATGGTGGGGGCGTGGGCGTCTTCCAGCGTGGATGGTCGTGGGACGGGAAGCCACGGACCCCCACTTGTTGCGATCTCACGCGGTCGTGGCCATCGAGAACGGCCCAACCACAAGGATTAGCTTGGTGAGGAGCTCGGTTGCAGGACGCACGCTGCAGGAAACGTTGGGCGTGGTGCCCCAATTCAGGCGGGTATTCCGATACACTGCCCGCCCATGCACCCCGCCACCGTCGGCCCATACCAGATCGAGCGTGAACTCGGCCGCGGCGGCATGGGGGAGGTGTTCCTCGCCCGGGACACGCGGCTGGACCGGCAGGTGGCGGTGAAGGCGTTGCCGGCGCACCTTGCTTCGGACGCTGACCGGCTGACCCGGTTCCAGCGTGAGGCAAAGGTGCTCGCGTCGCTCAGTCATGCCAACATCGGCGCGATATTCGGGCTTGAGGAGGGCGAGGGCCGGCAGTACCTGATTCTGGAGTTCATCGAGGGGGAGACGCTTGCCGAGCGGCTGGGGAGCGGCGCGATTCCCGTGGAGGAGGCGCTGTCGATCGCGCGGCAGATGGCCGATGCGCTGGAGGTTGCGCACGAAAAGGGCGTCGTGCACCGCGACGTCAAGCCCGGCAACGTC
The DNA here is from genome assembly GCA_046350475.1 of Phycisphaerales bacterium. Taxonomy (GTDB): domain Bacteria; phylum Planctomycetota; class Phycisphaerae; order Phycisphaerales; family UBA1924; genus BJHL01. Next base: position 2,906 of record JAXMAJ010000003.1, on the reverse strand, counting down.
ATGGTGACGCCCGACGGTGTGGTGAAGGTGCTGGACTTCGGCCTGGCGCGCACGGCGGAGGGTGCGCCCTCGACGACGCATTCGCCCGCGCCCGGGTCGCCCACGGTGCATTCTCCCACGGTCCCCGGCGTGATCCTGGGGACGGCGGGCTACATGTCCCCGGAGCAGGCGCGCGGGAAGCCGGTGGACAAGCGGTCGGACATTTTCTCGTTCGGGTGCGTGGTCTACGAGATGCTCACCGGCGCCTGTCCATTCCCGGGAGAGACGGTGACGGATTCTCTGGGTGCGATCCTGCACCGGGAACCCGACTGGACGCTGCTCCCGGCGGCCACGCCGGGAAGAGTGCGTGAGCTGCTCAGGCATTGCCTTGCGAAGGACCGGAGGAACCGGCTGCACGACATCGGGGACGCGCGCCTGGAGCTGGAGCGGGCCATCGGGGGGCATGAGTGGACGGCGGCTTCGGCGCAGGTCTCGGCGTCGGGGCGTCGCCGGGGTGTGTTGGTCGGCCTGGTCGGCGGCGCGGCGCTCCTGGCGGGCGGGGCGGGCTGGGCGCTCGCGCGGGGGGTCGCCCGGCCGGCGACGGAGTCCCCGCCCCAGATCCTCCACGTCTCGACCGCGGTCCCAGAGAAGCCGGAGCTCATGTACGTCGTCGGTATCGCGCCGGACGCGCGGTTCGTGCTCTACAAGGCCTGGCCCACGATGGAAGCCGGCAGCACAAAGCCGGGCGGCGTGCTGGTGGTGCGGCGCCTGGACCGGGACGAGGTCAAGGTGATCGAGGGCACCGAGGGGGTCATGGACGGCGCCCTGTCCGGTGACGGGCGCTGGTTCGCGTTCGCCGCGGCGAAGGACGCGGCCCAGAGCAAGGTCCTGCTCAAGAAGATCGCGCTCGACAACGGGCGGCCGGTGGGCACGGCGGAAACACTCTGCGAACTGCCCGCGGGGGGCGGTTTTTCCCTCTGCTGGTCGGCGGACCGCGAGATCATCATCGCGGTGGCGTGGCAGCAGACGATCCTCGCCGTCTCGGCTGCGGGCGGGGAGCCGCGGGTCGTGCTGAAAGAGGAGCAATCAAAGGCCATCGACAACTGGGGCGAGGTGCGCCCGCTCGTGCCCGGCAAGTCCATCCTGGCCAGCCGCTGGTCGCTGGTGGGGCAGTCGATCAAGGAGCGGACGGAGGTGGTTGACCTGGTCACAGGCAAGCGGACGCCGCTGCTCCAGGGCGCGGGGGGGACCACGCTCGTCCCCGGGGGCTACGTGGTGGCGCGGCGGAACCAGAACGCGCTGATCGCGGCGCGGCTGGACATGGACACGCTGCAGGTTGTCGGGGAACCGGTCACGCTCTGGAGCGGCCCCGGCCTGAACGGGCAGTTCTTCATCTCGGCGAACGGCACGCTGGCCTTGACGGCCAACGCCGGCGACCTCTCCGGCCGGCGCCTCATGTGGCTCGACCAGCAGGGGCAGCCACAGCCGGTTGGTGCGCCGTCGCGCGCGTACGGCAGCATCGCGATCTCGCCCGACGGCGGGCGGTTGGCCGCGAACCTGGATACGGTGGACCCCGCTGAGCTGCCGACGGACCTGTGGGTGCAGGACATGTCGCGCCGGACGTTCAGCCGCCTCCCGACGCAGGGGCCGACGTGGGAGTTTGTGTGGAGCCCGGACGGGCAGCGCGTCACGTACGGCTCGGTGACGCCGCAGGAATTCTCGATCTGGGATCGCCGGGTGGACGGTTCGGGCGAGCCGGTGAAGTTGTTCGCGAGCCCGGGCGCCCAGACGATGCTGATCCCCGTCGCGTGGTCGCCCGACGGGAAGACACTCGCGGTGTCACAGGTGGACCTGGTGACGAGCAACAACGGGGATGTGCTGATGCTGGAGCGGGGGGCGGACGGCGCACCGTGGAAGGCGACCCCTTACCTGGATTCTCCGGCCGATGAGCACGCCCTGCGGTTCTCGCCGGACGGAAAGTTTGTGATGTTCTGCTCGGTGGAGTCCGGGCGGCACGAGCTGTATGTTCAGCCCTTCACGGGCGCAGCGTCGGGCGCGCGGGACGCCGCGGCGGGGCGGGTGCAGGTCTCGACGGGCGGCCATGATGGCGTCGGCTGGTGGAGCCCGGACGGCAAGGAGATCCGGTACGTGGACGGCGACAAGCAGGTCATGAGCGTGGAGGTGCAGACCGAGCCCCGCTTCAGCGCGTCGCTGCCCAAGGTGCTGTACAGCTTCAAGGAGCTCAAGACCAGGGGCTTCTCCTGGGGCCCTGACGGGCGGATGATGGTCGTGCTGCAGGGCGAGAACGAGCGGCCGACCCGGATCGAGCTGGTGGTCAACTTCCTGGAGGAACTCCGGGCCAAGGCGGCTGCGCAGCCTGGACGGTGAGAGCCGGGGCCCCGGGGTCACGAATTCCAGTTCACCTGTGTGGGGCGCTTCCACTCGCCCTTCTTCTTGGCGGCGGCGGCTGCGCTGGGCGCGTCCGGGAAGTCGGCGGCGAGGTACATGAGGGTCGTCTGGCCGATGCGGACCTTGTCGCCGTCGTTCAGCAAGGTGTCGAGCAGCATCTGCTTGTCGTTGATGAACACGCCGTTGCCGCTGCGGTAGTCGCCCGCGACGTGCCTGCCACTGCCGGCGTCGCGCCAGACCCGGAGGTGCGTGCGCGAAACCTGGGGGTCCAGGATCTGAAAGGTGCACGTGTCCTCGCGCCCGATGGACACGGGCGCGTCTGCGATGGGGAGGTGGGCGCCCAGGGAAGGGCCCTCGATGACGACCAGCGTTGGCATGGCGAACTCTATGGGCTGGTGTGTGCGCGTGGCTGCGTGCCCAGGGGGTTGGGTGAAAGGCCACCACGCCGCAGCTCAAAATTGACCGAGCGGTGGATCCGCAGAACAACCACTTTCTATTCCGGACTCACCCCCCGCGCG
>JAXMAJ010000002.1:0-642411 GCA_046350475.1 Phycisphaerales bacterium | reverse complement strand
CTATCCCCAACCCCTCCTCAAAGCCCCCACCCGCCCCCTCACACCATCTCTCCAACTCCCCTCTTGACCACTCCGCTACTTCCCCCTCTGCCCCTTGTCCACCCCCCACAGCGCAAGTGCACAAAACAGCCGTTCTCGGACCGCGTACCGCTCCAAAAACGCCTGAAATCACAGCCCCTCCCGGAACACCCCGGGAAAAAGGCCGCCCTGCACGCACCGGGTTGTCACACGCCCTCCCCCTACGCAGCCATCCCCTCGTCCTCGCCCCACGCGGCCTTCCGGATGTGCCGGTGGTGCGTCCGGATCGTCCGGTGCAGCTGCTTGCCGAACAACTCGCCGATCAGCCTCAGCGTGGTGACCGCCGGCTCGCCCCACGGCGTCCGCCGGTCGCGGAACGCCGCGACCACCGCGATGCACTCACCCTCGTGCACGCACGAGTAGATCACCAGGGCATGGTCGTCCATCCACGGCAAGGGCTCCTCGCCGCTCGCGCACAGGGCATGGGCGTTGGCCAGCACGTGCAGGCCGGGGCGATCCTCATAGCCCGGCGCCACCACGTGGCAAAGCTTCTCCAGCATCTCCTCCGCGCACTCGCGCGGACAGTCGTAGTTCACGTACGCCCCCAGCGACCAGTCCCCGCTGCTCCCGGGCAGGAAGATCGCCGTGTTCGTCGGGCCGACCTTCCGGAGCGTGAACTCCAGCGTCGTCCGCAGCAGGCTCTCCACGTCCAGCTCCTGACGCAGCAGCGTCTCCAGCTCGCTCGCCAGCGCCACCGTCTTGAGCTGGCCCGTCAGGTCGCGGTACGACCCCGCCAACTGCTCGCACACGCCCCCCACCTGCTCGGCAAGCGCGTCCCGCGAACGCTCCAGGGCCGCCCGCATGTCATCCACGTCACGCCGACGGCGACGCTCCTGGTTCCGCCGACGGCGCTCCAGCAGCGTCCGCTTCGCGGCGGACTCCAGCCTCCGCCGCAGCTCGTGGGCCGGGCAGCACGTGTCGATCAGGTCCGCAAAGTTGTGCCGCAGGCACAGCCCCGCAAGCTCCATCGTGGGGCCGGGCAGGGCCATCACGGCCGCCGGCAGGTCACGCCGCCGGGCGACCCACGCCAGCGTGCTGTGCGGCGTCGCCTGCGCTTCCCCGGGGCACACGATGAGCGCGTCAAACGCCTCACGCTGCAGCGCATCCTCCACGCGCTGCGCCTGGGTGCACACGACCGATTCCACGCCCGCCGCGCTGAGCGCCGGCAGGATGGAGCTCGCCTCCGCCCCCAGCGTCAGCACCACCACCCGCAGCGCCCGCGCCCGGCCCTGGCCCACGACCGGGTGCACATGCACCGGCCGCTGGTCCTCACCGTGCTGATCCGCCTGAGGTTGGGTCTTCTTGCGTGCCATGGGATGCCACGGTCAACCGTGGCCGTGTGTGCATCGACGCGCACGCCCCGCCAGTTCAGCCTGTTCCGAATAATCCGTCTGCAACGCCCCACACCCACCCCCCGTGGGGGCGCAGGACCCCGCCGCCCCGCCCCGCGCAGAGCCAGCACCCACAGTGGGTTGCGATCACCAGGCGCCTACGCCGGCCGCGAGAACTCCCGCACCGTCAAAACCGCGCGGCACCCGTCCCCCGGCGCGCTCTCGAGGTGGATGTCCCCCCCAAGAGCCTGCGCCATCACCCGCGCACGCGTGAGACCCATGCCCCGCCCGCGCCCCGCCTCCCGCTCGCTGAAGAACGGGTCGTACGCGTGCTTCATCGCGTGCTCCGTCAGCCCCGGCCCCCGGTCCGTCACCGTGAACCGCAGCACATCACCCTCGCGGTGCTCCTCCAGCGTCACCGGCCCGCGCGGGCACGCCTCGAGCGCATTGCTCAGCAGCTCCACCAGCGCGCCGACAAACAGCTCGCCGTCCGTCACGAACGACTCCGGCAGACGCAGCAGGTCGATGTTGATCTCGATCCGCGCCCCGGTCCGCCGCTTCGCCTTCGCGATGCTCCGCCGCACCAGCTCCACCAGGTTGACCGGCCCCGGCGCGGGCGCCGGCACCCGGCTCAGCAGGTGCATGCTGGCGATCATCCCGCTGATCTGCTGCGCCGCCGAAGAGATCGCCGCGACCGCCGCCTTGTCCCGCTCCCCCTGCAGCCGCGCCATGAGCAGGTCCGCCCGACCCGCGATCACCGTCAGCGGGTTGTTGAACTCGTGCGCAGCGCCCGCCGCCGTCTCCCCCAGCCGCGCCAGCGCCTCCCGCTGGGCCAGCTTCCCCTGCGCCTCCACCAGCGTCCGGTTCGCGTGCACCAGCTGCTCCTCCAGCCTCCGCGCCTGCTCACGCCCCGCCGTCGTCTCGATCGCCGCGCTCCAGCACGCCGTGAGCGCCGCCAGCGTCTGGCCCGCCCCCACCGGCGCGTCCGTCAGCAGCGCACGCCCCGGGCCCAGGGGGATCAGCAGCACCGGCTCCTTGCCGTCCGTCCCCATGCGGCGCCCGATCCACTCCGTCAGGGCCGGCGCCTGCTGCGGGCCATCGCCCGCAAGGAGCGACACCAGCGCCGACTCCGTCGCACCCGCGGGCGGCGCCAGCGTGTGCTCACGCACCTCGCCCCTGCCCCGCGTCAGCAGCGCCCACAACTCCTCATCATCCTCCACCCGCGAGACCAGCAGCCCGTGCCGCCCCGTCCCCAGCGCCGTGTCCGCCGCGTCGAAGATCGAGACCGACAGCTCCTCGAACGACTGCGCAGTGGGCGACGCCTTCTGGAACGCCGCCACCGCATCCAGCACCCGCGACTGGTGGCTGGCCAGCCGGGCCCGCTCGTGCAGGGTGGCCGTCGTCTTCGCAAGCTGGTGCGTCGCCGTCGCCAGGCTGTCCAGCATGAGCTCCGGCGTCGTGCCCGCGTCGATCCCGAGCAAGCCCAGCCGCAACGCCACCGCGCCGTGCAGCTTGGCCGCGATCGCCTGCGGCTCCGCCCCCACCCCCGCATCCGCCCACACCGTTTCCAGCGCTGCGCACGGACCGAAGTCGCCGCTCTGCCCCAGGCACAGCCGCCGGCACAGCGTCCGCGCCGCAGTCACCAGCAGCACCAGCCGCGCGTGCGCACCGTCCGCGACCGCCGCCTTGGGCTGGTCGTGCAGCCAGATCACGTCCTGGATCGCCGTCGGCAGCCCCCAGTGCGCCGCCACCCGCCGACCCGCGGAATGGTGGTCGATCCCCAGCATCTCATGCTCCAGCCCCGCGCTGGCAATCCCCCGCCGTTCCGCCAGGCGCTGCACGCCGTCGTACGCCCGGGGCAGCACGCTCGACAGGATGATCCTCCCCACCCCGTGCAGCAGCCCCGCCAGGAACGCCTCCTCCGGCAGCACCTTCAACTGCCTGTGCTCCGCCGCGATGAGCTCGCCCGCGCACGCGACCGCCACCGAGTGCTTCCAGAACCCCGTCCGGTCAAACCCGCCCGGGCCCGCGCCCTCCCCCGCCAGCGACCGGTCCGCCCTCTGCGCCCGCTCGTCCTTGGCCAGCAGGTCGTACACCGAGACCGCAAGCACCGCCGACCGCACAGCCTCCAGCCCCAGCATGACCACCGCACGCTTGACGCTGGTGATCCGGTCGCCCAGCCCCTTGTCGGAGCGCCGGCACATCCCCAGGATCCGCACCGTGAGCGCCGGGTCCGTCTCGATCACCCGCGCCAGTGCGTCCATCTCAACATCGCTCGCCGAACCCAGCTTCAGCACCCGGGCCGCGATGGGCGATAGCGTGGGGATCGCGTCCACACGCTCCAGGATCAGCTCCACCTGGCGCGCCCGCGCGTGCAGCGACGCCGGGGCAGACCCGCCCCGACCCCGCGCCACGCCCGTGTGCGTCCCTGTCATGCACGCTCCAAGGTCACGCCGGCTGCTCGGGGGAGGCCACACCCTCCATCTCCAGCAGCTCGCCGATCCGCTTGCACAGCTCCTCGATCGAGAACGGCTTCCGCAGGAACGCGTTCGCCCCCGCCGCCATCAGCCCGTCGATGTCCTCCTGCTTGATCGCACCGCTCACGCACAGCACCTTCGCGCTCGCCAGCGCAGGGTTCTCCCGGATCCGCCTGCACACATGGTTGCCGTTGATGTCCGGAAGGAGGTAGTCCAGGATGACCAGGTGCGGCCGGAACTGCTCCGTGTACAGCCCCGCGTCGTACCCGTTCCCCGCCGTCTTGAGCTCCAGCCTCGTGTCACGCCCCAGCAGGTCCACGTACACGTCCACGATCGCCGGGTCGTCGTCCACGATCAGGATCCGCCGCTTCCCGCCCTCCAGCGCCTCCAGCGGTATCCCGTTCGCCTTCATGAAACGCACCAGCTCCTCACGCGGGATCCGCCGGAACTTGCTCCCCGGCACCCGGAATCCCTGCAGCCGCCCGGCGTCAAAGCACCGGATGATCGTCTGCTGGCTGACCTTGCACACCGCGGCCGCCTCACCCGTGGTGAAGATCCGCTTCCGGGAAAGGTCCTCGCCCGTGCCTTCCGCCTCGCCGTTGAGTTCTTTGTTGCTCATGGGGGACACCACGCGATCGCCCGGGCCGGGCAACGGGCGACGCGTCCGTGCGTCGCCGCTTGCCCAGAATGCCCGACCGTCACGGGCGGTCATCGGAGCCCATCTTCGCCAACTTCACGCGTGGAATCCCCCTCACGAGTTCGCGGACGCGCCACGTGCACCACACGCCCGAGAAGCACGCGCAGGAACCCCGGCGCAGGGGGACGCCCCGGCGCCACCGCCCGCCCGCGCTACTGCTGCGACTGGTCGTCCCGCATCGCGCTCTCCAGCACGTGCTCCGCGACGAAGATCGGCACGCTCTCCGCGATCCCCAGCGCAATCGCGTCGCTGGGACGGCAGTCCACGTGGATGAGGTCCCCGTTCTCCTTGCGGACGTCCAGCGTCGCAAAGAACGTGTGCTCCGCCAGGTCCGTGATGGAAATGGACTGCAGGCGCGACCCCGTCTCGCGGATCACGCTCGCCAGCAGGTCGTGCGTCTGCGGACGCTTGATGGTGATGCCCTTGAGCCGCCGCTCAATCGCCTGCGCCTCCGGCAGCCCGATCACGATGGGGAACGACCTCCCGCCCTCGGCCTGCACCGGCGCCCCCGCCTCGTCGGCGACGACCTCGCGCAGCTCAATGATCTGGTAATCATTCAGCTCGCGGATCAGGATGCGGGAGAGTTCCATCCGGACGGGCATTGGTCGCTCCACGTGGGTCCAAAATGCTATGACGCCGCTGCCCCCTGCGCAGGCCGCCGGCTTTCAACGGCTCCAGGCAGTGGGGGGCGCCGGCGGCTCACGGCCCTCCCCGGGCGCCCTGCCGTCCTGCAGGGGCGTCCCCAGACGCCGGACCAGTTCGGCCGGCACCCCGATGTCCGCCACGATCACCTCCCCGACCAGCGCCTGCGCCGCGAGCGACAGCAGCCCCGGCTTGGCCGCCCCGAACGTCACGGTGGCGTCCGCCCTGACGACCGAGTGCGCCGGCCCGCCGCCCACCGGAAGGCCCGTGTCGGCGTCGAGCCCGGTGGGCACATCAACCGCCAGCACCAGAGGCCCGGCCGACGCGAGGGCGTTGGCCGCGTGCACGAGGGCGGCGGTCGAGGTGTCCAGAGGGCGTGCCAGCCCCGTGCCAAACACGCCGTCGATGATGAGGGCCGGCGCACCGGCCGTCAGCGGCCGCCCAACTTCCCACGCGCGCACCGGGATGTGCATCGCCCGGGCCGTGCGCAGGTGCAGCGCGCAGTCGCCCTTGGAGATGGCCGCGGGGTACGCCAGCACAACGCCCACAGCGATGCCCGCGTTGTGCAGGTGGCGGGCCGCGGCCAGCGCGTCACCCCCGTTGTTGCCCGGGCCGGCCAGGACCAGCACCTCCCCGGGCGATTCCTCCAGAACATCAAGTGCAACGTCCGCGACGGCCCTGGCCGCGTTCTCCATGAGCACCAGGGTCGGCAGGCCGAATTCAGCCAGGGCGAGCCGGTCCAACTCGCGCGACTGGGCGCTGGTCAGCACCCACCCGGCAAGCCCCCGGGTGAACACGGACACCTCCAGGTTGGGCCAGGTGCGCCGCACGCTTACTTCCCCTGCCCGCCCGCCGGCGTGTCGTGGTGCGTGTCCTTGTACAGGCGCAGGTCCTCTTCCAGCTGGGCCCGCATGGGGTCGCCGGCGGCGGGGATGAGCGTTTCCAGGCGAGCGATCGCCGCGTACATGGCCGCCGGGCCGATCGGCCGGTCCTGCGGCGCCGGCCTGGTGCCCTGCAGCTGCGATTCGGCAAGGTCCATCATTTCATTGGCGAGCGGCACGCTCCGCTCGGGGGCTCCATCGGCCAGGAGGATCGCACCTGCGATGCCGATCGGGACGGCGGGTGCGTGGGGGTAGTCCTTCACAGCCTGGCGCGCGTATGCCGCGGCGCGGGCGGGGTCCTTGATGCCGGTCAGCAGCACCCTGAACTTGCCGGCCGCGGTGGGCGCGAACATCGTCCGTTCCTGGTCCAGTGCCAGGATCTGGTCGCACACCCCGACGGCGTCCTCGAACTCGCCCGCGTGCACGTGCTTCTGCAGCTTCGTCGCCAGCTGCATGCCCTTGAGCCGGCGGGCCTCGCGGTCCCTCACGGCCTTCTCCTCCGCCGCAGCGTCGAAGCTCCCCGCGACCATCGCCGTGAGGACGCGCTCGAGGTCAAAGCTGGGGTGGCCGATCCACGCCACCTTCCCGTCGCGACCAACCACGAACACGCTGGGGATGCTGACACGGTTGGCGGCCCGCATGTAGGCGGCGGCCATGGCGGCGTCGTCACCCTCGTAGGCAACGTCAAACCGCATGGTGTCAGCGTGCTTCTTTGCGAAGGCGGCGACCCGCTCCGCATAATTCGCGTAGTTGCCCAGCGGCTTGCTGGGTTCCCAGATGCTGATGGCGATGAACCGGACCTTGTCCTTCGCGAAGCGGTCCTGCAACTCGCTGGTATGAGGGAACAGCCCCTCACAGGGGCCGCACCAGGTGGCCCAGAAGTCGAGCACGTAGATAGTCCCGGGTTCAAACTGCTTGACCGGTTGGTGTGCGACGTTCTCCTGCGGCCCGGGGCGGATCCAGATCAGACCTGCCACGGATGGCGCGGGATCTCCCACGCCCAGGTACTTCACGGGCGGCGGGGGCGTGTCATCCGCCGGCGGGGGCGGTGCGGGGATGGCGTGTTCGGATTCGTCATGGTCGCTGTGATCATCCGCGCTGTGTTCGTGCTGTGTCTGCGCGACCTCGGCGTGCTCGCTGGTGGCGTGGGGCGGGGTAGCCGCGTGGCGGGCGCAGGACCCGAACGTGAACGCGACGGCGGGAAGCAACAGGAAGGGCGGTACAGATCGGCGTGGTGCCACGGCATGCTCCTGGGGGACTCAGGCGGGTGATTCTTGGACGTTGGGGATGCCATATCTCCCTCGTGGGCTTCGGTTTCCCGAGAATTGCCCCGCGACTGGGGCGTTCCCTTGGCGCGAACCCGGGGGTGGTCGGCGAGCGAATAATCACCAGCCCATGGCCGTGGCCGCCCAACCCGTCCGGTTCACCGTCACCCTGCCTTCACGCAGGATGGTGGCTGCTCTCGTGGCAAGTCTGGCGGTGCATGCCGGGCTCGCCTGGGGGCTGTACTCCTTCGCCCTTGGCCACACGACAGCATCCCCGCGTTCATTGCCTCAGATGTCGGGTGTTGCCAGCGACCTCGCGTTGGCGATGCAGGGGCTCTCCGCCCCTGCGTTGGTTGCGCGACCGAACGTCCCTGAAGAAAGCCCGCCGGCTGCGGCGCCCGCACCCGTCCCCGCGCACGAACCGGGGCCGATGCCGGTCGCTTCCGTGCCGGAAGTGGGGCCGATGAAGCCGCCCCACACCGAGATCGAGGTTACGCCCGGCATCGACCGCTCGGACGCGCAAACGCCGAACTGGCTCGGCGCGGCCCAGGGGACCGAGCACCACGCGATGAAGTCCACCACGGACCAGCCCGCGATGTCGCGTGACCCCGGCCGACGTGGGAACGACGACGTGCACGAGGGGCCCGCCGCGCAGCCGACGGAGACCGACCGCGGAGTTGGGGGGAAGGGTTCCGGATCGGGGAGCGGTGAGGGTGACGATTCAGGTCCGGCGAAGACAAGTGAATCACAAGGTCAGGACTCTGCTCGGGAGGAGTCGGTGGCGCGGCAGGGCCATGACGGCAGCCCCGGGGGCGAGGAAGACGGCGCTTCATCAAACGGTGCGCATGTGCAGGAAGCTGCCGACGGGGCTGCTGAGCGGGTAGGCCTGCATGATGCGCCCATTGCCCCCAAGCCGCAGGACATCACAGGGCTCATGCCCGAGCAGGCCCCGGTGGACGTGACTGTCCCCAAACCGCTGGTAGAGGCGACTAAGCAGGAGAAGCCGGCCAGCCTGGCGATCGATGAGCAGGAGGCGCACGAGTCTTCCGTGCTGGGTGCTCCGCTGGGGGCCGGTGGTGGGCAGGCCCCGGCCGTGCAGCCCGGGTCGGAGTCCAAGGTTCCTGGCAAGAAGTCGGACGCGGAGAGTCCCGCGTCGTCCCGCGAGATCTCCACCAAGTTCCGCCCGGGGACGCCCATCGCGCACGAGGGCATCCGGATCCGGCCCAAGCTGCCGCGCTACACGATGACGACGCGTGCGATGTCGCGCCCGAGCAACCCGCTGGTGATCATCAAGTTCAACCGTGCGGGCAAGGTTGTGAAGGCGGAGTTTGCGCCCGGCAAGACCACCGGCTCTCCGGACTGGGACGGGCCTCTGCTGGCGTCGCTGTACGAATGGACTGCGACCGGCAAGAAACTGCAGGAACTGCCCACCGACGACCCCAACGCCGTCCTGGTGCTGAAGCTGGATTACATACTCGCGGAGTAGGCCGGTCCTGTCTGTGCCGATATGCACGGTCTGTCTATGCCCTCTTCCTCAGCCCACCTTTGCCTGCTGTCCGCCGCCGCGTGCGCTGTTGCGTTCGCGGGCTGGGCGCCGCCCACGGGTGACGGCGGGAAGCCCCGGTCCGGATCGCAGCCGGAGTTCCAGGCGGTGGATCAGGGGGTGGGCGACCGCACCGAGCTTTCCAGCAGTTACCGGGACATGGGCGTGGACCTGCGTTCCCCGATGAACTTCGATCGGGTGTACAAGGTAGATGCGCGTTCCCGACTTCTTCGGGGCATGCAGGGGTTCGAGAAGGGCGCGTATGCACGGGCCCACGGGGGGCTGGTCGCGGTCTTCCCGAAGGGCGCGTACCTCGAGGTGGCGCCGGGCGTGGATATGGCGCAGGTGCCCCCCGGGACCGTGTACACGTTCGCCGATTCGTCGCGCATGAGTCACGTGGGTGAAACCAAGGACGCCCGGGCGACGCGGCCTGGTGCGGTGCCTTTGGTCGTGCGAATCGACGCGAAGCCGATCACGAGGCCTGCCGACATCCCGGCGCACGAGTCTGCGGGTTTTTCGATCTGGAGTGACGAGACCTACCGGCAGCGCCGGGTCGGTCAGCTGCTGGACTGGGCGGAGCGTGAACGCGCCGCTTCCGCCGGGCCGGCGGGCCGGTGAGTTCCGCCGTCACGCCGTCGCGTGGAGCCTGGCCCACGAGGGCTGGGCGGCCTGGGCCAGCCCCGCGTCGTGGGCCAGGGCGAGGAACCTGCCCACCGCCTCCTGTTCGCGGTCGCCCAGGGAGTACCGCAGGAGCGACCCCAGGTACCGGCGGGCCAGGTCCATGGGCCACCGTGCTGCGGGTGCCCGCGTCTGCACGATCCAGTCCAGTCGGGATGCGTTGTGGAGGCGTTGACGTTCGAGCAGGGCGGCGGCGGTCAGGAGCCGCTCCCGGGATACGTCTTTGGCGAGGTCGTCTGTCCGGCACATCCACACCGCGTAGACAAACGGGAGGCCGGTCCACTCCTTCCACGCTTCGCCCAGGTCCAGCTGGTACGGGTAGCGGACGGCCGGGGGTGAGTCGGTCACCACCTTGTCGCCGATGAGCAGCAGGGATGGCGGCCAAGCTTCCGCGAGGGACGGGGCGGGAGCACCACCGTGGACGGCGACGCGTTCGCGGGCGTCGAAGCCGCGGGCTCTCACCCGTGCGCCGAAGCGGTGCTGGAGGACGAGCTGGGCGAGAACGACTGAGGTGTGGCTGTCTGTGTCGGCGCACAGTTCCGTGACCTGTTCCCAAGGTACCGCCGAGAACAGGCGGACGGTGAGCGTTGGTCCGTCGCACCCAATCATGCCCGCGGGCAGGAGGGTCAGCCTGCCGTCCGCCGCGTCGATCACCGAGGCCAGCCCGATGTCCGCCTCCCCGCTCAGCACCATCGGGGCGATGCGGCTGGGCACGGTGGGCATGTGGGAGAGTCCGTGCACGAGCTCGAGCCCTTCCACCAGCGGGGCGGTGTTCAGGTAACGGACGGCGGCGATGCGGACGGGCTCCATGGTTCAGGGTATCTCGCGATCGAGGTTGGATCGTCCGACGCGATGCCCTGCTCCATATGCTCATGGCATGGCGCAGCCCGCGGACACGCAGCCTGTCATCCGGCTTGTTGGAGGTGGAGGGCACGCGCTCGTGGTGGCGCATGTTGCCTCGCTTGCGGGGTTGCGCGTCGGGGGGTTTTACGACGACAACCCGCGGGCTGTCTGCGCCAGCGGCGCGGGCCTGGCGTGGCTGGGCAGGGTGGTTGACGCTGCGGGCTCCGGCGTGCCGGTGATACTCGCGATAGGGGGCATCGAAGCCCGGAGGCGGGTGCTGCAATCGGGGCTCGCCGGGTGCACGTTCGCCGGCGTGTGGTGGTGCGATCGCGCGCTGCTGGACCTTGCCCGGGCCCGGGTGGGTCCGGGGGTGCTGCTGGCCGTGCAGAGCGTGGTGCAGCCGTGCGCGTCGATCGGCGCTCACGCGATCATCAACACCGGGGCGATCGTCGAGCACGAGTGCGAGATCGGTGAGAACACGCACATCGCGCCCGGGGCGGTGCTGGGTGGCAATGTCATGGTCGGGAGCGACACGCTGGTGGGCCTGGGTGCCCGCGTGCTTCCGGGCGTGCGCATCGGCTCGGGCTGCACCATCGGTGCGGGTGCGGTGGTGACTCGGGATGTTCCCGATGGTGCAGCGGTGGTGGGGGTGCCCGCGAGGGTTCTGAGCCGCGAGCCACGCTAGTGGAAAGAAAAACCGCGGCTCTCAGGGCCGCGGTCTGTTCCACACGGTGAAGTTGGTTGCGTGGGTGTCTTACTTGGCCTTGACGGACACGAAGGGGGCAACGCGCTTGAGGTCGCCTTCCAGGGCCAGCGAGTAGGGCATGGTCCAGGACTTGCCGGGGGCGACGTACACCACGCGGGCGGGCTTCTCGCGGCTCACCCAGTCGCGGTTGCCGCGGTTGTAGACGACCATGCGTTGGCGGCGCATGCGCTGGGCGCGGCGGAGTGCCTTGGTGTTCGCGGGGTCGAGGCGCATGAGGCGCTCGATCGTGGCGTTTGCGCTCTTGCTGATCGGGGCCTTGCTGACGGTGCAGACGAGGGTCTGACCGGGCTTGTACGTGGTCGCCATGGCTTGCTCCAGAAGCCCCCCGGTGCTCCGGAGGGGGTTGAGATATTAGCGTTGGCGGGGGGAAAGTCGAGGCAGGGTGCCGGTTGCCCCTTCAATAAGGGGTGTTTGAACAGCAGGGCTCACGGGCCGGCGTTGAAAACCCCATTGATAGGTCTTTGGATGGGTGTCGCGGAGCAGATCGTCGGTTAGAGTGGGGTTCTGTCCCCTTCCGGGAGTGCACCATGCGACGCGCGCTTTTGTTTGTGGCCGCACTTGTGCCTGCGGTTCTCTGCTTTTCGTTCCGGGCCAGCGCTCAGGTCATTACTCCTTCCCCTTACTGGCGCAACACCGTGGCATGGGCGACCGACCCGTTTGCGGTCGCGCCGACGGACCCCAACGACCCGCGCTGGGTGAAGTTTACGATCCTGCTGTCGGACCCGACGCGCGTGTACTTCCAGGACAGCGTGCACTACCCATTCCATTACGAGTTCGCCGCGGAGCGGCTGGACCCGTACCTGGGCATACCCCGCACGAACTTCGACGCGATATCTCTGTACGCGTCGGGGCAGCAGGTGCAGCTCGGGGCGGTGTTGTTCCCGCCGGGGTCTCCGAGCGGGGTGGGTCCGAGGGAGTTCGGGATCCAGTTCATCCGGAACGACGCCCTCACGGCGCAGCAGGTAGTCGACATGTTCAACCTGGTCAAGACCAGGGTGGATGCCAGCCCAGCTGCGGCCGCGATCTACATGCCCACGTTCGAGCAGACGCCGTCGGCCCAGGCCAACCAGGCGTTCCTGGCCAGCAACGGCGTGACGGTGAGCAGCACGGCGCGGTGGGCGACCGGCAATCGGGTGTACGCGGCGGGCTGGGCGCTGGGCACGGTCAGGTTTGTCCCGGGATCGCAGGTGCAGGCGGCGTTCAATGCGGGCACGCTGCGTCCGGAGGACATCCTGCTGACGGACGGCATCCCGGCTGAGCTGCCCTTTGTGTCCGGCATCATTTCGCTCGCGCCGGCCACGCCGAATTCGCACGTCGCGCTGCTGGCTCAGACGTACAACGTGCCTTTCGTGCACCTGGCGATCCAGTCGGACCAGGCGGCTGCGCAGGCGATGGTGGGGCACAAAGCGGCTCTGTCCGCGTTCGTCGTGAACGGGGTGTCGGACGTGGAGTTCACTGACATTGACGCGTGGGTGCCGGCCTCCTTCCAGGGCCAGGTGCTGGCGATGCGCGGGGCGGGCACCATCACCGTGACGCCGGTTGAGGCCCGGGGGGCCTACAGCATTTCGACGGATGTCCTCACGCCCGCGGACGTGCGGTACGTGGGCGGCAAGGCGAGCAACTACGGGTACCTGCGTCGTGCCATCCCCGGCAACGCCCGCCCCGCGGTCGCGTTCACGTTCGATCTCTGGAACGGGTACCTGGACCAGGTGCTGTCCAACGGGCTCACGCTCCGGCAGGAGATCACCAACCGGCTCGCGCCTTTCCAGCAGTGGCCGCCCAACTTCGCGCAGCTCTCGTCCGCGTTGACGGGGGTGCGCACCCTGTTCACCAGCACCTCGCAGACGACCTTCAGCCCGGCGCAGTCCAGCGCGGTGCTCGCGACGCTGCAGGACCCCGCGTACGGGTTTGACCCTTCCACCAAGCTCCGGTTCCGGTCGAGCACGAACGTGGAGGACCTCAGCGGGTACACGGGGGCGGGCCTGTACGACTCGTTCAGCGGGTGCCTGATGGACGACATTGACGCGGACACGACCGGTCCGTCCTGGTGTGACGCGACCGACTCGGGTGAGAAGGGCGTGTTCCGCGCCATCCGCAAGGTGTACGCGTCCTTCTACAACGACAACGCGTACATCCAGAGGTTGCGGGCGGGGGTGGACGAGTCGCAGGTGGGCATGGCGATGCTGTGCCACCACTCGTTCCCCGATGCCACGGAGATGGCCAACGGCGTGGCGACCTATGACAGACGCCCGTTCCCGGCGGTCATGAACCTGGTGTCGCAGCTTGGCGCGACCTCGATCACGAACCCCGACGATGGCTCGATCCCGGAAGAGGCGGTGGTGTACTACTTCGGCGGGGACGGCCTGGTGCCGTTCCTGCAGCGGACTTCCAACCGCGTGCCGCTGGGGGAAACGGTGATGCCCACGTGGCCTGATGCGCACGTTGCGTTCGGCGCACTCTTCGCCCAGGTGGGCAGCCGGATCGCCCTGGAGACCGGCGACAGCACGTCGGTGCTCGACTTTGAGTACAAGCGGGTTGCTCCCTGGGGGGACCTCGACGTCAAGCAGGTCCGCAAGCTGCCCCAGCCGAGCACCACCCCAAGCGTGACCCCGGTGCTGCTCGCCCAGCCCACGCAGTACTGCCTGTTCCAGGGCGAATACGGCAACGTCTTTTCCAACCACCGCCTGAAGGTGCAGATGTCGCTGACGGCCCGCAACACATTCCTGACGCCCGAGGAGACTTCGCACAGCCTTTTCGCGGCCGGGTCGCTCACGTTCAATAACGGGTGCGTTCCGGAGACGCTGGCCGGCCCGCCGGGCTCTTATCCGGGCGCTTCGTACGCGTTCGCCCAGGGCACGGCGACCGACTCCTGGTCTGCCGCGACCATGGCCAATCCCACCTCGTTCTCGCTGGCGACCACGAACGTGCCCACCCTGGTCGCGCCGTCTGCAAACCCCCTCCTGACGCTGCACGATGTGGGTCAAGCGCCCAGGGCGAGCCTGGTTCTTTCCGCGACCCATGAGCGGCCTGTGCCGGTGGTGGATATCTACGCCCTGCCCGACACCACGCTCACCGAGTCCGCGCTGGTGTGCCCGTGCTCAGAACTGCACGCGGGCGCGCTCCAGCACCGTGTGTACACCATGCCCGGGGGCGTCACCGTCGATACCCAGTTCTACTGGGTCGAACCCCCCGTGTTCCCCGTGGACTTCTACACGGCGGACCTCGCCGCGTGGGACCGCACCATCATCACGGGCCTTGCCAGCCGACCCATCGAGCTGCACGGGTACTTCTCGCAGACCTACAAGCCGGGCCACCACAACCACGAGGAGTTCTACATCTTCGACCCCCGACTGGAGCCGGGGATCGACCCCGCCATCCTCGCCGAGCTCGCCGGCCGCCACATCGCGTACGTGTACCTCTACTTCAACTACAACACCAACATCCAGCAGATGGAGCTGATGGACGCGAACGGCGATGTCTGCCCTGCCGTCTGCGACGGCGTGGACTTCAATGCCGACGGCCTCTTCCCCGATACGCAGGACATCGACGACTTCCTCACCGTCTTCAGCGGGGGACCGTGCTCCAACGACCCCAGCTGCGGCGACATCGACTTCAACAATGACGGGCTCTTCCCCGACACGCTGGATATCGACGCCCTGCTCAGCGTCTTCTCCGGGGGGGCGTGCCTGCGGTAGTGCCCCTTGCCGCTCCAGCCGTGGTAGCATTCACCCGCAACCCATGAAGCTCCCCGCCGACACCGTCGCCCGCCTGCGCCCCTTCTATGACGGGAGGGCGGTCTGCGTCACGGGGGGGGCGGGGTTCATCGGAGGGCACCTGATCGATGTGCTCATGGCGGTGGGGGCCACGGTCAGCGTCATCGATGACCTCTCCAATTCCAGCCTGGAGCACCTGGCGGGCCTCATCGAGCTCGAGGCCGACCGCCTGCACTTCTTCCACGCTTCCATCCTGGACGGGGCGGCCCTGCAGCAGGCGTTCGCCAACTGCCAGACGGTGTTCCACCTGGCGGCGGTGGGCAGCGTTGCCAAGTCCGTTGCCGATCCCGTGCGGTCCTGGACCGTGAACGCGACCGGCACGCTCCGCGTGCTGGAGGCTGCGCGGGCGGCGCGGGTCGAGCGGGTGATAGCCGCGTCGTCCTCGTCGGTGTACGGCGACCAGCCGGTGCTGCCGAATGTGGAGTCGATGCTGCCACGACCCATGTCCCCGTACGCGGTGACCAAGCTCACCGGCGAGCACCTGCTGAGCGTGTGGGCGCAGAACTACGGCCTTTCGACCGCTTCACTCCGGTACTTCAACGTGTTCGGGCCCCGGCAGTCCGCCGACTCGCAGTACGGGGCGGCGATCGCGATCTTCGCGAAGCGGCTTCTCAACGGGCAGCCCGCCCGGGTCTACGGCGACGGCAAGCAGAGCAGGGACATGACCTTCGTGAGCAACGCGGTGGTCGCGACGCTGCTGGCGGGCGCATGCCCGACGCGTCTGGCGGGGCAGGCGTTCAACATCGGCACCGGGCGGGCGGTGACGGTGCTGGATATCGCGGCCGCCGTGGCCAGGGAGGCCGGGGTGCCCCAGCTTGACCCTGTCTTTGAGCAGCCGCGTCCCGGCGAGGTCCGGCTTTCACTCGCGGACATCGGCGAGGCCCGCAGGGTGCTGGGTTACGAGCCGATCACCACGTTCGAGGACGGCATACGGGAAACCGTGGGCTGGTTCCGGTCGGCCTACGCGGGGACCTGACCATGCTGACACTGCGTGCATTGTGGGAGCTCTTCCGGCTGGGATGGATCACGCGGTTCCGCATGAGCGGCCTGTACTGGCGGTGGCGGACGGGCACGGCGCTGGGGCCGCGGGGAGCCGACGCCGTATCGGCTGCGGAGCGTCGCCGGGCAGTCCTGGAGTACGGGCGCTGGGTCGCCCGGATGCGGCGCTAAGGTGCCGGGACTCCCCCTGCGTGTGCGGTCGGGGGGCGGTACACTCGCACAGCAACCTCGGGAAACCCCGATGGACTCACGGAGGTACTGATGGCCGGCAAGCAAGGCGGTTCCGCGTTCCTGACGGCGTTCGTCCCGGGCCTGGTGATCGGGCTGGTGGTGGGCGGGTTGGCCGGCGCGTTTGTCGCGCCGGTGCTGGAGTCGGGCAACATCAAGGCAGTGACGCAGGACCCGAGCAAGCCCATATCGATGCCTCCACCGGGCGTTGATCGCGACGCGCGCCCCTCCACCCCGGAGGTGACGCCCCCCGCCGACACGACTTCGCCCACGCCCGAGGTCAAGCCCGAAGACAAGAAGGACGACACCCCGTCCAATGAGCCGCCCGCGAAGCAGCCTGGATAGGCGTCCGGTTCTGCGCGAGCCCCGGCGAGGAGAGAGCCCGGCGTGCCCGAAGTTCCACGCACCAACCCCGACATGCTTGCCCGCGTCGTGCGTCAGCACGCGATGACATCTCGCCTGCTGGGCGTGGACTTTGTTCCGGCGTTCCGCGTCGCCGGCGGAGCGGGCGAGGCCCTTGCTCCTGACGCGGATGCGCCGGCGATGCCGCCCCAGCCGCTCCCCTCGTCGTACCTGGAGTCCAAGCCGCAGTCCGGGCCCCCGCAGCCGGCCACCCCCGCGGCCAGAGCGGCGGGTCCTGCGCCGGCGAAGGCCGGGGCGGACCCGGCGGCGCTGCTGGAGGCTTCGGCGAGCGCCATGGAGCCAGTGCTGGGCGGCGGTCTCGCGGGCTACGAGCGTGCCGCGCGGAAGAAGGGGGAGGACGATCGGGACTACAAGGCCCGGCTCCTGGGCGACCTGCGGGCCCGCTACGAGAAGGACGCGCCGCACACGCAGTTCGTGACGGCGCACACGAACATCGTGTTCGGCGACGGGGATTCCGCCGCCCGGCTGGTGTTCGTGGGTGAGGCGCCGGGCGCGGAGGAGGACAGGCAGGGCATCCCGTTCGTGGGACGCTCGGGCGAACTCCTCAACAAGATGATTGTGGCGATGGGGTTGTCGCGGCAGACGGTGTACATCTGCAACGTGCTGAAGACGCGCCCGCCGGACAACGCGACGCCCACCGCGCGGGAGGCGGGCATCTGCGAGCCGTATCTGCAGGAACAACTCTCGATCATCAGCCCCGATGTGATTGTGACCCTCGGGCTCCCGGCCGTCCGGACGCTTCTGAAGACCGAGGACACCATGACGCGCCTGCGCGGGCGGTGGGCCAGCCTCACGCTGGTGGGCGGTAAGAAGGTGCCGGTGATGCCCACGTACCACCCGGCGTACCTACTGCGGGCGTACACCCCGGAGAACAGGCAGAAGGTCTGGTCTGACCTGCAGATGGTCATGCAGAAGCTGGGCGGCGGGTAATTCGCTCTCCGCCCACCGTCGCGCAAACGCCTGTTTTTCATGGCTTTGCCGCCCCCGGCGTGGCGGCGAGAGAAAATTCCACGGTGGGTTGCAACCGCCCGGTCCTCCGGTGCGGACAGGAGCATGTCGTCCGGCGGGCTTTTCATCCGGCGCCACAAGTTGCGACCCCCACGAGACCCGGTGCCTGCCTTTGTTCTGTAGGTGCCGGGTTCTTTTTTCGCGTGACACCGGCTGCTCTCGCCTTCGGATGCGACAGGCGCGAACGTGCTCAGGGCGTGTCCTGCACCGGCTTGAGGTTCAAGGCTGTCTCGCCCGGGAGCGGCCTCATTCCCGTCACCACGGTCCGCGGATCGCTCTTCCAACGTACCTCGAATGTGACCTCCACCTTGTCACCGACGTGGATCGATCCCAGGTCGACCGTCGGCAGGATGGAGGGGAAGTCCATGATCATTTCCTTCATGCCCTCTGCTGATCCGTCGCGCCCCACAAACGTCGGGATCTCCTCATGGTGGAGCTCCAGGTAGGCCCGGCCCGATGCGGGCAACCCCATGACGACAGCACGCACGGTGTACGTCTGTTCCGCGGGGGTCGCGGGGACCAGCACCTCCATCTTGCCGTAGTTGGCCGAGGGCGCCGCCGGCGGCTCCTTGCGGCAGGACACTGTGGCAAGCACGAGCAGGGCGGCGATGCAGGCGGCGGTGCGCATGGTTTACTTGTCCCGGAGCGCCCGGGCGCGGGTGATCAGGTCCGATTCCAGCTGTTCCTTGGGCTGGGTGGACTCGAGCGACGGGCTGAGCGTGAAGTGCCAGTAGATGGTCGTGTGGGGAGAGACCGGTGCGGCGGCAAGGTCGACGGGGGGGTACTCGTAGAACGGCGCCCTGGCGGTGGCCACGGTGCGGAGGGGCTCGTAACCGGGCTTTGTGACCAGCACGTCGTACGAGCCGTAGTACGTGAAGTCGGCGGACAGGGGCGTCCGCCCCAGCTCCACGTCATTGGCGACGACGGTTGCCCCGGGCGGATCGCTGGTGACCTCGATGGTGCGCGTCGCGCAGCCGTTCAGCAGCAGCGCGCTCAGCAGCGCCGGCATCAACCCTCGGGCTATCGACTTTGGAAGTTCCATGGCGCTTCTCCGCTCCCCTGCCCGCGTCGCGTCACCCCAGCATCAGCGGCTCGTCCTGCACACAGCTCGTCACGCGGGGGCCGGACTTGGGGTCGGTGTAGACGTTGATCTCCATCCGCACGCCGAGGCCCACGCGGTCGCCGACCTTCTCGGTCGGGAGGTAGATGCCCGGCTCGATGGTGTAGCCGACGCCCGGCATGACCTCGCGGGTGTCGTGCGTTTCCATGTTGTCCAGGTTCACGCCGATGCCGTGGGCGGTCTTGCCGGGGGACAGGCTGTGCCCGGTGCGGTGGCGGATGGCGCGTTCGTACCCGGCCTCGATGATGACTGCGCGGGCGGCGTCGTCGAGCTGCCAGCCCTCGAGGCGCTCCTTCTTCTTCCAGGCCTGCCTTGCGCGGGACAGGGCCGCGTCGCGGGCGCCCTTGACGGCACCGAAGACTTCGCGGTGCCTGGTGGGCACCTTGTCGCCGCAGTAGCCGACCCACGTGATGTCGCTGTAGATGTTGTGGTCGCCGGGCAGGCGGGCCCAGAGGTCGATGAGCACCCAGTCGCCGGGCCGGATGGGGCTCGAGCCCTTGGGGGACACCTCGAAGTGCGGGTCCCCGCCGTGGGCGTTCACGCCCACGATCGGCGGGTCGTAGGTCTCCAGGCCGCTGTCCTTGAAGCACTGCATGATGTGCTGTTGGACGGTGAACTCGTCGACCTTCTTTCCCTGCTTGAGCGACTTGGCGATGAGCGCGAACCCGCTGTCCTTGGCCTGGGTGACCAGGTGCGAGGCACGCAGGTGGCCCTCCAGCGCGTCCTTCGTCCATACCGCGAGGCTCACCTGGATGAGGTCCGCGGAGGAGACCACCTCGACGCCCAGCGAGCGCACGAGCTCGACGGCGCCGGCGTCCACGATGCTGACAACCGGGAGCATGCACCCGGGCGAGTACTCCATCGCCACGCGGCGCTTCCCGCTGAACCGGCGGAAGAGCCACGTCCGCCAGTCGTCCCACCCCAGGAACTGCTCCCGGGCGAAGGGCACGTCCTTGAACGACGCGTCGTCCAGCGGGGAGTGGATGACCACCGCCTCACCCTCCGCGGGGATGTACAGGGCGGCCCGGCGGCTGGAATGCTTGCGTTCCGGCATCAGCAGGCTGAGCACCCCGTTGCTGCCGCGGAAGTCGTAGACGAGCCACGCGTCGATGGCCTGCTTCCGCATGTACTCCTGCACGGCGGGGACGGAGAACCGGGGCTTGCTCATGCGTCCAGCGTACGAGGCCAGGGGGGACGCCGTTTCCCCGCGGGGGTGCCTGCCAAAGAAGAACCCGCGCACACGCGCGGGCCTCCATGGGAACTGTCGTCGGTGGGGGCCGCTACAGGCACGGGCCGCCGCTGAACACGCTCAGCAGGCTGTCGATGTCGCTGGTATCGGGGAACAGCCCGTCGTTGTTGAAGTCGATGTCCGTGTTGCAGCTGGTGCCGTCGGCGCACGTGCCGCCGCTGAACACGCTCAGGAAGTCGTCGATGTCGGCGGTATCGGGCCACAGGCCGTCCCCGTTGAAGTCGGTCGTGTCGCAGCAGGACTGCTGCAGCGTGAGGGCTACTCCGTCGGTGGTCTGGTCGCCGCAGTCGTTGATGACCTTGCAGCGCACCTGGTAGTTCGTGACGCCCGGGCAGGGGTCGATGCTGATCTGGGTGGTCGGGCTGTTGGCGGGGAACGCGGCGGCGGTCCCGCCACAGGGCAGCGCGGTGGGGGTTTCGCCGAGCGTGGTCCAGGTGCCGGACGAGCCCGCGCGGGCGTACCAGCGGTACGTGAGCGGCCCCGCCCCGGTCGCGCCCACCGACATCGTGGCGGGGCTGCCTGCGCAGGCCGTCGCCGGCGCGGGCGGGATCAGGATGCGGGGGCAGCCTACGTGCGGCGTGTCGTCGGTGGGGTCTGTGCCCGGGTTGCCGGCCTCCGCGCGGAGGTTGCAGATGAACGCGGCGCTGTCCAGGATGTGGTCGTTCACGTCGGCGACCTCGAAGATGAGGTAATGGTGGCCGGGCGAGAGCGTGGGGGATGTCGTCGTGAGATGGTGGATCATCCCGTGTGGGTTGGAGAACGCCGTGTTGAGGTCTGCCGTCGTTTCCAGCCCGGCGAACGAGCTGCCCACCTGGACGGCGTTGCCGGAGGCGTCGAACGCGATCTGGTTGGCCGGGGCGGTGCCGTCCAGGAAGACCAGGAATGAGTCGGTGAACTGGCTGGTCCAGTAGGGGAATTCGACCGAGCCGAAGAGGAAGTCGAACTTGATCGGATTGGCGGCGGGCATGGTGAAGTCCACACGGAGGGCGGCGACGTCGAAGGACCCGCTGAAGTTCTCGATGTTGCCCTGGGCGGAGCCGAAGGCGTCGAACTCGGGTGTGCCGCCGCTGTCGGGCTCCGGCGTCATCTGCGAGTTGACTTTTCCAGGGGGAGAGGCGGGGTCGTACGCCGGGTCTGTGGCGCCCGGGATGGGCGTCATGTCCGTGACGTCGCCGCTGGAGAGCACGATCCCGGGGCGGATGGTGACCGGCATCGCCTCGAAGTTGGTGAATGTGCCGAACTGTCCGGGCTGTCCGGCGCGGATCGACACCGAGGTGATCGTGAGCCCCGTGGGGTTGAGGGCCGCTCCCAGCACCGAGGTGTCCGTGGTCGGTGCGGTCACGACCTGCGCGCCGGCGGTCGCCCCGGTGGCGGCGAGTGCTGCGGCGGCGATAACGCGGCGTAAGGCGTACGGGGCGGGGCGGGTGAACATGGGGCGGGCTCCTTCCGGCGGTGTGTCTGTCGGCCCTGATCGGGACGCCATCACATGCGCCATGTCCGCCCGTGTGCTCGCAGAAGCCGGCCGGATTGATCCGTTGTCAGCGCGCGCACGCCGCGCCCGCCGGGCAACCCCGCGCGTACGCGCGTCCCGATGAGGAAAACCCCTGCATGGCAGGCCCGCATCAGATGCACGGGCCGCCGCTGAACACGCTGAGCAGGCTGTCGATGTCCGAGGTGTCCGGGTACAGGCAGTCGTTGTTGTAGTCGATGTCGCCGCAGTGGGGCGGGTTTGAGCAGGCACCGCCGCTGAAGACGCTGAGGAAGTCGTCGATGTCCGCCGTGTCGGGGAAGAGGCCGTCGGCGTTGAAGTCGATGCTGTCGCAGACCCGGGCGAATCCCCTCACGGAGATGATGTGGTTGCTCCCGCCGTACGTGGAGAACATGAAGTCGCCGGAGATGGGGTCGATGTACCCGCCCTCGACGCCCGAAAGGCCGGAAATGAACACCCGGGAAGTGCCCGCGATGGGGTTGCCCTGCGCGTCTACGTCCCACGCATCCACCCTGCCCTGGCCCCACAGGCAGACGAGGATCGCCGGGTTGGGGAACAGGGGGGAGCCGGTCGGGACGTAGAAGATGCCCTCGGGACCCCCGGTGATCTGCGTGTGCTGCACGACCGAGGTGACGTTGAACGTGCCGTTGCCGTCCGGCGTGAGGATCGAGTCGTAGAACCAGCCCGCGCTGTACGAGATGAGCTTGAGGTGGCCCTCGTTCGCGAACCCGGCGGGGACGAAGGTGAGCGCTCCCACGGAGCCGGACACGCCCAGCGCAGTCAGGTCGACCGACCGGTCGGGCGCGGCGCTGCCCGGTTTGATCTGGTGCAGAAGGTTGGTCGGGTATGCCGTTGCGAAGAGGACGCCGTTCGGGCCGTACGCGAGCCCGCCATCGTGGTTGGCGCAGGTGGAAAAGAACGTCCCGGGTGACGGGAACCCGATGATGTTGTTGCACTCGTTGCGGGTCACCGGGATCGAGTAGAGCGCGCCGCTGCCCTGGTTGGCGGACCCGCCGATCAGGAGCGTGTCGTTGTCCCCGGCGAGCAGGGTGAGCCCGCCGTAGGGTGTGGGCACACCTGGAACAGTCCCCACGTCGAAGATGGTGTACGACGTGTTGTACGGGGGCTGGAGCGTCTGCGCGCACGCGGCGCTGACCAGGGCGATCGAAAAAACCGCAGAGAGCGGACGGACCATGGGATGTTCCCTTTCCTCAGGGGCGCAGCGGGCGCGCCGTCGTTGCCAAATGCTAGCCGCAACGCGGCGTGCCGCAAGCCGCTACTTGAGGGAAGGGACGCCCCTCTAGAGGCACGGACCGCCCGAGAACACGCTGAGGAGGCTGTCGATGTCGGTCGTGTCCGGGAACAGCCCGTCGTTGTTGAAGTCGATGTCTCCGCACATGCCGGTGCTGCAGGGCCCGCCGCTGAAGACGGAGAGGAAGTCGTCGATGTCGGCCGTGTCCGGGAACAGGCCGTCCCCGTTGAAGTCGATGGCGTCGCAGCCGGTGCCGGCGAATGCCACGAAGTGCTCGGCGTCATCCAGGTTGATCCAGCCGATGTTCTCTCCCCACGCGTACCCGCGGAGGCGGTTGCCGGCCGTGTCCAGGCGGGCCGGGTTGGGCGGCGTTGCCATCGCGCCGCCGCCGAAGTTGATCCACCCGACATTCTCGCCCCACGCGAGCCCCCAGAGCTCACCCGTGTCCGGGTCCAGGTTCACACCCGCCTCCGGGCCGTTGACGGTGCTGTAGCAGGGGGTGCCGTCACAGTCGCCGGTGGGCAGGCCGTTCCCCACGTTGATCCAGCCGGTATTTTCACTCCACACGAACCCGGA
This sequence comes from Phycisphaerales bacterium, assembly GCA_046350475.1. GTDB lineage: Bacteria > Planctomycetota > Phycisphaerae > Phycisphaerales > UBA1924 > BJHL01. The sequence continues at coordinate 619,093 of JAXMAJ010000002.1, read as the reverse complement.
CAGAAACCCATCGTGCAGGTGCGCGCCGTGGTGGTCGGGCTCTGAACCCGCCCAGTTGATCCAGCCCGCGTTCTCGCTCCAGGCAAACGCGTGGGAAGGGTCGACACCGGCCTGCCCCAGGGCCGCGGATGCGAGCGTCGAGGCGAGGATCGTGGCAGCTGCGTGCAGCATGGGGGGCTCCGGGATCGGCGGGGTGCGGTGTGGGCAGTGGGAGGGAACGTGGTCAGTACGTGTAGTTGGCGTTGGGGTCGGAGGAACCCGGCGAGACTCCCCCGGCGTTGCCGACGATCGCCGTGCCCGGGGTGACGCCCGCAACGACGAGGCAGTAGTTGCCCGGGGCGAGGTCCCAGTTGTTCACGAAGTTGCCCGAGCACGTGTTGCGTGTGATGAAGTTGCCCGCGACGTCCACGTCAATGCCCGTGTCGGCGGTCGTGCAGTTGTTCGCCTCGATGCGGTTGTCCGTGCCGGTCGCATGGATGCCCGCGCCGACGCCCGCGCCGAAGCCGTTCTGCCGGCAGTTGTTCCCGTACACGTGGCAGTTGGTGGACACGCGGATGCCGTCGGTGGTGTTGGCGCCGGCCGTGCAGTTGCTCACGGTCGTTCCCGACCCCGCGTTGATGCCCGGTCCCGCGTTGGACCGGGAGGTGCAGGCGGTCACGGTGCAGTCGTTGGCGGTCTGGATGCCCGTGAAGAACAGCTGCACGGAGCAGCCGGACAGAGTGCAGCCGTTGAGCGCGTCGATCCCGATGGAGGACGACGACCCTACCAGGCAGCACCCGCTGACGACCGTGTTGGACTGGACCTGGAAACCACCGGCCAGGTTCTCGGTTGCGTGGCACCCCTCGACGATGCTGTTGGTCTGGGCCGTGATGCCCCAGCCGGCGTTCTGGGCCACGGTGCACCTGCGGACGACATTCTGGAGGCCTCCCCGCACCCCGGCGCCGCCGTTCAGGGACGCGCGGATCGACTCGACCTCGCACTGTGTGCCCGCGAACGTGTCGACCGCCGAGAGCCCCCACGCGGTGAGCGTGCCGTTGCGGACGGCAACGTTCTGAATGCCCGTGCCCACCACGACCACGCCCTGCAGCGACCCGGAGACCCCCGTCATGGCGAACCCACGCAGGTCGATGGTCACGCCCGACGCGGCGACCTCTATGCCCGCCTTCCCATTCACACCGGTGATGTTCCCCGTGAGGTAGTACGACCCAGGCTGGGTGATGCGGAACTGGCTGTCGCTGTCCCCGGGTGTGTTGGTGGTGTTGATCGCCACGGCGGGCTCCACCTCGGCCAGGGTCTTCCCGGTGCTCACCACCGGCCCGGAAGGCGGGTTGATCGGCCCGGCGACAGCGAGCCCGGCAGAGAGGGAAAGAAACGCGATCGACAGCGTGCGTGGACTGGTCATGGGTGATGCTCCGTGCGTGTGTGCACGTCATCACGCGATGATCCGGCGTCCTGGGGGACATGAACTCCGGGAAAATCCCGCGAATGTGCGGGAAAACGGGCCGGATTACAGACAGGGTCCACCGCTGAACACACTGAGGAGTGCGTCGATGTCCAGCGTGTCGGGGAAGAGGCCGTCGTTGTTGAAGTCGGTATCGCCGCACGTGCCGGTGGAGCACGGCCCCCCGGCGAACACGGAGAGGAAGTCCTCGATGTCGGCGGTGTCGGGGAAGAGGCCGTCCTGGTTGAAGTCGATGGAGTCGCAGGGGCTCACGCCGAACTGGGGCGACGTTGCTCCGGCAAATCCCGTAGCGACGACGGCGGCGCTGACGCCGGAACCCTGCACAGCGGGGTTGATCGTGCCCGGCGGATCGTTGAACGTCATGAGCACAAGCGTGCCCGCATCCGCCGCCGGTTCGGTCGTTGGTGCGACGAACCCGGAGACCGGGTACCGCGCGGTGGACGAAACCCGGAGCCAATCCACGTACCCGATGAACGACTCGTGCAGCGTGTTCGCGAAGATGTAATGGAATGCGCCGATGCTCATCCGGCTCCCGCTGCTGTTGCCGCCGGGGCATGTGGCGGGGCGCTGGTCCACGCGCACCCCGTCCACGAACAGGTTGTAGGTGTTCGTGTCGCGCATGAACGCGATGTGGTGCCACGCGGCAGGGGAAGTTGGGCCCGACTGGGCGCGGGACGCGTCGCACGCGTTGTTCCAGTGCCCGCCCGAGGTGGTGCTCCCGTTGGCGGCGAGCCACTTGTCCTCCAGGGCGTCCTGCTGCTCGGCGTAGAGCCTGCCCTCATCCACGGGCGTCAGGACGGTCGCGTACACGTAGGCCTCGATCGTGGACGTCTGGCCGAGGACGGTGTTCCCGGTGAGCTGAATGGTGTCGGTGGGCTGGTCGAAGTAGGCGGACTGGCCGTACGCCAGGCTCGATCCCACCACGGCAAGTACCGCGCATACCAACGCAATTCGGCAGCCCATATGACGCCCTCCCGGTGCAGAGTGTTCTCGGTACGGATACGCACGACGCCGCGTATGGACCGTCATGCGGACCGCAAATCCGGTGTGGCCAGAGAATTCCCCGTTCCCTTCCGGCACGCGGCCGCGGAAGGCCGAGAATCCCGCGGACCTTACATCGGCTTCTGGCCGATCGTCGTGTCGTAGATACTCAGGAGCTTGTTCTTGTCGAACACCATCTCCTGCCGGCTCATGCCCACGATGTCGTACACGGGCGTCAGCTCGATCGCGTCGACGGGGCACGCCTCTTCACACATGCCGCAGTAAATGCAGCGGAGCTCGTCGATCTCGAACTTCACCGGGTACTTCTCGCGGTCGTCCCAGGGGCTTTCGCCGGCCGTGATGTGGATGCAGCGGGCGGGGCAGATCGTGGGGCACATCATGCACGCCACGCACTTGACCCGGCCCTGGCCGTCGCGGTTCAGGCGGTGCACCCCGCGGAAGTTCCGGCGCTCGAGCCCGCCTTCCTCGATGGGAAGGTCCTCACGCCGCACCTCGGGGTACTGCATGGCCCGGCTGGTCTTCCCCTGCCCGAAGGAGGTGAAAAAGTGGCGCATGGTTGTGCCAAAGCCCTTCACGACTTCTGGGATATACACCGCCTCGGTGCGGGACATCGCCGGAGGCTTGAGGAGCAGGACTTCATCAGGTCGGATGGCCATGGGGGCACAAGTGTAGAGCGACCCCGGCGACAGCGAGGTCCGCGCCGTCCCCCCCTGCGGAGCGGGGCCGACGGGCCCCTGTGCGGAAACTGTGGTCAGTGCGTGGAAATCCGCTCATCTTCAGGGCTTGCCCTGCGCGAAGTCGGTACGATCTGCGCATGGCAGGACGCAGGACACCCCCTTTATTCGACCTGCTCGGGCGGAGCGCCGGGCAGGGCGTTGGTTTGCCGCGTGTGGGCCCCACGCGGGCCACTCCGGATGTCATCCCTCCGCCCGACAACGCCGAGGCGTCGAACGCGCCCCACCAGCCTGCCGGTGCGCTGGCGGTGGCGGAGGCTAACGCCGCGGCGGTGGGCGGCGTTGCGGCGCCTCCCCAGCCCAAGCCCGTGGTGCGCGTGGAACTCAAGCCGATGCCCGCTCCGGAGGCTGCGCCCCAGCCTTTGCCGCAGCGGGCGCCTGCGCAGCTGTCCCCCGCCCGTGAACCGGGCTTGGTGGGCGCAAGTGCGCCCCGGGCGACGTTCTGGACGGATGTCTCGGGCGGGCGGGCTCTGCGCATACCGACCGTGCTTGCCTACATCATCGCCTGCGCCGTGGTCGCGGTGCTGCTGGGGACGTGGTTCGTGGCTTACAAGGTGGGCCACCAGGCGGGCAAGGACCAGATGGCTGAATTCGTAAGGGGTGGTGCTCCCAAGATTTCAGAGCCTGATGCCGGCGCGCCTTCCGGCACGGCCAGCCAGACCCCGGCCTCAACCAACCAGACGCCCTCGCAGGTCGTGTCGCAGCCCCCGCAGCCGGCCGGCATGCCCCCCATCCTGACGTTTGACCAGCTTTCCACCGCCCTCAGGCCGGGCGGGGCGATGACCGCCCGCGGGTGGATGGACCGTGACCCGCGGTCGGCGGGCCTGAATTATCTGGAACTGGCCACCCTGCAAAGGGATGACGCCGTCAAGGCGGTGATCTATCTCACTGCCAGCGGGCAGGATGCGTTTGCCATCCCGCTGGACGCCAAGGCGAACCCCGCCAATAATCGCTCCCTGCGCTTCCGGCTGATCGCCTGGCCGGGCCTCACCTCCGACGAGTACGCCGGCGGCCGGGGCGACAAAGCAAGCTCGATCCAGAACGCGGTGGCGCGGCTGGGCAAGCAGTGGGGCGGGCCTTCGGACTTCCGGATGCCCCAGTGGGTCAAGATGAAGTAAGAGGAACTAGCCATGAGCCTGGACCGCAGCCTGAAAGTCACCGCCAACCTCGCCGGCAAGCGCAGCGTGCTCACCCGCACCGAGCGCATCGCCAAGATGCAGGCCGACAAGAAGTTCGATCCCAAGAAGGACAAGGTCCTGGGCATCGCCAAGACCCTCGTCGGCAAGGGCTGATCGGCCCGTTCTCTCCGCACGCAGCCGCACAAGGGCGCGCCCGTCGCGCCCTTGTTCCATTTCCGGGCACCCCTCGCCGGCGTTTCCCGTGAGAATGCATTCTCATGTGCGTGCGTATGCTCTCCGCGTGCACGTCCTCGCCATCGAGAACCTGTCTTTCCGTTACGCGCCCCGCGGCGCGGCGGACGGGGCCTCCTGGGAGCTGCGCGTGCGCAGCCTCGGGCTGGACCGGGCCGAGCAGGTGCTGATGGTCTCCCCGTCCGGGGCCGGCAAGAGCACGCTGCTGAACCTGATCGCCGGTTTGCTGGAGCCCGCGGGGGGCACGGTGACGATCGAGGGCCAGAACATCCATGCCCTGCGCGGCGCCGCGCGGGATGCCTTCCGGGGCCGTCACGTGGGCATGATCTTCCAGACGTTCAACCTGCTCGTGGGCTTCAGCGCCCTCGAGAACGTCATGGCCGCGCTCCTGTTCGCGGGAGTGCCCGAGCGTGATCACCGGCCCCGCGCCAAGGCCATGCTCGAGCGGCTGGGCATCGCGCGGAGCGATGCGCCGGTGGAAGAGCTCAGCGTGGGCCAGCAGCAGCGCGTTGCGGTCGCCCGTGCCCTGGTCTGCGAACCGGCGCTCGTCCTGGCCGACGAGCCCACCGCGAGCCTTGACCCGGCGAACGCCCACGGCGCCATGGACCTCATCCAGGCCGTGTGCCGCGAGAAGAACGCGGCGTTGCTGTGCGTGAGCCACGACCCGTCGTTCGCCGCCCGCTTCCGACGCCAGGAAGCACTCGAGAGCGCCGAGCTCGCGGGGAGCACGGCGTGAGGCGCCGACCTCCCCGCGGGCCCCGCCCCCGGCCATCCCGTGGTGAGCTGCCATGACCGACTTCACCATCATCCTGCGATCCCTGCGAGCCCGCCTGTTCTCCACGCTTACGACCATCGCCACCGTGGCGGTGGCCGTGGCGCTCATCCTGGTCCTCCTCACCATGCGTAACAGCGGCCAGCGCGCGTTCGAGCGGGGGAGCGGCGACATGCACCTCCTGGTATCGGGCGACGCCAGCCCGCTGGTTGCCGTGCTGAACGGCGTCTTTTACGCCAACCCGCCCCGCCGGCCCATCCCCTGGGACCGCTTCGAACAGCTCCAGTCCCAGGCACCGTGGGCGTACTGCGTGCCGACGGCGATCGGCGATTCCTTCCGGGGCATGCCCGTGGTCGCGACCACGCCCGACATGTTCACCCGCTTCAAGCCCGTGATCGGTGAGCCGTGGACGCTCGCCGACGGCCGCTTCCTGGCGTCCGACTTTGAGGTCGTCGTGGGCTCATCCGCTGCACGGGTGGCGGGGCTCCACGTGGGCGACACCGTGTTCTTGACGCACGGGTTCCCCAGGGGCGGCGGGCCCATGGTGGGTGACGTTCGGCACGAGCACGATGAGCACGCTGCCGCGGAGGACACGCGCGACGAACACGACGAGCACGGGGAGGCGGAACACGCCGAGGGCGCCGCGCACCTGCACCGGCAGTTCGGCTGCAAGGTGGTGGGCATCCTCGCGCCGACGTACAGCCCGCACGACCGCGCCCTGTTTGTATCACTCAACACGTCCTGGATCCTCCACGCCCACGACCGGCGTGAACGCGAGGGGGTCTTCAAGGACCCCGCCACGCCCCACACCACTACCGCCGCGGACCTGACCGGCGCGGACCGCAAGATCACCGGCGCATACCTGCGGCTGGAAGGGCGTGAAAACGGCGACGCGCCGGCGAACCTGCCGCAGGTCTTCGACATGCTCCGCAAGGACACCTCCCTCACGGTCGCGCAGCCAAGCCAGGAGGTCGCCACGCTCTTCCGCATCGTGGACAGCATCAACCGCCTCTTCCTCGCCGTGGCCGGCGTGGTGATGGTCGCCAGCGCGGTGTCCATCATGCTCGCCCTGTACAACAGCATGGAGCAGCGCCGACGCCAGATCGCCGTCATGCGCGTGCTGGGGGCCAGCGCGGGGCGCATCTTCGCTCTTGTGCTCACCGAATCGGCCGTCATCGGCCTGTGCGGGGCCGCCCTCGGCGCCGCCCTCGCCTTCGGCGGTGCCTACGGAGCACGGGGCATCCTGCGGGACCGCCTGGGCCTGATCATCGAGCCCGCCTTCTCACCCCAGGACATCCTGGGCGTCGTGCTCGTCACCCTCGTGCTGGCCTGCCTCGCGGGCCTGGTGCCGGCGGCTGTCGGCTACCGAGTCAGCGTGGCGCGCAGCCTCAGGACGATCGCCTGACGCACCCCGGCCGGGTGCCTGCCCGCCCCACCCGCTGAAAAACCTAGGATTCGCCGCATGCGCACGTTCTGGACCGCCATCATCCTGATCGCACTGATCACCGTCGGGCTGTTCGCCGCATCGGCGTACCGGCAGCAGAAGGCCGCGCACGCCCAGCAGGGTGCGGCGGAAAAGGAAGCCCGTGCGGCGGCTATGGCGCAGGACGCCCCGCAGGCACCTACCCAGTCCCCCCAGGCCACGCCCAAGCCCACCCCGGCGCCCGCTCCCTCTGCGGCCGAACCCGCAGCGCCAAGCACTCCGGCACCCAGCGTGGCCGCACCCGCGTCGCCGGTCGCGGCAGCACGCACGGCTCCCGCCGGCCGGGCCCCCGCACCGCCCGCCACCCACAACCCCAAACCGGCGACCATCCAGCCGGCCGAGCACGCGGCGGCGCCCAAGCCCCAGCCGCCGCTCATCCCTCCGACCCTCGCGCCCGAAAAGATCGGTGAGTACGACGTCATGGGTGCGGGCCCCATCGACCGCACCGAGGGTGGTGGGCTGGTCTTCGGCGACATCACGATCAAGGGCGAGGGAACGCGCGACAACCCGTACGTCGTGCCCTGGGACGCCCTGGTCCGCGCCCAGGACACGTTCGACCCCGCCAACAAGGCGCTGAGGATCCCGGAGGTCATCGGCGTGCTCCACGGCAAGTACGTGCGCCTGGACGGCTACGTCTCCTTCCCCCTGATGAGCACGCAGCCCAAGGAACTGCTCGCGATGCTCAACATGTGGGACGGCTGCTGCATCGGCGTACCGCCCACGCCCTACGACGCCGTCGAGGTGCAGTTGAAGCGGGCGATCACGGACGACGCCCGGTATGCGGTGAGCGGGACGGTGACCGGCAAGTTCAGCGTCAAGCCGTACGTCGTCAAGTCCTGGCTGGTAGGCATGTACGTGATGGAGGAGGGTGAGTTCACGCCCGCGCAGGACGGTCAGGGCACCTGACCCGTGCAAACGCCCGCGGCTTCCGCTAGTCTTTGTGCGTGACCCCGGCGCCCCCGAGCCCCCCGCCCGACGATCCCCGCAGCGATGCCGAGCTGCTGGAGGCGTACCTCCGGGGCGACGCCCGGGGCTTTGAAACGCTGTACGCTCGGCACAGGGAGTTCGTCGCACGCGTCGCCCGCCGGTTCGCCCGCGACGAGAGCGAAGCCATGGACGCCTTCCAGGAGGCCTTCGCCAGGGTCGTGCAGCACGCACCGCGCCTGCGCCTGGCCGGCAAGCTCTCCACATGGCTCTACCCCGTCATCCGCAACCTCATCGCGGAGCGCCGGCGGAAGGACCGCAACCTGCGTCTGGTGGGCGATGAACGTGAATCCGATGGTCCGGGGGTCCCGGTCGCGCCCTCTCCCACCGGGGATTTGGACACCACCGAACTCCAGAAGCGGCTCGCGCGACTCCCCGACGACCACCGTGAAGTCCTCCTCCTGCGAGTAGTGGAGCAGATGACGGTCGAGGAGGTTTCCATCGCTCTGGGTATCCCCGAGGGCACCGTCAAGTCCCGCCTCCACCACGCGATCAAGGCGATGAGCACCTGACCCCTCCGGCCAAACGCTGGCCGGGAGTGCACCACAGATTCTGTGCGACTTCCCCGCATTCCCATGAACCCCGAGCCCTCCCCATCCATCCCACCCTCGATGGCACCCCCATCCCAAACCCCTCCTCCCGACCCCCAACCGCAGAGCCTGCAGGACGTCCCGCAGCCGCTCGCGGCGGAACTCCGCTCGCTCGCGGGCCTTGGCGCTGTCCCGGCCCACATCGATGCCGCTGTCCTGGCCCACGCCCGCCGCAGCGCCACACGCCGACAGTGGCAACGCCGCGTCCTCCTCGCGGCACCGCTGGCCGCTGCGGCCGGGCTGGCCCTGGTGGTGTGGGTCGCCTCGCCTTCTCAGAGAGGCAGCGATCCCCGCATGTCCCCGCCGGCGGTTTCCTCCCGCAGCGCAGTGCCCCGGAGCCTTGCGTCCGACACCATCGCCGCGCACGGAGACATCAACGCCGACGGCGCCGTGGACATGCGCGATGCTCTCGCGCTGGCCCAGCGCATCCAGCGCTCCAGGCCCGGCGCAGGCGACGACCAGAACCGTGACGGCGTCGTGGACGCCCGCGATGTGGACACCCTGGCCCTGCTGGCCGTTCGTCTGCCGGCCCCGAAGGGCGGTGGGGCATGAAGCGCACACTGCTCGGCCTGGCATCCCTGGTGGTGCTTGCACTCCCCATCGCGGCGACGACGGTGGGTGGTCCCGCCCATTCCTCCCGGACGCCCGGCCGCTGCCGGGGCGGCGAGCAAGCCCGGTACGACATCCGACCAGCATCGCGCACGGACCACTTCGTGGCGATCGACATCTTTGTGGACTCCGGCCCCGGACCGCTCGCGGCATACCAGGTCGACTTTGCCTCCCCGGACGTCAAAATTGTCGGCGTCGAGGGCGGCGATGCCGGGCCGTTCCACGCCGCGCCGTACTACGACGAGCGGGCCATCCAGAGCGAGCGCGTGATCATCGGCGCACTCTCCACACTCCCGGCTGAGCAGCTCCCGCGCGGCAGGACCCGCGTAGCCCGCATCCACGTAATGAGCACCGCGGTGACGCCCGCCTGCACGCTCACGCTGACCACCGCCGGTGGCACGGAGGCCGAACGCATCGACGCGTCCGCCTCCTGGTCCATGCTGCCCGCCAGCGACCTCGAACTCCCGTCCGAAAGGAAGTGATCGGTGAAGACCAGCAAAATTGTCCTGCTCTCATCCCTCGGCGCGGTCACGCTCGGCGCATTGTGGTTCTCGGCGTGCACGAGCGGCAGCTACGCCGATCACATGCGGGTGGGGAGTGCGGGGCCGGTGCCCAGGGCCCCCGCCGCGTCCAGCGGCGGCTATGCAGCAGGCGCGTACGAATTGGACCTTTCGCGGGCGTTGAGAGGGGCCGGACAAGCAGATTTTGACCACTATGGTCTGTTTCCCGATCGGGGCGAGGTGCGTGCCCTCTTGGATGTACCGGAGCATGCAACGCAACCACCTCGCGACGCCGGCTTGACGCCGGTGGCTCCCGACTTCTGGTCCCAATCCTCCGGCCTGGGGAAGAACGTGTACGTCCTGGGGCAGGTGCAGGAAGTTGCCACCGCGCCGGCCGCCTCCTGGGCAAAGGAGGCCCTCTCCGCCGCCAACACCGAAGTGTGGGTCATCGCCAAGGCGCCCTGCCCGCCGCCCTCCGACGACACGCCCGGCACCGGCACGCTCTACACCACGCTCCCCGTTGAGGTCGATCCGCAGCAGAGGAAGGTCGCCGTCCCGCTCCAGCACACGGATGTCAGGGCGTCCATCGTGGGGCACCTCTCGGGCGTGGAAGTTACCCAGACCTTCCACAACCCGTACGCCGGCAAGATCGAGGCGGTCTATGCGTTCCCCCTGCCGGAGAACGCCGCCGTCAGCGAGTTTGTCATGACCATCGGCGACCGCCACATCCGCGGCATCATCCGAGACCGCGCGGAGGCCGAGCAGATCTACACGCAGGCCAGGGACCAGGGCTACGTCGCGAGCCTGATGACCCAGGAACGTGCCAACGTCTTCACGCAGAAGGTCGCCAACATCGAGCCTGGCAAGTCCATCGACGTGGCCGTGACGTACTTTGGGCCCCTCTCGTACTCCGACGGCGCCTTCGAGTTCGTCTTCCCCATGGTCGTCGGCCCGCGATTCAACCCGTCGGGCACCACCGACGGCATCGGCGCGGTCGGCATCGGGTACCGCGGCACGAGCGGCCAGGCGACCGAGGTCTCGTACCAACGCCCCAACGAGCGCAGCGGGCATGATGTCAGCGTCACCGTGGATATCGACGCCGGACTCCCCATCGCGCGCATCGAGAGCGTCAATCACGCCGTGGACACGCAGACGCGGGGCGCCTCCGCGGCCCGCGTGACCCTGTCCCGCAACGACTCCCTGCCCAACAAGGACTTTGTCCTCCGTGTCCACGTCGCCGGTGACCGCCTGCAGTCCACCCTGCTCACCCAGGCGGACGAACGCGACCCCACCAGCGGGTACTTCAACCTGCTGCTCGTCCCCCCGGCCAGCCTGAACGGCGTCCCGCGTGGGCCGGTCGAGATGGTGTTTGTGCTCGACTGCTCCGGCAGCATGAACGGAAGGCCCATCCAGCAGGCCAAGGAAGCGATCGAGCGCGGCCTCGCCCGCATGCATCCGGGCGACACCTTCCAGCTCATCAACTTCTCCAACAACGCGAGCCAACTGGGCGCACACACCCTGGACGCCACGCCGCAGAACATCCGCGCCGCCCGCGAGTACCTCGCACGCCTCGATGGTGAGGGCGGCACGTACATGGTCGAGGGCATCAAGGCCGCTCTCAACTTCCCGTCCGATGACCTCCGGCCGCGCCACGTGGCCTTCCTTACCGATGGCTTCATCGGCAACGAGGACGACGTCCTGCGCAACCTCTACGCGGGGCTGGGGTCGTCGCGTGTCTTCTCCTTCGGCGTCGGCGCCTCCCCCAACCGCGCCCTCATGGACTCCATGGCACGCATGGGCCGTGGCGCCGCGGCGTACCTCTCCCTCAACGATTCCAGCGGCGAAGTCATGGACCAGTTCTTTGACCGTGTCTCCCACGCCGCGATGACGAACGTCGGCATCGAGGCCGCCGGCGGTGACGGCCGCCTGTGCGACGTCTTCCCCTCCCGCATCCCGGACGTCTTCGTCGGCCGCCCCGTGGTCATCGTCGGGCGCTACCAGGGCACGCCGCCCACCAGCCTCACCGTCCATGGCCGCTGCGGCGGGAAGGATGTTTCCGTCACCGCCCACGCCGCCGCGGCGGAGACCGCCCTCGCCCGCAAGGCCATCCCGCGTGTCTGGGCCCGGGCCAAGCTCACCGAACTCGCCGAGGCCGCGGTCATCCAGGACCGCCCCGTGCTCGCCGCGGAAACACGCAAGACCGCGCTGGATTACAGCCTGCTCTCCGCGTTCACCGCCTTTGTCGCGGTCGACTCTTCGCAGCGCACGGCGGGGACCTACGGCACCACCGTGCCGGTCCCGGTGCCCGTCCCCGAGGGCACGCGCTACGACACGACCGTGCAGGAAAAGTAACCACCCGATGCAACCCTGAAGGACCGCCCCATGGAAGCCCCCTTCGCTGTCGCCGCGCGCCCGTCACGCCTGTCCCTCGCACCCGGTGTTCTCGTGGTCGCCCTGCTGCTGGGGTGCGGCGCCTGGCGGGACTACGCGATGAACCTGAGGAACGACACCTCGCGTGACGTCACCGCCTTTGCGGAGTTCAAGGGTGGGAACGGCGACCTGATCCTGCCCCCGGGCGCGAGCACGCGGGTTTCCAGCCAGGACCCGTTCGTGGTCACGGTGACGCTCCCCGATGGGGCACGGCGGGTCGTGACCGTCCGCAGCCCCGACCGCACGGACATCCGCATCGTCGAGGGGCAGCAGCCATTCACCGTGTACGTGAACGGCCGGTAGGGGCCGGTCGGAAGTGTCGGGCGACGGAAGTGGGGCGATGGTCAGGGCGAGAGCAGCCAGTAGTTGCCGCCCTTGTCGGTCTGCTGGGGACGCATGTGGAAGCGCTGGCCGGGCGGGTTGTCCTTCCTCAGCAGCAGCGCGATATCCGTCAGCACCTGCTCAGCCTCCGCGACGTACCCGTGGCCCAGGGCGCTCACGTCGATGCCGGTGACCTCCACGGTGTCGATGCCAGGGATCACGGCGATGGGCGGGGCGTAGCCCACACGCGCGAACGAGTGCTTCCACGCGCTCGCCTCCAGCGCCATGTCCCGCTTGGAGATGTAGAGCGTTGTGCGCTCGCTGAGCTTGGGGTAGGCCTCGGCAAGGTCGTTGAACGTGTCCACGTCGATGTCCGGCGCCGCCAGGAACACCTGGCCGAACTTCACCTGCTTGTCGGCGCCGTTGTTGGACATGAGGATGCGCTGCATGGTCCGCGCAACCAGCCGGTTGCCCATGCTGTGCGCGATGATGTTGATCCTGGAGGCCCCGGTGTCCCGCGAGAGCCGGGTCAGGAACTCCGTCAGGTGCTTCTCCGCGGTCTCCACCGCCGCCTCGTCGCCCGAGTACTCGTCCACGGAGTCCGCGCTGGGCCAGGAGTAGAACGCCGTGAGCCCCGGCACGTTCAGGTCCACCGCCAGCTGCGCCGCACGCAGCGCCGCCGAATCGAACGAGTTCTTGTACCCGTGGACGTACACCAGGATGCTCCGGTCGTTCTCCGGCGCCCGCGCAATCCTCCGGCGAAGCGACTCGTAGAACCACTCCGTGTCCTGCTCCAGCAGCACCTGCTCGATCTTGATCCGGTCGTCCTCACCCTTGATGAGCCGTGTCACCCAGCTGCTCCCCAGCGTCCCCTTGGGCCGGCTGTCGGGCACGAAGCAGATCACCGACCCCAGGTGCATCCGGTTGTCGTTGTCACGGGTCGCCAGATACCCCGGACGCATGGTGCCGGGCGGGTCCCAGTCCTCCGGTGTCGGGCGCAGCTCCATCGCCCGGTTGGTCGCGTACCACACGCGCACCGTGCGCCCGCCCTCCCGCGGCTGCACCGCCGGGTCCGGATCGGGCGAATCGCCCGCGCCCCCGTACCACTCGATGTCCGGCACCACCCCGCCCCGGCTCACAGGCAGCTCCTCGCTCACCACATCCGTGCGCGTGTCGATCTTTTCCGCGTACCGGACGTGGCGTGGATCGTCATACGGCAACTCCGTGATCTGCTCCGGCGTGAGCTGGGCCTCCCGCTCCTCGGGCGGCAGGGGCGGCTTCGCACCGTCCCCCTCCTTCGGACGCACCAGGCCGCTCCCCCCTTCCATCCCGCCAGGATCGGGCGCCACGGCACTGTCGGACTTCCCGCAGCCCGTGATCAACAGCGGCACGGCGGCTAGCAACACCAGGCAGGAACGCAGGGACAGGTTCATGGCCAGCTTCATGGCCGGATTCTACCGCGCCGGTCCTCACAATGTATAGTGAATGCTAATCCGTGAAGAACTTATGGTGTTCGAAGAACCGCGGTGATCATCCGCGGCGCGAAATAACCACAACTGTGCAATCAGAGGGAGTTGCGCCGACGCTTCCAGCCGGCAAGGCCAACCAAACCTAGGCCCGCCATGCCGGTCCAGGCGGCCGGGGGCAGCGGGACGAGCGGACCCGGCCCACCGGTCACCCATCCGGACCCACCCTGGGGCGGAATGCCCTGGATGTGAGCAGCGGTGTAAAGACCGTTGGGCGAATTCCCCGCACCCACGCCCAAGTCAAGGAAGTCACTTGCATCCAGACCCGACATGGTCAGCGTGTACACAGCGCTTACCCAGTCGCCGTCAAAGCGGTCGGCGCTGTTGCTCGTTGGCCATTCAAACTTGAAGTCAAAGTACGAACCACCGTCGCCTCGGAACGCACTATCCGTATCGCTACCCGCGCGAGTGCTGTTTGTGCTGACGGGGCCGCTGTTCTGCGCGATGGTCATCCCGGTGGGATTCATCGAAGGGTTCAGGTTGAACAACCAGACTCGAATGAACTCCCCGCTGCTCAGGCCGGTCGAGCGCGTCAGCGTCAGCTCAACCGTGTTCGATGCGGTGTCGTTGAAAGTGGCTGTGCCCCAAGGCGCGGGGCCGGTCGGACTGGTACCACCACTGAACTCGTTCGTGAGCGTGAACTGCACAGACGCGGCCTGAGAAGTGGCTGCAATCGCCAACGCGACCAGAGCACCGGATGCCATGATCTTCACTTGATTCCTCCCTCAGATGTGGACACGCTCCGCGCCGACCAATGGTTCCTCGCGCCCAATTGGAGCACAAAGCGATGAAAGTGCAAATCCCTCGTGAACAACAACTGGAAAAAACACCCAGTTGTGGCTGCCCCGGCCGTTGTTTTCCAAGCATTACGAGCACCGGCAGCATTGTCCCATAACGCACCGGCAACGAACGGCTTCATCCAACCAGCGCTGCCTCCGCGTGCAACCCAGGCCCAAAGGCGAGCATGACCGCCGGCATGCGTGCAGCCCGCCGCAGCCGATCGAGCACAAACAGCACCGTCGGGGACGACATGTTCCCGTGCTGTGCGAGCACCTCGCGAGAAGCAGCCATGTCGGTGGCGTTCAACCGGAGAGCACGCTCGGTGGCGTCCAGCACCTTGGGGCCGCCCGGGTGCACCGCCCACCCGGCGATGTCAGCCGGCGCCAAACCCTCCCGACCGAGCCACGATGTCATCCACGGCGCCACGTGCGCCTCCACCAGCGCGGGCACCGCCGGCGACAAGGACATGACAAAGCCGTGATCCCCGACGGACCACGACATCGCGTCCGAACTGCCCGGGATGAGCGCGGAGGCCGTTGACCGCAGCTCCAGGCCGCACGCCCGCGCGCCACCCGTCACCACCACGGCCCCGGCGCCATCCGCAAAGAGAGCGTTGGCCACCACCGCGTCAGCGCGGGACTCGTTCTGGAAGTGCAGGCTGCACAGCTCAACGCAGCAGACCAGCACAACAGCCCCCGGGTCGACGACCGCGAACGCGCGCGCAACGCGCAGGGCATTCACCGCGGCGTGGCACCCCATGAAGCCCACGTTCGTCCTCTGCGTGGAGGCCGGCAGGCCAAGAGAATCCATGAGCGCAAGGTCGACACCCGGAGCCCCAAAGCCCGTGCAGGAAGCCGTGACCAGGTGCGTCACCGCGTCGCCCGCCACAGACGCGTCCGCGAGTGCGGCGCGGGCGGCGGCGCACGCGAGCCCCCCGGCCTCGCTCTGGTAGACTCCCATCCGCGCCGCCGTGCCGGGACCACCGCCGGTCGCCCCCCGCAGCATCGGAGAATCGATGACGCCGTCCCGCTCCGCAAGCACCACGCCCGCACGCCGCGTGACGCCGGAGCCCGCGTAAATCGCGCGTGCGAACCTCGCCGTCACCGGGTCATACCCCGCGACCTCGGCCGCCAGTTCCGCCGCACGCACCTGCCCGATGGTGCACGGTGGTGTCGCCAGGCCAAGTCCACTTATCCATGCACCCATGGGGCAACCTCCCCCCCGGCGTGCGCAATCCGCCCGTCAGCCCACGAGCGTTGCACCCAGCCGACCGTCGCAAGCCCCGCCTCCACGAGCCTCGGCCGGCCGGCCGCCCAGGCGACGACGCCGCACGCCCGCCGGCGCGCCCCCAGCAGCCATCTGGACGCCCGTTCCCACGCCGGGCCGGCGCCGGGCACGCCCTCCAGGTGATCCCGCACGCACGCCGCGACCGACACGCCCGACTCCATCGCCCACGTCATGCCCTCGCCGGTAAACGGTTCGACGTACCCCGCAGCGTCCCCGATGACAAACACGCGCCCGTCCCACACCCGGTTCCGCCGCCGGGTGAGGGCCGGGGTGCCATGCCACCGCGCACGTCTCGCCCACGCGCCCTCGACCCCGCAGGACGAAAGCAGCCCGTCCACCGCACCCCCGGGACCCCGGAGACTGACCGTCTCCCGGCCTACTGCCGCCGCGACATCGACACGCCCGCCCTCCAGCATGACCATCCCCGCGTACCCGCCCGGTCCGACATGCATGGCAATGACGCCCGGCGTCAGAGCGATCGGCGCGGCCCCCAGGACAACCCCCAGCCCGATCTTGGACGATCGCCGGATGCTCCACCGCAGCCCCGGATAGTCCCGCAGCGAACTCCCGCCGATCCCGTCGGCTACCACGACCGCCGCGGCGTGGCACCGCGATTCTGACCTCCCCGACAACTCCACCAGCCCCTCCGGCAGCACACGGGCCGACGTTCCGTCCTGCACCGCTACGCCCGCCCGCGCCGCATGCTCGAGCAGCACCGAATCCAATGTGGACCGCGAGGCCGCGAGCCCCGCTGGGACATGGATGTCCGCGGCGTACCGCCCACAGCGCAGCCGCACCCGGTCAAACGCCCGCGCTCCCCGGCGGACCAGGATGGGCAGCACGCCCACCTGCTGCAAGAGCCCTACTCCCCTGGCGCTCAGGCAGCACCCGCACACCTTGGACCGGGGCATCGCCGCGCGTTCCACCAGCAGCACACGGGCGCCGCACCGTGCAACCACCGCCGCTGCCAGGCACCCGGCGGGCCCCGCACCAATGACAAGCACATCCCACTTCATGCAGGGCCCCATTCCAGCACGAACCGCGACGGCCACACCGGCGTCACGCGCGCGTCCCGCACGCCCGCCTCGGACGCCATGTCCGCCGCCTCGCGGGCCGTCCACGCCGCGCGGGCGGAGAGCACCGCGTCGGTGTGAACGACCAGGCTCCGGGAGAGCACGCGGCTGGCGCCCGCGGCCAGCACCATCCCGGCCCGCGTCCGCCGCAGGTCGCTGATGATGACATGGGGCGCTGCCTCTGCCATGTGCCGCAGGGCCGCAACCGCGTCAGCTCTGTTCAGGTGATGGAGGAAAAGGCTGCACAGGGCTACGTCGTACGACCCCGGCGGCGCCGCCCCCACGATGTCGTGCACGAAGCCATCCGCCCTGGCCCCCGCACGCTGCAGCCGTTCCATGGCCACCCGCAGAGCGTGCGGGCTGATGTCGCTCAGCCACCAATGGACCGGAACGTCGGCCGCGACGGCCCGCCCGTGGAGCCGGGCCGGCACATCGCCCCCGCCAGTCGCGACATCGAGCACGCGCAGCACGGACCGCCCGCTGGCCAGCCGCCCCAGACGCTGCCACAAGGGCCGATCGGCCATCGAGACCCTGTTGAGCCGTGAAAGGCCCCGGAGCGCACGGTCGTGCTCGCCCGGGTCAATTCCCGGGTCGTCCATGAGTTCAGGCGCCAGCCTGCGCGCAGGTATCCACGTGGCCATCACGCCCCCCTTCGCCACACGCACCCACCTGTCGATGATCCTAGGGAGTTCCCGCCGGGGCCCGGCGGAGCAGGCTAGTGCACGCCCGACGCCGCGAGCCAGCGTTCCGCGTCCAGCGCAGACTGGCAGCCCATGCCGGCCGCTGTCACCGCCTGCCGGTAGTCGGCGTCCGCCACGTCGCCGGCGGCAAACACGCCGGGGAGGTTCGTGTACGAGTTGCGGTGCCTGAGGTCGACGTAGCCCTTGTCCGTGAGCGCGACGCCCGACCCGGCCAGGAACCTGGTGGCCGGGGTGTGGCCGATGGCGATGAACAGCCCGCGAACGTCCAGGCGTGAGCGCTCACCTGTCACCGTGTCCTCGAGCAGCACCGCCTCGATGGCCTTGTCGCCCAGCACGTCGACGACGGCCTTGTGGAAGAGCACGTGCGCGTTGTGGCGGGAACGGAACCGTTCCTGCATGATGCGGCTGGCCCGCAGGGAGTCACGCCGGTGGATGATGTACACCGCGCTCGCGAACTTGGTGAGGTAGGTGGCCTCCTCCATCGCTGTGTCGCCCCCGCCGACAACGGCCAGCGGCTGGTTGCGGAAGACCGGCAGCGCACCGTCGCACACCGCGCACGCGGAAACGCCGCCGCCGCTGGTGGCCAGTCGCATCTCGTTAGGCAGACCAAGCCAGTTGGCGGTGGCACCCGTGGCGATGATGACCGCGTGAGCGTGGACGGCCCCGCCCTCGCCCGCGTGCAGCGTGTGGGGCGTGCGCGCGGGGTCCTTCGAGAACTCGCAGCGCGCGATATCGTCCTCGATCACCCGTGTGCCGAACCGCTCCGCCTGCGCACGGAACTTGGCCATCATCTCGGGCCCCATCACCCCGTGCTCAAAGCCCGGGTAGTTCTCCACCTCGGTCGTCAGCATCAGCTGGCCGCCCGGCAGCACCGGCCCCGGGTCCTGCTTGGGCACCCCGCAGTAGACCACGGGGCTCAGCTGGGCCCGCGCCGCGTAGATGGCGGCGGTCCAGCCCGCCGGGCCCGAGCCGATGATCACGACTTTGTGCGCGCTAGACATGGGAATAGAAGGAGCCGACAAGGTTCGCAGCGAACACCACGAGCACGGTCAATGCCGCCGGCCTATTGGATGTCGCCCCGGTCACGGAGGTTCTGCCGGTACAGGGAGAGCACCGGCGGATAAAGCAGGTAGTCCGCGTTCTGCACGGTCTGAGTGGTGTTCTGGATGCGGGACGCGAAGTTGTCGGCCGTGTCCGTGCCGAAGGAGTAGAGCACGAAGGTGTCTTCCTTCAGCTTGAGGTTGAAGTTCGCATCACCACGCACCGAGTTGGTCACCACGTCCATCGAGTGGGCCACCGGGTTGCCCCGCTTGGTGGGGATGAAGTACTGCGGGGGCGGGACCGCGCCGCGGTTGACCGCGGTGCCGTTGAACGGGTCGGCCTCGACCTCCTTCAGCCAGCGGGGGCGGACGGCCGTGACCTGGGGCGGGATGGCCCCGGTGGCGTACCACTGGGCCGTCAACGCGAGCGTCAGGCGCGTCCCCACGCCCTCGCAGATCGCCTGCTGACGCTCGTTGATGAGGCCCCCCATGTCCGGCATCGCCAGCGCGACCACCGCGTACCTGGTCCGGTCCAGATCGCCGAAGAGCGAGGCGCGACCCTGCAGCGTCAGGTCGAAGAAGGAACCCGTCCACCGCCGAGACCAGTCGTCATAGATCCCCCTCACCTTCGACGCGGCTTCCACCCGCGACGCCTGCTCGCCCGCCGCCGTCCGCCACCGGGCCGACTGCGAGAAAAGACGCAGGGGCTTGCCCCCCGTCCCCAGCCGGGCCATCGTGGTCGGGAACACGTCGGTGCGGATCTGCCCCGCCTCGTTGTACAGGCGCTCCACCATCTGCTCCGCCGCCGCGCGGTTGCCCTCGGGGAACTTCATCCGCGAGAGGTCAAGCACGCCGTCCGGGTTCATGCGCGTGATGGCCGCCTTGATCCGCTCCGGGTGCAGCTTCCTCGCCCCGCGCGCGTCGGTATAGGCCAGGTCCCGCATGCGCTCGAACGTGCGGCTGGACGCCTCCAGGCCCCACTGGGCCTCCACCAGGAACCTGCGGTCACACACCTGACGCGCGAAGTAGGCAAAGTTCACCAGCAGGTCCAGAGCGTCGTTCGCCTTGTCCTCCGCCACCAGCCGCGTCGCCTCCACGTTCACCAGCGTCTCCAGCCGGCTGAACAGCGGCATGCAGCCCAGCTTCGCCCACGCCAGCGTCGGCGGATCGTCCAGGTCCGTGTACGCGCCCGCGCGGATGAGCGCCGGAGCCACCCCGTCCGAGCCGTAGGGCTGCGCGAAGATCATCGCCTTCCGCCAGTCTTCCTCCTTGGTTACCGCGGCCAGCCCCGCGATCGCCGCCTGCTGCGGGGCCGCCTTCGCCCACGCCGCCGCAGCGTCAAAGCCCTTGGCGTCCGCCGGGATCAGCCGGGCCTCGTCCACGCTGGCGACCAGCGCGGGAGGAGCCTCCAGCTTCACGAGCAGCGGCAGGATCACCGTCTCACTGCGCCGCGCGGCGTCCACCGTCACCAGCGGCTCATTCAGGCCGGAGACCACGCTGGACCGGGCCTGGTCCTGGGCGGCCGCGGGCTGGACGTTCAGGGAAGTCGCGCCGGCCAGCAGCACGATCGCGAGGCACCGGCGGAGAGCGGGGGCGGTCGGTTGGGTCATGGGCGATTGTTGCCGCGCCGCGCCCGCCGGGCCCTGCCCGATCCCAAAAACGCGACGCCCCGGCGGAGAGAGGCCGGGGCGTGCGGGAGAGAGCAGGAAAAGGAACTACTTGACAGGAGCCGGCGCCGGCCGGGGGGCATCCGCGAACACCGACTGCTCGGTGCGCAGGAACCGCGTGGGCCGGTGGTCGGACATCTGTGCGTTGAGCTTCGTCAGCGACTCGTCCACAATCTGGCGGACGCGCTCGCGGCTGATGTTCAGTTCATCGGAAATCTGGCGGAGGGTGTAGGGCTCGCCGCCGTCAAGGCCGAACCGCATCCGCAGGACCTGCGCCTCGCGCTCGTCGATCGACTCGAGCAGCTGCCGGAGGACCCGCAGGTCCTCCTCGGCGAACACGCGTTCCGTCGGCGTGCCGGTCCGCTGATCGGCGATCATCTCGCTCATCGACATGAGCTCGCCGCTCGCGTTCCGGGGCGTCGAGGGCGTCTGGAATGCCTTGACGGCGCGCCGGATGATGCGCACCTTGCGGAGCGGCAGGTCCATCGCCTTGGCAAGGTCCTGGAGCGTCGGGGTGGTGCCCATCTCCGCCTCAAGACGCCGATAGGCGACCTTCCACTTCGCAACCAGCTCAACCATGTAGGCCGGGATGTGCACCGGCTGGGCCGCGTTGATCAGGGCACGCTTCATGCCCTGCTTGATCCACCAGGACGCGTACGTGCTGAACCGGGCGCCCAGCGCCGGGTCAAAGCCCTCCACCGCACGCATGAGGCCCACATTGCCCTCCTCGATCAGGTCGGAGATCGGGAGGCCGCGCCCGGTGTACTGCTTGGCGATGGAAACGACCAGGCGCAGGTTGCAGCGGATCATCCGCTCACGCGCCTCGGGGCAGTTCTCGTTGATGATCTTCCAGCCCAGCTCGCGCTCTTCCTCCTGCGTCAGCAGGGCGTGCCGGTTGATCTCGCGCAGGTACGCGCGCAGGTCGTAATTGGACGACTCACGCCCTCCGGACGTGCGCGGTGCGCGATCGCTGCTATGGGTGGTCTCGTCTTGCACTCTCATCCATCCTTACCGGCGCGGGACGCGCCGCCTGCTCTGTAGACCCGGGAGACTTTGTTCCAGGCGAGCAGGGCCGCGGAAAGGCACCTGCATATCCGCCCAAAGTCTGCCGGAGGTTTCATCGACCGGGGGGGATGGGCCCAATAGGGGCGTTCTCCCTCCACCTCCACGTATTAGAAGGTGACACCAGTTGCGCGGCTTGCAACAAAAGTGCGCACTTTTTCTTGCGCGACGCCAACTTTTTTGATGTCCCAGACCGATCCGACCACTGCAGTCGCAGGTATCATCGCAAAGCAGCGGCCATTCCTCCACGACCGAGAACCGCATTCCTTCAAACATGGCCCAGAAACGGGACATTTCCTCGCTCCTCAAGGAATGGCCATACCAGCCCGGACAGGTGAATGCGCGACTAATTGTCGGTGCCGATAACCTGCCACGCGTCCAGGTCCGTCTCGACCTGGGTGTTCTGCAAATGTTCGCAGATGGCCGTCCAGACGGCGAACATCCCTTTGGATTTCCCTCGCTGCTTGAGTACCACGAGGCGCGCGTCGACGGCGAGGTGCAGCAGGAGGAAGTTGCCGAGGGAGAAACCCCTAAGGACCCTCCGCCCGAACGCACGGAAGACGAGAAGACCATCGACGAGCCCGACGGCCCGGTCGCGGAGGGCCCAGGGACGGACAACGCCGAGGGCGCCGCCACCGACAAGCCCGATGTTCGTCTCACTACCGACGAGTGCCGCGCTCTGCGCGAAGAAGCAGCGCAGTACTACCAGCGGTACGTCGCGTGCCTTGCGCTCGACGAGTTCCAGCGCGTGGTGCGGGACACCACCCGCAACCTGCGCGTAGTCGAGCTGTGCGCTCAGCACGCCGAAAGCGACCACGACCGCTCGGTGCTGGAGCAGTTCCGCCCCTACATCCTGATGCTGCGGGCCCGGGCCCTGGCGAGCCAGGCCATCAAGGAGAACGAACTCAAGGCCGCCGTGGTCGCCCTCGACGAGGCGCTGGACGCCCTCAAGCGCCACTTCACGAAGCTGGGCAGCGAGAAGGGGTTCGAACAGTCCAGCGAGGTCCGCATGCTCCGCGACATGCGGGAGGCCCTCGCGCCGCGCCTGCCGGTCTCGCAGAAGGCAGAACTCCGCCAGCGCCTCCAACGCGCGATCGAGACGGAGAACTACGAGCTCGCGGCCATCCTCCGCGACGAGCTCAAGCAGCTCAAGGAGTAGCGATCGGCGCCGCGCCGTGCCCCGGCGGCCGGGCCGCCAGCCACCGCGTGAACCCGTCCAGCGCCTCCCGCTCCATGGCCACCGCAGTCGCAACCTCCTCCACCGTCACACTGCTGGCGCCGAGCGTCAACGCCGCCACCTTGCCGGAGAGGAACTTCGTCCGAGCCGCAATGAAGATGCGGGGGTTGGATTCCCGCACCGCCTGCACCGCGTGCAGCACCGCCTCGTCGTCGGGCACGGTGATGAAGATCGCGTCCGCGGAATGCACGCCCGCCTTCTCGAGCACCTCGCGGTTGCTGATGTCCCCGAAAATGAGGGAACGTCCCAGGGACACCTGCCGGTTCACGGTCTTGGCGTTGAGCTCCACCACCACGTAAGGCACGCCGCGTACGTCCAGGCGGTCGGCAATGGTCCGCCCCACCGGCCCGAACCCCGCGATGATGACGTGCCCCGGCCGGGCCGGCACGATCGCCCCCCGGCCCTGCGCCGTCCCCGGTGCCCCCGTGTGCTCCTGCCCGCCGTCCGCCGGATGCTCGCCGTCCGTCATGTCCCGCAATGCATGCCCCCGGACCCACCGCGAGAGCGGCACCCCCCGCAGGCGGTCTGCCACTCTGTGCGACGGACCCGCCACCAGAGGCGTCACGATGAGGGTCAGGATCACCACCGCGATCGCCGAGCCGGTCTGGGACGTCGTCAGCACACCACCGCCGGCCGCCAGAAGGATGAGAGAGAACTCGCCCGCATTGCCCATGTACGACCCGGTGATGAACGCCGACGGCGCGGTCATCCCCGCCACGTACCCCGTCAAGCCCGTGACCAGCGCTTTGAGCACGATCACGAGCGTGGTGGCGAGCAGCACCGACGGCAGGTTGTGCCAGAGGTCCATCGGCACCACCCGCAGCCCCACCCCGGTAAAGAAGATCGCCAGCAACAGGTCGCGCAGCGGCGCGAACTGCCCCGCCAGCTGGTACCGGAACGGCGTGCCGGCCAGCAGGAACCCCGCGATGAACGCGCCCATTTCCGGCGACAGGTTGAGGAAGCCCGTCCACGCGGCGCTCAGCAGCGCCAGCGCCGCCGACACGATCAGGATGAGTTCCGCATTGGCGAGCCGTGCGACGCCCGCCAGGAGCCGGGGCAGCAGCGTCCGCCCCAGCCACAGCATGAGGAACACTCCGCTCGACGCCAGCAGCGTTTTGACGACACCCACCATCCAGGCAGGGAACGCGGGCGAGGGCGCGCCCGGTGACGTCGCCGTCGTCTCCCCCGCCGACCAGGCGGCGAGCATCGGGACGGCCGCGAGGAATACCACGCTCAGCAGGTCCTGGACGATTGATACGCCCAGCGCCACACGTCCGTGCTGGGTCTGCAGCTCCCGCCGGTTCATGAGAATCCGCACAAGCACCGCCGTGGAGGAGATGCCCGCGGCCATCGCGAGGAGCAGAGCGGCCGGGCGGGGCACGCCCATGAGCAGGAAGGCCCCCCACAGCACGCCCACGGTCGCCAGCGTGGAGATGACGCCCACCGCCACGATGTGCACCATGCCGCGCTGCATGCTGGACAGGTCCATGTGCAGCCCGATGGTGAACATCAGGAGGATGGTGGCGAGCTGGGAGATCTGCTCGGCGGCCTGCTCGCTGTGGATGAGCCCCAGGGAGTGCGGGGCGACCAGCGCGCCGGCGACGAGGTAACCGGGGATGGACTCCAGGCGCAGTTTGCGGAACAGGACGGCCACGACGGCGGCGGTGACCAGGATGATGAGCATGACCGCGGCGAACGCTTGCTCGGGCGGGTGGGGCGTGGCTTGGGCGAGCAGCGGCGGCACGGGCGACGATAGGTGGGGCCGGGTGTCAGCCTGTGCGGTGCGTCAGGTCGGCTTCGCCGAGGAGCTTGAACTCCTTGCGGCGCAGGATCTGTCCGCCCAGGGTGAGGTCGTCCACGGCGAGGGCGATGGAGGGGTGGGCCCCGGGCGTGAGCATCAGGGGGTAGGCGAAGTGGATGGAGAGTTCGGCCCGCAGCAGGTGCAGGCACATGCTGCTGAGCGTGTGCTTGCTGGAGAGCTCGACCACCAGCACGTCGCGTTCGGTGAAGGCGAGCTTCATGCGGTTGAGTTCGCCCCGGGCGCATTCGGCGTTGTTGGTGATGAGCCGGACGACGGCGTGGTCGCTGGCCTCGTGCACGGAGAGTGCGCAGATGAGGCAGTGGGCCTGGTCGAACATTTCGACCAGGTCGTGGAGTTTCCCGACCTTGTTGTGGAGGAAGACGGAGAACTGGGTGACCGTCGGGGGTGAGTACCCGTGGGCGGTTTCCAATGGCGTCGATGCCTGACTCATGGGCGCGTCGGGTCCTTCCGGGGGGCGCGGGTGGCCGTGCGAGCGTTTCCCGGGCCTGTCAGGCGCAGATTACCGGATGATGGGCGGGAGGACAAGGGCGGCGGGGACAAAAAAGGCCCGGGTGGCGGGGGGCCTTATCGGGTGGTTTTGCGCTTCTGGGGTGCCTAGACGCTGAAACTGCTGCCGCAGCCGCAGGAGGAGGTTGCGTTGGGGTTGTTGAACACAAACCCGCGGCCCATGATCTCGTCCTTAAAGTCGACGGTGACGCCGCCGAGGTAGAGGAGGCTCTTGGGGTCGACGATGATCTTGATGCCGTGCTGCTCGAAGACCTCGTCGGTGTCCTTCTGGGTTTCGGTGAGGTCGAGGATGTACGAGAAGCCGCTGCAGCCGCCGCCCTTGACACCGACGCGGAGGCGGACCTTGTCGGCGTCGAGTTCCTGCTGCTGGATGATGGTGCGGACCTCGCGTGCGGCGGTCTCTGTGAGGACGATGCCGGTGGGCTGGGTGTCGGTCGGGGCGGCGGTGGGGGCTGTGTGGGCCATGGTGGTTCCTTCAGGGGATTCTACGTGGCAGTCCCCGTGCGGTTCGGCGGGTTCAGTGGGCGGCGTGCGTCTTCTCGGGCGTCGCGATGCCGTTCTTCCTGCGGTAGTCGTCGAGGGCGGCGTGGATGGCGTCTTCGGCGAGGACGGAGCAGTGGATCTTGACGGGCGGGAGGCTGAGCTCCTCCACGATCTGGGTGTTCTTGATCCCCTCGGCCTGGTCGAGGGTCTTGCCCTTGAGCCACTCGGTGGCGAGGGAAGAGCTGGCGATGGCGCTGCCGCAGCCGAAGGTCTTGAACTTGGCGTCCTCGATGACGCCGTCCTTGTTCACCTTGATCTGGAGCTGCATGACGTCGCCGCACTCGGGCGCGCCGACAAGCCCGACGCCGATGTCCTTGCGGGTCTTGGCTTCCGCGGAGGTGCCAAAGGCGCCCACGTTGCGCGGGTTCTCGTAATGGTCGATGATTTTGGGTCCGTACGCCATGGTCGTTCTCCTGCGGCGCGTTGCGCCGGCGTTTGTTTCTAGTGGTGTGCCCATTCAACCTTGCTGAGGTCGATGCCTTCCTTGAACATGTCGTAGAGGGGGCTCATTTCGCGGAGGCGTTTGACGGCGAAGATGATCTTTTCGGCGGCGTGGTCGACCTGTTCCTGGGTGGTCCAGCGGCCGAGGGAGAGGCGGAGGCTGCTGTGTGCGAGTTCGTCGCCGACGCCGAGGCCCTTGAGGACGTAGCTGGGTTCGAGGCTGGCGCTGGTGCAGGCGCTGCCGCTGCTGCAGGCGATGTCCTTGACGGCCATCATGAGTCCTTCGCCCTCGACGAAGCCGAAGGAGATGTTGGCGATGTGGGGGAGGCGTTTGTCGCGGTTGCCGTTGACGGCGCAGTGGTCGAGCCGGCTGGCGACGGCGTCTTCCAGCCTCCTGCGGAGGCCGGCGAGGCGGGTGGCGTCCTTGTCCATTTCGAGCATGCAGAGTTCGCAGGCCTTGCCGAGGCCCACGATGCCGGTGACGTTGAGCGTGCCGCTGCGGAAGCCGCGTTCCTGGCCGCCTCCGTCGAAGAGGGGCGTGAGCCGGACGCGGGGCCTCTTGCGGCGGACGTACAGGGCTCCGACGCCCTTGGGGCCGTAGATCTTGTGGCCGCTGAAGGAGAGGAGGTCGACGTTGTCCTTCTCGACGTCGGTGGGCATCTTGCCGACCCACTGGGTGCCGTCGACGTGGAAGATGATGTCGCGGCTTCTGCACAGGGCGCCGATGGCGCGGGTGTCGTTGATGGTGCCGATCTCGTTGTTGGCCCACATCACGCTGACGAGGATGGTGTCGGGGCGGATGTGTTTTTCGATCATCTCGGCGGTGTACACGCCGTCCTTGGCGGGCTCGATGAACGTGGCGTCGAAGCCTTCCTTCTGGAGGCGCTTGACCGGGTCGAGGACGGCCTTGTGCTCGATGAGCGTCGTGATGATGTGGCCGCGGCGGGCGCCGTCGACCATGTGGGAGCCGGCGGGGGCCTTTTCGTACATCGACGCGACGCCCTTGATGGCGAGGTTGTTGGCCTCGGTGGCGCCGCTGGTGAAGATGATCTCCTTCTCGTCGGCGTTGATGAGCTTTGCGACCTGCTGGCGCGCATTGTCGACGCCGGCCTCTGCGTCCCAGCCGTAGCTGTGGTTGCGCGAGCCGGGGTTGCCGAACTTCTCGGTGAAGAAGGGGAGCATCGCCTCGACCACGCGGGGGTCGCAGGGCGTGGTGGCGGCGTGGTCCATGTAGATGGTGGAGGTGGGCTTGGGGTTGGGCTGGGCCATGGGGGTTTCCGATCGTGCTTTGTGGGCACGTGCGTGTTGCGGGGGCTGCGGGGGAAATACTAGGAAAGTTCGGGTTTTGATGCCGGGTCTTGGGTTGCGTGGGGCGGGGGTTGGGGGGCGGACTGTGGGTTGGGGTGAGGTTTTTGAGGCGGGCAGTGGAGGTGTGGTGCGGGGCAGGGTTCTTTCGGGGGTGATTTTCTAACCACTGTATTTATAGCTACTTAAGAATCTTGAGGTGGTCCGAGAATGGTCATTTTTGCCACTTGCGCTTGGGGGTGTTGACTTGAGGAGGGTGGGGGACGTTGGGGTCGGCATGCGTTGTGGGGGCGCCTGGAAGGAAGGGGCAGGGGGCCGGCAGGAGGGTGGTTCTCCTGGACGGGTCTCCCTTTTCCCGGGTCGCGCCTCGGTTTGTGCGCTCGTGCGTGCGGGGGTTTGGCTGACATCGCGTGGAACGGGCCGGGATTCAGGGGGCAGATTTTCTTTGGCTTCTGCGCGTCGATTCTGTTTCGGACGGGCGGGCGCGCGCACGGGCGTGGTCGGTGCGGGCGTTTGCATTGCCCGGAGAGCGATCGGCACCGATACCCTTTTTGTCGCTGTCACCTGGTGTTTTGCCGGCTTACGTGCCACGGATATGCACTGGTGCCGCTCATGAGTTCCTTTCTCACACACCGTTCTCGCGTGCTTGTGCTTATCGCCGCGGTCATTGCTCTCGCGGTTGCACTGGCTGCATTTGCAATGCTGTCCCGCAGGGGCACGACGGAGGGAGTTTCGCTCTCTCCGGTTGCATACGACGCGACGACCACATGGTCCGGCGGCACTCGCTTCTGCTGGGCGGCGAATCGCCACGACGTGATGCTCGTCACCGACCAACCGTCTCCACTTCGGCAGCCCTCGCGTGGCGCTGACCCGCAGTTCGCAGAGCAACCGGTCGACAAGAGTTCGGTTTGTGCGCTTGACTTGCGTCGGCACATTGCCCGCCCTCTACGCCGCAGAATTTTGTGGTTGATTACTCCAGTTACAAGGAACGCACGCTCCGACTCCCAAAGCATCCTGGATTCCAGGACCTGGCTACGACCAGTTTGCATCCCTCCACACCGCGCGGCGAATTGTGGCGGAAGGCGATCCGCGAACGGCCGCTCGGTGGAGAGCCTGTGGCCCTGCAGATCAACGGGCGTGAATGCGTCGCCGTGATTACGTGTTCAGGTTCTCTTTGGGGATCAGCGGATCACACAGAGCTTCGCGGTGCACCTTTTCGTTTGCAGTTCTTCTTGCCATCAGGCGAACAGGTTGGGCCAACGTTTGTGTGCGAACACACATCACCCAACGCTCACTCCTTGTTTATTCATGAACTGACAGATGTGCCTGTGTTGCTCATCACAGACAACGGATCGCTTTGGTGGATTTTGGATTACTCACAGATCGTGCCACAGGAGCCGCAGCCGTAGCGTTTGAGCACTTCCCTCTTTGGGGGAAAGATCTGAGGGCGGCATCACTCAAACTCGACTGGGAGATCCTCCTGGTTTCCCGCGCCTCGGATGGGCAGCGGGACTGGTTGGGCTTCTCCCGCGATCACGGCGGGGACGAGGAGGGGTTGTCCAGCCGCGAGTGCGGAGTCAAAGGGGAGGACGAGGTCGCGCACTGCGCCGCCTTTGCCGAAGTCGAACTGGCGGTAGGCCTGGCGTTGTCGGCGGGGTGGGGAGCGTTTGATGGATTCCTGGCCCAGGAAGTCCTCCACGGCTTCGAGCACGGGGCTGGGTGTTTCGCCGCCACCTGCGTTTCGCACGAATGCGCAGGGGCAGGTGGCGAAGAGGGGTACTCCGGGTGCCGGGATGAAGAGGTCACCCTTGAAGCCGGAGGCGAGCAGGGCCGCGACGAGTTCGGCGGGGTGTTCTGCCACCAGTCTGTCGGTTCGGACGACCCATTCCACCCCGGTATTGGTTGCGTCTGCGAGTTCCTTGCGGGCGTCGGCGATGAGGGACTGGACTTCCGGGTGGAGTTCCTGGGCGCGCCAGACTTCGTGGATGGCGGCGGTGTATTGGCGGACGAGCACGGACGCGGTATCGAGTCCGGCTTCGCGCTGGGAGGGTGGGAGGGAGTCGAGTTCCCGCAGTGCGAAGGTGACGGCCTGGAGGCCGATGATGGGCGGGACTGCGCGGCGGAAGGCGTCGGTTTCGGGGGTTTTCGGGAGGGTGGCGGAGGCGCGGGCGAAGTCGGTCCAGGCGGCGAGGAGGGCGGCCCAGGTCGCGGGGCGGTGGGTTGGTCGCGGGGGGTGTTCGGGCATGGGGTGAGAGCGTAGAGGGCGGGTCGTTGCAGCGGTCTCTGCGGGTGCGGCGCGGGCATGCCGCTACCATGCCCCATGAGTCAGCCTGTTCAGCCCGTGTTCAATCCGAACGCTCCGCACCAGCAGCGTCCCAAGCTGCGTCCTGTCCGTGTGTTCCCGGCGGAGGTGGCGGGGCAGCAGCTCATGGGGATCGCGGATGCGCGGCAGGTTTCCGAGCGGGCGGTGGTGACGAGCCCGGCGGCGCAGTTCGTGCTGCCGATGCTGGACGGGAACCGGGGGCTGGACGAGGTGATCACGACGGTGGGGCGGGGGCTGACGCGTCCGATTCTCGAGCAGCTGGTTGCGCAGCTGGACGACGCGGGGCTGCTGGAGGGTCCGGTCTACCAGGCGATGATCGGCAAGATCCATTCTGAGTTTGACGGGGCGCCCACGCTGCCGCCGGGGTCGACGGCGGCGATGGCGGACGCGATGGCGGCGTCGCACCTTGGTTCGCAGGAGAAGTTCGAGGCACTTTCGGCGGAGGAGAAGGCGGCGCTGGGCGCGGAGCGGATGCGGTTCCACTTTGACGAGTGGATGAGCATGGCGCTCAAGGATGCGGAGAAACCGTCGTTTGATGCGCTGCCGCGGGCGGTGGTGGCGCCGCACCTTGATTACCCGCGTGGCTGGGTGAACTACGGGGCGACGTGGGGGCGTCTGCGCGTGGTGGATCGTCCGGACCGGGTGATCATCCTGGGGACGAACCACTTCGGCGAGGGGACGGGGGTGACGGGTTGTCCGAAGGGGTACGAGTCTCCGCTGGGTGTGTGCGGGTTTGATCAGCGGTTTGCGGATGCGCTTGGGAAGAACCTCGGGTCTGCGCATACCGACCTGCTGTACAAGAACCGGTTTGATCACGAGCGGGAGCATTCGATCGAGCTGCAGATTCCCTGGGTGCAGCACTGCCTGGGGAGGGGCGAGGGGGGCGTGTACCCCGCGGTGTTTGCGGCGCTGGTGCACGACCCTGCGGCGAACAACGGCGAGTCGTATGACGGCAAGGGCCTGGGCCTGCAGCCGTTTGTCGAGGCGATGTCGAAGACGGTTGCCTCGATGCCCGGCCGGACGCTCATCGTGAGCAGCGCGGACCTGTCGCACGTGGGTCCGGGGTTCGGCGACCAGATGGCCATGGCGGGTGATGATCCGCAGGTGGTGGAGGCACGCAACAACGTGTTCCGCCATGACCAGGACATGCTGCGCATGCTGGTGAACCGCACGCCGGACGAGATGATTTCCGCGATGAGCTGGCAGGGGAACGCGACGCGGTGGTGCTCCCTGGGCAACCTGGTTGCGGCGTGCAAGATCGCGGACCCGGAGCGGGTCGAGCTGCTTTCCTACTCGGGTGCGATGGACCCTGAGGGCACGACGCTGGTGACGAGCGCCAGCATGGTGATGGCGTAGGCGGGCGGGTGCTGCGGCTTTGTGCGGCGGGGCAATGTGCGGGAGTGCGCGGGGTGCGGGGGTTTCCGCTGCGCGGGCGCGGCGGCGTGCTGCCGGTATCGCCGGATTGACAAAAGGTTGCGTTCGCAGTTGCCCTCGCGTCCTTTGCCACCCACAATCCGGCCTGCAAGGGCCCTTGCCGGCCCGAACCTCCCCGTCCCCCTTTTCCGGCGTCGAACCTGCAGGAAGGCCTCTCACCGACATGCTCAGCTTTGTGGTCTTCGACAGCGACGGCGTAGACGTGACGCACTTCCCCCCGCGTCACGCGTTTCTTGTCGGGCCGGATGAGGTGCCGCTGCAGGGCAGCATTGATCTCTCGTCGCGCCTGGTTCGCTGCGTGAAGACGGGTCCGCAGGCGGCGGGGCTGGCGGTGCAGCTGCTGGTGCCGCGGCCGCAGCTGCCGGAGGCCCTTGCCAAGCTCCTCCCGACGCCCCAGGGCGAGTCGATGGGGCTGCTCACGGTGCATACCTGCCTGCTGCCAGAGCGTGAGAGGCCGTACCTGCTGATGATCGAGCTGGCGCGGCGGCAGATCATGCTGCTGCTCAACAAGCTCGAGGACTGGCAGCTGACGGACCTTCCGGGCGAGCACCCGGTGATGCAGCAGTTCGAGCTTGCGCGGACCGGATTCTGCGACGCGCTGGTCGCGCAGACGGCCCCCGGGGGTGGTGGTGGGAACGGGGACGGCGACTACAACCCGGGCGCGAACAGGCTTGCGGCCCAGGCGCTCGCGTTGTCGATGGAGGCCGGCGAGGAGCTGGCGCTCATCCAGGCGGACCGGCAGGTGCGGCTGCGGTTCACGGGCGAGGGGCACAAGGCGGCGCGGGCCCAGATGGCGAAGATCACGAGCGAGGTGCCTTCCGCCAGCGCGCCGATCGTGGTGCCGGGCAGCGGGCAGGCCGTGCTGGCGACGCCGCCGCTGATCGGGTGCGCGGTTTCGCCGGGGCCGGTGACGGAGGCTCAGACGCGGGCGATCACGGCGGCGTGCGACTTTGTCACGATGCCGATGCGTTGGATCGACATGGAGCCGGTGGAGGGGAAGTACAACTTCACGTCGACCGACCGGTGGATCGAGTGGGCGGTGCGGTCTGCCAAGCTGCCGATCGTGGGCGGGCCGGTCATCGACTTCCGTCCGCAGTGTGCGCCGGAGTGGCTGTTCATCTGGGAGAACGACTACGAGACGCTGCGGGACCTGGTGTTCGAGCACGTGCAGGCGATCGTCACGCGGTACCGCAAGACGGTGTCGCGGTGGACCGTGGCGAGCGGCCTGCACGTGAACACGAACTTCAAGATCTCCTTCGAGCAGATCATGGACCTCACGCGGATCTGCGTGCTGCTGGTCAAGAAGCTCCACCCCAACGCGAAGGTGCAGCTGGAGCTGACGCAGCCCTGGGGCGAGTACCACACGACCAACAAGCGGAGCATCCCGCCCTACCTGTACGCCGAGGCGGCGCTGACGGCGGGCCTGCCGATCGACACGATCGCGCTGCGTGTGCAGATGGGCGCGGCGGAGCCGGGCACGAGCACGCGGGACATGCTTTCGTTCTCCGCGATGCTGGACAAGTTCGCTGCGCTGGAGAAGCCGATCGCCGTTTCCGCGATCGGTGCGCCGAGCGCCACCATCACGCCCCGGCCGTTCGTGCCCCGGGCGGGGGCGGAGCCGGACGACCCGTACGAGCCGGGGTACTGGCGGCAGCCCTGGAGCGAGGCCGTGCAGGTGCAGTGGATGACGCAGGCGATGAGCATCGCGCTGAGCAAGCCCTACATCCACTCGGTCTGCTGGCACGAGCTGACCGATTCCAATGCCCCGGTGCCGCCGGAGATGCCGGGTGGGGGCCTTCTGAAGCCCGACGGCTCCCCCAAGCCGGCCCTGCTGCGTCTTGCCCAGATTCGCCAGTCCATGCGGGAGGGGAAGAGCCCGGTCCACCTGCTCCGCCGGGCCTGAGGGCGGATTCCTTCCATATACTCGCCCCCCATCCCGGCCCGCGGGGTGGTGACGCGGTTTCCTCCCCTTTTTCACAGGAATCGGCCAATGCCCCGCCAGACCCTTTTCACGTCCGAGTCCGTGTCCCTGGGCCACCCCGACAAGGTTGCCGACCAGATTTCCGACGCGGTGCTCGACGCGCTGCTGGCCGACGATCCGCGCAGCCGGGTTGCGGTCGAGACGCTGGTCGCGACCGGGCTGGTGGTGGTCGCGGGCGAGGTGACGACCAACACCTACGTGGACATCCCGGAGCTTGTCCGCAGCACGGTGCGGGAGATCGGGTATACCACGGCCGAGATGCGGTTTGATTCCGAGTCTTGCGCGGTGCTGGTGGCGCTCAACAAGCAGAGCAACGACATCGCGATGGGCGTGGACCGCGAGGGCGCGGGCGACCAGGGCATGATGTTCGGGTTTGCCTGCCGCGATACCGAGGAGCTGATGCCGCTGCCGATCCAGCTTGCGCACCGGCTGGTGGAGCGTCAGCAGTACGTGCGTGAGCGGAACATCATCCCGGGCCTGCGTCCGGACGCCAAGAGCCAGGTGACGGTGGCGTACGACGGGTACAAGCCGGTGGCGGTGGACACGCTGGTGATGTCGACCCAGCACGAGCCGACCTGGAACGAGCGGCAGGACGCGCTCAAGCGCGAGGTCATCGAGCACGTCTTCAAGCCGGTGCTGGCGGAGTGGTGGAACCCGGCGATCACGCTGCACGTGAACCCGACGGGGCGGTTTGAGATCGGCGGCCCGCACGGCGACACGGGCCTGACGGGGCGGAAGATCATCGTGGATTCGTACGGCGGGATGGGGCGGCACGGCGGCGGGGCCTTCTCGGGCAAGGACCCGACGAAGGTGGACCGATCCGCGGCGTACATGGCGCGGTACATCGCGAAGAACGTGGTGGCGGCCGGGCTGGCGGACCGGTGCGAGGTTCAGCTTTCGTACGCGATCGGCGTGGCGAACCCCACGAGCGTGCTGGTGGACACCTTCGGGACCTCCAAGGTCGACGAGGACCGCATTTCCAGGGCGATCCGCGACGTGTTCCCGCTGACGCCCCGGGGCATCATCGAGTCACTGGCGCTGCGGACGCCGATCTACGGCGCGACGGCCAAGTACGGGCACTTCGGGCGGCGGCCGTTCGAGGCGCAGTACATGGACAAGGTGAAGCGCGAGCACCGCGGGCCCAAGCTGGGCTTCTTCTCCTGGGAGAGGACGGACAAGGCGGAGGCGCTCAAGAACGCGGTGAAGTGAGCGGCGGCGGGTGTTGGCGCGTGTTCCGAGGCCGGCGGTTCCCGCCGGCTTCTTTGTTGCGCCGGTGTGCCTGGGGGGGGCGGGGTCGCAGTGGGGGGTTACGCCCCTTTGGGGCGTGCGTAGCGCATCGAGAGGCGGTTGCCCTTGGTGTTGTATTCCACCCTGGACATGTAGGCGCGGATGAGGAGGAGCCCGCGTCCGCTGCCGCGTTCGAGGTTTTCTTCGAGGGTGGGGTCGGGGACGTCCTGGGGGCTGAAGCCGGGGCCCTGGTCTTCGACGTCGAGGTCGACGTGGTCGTGGGCGACCTCGTAGGAGAGGTAGACGGGGGTGGTGGGGGGGAGGCCCTTGTGCCCGTGCTTGAAGGCGTTCATGAGGGCCTCGTGCATCGCGAGGCGGAGGGCGAAGACGCTGGCCTTGGGGTATTCCTGCTGCTCGAGGAAGGAGACGACGCGGTTCTGGGCTTCGTCCAGGGCGCGCGGGTCGTTCACCACGGCGATGGTGCCGCGCTGGGGGGGGGTGGGGGATGCGTGGGGGCGTGGCATCGTTCGGCGTGCCCGGGCGGAGCTACTTGAACGACTTCATCGCCTCGTCGGTGGTGGTGTGGATGCTGAAGAGCTTGTTGAGGCGGGTGATGGTGAAGACCTCGTAGATCTGGGGGTCGATGTTGGCGAGGCGGAGCTGGCCGGAGCGGTTGCGGACCTGGTTGTTGACCTGGATCAGCGTGCCGAGGGCGGCGGAGGAGAGGTGTTCCACGCCGGTGAAGGAGATGAGGACCCTGGGGTTGGGCTCCTTCTCGACGATGGTGGCGATCTCCTGCCCGATGGTCTGGATATTGGCCTCGTCGAGGATGTTGCGGTCGAGGAACTCGACCTGGGTGACGTTCTCGACGCGCTTGACGCGGATGCGGGAGTCGGGGGCGGGGGGCATGGAGGTCTCCGTGGATGGCATGCGCTGCCGGCTGTTCCCTTTCGGGGCCTGCCGGTGCGGTGGGGATGATAGGACGCGGGAAAGAAAAACCCACACGCCGGGGCGTGTGGGTCGGGTGCGGGCGGTGGTGTGGGGGTTCTTCAGCCGCCGAAGGGGAACCGGAGGGAGTCCTGGATGCCCGGGAAGGCCCGCTCTTCTTCCTCATTCTGGATGAGGATGGTGGGCTTCATGAGGATCAGGAGGGTCTGGTCTTCCTTGCTGACGACGCGGTTGCTGAAGAAGCGGTTGAGGATCGGGATCTTGGAGAGGACGGGGACGCCGGACTCGACCTCGGCCTCGGTGGTGAGTCGCTGTCCGCCGAGGAGGATGGTGCCCTGGTCGGGGATCGTCACGGTGGTCTGGACGCGGGTGACGGTGACGACGGGGAGCTGGATGAAGGACTGGACGCTGGCGGAGTTGACGAGCTGTCCGCCGGCGATGGCGGTGACGGCCTGGTTCTCGATGCGTTCGAGGCGGGAGACGCCGGAGTCGACGTTCATGGTGACGTAGCGGCGGTCCGCGGAGACGGTGCCGTCGACCATCATGGTGACGCCTTCGATGAGTCGTCCCGGGGTGGGGTCGAAGGCCGCGGAGGACTCGCTGACCTGGGGCTCGAGGTCGGCGACGTAGGCGATCTGGGTGGCGACGACGATGTTGGAGATCTGGCCGTTGGTGAAGGTGAGGCGTGGGGCGTTGAGGCTGATGTTGCGGCGGTCTGCCTGGGTGGCCTTGATGAGGAAGTCGACCTGGATGTCGTCGAGGAATTCACCGGCGAGGGCGAGGGCGGGGCCCTGGTTGAGGACCTCGCTGGAGAAGTCGGTCGAGATGAGGCTCTCGGCGAGGCCGAGGCTGTTCTGTCCGCCGCCGACGGGTGACCAGGGGCTGCCCAGCGGGGTGCGGTTGGTGTTGGCGCCGGTGGAGTCGTTGCCGAGCTGGGGGTAGGTTGCGCGGTAGAGGCCGTTGATGGGGTCGAAGAAGTCGCTGGGGCGGGTGGTGGGGCGTGTGGTGCGAGCGGAGCGGACGACGTTGCTGTCGGCGTTGAGGTAGACGTCGAAGTCGAAGCCGATCTGCTCGAAGAAGTCCTGGGAGACGAGGAGGAAGCGGGTCTCGACGTTGATCTGCATGGCGCGGTACTCGCGGAGCTTGGCGAGCAGGCCGTTGATGGAGCGGTGGTTGGCGGGGGTGTTGGTGATGATGAGGAGGCCGCCGAGCTGCTGGATGTAGCCGACGTCGCCGCCGTTCTCGCGCCAGCCTTCGCTGTCGACGTTGGTGGTGATGATGTCGAGGATTTCCTGGGTGCGTTCCTGGAGGGTGCGGCGCTGCTCTTCCTGCCCCTGGTTCTGCTGGGTGAAGGGGCTCTGTCCGCCGCCGCCGCCGCCCTGGCCGGCCTGCTGGAGGGCCTGCTGGAGGTCGAGCTCGTAGGAGTTGGTGTAGTTGGGGACTTCCACGATGAGGTCGCGGATGTCGTAGATCACGATGGCCTTCTGCTTGTTGATCTGCTCACGGCTGGAGATGGTGAGGACGCCGTCGGTGACGTTCCAGGCGGCGCCGGTGAGGGGGTCGGGGCTGGCCTTTTCGCAGACGCGGTTGAGGATGGTCTCGACCGGGACGTTGGTGAGGTTGAGGGAGATGGGGGCGGCCTTGTCGACGCCGGCGTTCTCGAGGGCCTGCCAGTCCACGTCGACGTTGAGCTGGGTGACGGCCTTGATGAAGTCGAGGACGTTCTCGAGGGGGGTTTCGTTGAAGTTGACGGGGATGCGCTTGCCCTGGATGGTGGCGAGGGCCTTGCGGTTCTCCTCGGCCTCGGCGAAGGCCGGGGGTGCGCCGCGCTGGGCGCTCAGGGTCGGCCAGTCGGCGGGGTAGTCGAGGATGTTGAGGGGTGCCTTGAGGGCTTCGAGGTTGGCGACCTGGTGGCGGGCGTAGTCGTTGTAGCGGACGCGGTTGGTTTCGGAGTAGTCGCGGTAGATCATGGCCTCCTCGAAGACTTCGCGGAGGAGGAGGCCGGTGGCGTTGGTGGGGTCCAGGAAGAGGATCTGGCTGTTGACGACCTGGAGTGCTTCCTCGTACTTGAGCTCGCTCTGGAGGGAGCGGACGCGGTCGATGGCCTCGTTGATCTGGCGCTGCTTGGTCTGGCGCTGGGCGTCGGCCTGGTCTGCGGCGTCCTTCTGGTTCTGGTTGGCGGTCCTCTTGGTGTTTTCTTCGGCGATGGCGGCCTCGCGTGCGGAGACCTGGGCGACGAGGTCGTCGACCTGCTTGTTGAAGGCGTCGGTCTGGTCCTGGCTGAAGAGGTTGCGGGCGGAGGCGACGCGGACGCGGGCCTGGGCGGCCATGTCGCGGGCGCGGTTGGTGTCGCCCTGGTCGAGGGCGGTGCGTGCCTGGCCCATGAAGTTGTTGAACTCGTCGGTGGCGGCGCCGATGGCGGCCTGGGTGGTCTGGATCTGCTGGGTGAGGACGTCGCCGGTGCCGGTGTTGGCGCCCATGCGGACCTTGGCTTCGGCGAGGCGCTGTTCTGCGTGGGTGTGCTCGTCGGCGGTCAGCTGGTCGTTGTACTCACCCAGGAGCTTCTGGTACTTGGTGACGGCGTCCATGAGGCGGTTTTCGCCCAGGGCGAAGTCTGCCTCGGCGAGGAGGGCCTGCGCGTCCCAGCGGCGGGCCTGTGCGAGGGGGTCGGGCTGGGAGGAGGGGGCGGGCTGCGCGGCGGGCGCGGGGTCTTGTGCGGGCTGGGCGACGGGTTGGGCGGCGGGTTCAGCAGCTGCCGGCTCGGCGGCGGCGGGCTCGGCGGGCGGGGGCGTCGTGGGACGCTGCACGACGCCGGGCTGGTCCTGCTGCTCGGCCTGCATCATGCCCATGGAGGCCTTGGGGGCCGTGCCGGTGACGAGGCGGAGCTGGCAGGTATCGAGGCGGGCCTGCTGGGCCTGGTTGAGGGCGATGCCGGTGCGGGTGACGGCGGTGAGGCCGTCGCGGGCCTTGGCGGTGTCGCCGGCTTCGTAGGCGGCGAGGGCGTCGTCGAGCATGGCGGCGACGGCGGGGGCGATGCGTGCCTGCTCGTCGGTGGCCTGCTGGATGAGGTCCTTGGCGGCGCCGACCTGTGCGTTGGTGGCGTTGGGGCTGTTGACGACGGCGTTGGCCTGTGCGAGGGCGGAGCGGAGGTCGCTGGCCTCGAGGGCGACTTCGGCGGTCTGCAGGCTCACGGCCTCGGGGGCCATGGTCTTGAGCTTGCGGGAGGCGTTGTTGGCGAGGCTGAGGGCCCGGGCACGGTCCTTCTCATCGAGTCCGGAGGTGGCGCTGGTCATTTCCAGCAGCAGGGCGCGGGCCTGCACCACTTTGCCCTGCTCGAGCAGGTTCTGGGCCTGGTCGAGGCGGTTGCCCGCGCTGGCCTGGCCGAAGGCCGCGCCGGCGAGTGTGGACACCAGCCCCGCGGCGGCAAGCAGAGAACGGACGGCGTGGATCGAACGAACGGATCGGCTCTGGCTCATCACATCTGCTCCGGTGTTTGTGGTGCCCGACTGCGGCACGGATCACGCTGCTTTGGGCCCAACTCCTGCCGGGCCCACACACTGCGGGTCCATCATCGCCACGCCTCGTCGGCGAACGCGAGAAAGGACCGTCATACCTGACCGGGGGCCGCCCTGGTGCAACGCGGTGTTGCCCATCACCGACGGCGCGCACTGGGCTTCGCCCAGCACGGGGTGGTTGCCCGCGTCGTGCACGCCTTGGGCGTACCGACACAGCAACATGAAGTCGGTTCTCATTCCGACCCCATCCGGTTCCGGCAGGGCCACAAGATAACCGCGCAAAGCCCAACTTGCAAACGCTGGGCGGACAAATCCGGTCATTGGACGGGTCGGGCGGAGGAGGGTGACGGGTCTGATGGAAGGCTGGGCAAAGAGTGCCCTACTCGAGCCAGCGCACGGCGTAGACCCGACCAGGTTCCGGACTGATGGACTCTGCGGGTTCGCCTGCGTCGGTCTTGCGCTTGCTGGCGGCGCTCTTGGACTTCTTTTTCCCGTGGCTTTCCAGGGATTCTGGCGTAACACCAGCGTTCGCAAGCACTTGCTTGAATTGCTCCGCGGCAACACGGTCCAGGGTGAGGACGCCTGCGTCGTCCCAGTGCGTTTCTTCCTTGGTGGACATGTCTTCCAGGGCGTCGAAGGCGACCTCTTCGGCGTGCCGGAGGTTGTTGGCGTCGAAGAGAACTTCGGCGTACCTGGGGGGCGCGTCGGGGAGAGCGCAGCGGACGATGGCCCGCCAGTGGGTCGGTCCGACGTCTTTTCCTTCGTCGTCCAGGTTGGTGTCGGGGTCTACGTTGAGGAGGAGGCGCCAGCTGTCCTTGAGCTGCTCCACGACTTCTTCGCTGGAGAGCAGGCGCTCGTCCTCGCTCTTGACCTTGAGGACGGCGCGGTGTTCGTGGGCTGCGGCGTCGGCACCGGCCACCTCTTCGGTCTGCTCGAGGTCGAAGGCGTGGAGGACGCGCTCCACGCGTTCCTTGAGGGAGACTTCCGCCCGCACCGTGAGGATCTTGTGTTCGTCGACGAACATATAGAGGAAGGGCTCTTCGCTCATGGCGCCGAAGCCGCACATGCCGTCCTCAAAGAAGTAGTCCCCGTATTCACGGATGGCGTCGAAGACCAGGTCGGGGCCCACCAGTTCGTAGGATATGAACGGGTCGATCTCGCGGAAGGCGTCCTGGCCCAGGACGTCCAAGATGGGGTAGACGCGGCCGTCGAAGAGGCTCATGAGCGAGCGGACGAGCGTGGGAAGGCGTTCGGCGCTGATGACTATGTCGTAGGCGTAGCGGTCGGGCCATTCTTCCCATTCGCCTTCCGAGCCCCCGTCGGCCTGTTCGAACGCCATGGAATAGCCCGGGGCGGGCGTCAGATCCTCGACGGGGTAGACCCCCAGGGGGAACTGGAAGTTGCCGATGACAACGCGGCGGATGGAGGGGTCTGCTTGGCAGCGCATCAGAGGGCGAGTGTAAACCGTCCCCGGACGCCGTGCGCCGTGGGTGGCGTGTTCTTCGTGCGGCGATCGGGGGGTGGTGCGGGCAGCGGTCTGTTCGCGGCCATGGTCCATGAGGACGGTGGGGCGCTCGCTTCTGCGCAGGTGGTTTCGGCCGATTGCGGCTGGCGCGAGGGCTTTCCTCTCAGAGTCGGTTCGTCCTCTGGACATCTTTGCGGGTTTGACATCAAGCGAGTCTCTGGAGACGGCCGATGGATTGCGGGTGACCAGATGCAGTGTCACCGGAGCGGGCGGCTACCAAGGGAAAGCAGGAGTCATGTCCAGCACGCAGGCGCAGGATGCTCATACGGAAGCTCTGCAGATGGTGCGCGCACTGCAGCACTGGTGTACGTGCTTTGAGATGCGCGACGCGGAAGGGTGCGAGGTGGCGCGGCGGGCGACGCACGCGGCGGCCGGCATGTTTGCGGCAAGGGTCGCTCCGCAGGAGTCGTCGGGCCCTGGGCCGGCGGACGCCATGTCCTCGCTGATGAAGGCGGCGGACCGCTGTCTGTCCGCGCGCGGTTGAGGCGTGTCGCGCTGTGTGTGGGGGGGGCGGTTCAGCGGCGACGGCCGTGCATCAGCCAGGCGCCGGCGACCACCAGGGCGACAGTGCCCGCTGGTGTAGGCACGCACACGGTGCCTACCTCCATCTTCGTGATCTTGTGGTTGGGGTCCCAGGTGTCGAGGTAGTAGTACCGTTCGTCGGGGAAGCGGATGAACTCGTAGCCGGGCTGCGGGCTCATGGTCCAGGTGTAGCGGATGACGTTGTCGAGGGTTTGCGCGTTGGGCGGTTGCAGGTTGTTGGGTGTGACGGTGATATCAGGGCCGGACGTCGCGACGATGAGCGGGATCTGGGATGGCAGGTGGGTGACGGAGAAGTACGTGAGTTCGAGGTAGACCGTTTTCACGTTGTCCTGGGCCGCCAGGTTCGAGATGATGATCTGGGTCTGCGGTGATCCGGGGAGCCAGTGCGCGATCGGGTCGCTGCCGGGCAGCCAGGTGGGGCGGAGCACATCGGCCCAGTTCGTGCTCTGGTTTCCGAGCTCGGTGGGGGTCCACCTGGCCTGGATCTGCACCTCCGGCGGCATCTCGGCGTTCACGGTTCCCGCGGTCCACACGGTGCAGGCGAGCGCGATTCGCAGTGCGGGCTTGTTCATGGCTTGTCTCCTCTGCTGCGCGGCGCCGATCACCGGGCGGGCGCGTCGCACGGGCGCGCCGGGGTTGCGCCGCTGCGCGATGGTTAAGCCGGTTGGGGGCTGTGGCGGGCGCGCGGGGGATTTGCGGGCAAGAAACAGCAGTTGAGGGAAAGGTCCGTCACCACAGTCAATCAGCGAACGCACCACAAACACGCGTCAGGGCGGGCACCAGACCTTGGACTTTCGCTATTTTTCACGGGCGGTTCGCGCACCGGGCCGTATGCTTGCCGATCAGCTGCTGGCTCCGACCTTGGCCTTTGGGCCGCGGGCGAATCTGTTGTGGCCGAGGATCGGAGAATGCATGGACAGCGTGATCAGCCTTGCGGGTGCTGGTGTTCCTGATGATCTTGAGTGCCCGGACGGCGGGGGCGCGGTTCCCCGCCCCCCGGGGCGCATGACGGCCGCCGATCGCAGGCACGCGGCGGTCAACCTCATCGCGGTGCTGCTGCCGCTGCTGGGCCTGGCGGGAGCGGTTGTGCTGCTGTGGGGCAGCGCGTTCAACGGCTGGTACCTGCTCCTGTTCGCGGGCATGAGCTTTGTTTCCACCATCGGTGTCACGGTGGGCTACCACCGCCTGTGCACCCACAAGTCGTTCACGACGCCGGCGTGGCTGCGCTACCTCCTTGCGGCCGCGGGCTCGATGGCGGTGCAGGGGCCGGTGATCCAGTGGTGCGCGGAGCACCGTCGGCACCACCAGTTTTCCGACACGGAGGACGACCCGCATTCCCCGCACATGTCGCCCGGGGGCGGCTGGGGGGAGGGTTTGCGGGCCACGGTGCGGGGCGCGTTCCACGCGCACGTGGGCTGGCTGATCGCCGGCCCGACGCGTGGCCTGGAGCGTTACGAGAAGGACCTGCGGGCCGACCCGGTCGTTGTCGCTGCGGACCGGCAGTTCGTGGCGTGGGTCGTTGCGGGCCTGCTGTTCCCCGCGCTGCTGGCCGGGCTGGTCTCGATGTCCTGGTGGGGCGTGCTGCTGGGCTTTTTGTGGGGCGGGCTGGTCCGCGTGCTCTTTGTGCATCACGTGACGTGGAGTGTCAATTCGGTGTGCCACCTGTGGGGCAGCCGGCCGTTTGAGAGTCACGATGAGAGCTGCAACAACGTCCTGGTCGCGGTGCTCGCCATGGGCGAGGGGTGGCACAACAACCATCACGCGTTCCCCGCGAGCGCCCGCCATGGGCTGCGGTGGTGGGAGCTGGACGTCAGTTACTTCCTCATCCGGTGCCTGGCCCTGGTCGGCCTGGCGGGGCACATCCGCCTGCCCGACCCGGCACGCATCGAGAGCCGTCGCCGGCGGGCGGTGGCGCGCGAGGGCGCGTGATTCTGGCGTGAAGTTCGCGCTCCCGCGCGGAACAAAAACCGGCTCCGTTCGTACGCTCCCGTATGGCCGACCACATCAATCCATCCCTGCTGGTCCGGCAGATCGAGGAGCTTGTGCGCCTTGCACGCGAGCAGGCTGCGCAGGCCCAGGCGTCGCTCCGCCAGATCGAACGCCTGGCAGAGTCCGTCCGGCGTCTGGCCACAGAGGAGGCGGCCCGGCAGCAGGTGCTGCCCCCGGCTGCTCCCCGGCCGGCCGGCGGGGTCTGAACGGCCCGCGGCAGGGCTCCACGGGTTTGAGCGGGCGCATGAAAAAAGGGCCGGCGTTGTGCCGGCCCCTGGAGCATTGCATCGGGCGTGGGCCCGCGGGGGTGCGATTGCGGGGCTTACCAGCCGCCGCGGCCACCACCACCACCACCGCCACCACCCCAGCCGCCGCGCTTGCCGCCGCCGCCGCCACCACCACCGAACCCGCCGCTGCGTGGCTCGCGTGGCTTGGCCTCGTTCACGGTGAGATCGCGGCC
Source organism: Phycisphaerales bacterium (assembly GCA_046350475.1). GTDB lineage: Bacteria > Planctomycetota > Phycisphaerae > Phycisphaerales > UBA1924 > BJHL01. The sequence goes on along the minus strand of JAXMAJ010000002.1, from coordinate 575,900 downwards.
GTCCACGTTTTTGCCGTGGAGGGCGGCGATGGCCGCGTTGCCCTGCTGGGCATCGGCGACTTCGACGAAGCCGAAGCCGCGGGGGCGGCCGGTCTCGCGGTCCATCACAAGGCTGGCGGAGGTCACGCCGTAGGGCGTGAACAGGTCGCGCAGCTGCTGTTCGCTGGTGTTGAAAGAGAGATTGCCGACGTACAACTTCATGACTGCTTCCTACGTGCCCAGAAGATCAAGCCGGTGCTCGAACCTGGGCGGTGAAAGCGTCGGAGACCGGGCCTGTCCGTTGAGTGACTTCGGGCGAACGCCCGGTCGGCGGACACAGCTGGCCACCCGGAGCATAGGGGCCTTGGCGGTTCAGGACTGCTGGTCGTCGCGCGTGCCCTGTGCCGGGGAGCTGCCGGGGCAGCGGAAGGCCTCGCGGCTGACGACAGCACCATCCTCTCCCAGCACGGTGAGCACACCGCCGGCGTGGTGGCGGAGCATCCATTCCGCCGCTCGGATGGCCTCCTCGCGGGAATCGTGGACGGTTTCGGGCGTGCTCGGGGTGGAGGCCTTGGCGGGCTCGGCCTTGCCGGTCCACACGCCGGGTCCGGCGTCGCAGCAATTGCCCCAGCGCCCGCCGCCGATGGGCACCACTGTCCTATTGATCCATCGCTCTCCTCCGGAGCCTGGGGTTCGTGAAGACATCACCATGAGAACTCGCACCGCCTTTCTGTTTCCTGGCGAGCAGTGCGTGCACCAGCGATGGGACGGCCGCGCCCGCTCTTCCGCGTGACCACGAGGGTTATACGCGTGGGGAGCGGGAATTGATGCGCCGAAAAGCCCGGGAATTCGTGAATGTTGATGTTGGGAGAATGTGGAGGGCGCGGGTGTGCGGTTGCGGCTTGGGTTTTGTTTGCAGCGGGTGCCGGGGAATCACGCGCGGGGCCTCGCCTGAGGTGCCGAAAGGTCCCGGGAATGGAAGAGTCGCGGTGGGGGCGCGGTCGTCGTCAGTGCACAACAGTCTCTGTGCAGCGGCGGCTGTGAATAGCCCGTGAGGTTCCCATTGGTCTTCCTTGGGGCGATGGGAGCCTGCTCCTGCGCTGATCGACGACCGACCGTTTGCGATGATCATCCTCGTGCAGTGTTGTGGATCACTCCGGGGTTCAAACTCGGGCCGTTTCCCTTCACAGCAACTCACGGAGGCATCGCGCTCGATCATGTCCAGCCGGTCGTCACGGCTGGGCAGAGTCACGGACGGAGCCCCGCATTCCGGGCAGATGCCGCTCGCGGCGTCGGGGATGGGGAGGCGGCAGGGAGCAGCAGTGATGCGCGTGGGTTCTTGGGGGATGTCGGGCCGGGCCACGAGAGTCAGACGTACCTGCGGACCTGATGGGGCGTCCACGCGGGTCGGGCTCCGTGGCGCCCGTCGCTATCATGCGGCATGGATGCCCTCAAAGACCGCCACATTCTCGCTGTCGCCGTCGGGAACACACGGACGCGTCTGGGGCTGTTCGTGCACGGTGAGCTCCAGGACGTGCAGGTCGCGCCCAGCGCGGCGACGGCGGATGTGCTCGCGGCGGCGCGGATGGCCATCAAGGACCACGCGGGCGTCGCTGCCGTCATTTCCTCCGTGAATGAGCCGGCGGCCGACCGGATCGAGTCGGCGCTGGACGAAGACCTGGGCGAGGTCTACCGCATCGGTCGCGACGTGCACATCGGCATGCGCCATTCCCTGGAGGACGCGGGCACGCTGGGGCAGGACCGGCTGCTGTGCGCGCTGGGCGCGTACTCGCGTGCCCAGCAGGCGTGCGTGGTGGTGGACGCGGGCACGGCCATCACGGTGGACTTCGTCGATGGCGAGGGCGTCTTCCACGGCGGCGTCATTGCGCCGGGCCTGCGCATGATGCTCGCGAGCCTGCACACGGGGACGGCGGCGTTGCCGAGGCTCGACTGGGCGGAGCCTGACTACGGCGCGGGCCCCTTCGGGAAGAGCACGAAGGACGCGATGCTCAAGGGTGTGCGTGCGGCGGCGATCGGTCTGGTGCGGCACGTGACGGAGGCGTACGCCGAGGAGTACGAGGCGTATCCGCAGATCGTGGCCACGGGTGGGGACGCCGCGGCGCTCTTTGAGAACGACCCTGTTGTTGAGCACATCGTGCCCGACCTGCAGCTGGTGGGCATCATGGAGGCGTGCAGGTCGGCGTTGGCGGAAGAAGAGAGCGGTTTCGGGGAGGAGTAATGGGGGCGCTGCGTCGCGAGGGCGCTGATTCCCGGTGTTCCGGCGGTCTGCGCGGGGGCGCGGCGTGGTGGTCGCTGGTTTCGGCGCCGGGCACGGGCGCCATCGCGGTGATTGAGCTGACCGGCGACGTGGATGGCGCGCTGGCTGCGTGCGGCATCCTCCCGGTGGCGGTGGGCGGGGTGGTGCTGCGCAGCTTCTTTGGTGTGGATGAGGGGGTGGTGGCGAGGTTTTCCCGGGGCGCTGCGCACCTCATGCCGCACGGTGGTGTTGCGGTGGTGCGGGGCGTGATCGAGGGGCTTTCGCGGGCGGGGGTGGCGCGGGGGTGCGGGCCCGCGGCGTACCCCGAGGCGCGTTCGGCGCAGGAGGCGCGGGCGCTGGCGGCGCTCGCCCGCGCTGCCAGCCCGCTGGCGGTCGACGCCATCCTTGCGCGGGCGGCGGCGTGGGACGGGGTGGCGGAGCACGACCTGCGCCACCTGATCACGCCGGCGCTCGTGGTGGCGGTGGGGCGGCCCAACATCGGGAAGAGCGCACTGGTCAATGCGCTGGCGAAGCGGAGCGTCAGCATCGTGGCGGACGAGGCGGGGACGACGCGGGATCACGTGGGCGTGCGGCTGGACCTTGGCGGGCTGGTGGTGCACTACGTGGACACGCCGGGGCTGCGCGGTGCCCCGGCGGACGCCATCGAGGCCCGGGCGGCGGAGATCGCGGTTGGGGTGGCGTCTGCGGCGGATCTGATACTGCTCTGCCGGGATGCGTGCACGGAGTTTCCGGTCCTGCCGCCCGCGGTGGAGGGTCGTCCTGCGCTGCGGGTGGGGCTGCGCGCGGACCTTGGGGAATCTCCGGGGGTCGATGTGCAGGTCAGCGCCCGCACCGGGGGCGGGCTGGGGGAGCTGGTGGGGCGGGTCCGCGGCACGTTTGTGCCGTTGGCGCGGCGGGGTTGACGGCGGCGGCCCTGGAGGTTCGGGCGTTGCGCCGGTTCGCTCGCGCCGCTGCCCGCTCCCTATGATCGTGGCTCACCACCCGGAAACCACCCCAATGGATGAACGCCAACAACAGATCCGCGAGCGGGCAGGCCTTGAAGAGTCGAGGCTGAACCAGGACTTCATCGAGTTCCTCAACAAGTGGGGGACGAACATCCTGATGTGCATCGCGGTGGTAGCGCTGGGGTACTGGGGTTACCAGAAGTACCAGCAGCGTGAGTCGGACAAGGTGGCGGCGGCCTACTCCGCGCTGGAGGCGGCGCGTTCGGGCGACAACCCGAGCCCGGACACGCTCATCTCGGTTGCGGACGAGTGGCAGGGGCGGGGGGCGGTGTCGTTGCTTGCCCGTCGTGAGGCGGCGGACATCTACCTGGATTGTGTGGCGCGGGGGATCAAGCCCGGCGCGGTGGTGAACCAGGACGGCACGCTGGGGAGCAGCGACGACGAGATCAAGACCTCCGACGATCGCGAGACGCTCCTGCAGCAGGCCGAGGCGAACTACCAGTGGATCCTCGATCACGCCCGCGCGGACGATGACAAGGCGCAGCACACGATGGGTGCGCTCTATGGCCTTGCCTCCGTCGCGGAGTGCCGGGGCCAGTGGGACAAGGCGAAGGAGTACTACTCGCAGATCGTCGAGCTGACGAAGCGCAAGGGCTTTGCGAACCACCAGGCGATCGCGCAGAAGCGCCTGGACACTCTGCCCGAGCTTGCCAAGTCCGAGCCGGTGCCCGCGAAGATCCAGGTGCCGCCGGCGATCGAGCAGCCCAAGCCGGAGCTGCCTGCGCTGACCACGACCCCGCCGCCGGCGGGGGCCACGGTGATCCCGGCGCCGATCGGCGCGCAGCCCGCGGGTGGGAAGCCCGCAGACACCAGCCCGCAGCAGCCCGCGACGCCCCCCGGCGGCGGCTGACACCCCGGGGCGTGACCGCCCTCGCTCATGACCGCAGACCGGCCCACCAGGAAGCCCGCCATAGCGCCCGCAGACGCGGGCGGCGACGATGTTGCCATGTCTTCGGGGCTGCTGCTGCCCGGGGGCCAGGTGGACGCGCAGGCCATTGTCGATGCCGCGAACCGGGCCCGGGAGCTGGGGCTGGGGGAGGGTGAGGAGGAGGAGCTGCGGCGGGTGCGGTTTGAGATCCGGCGCGACCTGGACAAGCGTCTGGACAAGTACCTGACGGGGCGGATTTCGTTCCTGTCCCGGACGCAGCTCCAGAGGCTGATCGACGAGGGGGGCGTGCTGGTGAACGCGCGTCCGCCCAAGTCGTCCACGCGGCTGAACGCGGGGGACGTGGTGGAGGTTGTGGTGCCGGCGCCGCCGGCCAAGGACATCCAGCCCGAGGACATACCGCTCAGCGTGATGTACGAGGATGCGTACATCATCGTGCTCAACAAGCAGGCGGACATCATCGTGCACCCTGCGCGGAGCCACCTCAAGGGCACGATGCTCTCGGCGCTGGCGTACCACTTCCGCCACCGGAGCAGCACGGGGGGCAACCTGTCGAGCGTGGGCACGGAGTTTGCGCGTCCTGGCGTGGTGCACCGGCTGGACCGGGACACGACGGGGTGCATCGTCTTCGCCAAGCAGGACGAGGCGCACTGGAAGCTCGGGCACGCCTTTGAGCACCGGCGGGTGGAGAAGCGGTACGTCGCGCTGGTGCACGGCAGGGTGGAGCCCGTCGTGGACACGATGGACTACCCGCTGGGGCCGCACCCGTCGCGCGAGAAGGGGCTGCGTGAGAAGCAGGTGGTGCGGCACGACGAGCTGGGCAAGCCCAGCCTGACGATCGCGCGGGTGCTGGAGTGGTACTGCACGGCGGGCGGCGGGGGGGTGACGACGGGCGTGCATTCTCCCTGGTACTCGCTGGTGGAGCTCGAGCTCAGGACGGGGCGCACGCACCAGATCCGCGTGCACATGTCGCACTCGCTGCACCCGATCGTGGGCGACGACATGTACGGCGGGCGCGTGTTCACGGCGGGCGACGGGAGGGAGATGATGCACCGCCAGGCGCTGCACGCCGCGGTGCTGGGGTTTGAGCACCCCATCACGGGCGTGCGCCTGGAGTTCACGGCGCCGCTGCGGGACGACATGATCGAGGTGGTGCGGTGGCTGCGCGCGAACGCGGACCACCAGCACGTGGAGGCGCCGGGGACGCGGGTGAGGTTCGACGTGCTGGTGGGGGGCCAGGGGTAGGCGGCAGGGCGGGCGTGCCTGCTCCTACTTTGGTCTGGCCTTTCCTTCGAGTTCCTGGCCCCAGGTGCGGTAGCGTTCCTTGAGGTTTTCCGGGGCCAGTTCCACGGCCTTGGCGCAGGCCGCCTTGCCCTTGTCGATCTCGCCCAGCAGGAAGTGGACCTGCGCGATGCCGATGTGGGCGCCGGGGCTGGACTGGTCTGCGCGTTCGAAGGCTTCGCGTCCGGCGTCCAGGGCGAGGGCGCGGTCGATCTCCTTGGGCGGGTGTTCTCCGTCGAGCATGGGCGTGAGCACGCTGCTTATGAGGCTGGGGTCGTTGTGGGCCTTGCCCTCCTCGAGCAGTTCGCGGCCCAGCGCGTAGCCGGCCTGGTAGTGCCCGGCCTTGATGACGGCGGCGTATCGGTCGTCGTGCATGGTCCGCGCCACGAACGGGTACTTCGCCTCCGCGTTCTTCCACGCCTGGTCGCCGGCCTGCACTCCGTCGTTGTAGCGGGCGAGGGCGTCGGTCACTTCCTTGTGCGCGGACTTCAGGAGATCGGGGCCGGTGGCGTTGTCCCACTTGCCGCTGGTGACGGCGTCGAGCACCATGTCGAGGTGGCTGGGGTGTCCGATCCACGCGATGGCGCCTGTGGCGTCCACCACGAACGCGGTGGGGATGCTGTTGCGGCCCGCCGCCTTCATCCAGGACTCGCCCATGACCATTGCCTTGCCGTCGAAGGCAACGGTGTACGCCATGGTGTCGCCCTTCTTCTGGACGAAGGACTGCACCTTCGCGAGCGTTTCGGGCTTGTACTCGGGCTCTTCCCAGACGTTGATCCCCACGATGGTGACGCCTTTGGGGCCGAACTCCTTCTGGAGTGACGAGAGGTGCGGCATGCCGATGATGCACGGCCCGCACCACGTGGCCCAGAACTCCACGACGTATACCCGGCCCTTCTCGAACGAGGAGAACTGCTCGCCCTTCACGAAGGACTCCACCTGGAAGGCCGGGGCGGGGCTGCCCACCTTGAGCGTCGGCTCGGGCTTGGCGGGTTTGTCGGTCTGGGCCGCCGGCGGCTTGTCGGCGGGCGTGATGTGGATCGACTGTGCGCCCGCGCGGTGGGCGAGGCCGGCGGCGAGGGCGAGCGACAGGGCGAGGGCGATGGTGCGGGCGGGGGCGGTGCTGGGGGCCATGGGTGATCTCCTGGGATGGCTCGTGGGGATGGCTCGTGGGGGTGGCTCGCGGGGGTGGCGCAACGTACGGGGCTGCAGCTGCGTGGGTTCTACGCGTCGGTCTTTGCATCCGGGGGGCTGGGCAGCAGCCACAGGTCGGCGGGCACGGGCTTTTCACAGGTCGTGAGGATGCGGGCGCTGCCGGGGGGCAGGTGCTGGGCGGCCAGGGCGGCGAAGCCCTGGCGCACGCCGCGCTCCTGGAGGAGTTCTTCGAACTCCCGGCGTTTCTGCTGGTTGGCGTCGGCCTGGGCTTCTTCGGCGGGGTCGTCGGTGTCGGTGAAGACGTCGAGCCCCATGGCGCGGATCAGGCACCGGGCAGGCCCATCGGTCAGCATGCCGTCGGCGATGACGGTGGTGCGTTCGCTCATGGCCTGCCATTCGATGGCCGGGATGCGGCTTGCCTTGAGGTAGTCCTTGCGCACGGCGTCTTCGATCTGGCCGTCGCGCTGGGCCCTTCGGGCGGTGACGGTGAGGTTGATCTCTTCTTCGGTCGCGCTGATGTTGCCGGCCTTGGCGACGCGGCGGACCTCGTTTTCGTCGACGCCCCGTGCGATGCGCCAGTCCATCTGGCGGGCGTAGGAGTCTTCGAAGTCGCGGGCGAAGGACAGGGGGCTGGTCGGTTTCATCTCGCCGGCGGGGCGGCCCTGGAGGAACGCCTGGAAGACTTCGACCAGCGGCTTTCCGGGGGACTTGACCGAGGTCGACCAGGGCGGCTGGTCGGCTCCGGTCTCGCGGAGGTTGGAGTAGGTGCAGGCGCGGCCGTCCTGGTAGCTGGTCACGAGGTCGAACCAAGGGGGCTGGCCCCGCAGGTCGTAGACCACGCCGTAGGCCTGCTTCTGCGGGAGGACGAACGCCGCGAGGGTGAGGCCGGGGATGTCGTTCGTGGTGTACGTTCCCACGCGGGAGAACCCGAGCGCTTCAAAGTCCGCGGCGGCGGCGTCGAAGGCGGCCTGATCGCTCACCTGCACCTCCGTGGCCGGGGTGAGGGAGATGCGCATGGGTTCGGGCACGAAGGCCTTGAAGGCGTCCATGAGCGGGCTGAAGGTCTTTTTCAGCCACCGTTTGATCAGCCAGATGGCGATCACCACCAGCAGCAGGATGCCCACGATGGTGCCCGCGAGGGCGATCAGGAAGACCTTCATGTGTGCATTATGGCCGAAGTCGGCGCGGAGCACAACCGATTCCGCCTGTTGGGGGACGCGGGGGAGGGCGGGTGGGAGGCTACTGGATGCGTTCGGCCCCGCCCAGGTACTTGCGCAGCACCATGGGCACGTTCACGCTGCCGTCCGCGTTCTGGTGGACTTCGAGCAGCGGGATGAGGAAGCGGGGGCTTGCGAGGACGGTGTTGTTCAGCGAGTGGCAGAACACGGTTTCGCCCTTGCCGGCGGCGCCGCCCGCGCGGTAGCGCATGTTGAGGCGGCGGCACTGGAAGTCGTACAGGCGGCTGGCGGAGTGGGTCTCCCCGTACTCGCCGGGGGGTGAGCCGCCCTGGGGCGTGGCGCCGCGTCCGGGCATCCAGCTCTCGATGTCGACCATGTCGGCGTTCTTGACGCCCAGGTCTCCGGTGCAGCACTGCAGGAGGCGGTAGGGGATCTCCATGCTCTGGAGGAGTTCCTCGACGAACCCGATCATCTTCTTGTGCCAGGCGCGGCTCTCGGCTTCGTCTGCGCGGCAGATGATGACCTGCTCGACCTTGTCGAACTGGTGGATGCGGTACAGGCCGGCGGTGTCCTTGCCCGCGGCGCCGGCCTCGCGCCGGTAGCAGGGGGAGACGGTGACGTACTTGAGCGGGAGCTGGGCTTCGTCCAGGATTTCGTCCATGTGGATGCCCATGAGGCCGACCTCGCCGGTGCCGGTGAGGAACAGGTCGTAGCCGCCGCCCCGCTTGGACTCCTCGATGTGGTACGCCTGCTCGCGCCCGGCGGGGAAGAAGCCGGTGCCGACCATGGTCTCTTCGCGCACGATGGTGGGCACGCTCATGGGCGAGAAGCCGTGCTTCTCGACCATGTAGTCCACGGCGTAGCGCTGCACGGCGAGGTGGAGGCGCATGCCCATGCCGGACAGGATGTACGACCGGGTGCCGGCCAGCTTGACGCCGCGCTCGAAGTCGCAGAGGCGGAGGTCGCGGACGAGGTCCAGGTGCGTCCTGGGGGCGAAGCCCTTGTTCTCGTGGAAGGCTTTGCTGGTGTCGAAGCCCTTGGGGAGGAGCGCGGAGGGGGGCGGGTTCCAGCGTTTGACTTCCTTGTTGCCCTCGCTGCCTGAGCCGACGGGCACGTCGGCGTCGGGGGGCAGGGGGACCTGGAGCAGGAGTTCGCGGATGGGCGCGTCGAGCGCGGCTTCCTTTGCTTCCAGCTCCTGGATCTGGGCCTTGAGTGCCTGGGGCTTGTTCTTGAGCTCTTCCAGCTGCTTCTCGAGCGCGGCCCGTGCGTCCCCCTGGGCGGCCTTCAGCTGGCCCTGCAGCTTGCCGATCTGCGGGCCGCTCTCCTTGGCGATGCGGTTCTGCTCTGCGCGCAGGGACTCACGCTGGCTGCCGACTGCGCGGCGTTCGGCGTCGAGGGCGACGAGGCGTTCGATGTCTACCGGGACGTTCTTGGCTTTCGCGCCGGCGGCGAACTTCGCCGGGTTTTCACGCAGTTGCTTGAGGTCGATCATGGGGCCGATGGTAGGGAACGACACCCCGCGTTCGCCGCCTGTTCCGGCCCCGGGGGCGGGCGGGCTGCGTCCGCGTCCGGTTACTTCACGGCGACGCCCGGCACCCACTCCACCATCTTCTTCTTGCCCAGGTAGAAGGCCTGCACCTCGGTGCCCGGGGGCACGAGGAACACCAGCCAGAGGGCCTGGTCGCTGCGGCTTTCTTCGAGGCGTGGCGCCTGGGACAGCCCGCGGATCACGTTCATGGGGTCCAGGTTGATCACCTTCTGGCCCATGTCCTTGTAGATGAGCCCGCAGGGTTCGTAGTACTGGCCCTGGGAGTCCTGCATCAGGGGCTGGACGACCTCCATGGCCCGGGCCACGGACTTGCCGAGGAGGCTTTTCTTGTTGCTGGGTTCCATCTCGATCATGACCCACACCTTGCCGTCCTGGGGCGCCAGGTCTTCGAGCGTGCCGGATTCGCCGGACCCGAGGGTGATGTTCGCCGACAGGAGCTTGCCGGCCTCGGTCTCCACCGCGCCGCCCATGGGGATGGCGAAGGGCAGCTTGGCGCCCACGCGCACGCGGTCATCCTGCGGGTTGGTCACGACCGACAGGGCCGTGGAGGCCGCCGCGCGGTCGGCGTCCGTCTGCCCGGGCTGCTGCTGGGCCCCGGTCTGGGCCTGCAGGGCCGCGGTGCTGGCGGCGGACCGGCTGCTGGACGACATCATCCCGTAGATGACCAGCCCGACGATCAGGGCGAGTACGGCGAGGATGGCGATGAGTCTGCCCTTGTTGTCCATGGTTCACTTTGGGGGGGAGGTGGCGGGGCGCGGGTGTGCGAACCGTATCACACTTTCCTGTCCAGCAGGCGGTACTGCACCGCCTCGCTCACGTGCTGCACGCTGATGTCCACCGAGCCGTCGAGGTCTGCGATCGTGCGGGAAACCCTGCGCACCTTGTCGTACGCCCGTGCGGACAGGCCCAGCTCGGTGATGGCCTGGCCAAGGACGGCCTTGGCGGGTTCGTCCATGCGTGCGTGCTCGTCCAGGAGCTTACCGGCGAGGCGGGCGTTGGTGGCATCTCCCTGGCGGGCGCGCTGGGCAGCCCGGGCCTGGTCCACCTGAGCCCGCATCTGGGCCGAGGACGTGCCCCGCGTGCTCGAGCGGTCCAGGCCCTTGGAGAGCTCCTTCCACGGCACCGCCGGGGCCTCGACGTGGATATCGATGCGGTCCAGGAGCGGGCCGCTCAGGCGCTCCAGGTATCTCTCCATCGCACGTTTGCCGACCTCGCCGGGCGCGAGGTCTCCCTTGGGTGTCGGGTTCATCGCGGCGATGAGCATGACACTCGCGGGGAAGCGCACGGCGCTGTGCGCCCGCGCGATGCTGACGGTGTGGTCCTCCAGGGGCTGACGCAGGCTTTCCAGAACGTCCCGGTCGAACTCCGGCAGTTCGTCCAGGAAGAGGACGCCCCGGTGGGCGAGGGAGATTTCACCGGGGCGCGGGATGATGCCGCCGCCCACGAGCGCCGGCAGGCTCGCGGAGTGGTGGGGGGCGCGCACGGGGCGAGAGGTGATGAGGCCCTGGCCCGGCGGCAGCTGCCCGGCGGCCGAGTAGATCCGCGTGATCTCGATCGCTTCGTCGGGGGTCAGGCCCGGCAGGATGCCCGGCAGGGCCTTGGCCATCATGGTCTTTCCGCTCCCCGGCGGGCCCAGCATCACCAGGTTGTGCCCGCCGGCGGCGGCCACCACGACAGCGCGCTTCACGCCTTCCTGGCCCCGGACTTCGGCAAAGTCGATGGGCGCCTGGGCGTTCCGCAGCATCGCGCCCACATCGGGCGAGGGGTGGGGTCGCGGTTCGATGTCGCCGTTGACCAGCCCCACGACCTCGCTGAGCGTCCGTACGCCGAACACCTCGATGCCCTCGACCATGGAGGCCTCGTCGGCGTTGTCCGCGGGGACGATCACGCCGCGTGCTGCGCGTGCTTTGGCGAGGGCCGCCAGGGCGATGACACCTTTGACCGGTCGCACGCGCCCGTCCAGCGCGAGCTCGCCGGCGATGAGGTACTGGCGGAGGTCAAACTGGTCATCGGTCTGTGCGTCGGGCATCGGCTCCTGCCCGGGCATGATGAACGCGGGGGCCGGGTCCTTCGCGTGCTGCCCCCGCGTGCCGGCGCCGCGCGTCCGGATCACACCGAGCGAGATGAGCATTCCCAGCGCGACGGCCAGGTCGTACACCGGTCCTTCCTTGCGCACATCCGCCGGCGCGAGGTTGACGACGGTCTTCCCGCTGGGCGCGGTGAACCCGCTGTTGATGATCGCTGCACGGACGCGCTCCAGGCTCTCCTTCACCGCCGCGTCCGGCAGGCCGACCACCACGCTGCGCGCGGGCGGCAGGACGGATTCGTCCACATCTACCTCTACCTCGCAGGGCAGGGCGTCGATGCCGGTCAGTAAGTAGGACTGCACCCGAGCAAGCATGGGGGCAGTATACCGAACAGAGTACGGACCTGTAAACACCCCCTGCGCAGGGCATTAGCTGCGATTCGCAGATCGTGAGTGGGATCACGTCGTCTGGGCGCTACTAAAGGACTTGCATGTCCGCTATACTGGGCCATGCTCATCCTCTTTCACTCGCTCGTGTTGCTGGGGCCGGGCATCCTGTTCATCCTGATGTCATCCCGGGCCATGGCTTCCGTCCACCTCCACGTGACGTACGGGGAAAAGCTCGTCGGGGCGCTCGCCGCGTGCGCGTTGCCGGCGATGTACCTGCTGCAGATCGCCCTCTACCAGGCGTTCCCGAGCGCCTTCGCGCGGTTCGAGCACATTACCCACGAGATGTGGATGCCAGCCGCCGGCCTGATCGCCGGCGTCATCATCGCGGCGTGGTGGTGGCACCGCACGCGCAACTTCTCCTTGGGGATCTGGAGCATCTTTGCGTTCCCGCTCAGCGCCGCGGTGGGCCTGTTCTTTGAGGCCGGCACTCACGGTCGCTGGTTCATCCAGAACGAGGGGCTCGCACGCTGGCTCACGGTCGGGGTGTGGTACGTGGCGTACATGGTGCTGATGGGGGGAGCCCTTATGCTTTGGGTGAACGCGGCCAAGGGCCTGCTCCGCCAGGGCAAGTGCGTGGTGTGCCGGAAGGACGTGCCTGCCGGCCCCGGCACGTGCCCCACCTGCGGCGCCGAACGAGCCACGACCGCGCCCGCCGGCAATGCCCAACCCCTCGCCGTCTGACACCGTCGAACATGCCCGCCACGCGTTCCTTGCGTGGTCGGGGCTGACCGCGTCCGCGCGTGCGGGGGCGATGGTCGCACTCGCCGACGCGCTGGACGCACGCAGGGACGAGATCATCGCTGCGGCCGCGGCGGAAACAGCGCTGTTCACCTCTGAGCTCGCCCCCGAGTTCGCGCGCATGACGGGGACGTTCCGCCGGTTCGCCGAGGCGGTCGAGCGGGGGGCATGGCGGATCTGTGCCATCGATCACGCCCAGCCCGCGGGCGCTGCCCTGCTCGTCGGCCCCGGGCACGACGTGCGACGCACCCTCGTCCCGCTCGGGCCCGTCGCGGTCTTCGGGGCCAGCAACTTTCCCCTGGCGTACGGCGTGTGCGGCGGCGACACGGCGAGCGCTCTGGGCGCGGGCTGCAGCGTGGTCGTCAAGGAACACCCGGCGCACCCGGGGACCGGGCGCCTGATCCACAGCATCGCGGCGGCGGCGCTCTGCGGGGCGGGTGCGCCCGGCGCAGGCTCCCTGGCCGGCGTGCTGTCCTACGTCCGCCATGAGGACCCGAACGACCATGGCGTGGCGCAGCAGCTTGTCCAGCACCCCGCGGTTGCGGCGGTGGGCTTTACCGGCTCCATCCCGGGCGGGCTTGCGGTTGAGCGTCTGGCGCGTGAGCGGAGCGTTCCCATCCCTGTCTTTGCCGAGATGGGCAGCGTGAACCCGGTGTTCATTACGCCGGGAGCGATGCGCGCGCGTGCGGAGGAGATCGCGGACCTGATCGCGGATGCCGTGCTTGCGCGCCACGGTCAGCAGTGCACCTGCCCCGGCGTCGTGTTCTTCGAGGACTGCCCGGGCGCGGTGCGGTTCACGGGCCGTGTGCGCGGGCGGTGGGAGGCCAGTGCTCCGCGCGACATGCTCGCGGCGTGGGTGCGCAGCGCTTATGACCGGCGCGCGGAGGAGCTCAGGGCGGCGGGCGCTTCCCTGCTCGCTTCCGGGCGAGCGCCGGGGTCCACCGGCAGGCGCGCGGCGGGCGCGCTGTTGTGGAGTTCGACGCTGGAGGGGTGGAACGCGGACGCCACGGTCCGCGGCGAGTGCTTCGGGCCCAGCCTCATCCTGGTCCCGCTGCGGTCATGGTCCGGGGCTGAGCGGGCCGTCCTGGGGGGGAACCTCACCCTCTCTCTCTTTCTTGACCGCTCGGACCCTGCCGATGTCTCCCGCGTGCGGCGCGTGCTGGCGTCCCATGCTGCGTGCGCCGGCCGGATCGTCTACAACGGCGTTCCCACGGGCGTCCGCGTCTGTTCAGCCATGGTGCACTCCGGGCCGTTCCCGGCCTGCAACCGCCCGGACACCACCGCGGTCGGGCCCAACGCGCTCACGCGCTGGTGCAGGCCCGTGTGCCACCAGAACTGTCCTCAGGAGTTGTTGCCGCCTGAACTCCAGGACGCGGGCGCGCCGGGCACCGCCCGGTACGTGGACGGTCGCCTCCGGGGAGCTGATTGAATCGTCCGTGGTGCAAGGCGCGCGCTTCTTATGCTTCCCGCGTGACGCAGTCCAGACTCCCCCTCCTCACGACCTTCGGCCTTGGCCACATGCCCGTCGCCTCGGGCACGTGGGGGTCGCTCCCGCCGTGCTTCATCGCGGGGGTCCTCTGGCTGGCGCACATGTCGCCCGCGGGGGGCGTGCAGGGCTCTGTCATCTTCAACAGCGTCCTCGGCGCCGTTCTCGCCGTCTTCAGCCTCGCGTGCATCCTGCAGGGCAGGCGGGCGGAAGAGAAGTGGGGGAAGGACCCCGGCGAGGTGGTCGCGGATGAGACCGCCGGCCAGTGCATTCCGCTCATGTTCCTCCCCGCATGTTGCTTCGCCGACTTCTGGCACACCGCGGGCGTGATCGCTGCTGCGTTCCTGCTCTTCCGCGTCCTGGACATCGTCAAGCCATGGCCCGCGAAGCAGATCCAGAGCAGGCCCTACGGCTGGGGCATCCTGCTGGACGACCTCTTCGCGGGCCTGTACGCGGCGGTCATCATGCAGGTGGGAGCGCGCACGCTGCTGGCGTAGCCGCGGGGCCGGCGCTAGGCGGGGGCGAGCTTCCCCAGCGCATCTTCCATCTGGGCCCAGCGCTGTTCCACGCCCCCCGTGTAGCCGATCGCGATCCGCACCAGGCCCGGGCTGATGCCCGCGCGGCGGAGTTCTTCCTCGCCCATCTCGCTGGCCGTGGAGCTTGCCGAGCATGACAGCAGCGTGTCGAAGTACCCGAGGCTGACCGCCATATAGCCGAACCGGTCGGTGTTCTGCAGCAGTTCCATGAACCGGAAGGCCCGCGCGGACGTTCCCATGTCGACTGTCAGGACTCCCCCGAACCCGTACTCGGGGCGCAGCACGCGCTCCGCCAGCGCATGGTCGGGGTGTGTCGAGAGGCCCGGGTAGCCGACGGTCAGTCCGCGGTCCTGCAGGCGTGCAGCGAACAGCGCCGCCCGCCTGCCGTGCTCTGCCATCCGCAGGGGCAGGTGGGGCAGGCGCAGGCTGATGGCGTGGGCAACCTTGGGGTCCATGGTGGGCCCGAGGAGCATGAGCGCCCCCGTGTGCACGTCCATCAGGCTCGCGATGAACTCGGCGCTCCCGCACACCGCCCCCGCGACGATGTCCGACGCCCCGTTGATGAACTTGGTGAGGCTGTGGACCACCACGTCCGCCCCGTGCTCCGCCGGCGAGGCCAGGAGCGGGCAGAACGTGTTGTCCACGATCAGCCGTGCACCGCGCCGGTGCGCAACCTCCGCGAGTCTCGGGACGTCGGCGACGCGGAGGGTGGGGTTCGACATCGATTCGGCGTACACCACCCGGGTGCGTTCCGTCATCGCCGCTTCCACCGCGCGCAGGTCCGAGGTGTCCACGAACGTGGTCCGGCAGCCGGCCTTGGCCGGCAGGAAGTCGTTCAGGAGCGCGAATGTGCCGCCGTACACCGCGCTGGAGGCGACGATGTGGTCGCCGGTGCCGCACGACTGGAGCACGGCCGCGGAGATCGCGGCCATCCCGCTGGCCGTGCAGTAGGCGGCGGCGGTCCCCTCGATGGCGGCGAGCTGGCGTCCCAGGGTGTAGACCGTGGGGTTGAAGTGGCGCCCGTAGAGGTAGCATCCTCCGGTGTCGGGCCCGCGCTGTCCGCGGAACATCTGCGGCATGGTCGCGGCGTCCATGACCGTGAAGGTCGTGCTCGCCTCGATCGACATGTTGACGCCGCCGTGCTCGCCGAACTCGTGCCGGAGGGAGGCGAGCGATTCTGCCGGGTCTCGGGGACGGGTGTTCATGGCGGCGGCCTCCGTGGGCGGGGGTTTCCCCGGGGAGAATCCCCCAAAAAAGGAACGGGCCCGGGCGTTGAGAGCCCGGGCCCTGGTGGTTGGTTCCCGGATTTCAGGCCGCCTCGCCGTGCTCCATGGTGATCTCCTTGGTGCCGGCGACGCCGTCGCGGGTCACGAAGAAGAAGTCGGGGCAGATGGGGTAGGGGAGGCGGCGGTAGTCGGCGTCCACGCGTTCGCGGAGGCGGCGGACGAAGGGCTCGGGGCTGCGGCTGAAGGCGACGAACATGTCGCGGGCGGGGACGGCGACGTAGAAGTCGCCGCCCAGTTGCGGGGCGAGGCGCTGGTAGAGGCCGCTGAGCATGAGGCGTGCGGCGTCGTAGCCGTCGTGCTGGCCGAGGATGGCGGCCCGGCCGCCCTCCTTGCTCTCCACCAGCTGGATCTCGAGCTCGGGGGCGTAGTTGTCGAGGTTCTCGCGGGCGATCTCCTCGACGGCGTCGACGGTGACCTTCCAGCGGACGAGCTGCTCGGTGGTGATGGAGACGGTCATGTGCGGGAGGTCGGTGACGAAGACGACGACGGTGTCGTTGACGTAGGGGACGTGGGCGACCTGCTCGCGGGAGAGGTGTTCGAAGATGCTCTCGGGCTGGATGCGGGGCATGATGCGGGGCCGGGCGAAGTCGAAGGACATGGTGGAGAGCTGCACGGCCTCGCCGGCGAAGAGCTGCTCGAGGTAGTGCTCGACGATCTCGGTGCCGCGGGTGGGCTCGTGGTTGACCATGCGGAAGAGGTTTTCCAGGTCGAGCCTGCGTCCGTTGACCAGGAGTTCGCGCGGGCCGACCAGGTCGACGGCGTACTCGGGTTGCAGGCGGCGCAGCATGTCTGCCACGCACTCGGCGAACGCCTCCGGCTCATGCGGCATGTGGGCCATAACTCACCGCTCCTCATGCACCGCCTGTCCTTGGCGGTGGCGAGGGCAACTTCGGACGCGGCGGGGGAGCGGGCGCACCGCGTGTGCGGAGTTTGCGGCGGTGGTCGTCCGCTTGTGCGGGCTGGGCGGGCGCTCGGGAGAGGTCGCGCACGCCCTGCCGATGTTGGTGTGTGATAACCCGGGGCCGGCACCCCAATCCACGCGGGCCGGACGGCCATATCCCGACGGGTATAATCGCCCCGCACGCCGGGCACGGGAAGACCCGACCCGGCACCATACCCCAACGGAGGTTGATCGTGACGGCACAAGAGATTGAAGCAAAGGTCATTGAAATCGTCGCCCAGCAGATGGGGCACGACAAGTCGAAGATCACCCCCCAGATGTCCTTCACGGAGGACCTGAACGCCGACAGCCTCGACCAGGTCGAGCTGGTGATGGAGCTCGAGGAGGCGTTCGAGACCGACATCCCGGACGAGCAGGCCGAGAAGATCAAGACCGTGGGTGATGCCATCAACTTCATCAAGAGCCACCACGGCGTCAAGTAAGCCTGAACCACTGCCTTTTCTCCTGCGCCCGCGTCCGAACGGTCCCCCGTCCTGACGCGGGCGTGGCTGTTTTTTGAGCGTCGTACCCGGGCGGCCCGGGCTGCCAAGAATGGGTCTGGCCGTACCCGCATCTGACCCCTTGAAGGGATTCCCCGCATGCCCGGTCGAAATGGCGAGCCCCGCATCGTCCTCACAGGCTTCGGCGCCGTGACCAACCTCGGCCACAACGCGCGCGACACCTGGGCAGCCATGCGCGAGGGCCGGAGCGGCATTTCTCCCATCGACGGCGAGGACTTTGACCTGTACGGGGGCAAGTGGGATGTCACGATCGGCGGGCAGGTGAAGGGGTGGGACCCCACCTCGGTCATGGAGTTCCGGGAGGCCAAGCGCGTGGATCGGTGCACCCACCTGGGCGTGGGCGCGGCGGCGGAGGCGGTCACGCACTCGGGGATCGACTTCTCCAAGGAAAACCTGGACCGTTGCGGCGTGGTGATCGGGTCGGGCATTGGCGGCATCAAGACCATCGAGGACGGCGTGCTGGCGATGCGTGACAAGGGCCCCGGGCGGATCAATCCGTTCACGGTGCCGCGGCTGATGGCCAACGCCACGACCGGCAACATTTCGATCCGGTACAACCTTCGTGGGCCGGCGTCCTGCCACGCCACGGCGTGCGCCAGCAGCGGGCACGCGGTGGGCGATGCGATGAACTACCTGCGGCGGGGGCTGGCGGACGTGATGGTGGCGGGCGGCGCCGAGGCGGCCTGCACGCCGCTGTGTGTGGGCGCGTTCATGGTGATGAAGGCGCTGTCCACCCGCAACAACGAACCCACCCGGGCGAGCCGGCCCTTTGACAAGGACCGCGACGGCTTTGTGCTGGCGGAGGGGGCGGCGGCGATGGTCCTGGAGACCGAGGAGCACGCGAAGAAGCGCGGGGCGACGATCTACGCGGAGCTTCTGGGCTTCGGCAATTCCTGCGACGCCACGCACATCACTGCGCCCGACGAGGGCGGTGGCGGCGCGATGCGGGCGATGCAGATGGCCCTGGCCGACGCGCGCCTGACGTCCACGGACATCGATTACATCAACGCGCACGGCACGAGCACGCCCCTGGGTGACAAGGCTGAGGTCACGGCTGTGCTGCGGCTGTTCGGGGACCACGCCCGCAAGTCCGCGGGCGGGCGTCTGCTCATGAGCAGCACCAAGAGCATGCACGGGCATTGCCTGGGCGCATCGGGTGCTGTCGAGATGATCGCGTGCGTGCACGCCGTGCGCGACGGCGTCATCGCACCCACCATCAACCTGGACAACGTGGATGAGGGGATGGACGTGGACCTGGTCCCGCACCACGCCCGCGAGCGCCGTACCCGGTACGCCATGAACAACACGTTCGGCTTCGGGGGGCACAATGTGACGCTGATCTGTGCCCGGTACGAGGGCTGAGCGGGAGGGGGCTGTCCGGGCTCACCCGGCATGCCCCTTGCGTCGATACCTGGGACGTGAGTGACCGCACAGCCAACCTGCGGCAGGTGTTGCGCCTTGAGGTGCCCGTGGTGGTCCGTCTGGCCGAGCGGAGGCTCCGCCTGCGGGACGTCGTGGCCCTGGTGCCCGGCGCGGTCATCGAGCTGGACAAGAACGCGGAGAAGGAGCTGGACCTGCTGATCAACGACAAGCAGGTGGGGTGCGGCACCGCGGTGAAGGTGGGCGAGAACTTCGGGATCCGTCTGACGTTCATCGGGGACCTGGCCACCAGGGTGGAGGCCGTCACCAGCGCCCCGGCGGAGCAGAGCCCGGAGGACATTCAGGCCGCTGACCTTGCGGCGCAGATGCTTGCCGGGCAGGTCTGACGGGGGGGAGCGCAGGTCCAAGCGGTGGGGCGCAGGGGGTGCCTGGCCCGGGAACTTGGCCTGTTTCATCGCCCTGCATGCCGAAACTGCCGATGATGAGGGCACGCCTTGCGGTTGTGCTGCGCGCGTTGCGCGGTGCGTGCCGTTGGTGTGGTCCGTACTCTGGTCGTTCTCATGCCCCGTGATATCCCCGTCGGCAACGGCGACCTTCTCATCACCTTCGACCGCCTGTACCGGGTGCGGGACATCTACTACCCGCACGTGGGGCGGTACGACCACACGGACGGGCACGTGCAGCGGTTCGGGGTGTGGGCGGACGGGCGTTTTGCATGGATTGAGGACCCGGGCTGGACGCGGCACCTGCGGTACCAGGAGGGGACGCTGGTGACGGAGGTGGTCCTGCGGCACGACGGTCTGGGCCTGGAGGTGCGGTGCAACGACGCGGTGGACTTCCACGAGCCTGTGTACCTGCGGCGGTGCGTGGTGAAGGACCTCAAGGGGAAGGACCGGGATGTGCGGGTCTTCAGCCACTGGGACCTTTCGGTGCGGGGGACGCCGGTGGGGGATACGGCCAACTACGACCCGAGTTCGTCGAGCGTGATCGTGTACAAGGACGACGCGTACTTCCTGTTCAACGCGTGCGACGAGAACAAGTGCGGGATCGACAACTGGGCGATCGGGACGAAGCGTGTGCGCGGGGCGGAGGGCACGTGGCGGGACGCGGAGGACGGGCAGCTGGGGCGGAACACGATCAGCCAGGGGAGCGTTGACTGCACGGTGGGGTTCAACCTGCAGGTGCCGGCGGGCGGGAGTGCGTACGTCACGAGCTGGATGGCGTGCGGGCGTTCGTACGACGACGTGAAGACGCTGAACAAGCGGATCCTGGACATCGGCGCCGACCGGCTGATCGCGCGGACGGGCTCGTACTGGAGCCTGTGGGTGCGGAAGGACATTCCGGGGCTGGAGGTGCTGCCGCACCGGGTGGTGGACCAGTTCGTGCGGAGCCAGCTGGTGGCGCGGACGCAGATCGACAACGCGGGGGCGATCATCGCGGCGAACGACAGCGACATCACGCAGTTCGGGGGCGACCACTACTCGTACTGCTGGCCGCGGGACGGCGCGCTGGTGGCGTACTCGCTGATCCTGACGGGACAGAGCGAGCTTTCCCGCAACTTCTTCCGGTTCTGCGCGAAGGCGATGAACGGATCGTCGTACTTCCTGCACAAGTACAACCCGAGCGCGGAGCTTGCGAGCTCCTGGCACCCTTGGATGATCGAGGGTCAGCGGGTGCTGCCGATCCAGCAGGACGAGACGAGCCTTGTGATGTGGGCGCTGCGTCGGCACTTTGAGGTGTTCCGGGACGTGGAGTTCATCAAGAGCCTGTACGAGCGGCTGATCGTGCGGCCGGCGGAGTGGACGCTGACGTACCGCGACGTGAACGGGCTGCCGCACCAGTCGTGGGACCTGTGGGAGGAGCGGCGGGGCGTGCACCTGTTCACGGTGGCGGCGACGATCGGGGCGCTGCGAGCGGCGGCGGCGTTTGCGCAGGACTTCGGGGAGATGGACCGTGCCCAGCGGTACCGGGAGGGTGCGGAGAAGATGCTGGGGGCGACGCGGCGGCACCTGTGGAACCAGGACGAGGGGCGTTTCTGCCGGATGGCGGTGCCGGTCGGCGGCGGGAAGTACCGGCTGGACATGACGTGCGACTCGGCGAACTTCGCGTTGTTTGCGCTCGCGGGGGTGCCGACCGACGATCCGATGCTGGTGAGCGAGATGCGGCAGGCGCAGCAGCGGCTGTCGGTCAAGACGGGGGTGGGCGGGTACGCGCGGTACGAGCGGGACTACTACCACCAGGTGGAGCGCGACCGGATAGACCAGGTGCCTGGGAACCCGTGGGTGATCTGCTCGCTGTGGCGTGCGCAGTACGTCATCGCGGGGGCGCAGCGCGAGGAGGACCTGGAGGAGGCGCTGGGTCTTCTGGAGTGGTGCTGCCACCGGGCGGAGGAGAGCGGTGTGCTTGCGGAGCAGTTTCACCCGCACACGGGCGAGGCGATGAGCGTGAGCCCGCTGACATGGAGCCACGCGACGTACGTGATTGTGGTGATGGAGTACCTGCAGAAGCTCCAGAAGGTGCGTGAGCGGCGGCTGGCGACGGAGACGGGCGTGGAGGCGGGGCTGGCATGAACGCCGCGCCGCGGCCGTCGGCATCGGGGGCTCGCTCATCGTTTCGGGGGACGGGAACGGCCCCCCTGGCGCGTGTACAGCGTCAAGGAACCGCCGATCCGGCCCTCCGGGGTGCCCGGCAGCGCACGCTCACACGTACGCCGTTTCGCCGTGCAGGGCCTCGTCCAGCCCCGCGGCTTCGTCATCCTGCGTGACGCGGACCGGCGTGATGAAGTTGATGAGCCACAGCATCCCCAACGTGAACACAAAGGCCCAGGCCGACGACAGCAGCACCGCGCCGCACTGCACCAGGAAGAAGCGCGGGTTGCCCGCGAGCAGGCCGTCGACGCCGCCGTTGGCCGACGGGTTCCACGCCGTCGTCGCGAACAGGCCCAGCAGGATGATGCCGATGAAGCCGCCGACGCCGTGCACGCCCCACACGTCCAGCGCGTCGTCCCACTGAAGCCGGTTCTTGAGCGCCACCGCGTAGAAGCACACGACCCCCGCGATGAGGCCGATGAGGCCGGCCGTGACGGGCGACACGTACCCCGCGGCCGGCGTGATGGTGGCCAGTCCCGCGACCGCACCGGTCAGCAGCCCCAGGAACTTGGGCTTCTTGGTCGTGAACCAGTCGATGGCGAGCCACGCAACGGCCGCGAAGGACGCCGCGATGTCGGTGTTGAGGAACGCGGCGGCGGTGACCGAATCCACCCGGAACTCGCTGCCCGCGTTGAACCCGTACCAGCCGAACCACAGCAGGCCCGTGCCCAGTGCAACCAGCGGGATGCTGTGGAGGCCCTTGTCGCTGACGCGCCGGCGTCCGACGTACAGCACGCTCGCCAACGCCGCGATGCCGGCGATGTTGTGCACCACGATGCCGCCCGCAAAGTCCTTCACGCCCCACTGCGCAAGGATGCCCCCGCCCCACACCATGTGCACGAACGGGAAGTACACCAGCAGCAGCCACCCCGTCAGGAACAGCATGTAGGCCTTGAACGTCACCCGGTTGGCGAACGCGCCCGTGATGAGCGCGGGCGTGATGATGGCGAACATCATCTGGTACGCGCAGAACACGATCATCGGGATCGTCTCGTTCGGCGACGGCGTGGCGAGTGTGATGCCCTTGAGCAGCGCCATGTCGAAGTTGCCGATGACGCCGGCGATGTCCGTGCCGTGGGCACGGTCGCCGCTGAAGCACATGGAGAACCCGCACACGAACCACAGCACCGTCGTCCACCCCATCGAGACAAACGACTGCATCATGACCGCCAGCACGTTCTTCCGCCCCACCAGCCCGCCGTAGAAGAACGCAAGCCCCGGCGTCATCAGCATCACAAGGCTGCAGCACAGGAGCATGAAACCGGTATTGCCAGTGTCCAGGTTGGGCATGAGAGCGGCTCCGAGAACGGATGCAGGCACCAGTCGCCGGGCCCCGACGTTCCCCGGTCGTCCCGCACCCATCCGAGCGTATCCCCCAAAAAGGAGCCGCGTGTCCTGAAGCGGCCCCTGCCATCGTGTTCGCGAAGTGGGGAGCATGGAGCCTCTTGGGCACAGGCCCGAGCCGGGGCCGCCCGCGGGCGCAGCAGTCACAGCCGCGGCGTGCGTGCTCGTCGTGTGTTGTGCCGCGCCCACCGCACTCGCCTAGGAGCACCGGGGCACGGGATGCCCGGCGTGCCGCGTGGGGCGCGGGACGAGCCCGTGCAATCGTTGGTGCCCTTCACGGACCGCTCGCTGTTCCACGGCGTGCAGGTCAGCGTGGGCGTGCGGGGCCGTTAGCATTCTCAGCGGCGCGGCCGGCGAGCCCTCGGTGGCCGCAAACACGGTGGACATGTTTGAGGGCGAGCTGGTGTGTTTGTCGTTGGTTTGCGCTCACCCGCTTGCAGCGACAGTGGAGCTGCCCATGCTCACAGCGGTGGCAATCACCCTGCGCACTCGCCGCCGCTGAAGACGCGGAGGAGGGTGGTGATGTCGTCGGTATCGGGGGAGAGGGTGTCGTTGTTGAAGTCGATGTCGGGGTTGCAGGGGGGGTCGGTGGGAAGCTGACCGTCGCAGACGCCTCCGGCGAAGACGGAGAGGAAGTCGGCGATGTCCAGGGTGTCGGGGAAGAGGGAATCGTGGTTGAAGTCGATGGGGTCGCAGCGGCACTCGGGGGGGAGGCCGTAACGGGCGATGCAGGGCGCGACGGTTGTTCCCACGGTGTCAAAGCTGCCACCGGCGACCACGTCACCGTCCGCGAGGACGGCGAGAGCGTGCACGGGGCCGCTGGTTCCCGGGCCCATCGGCGACCATGCCGATCCGTTCCAGCGTGCGATGTTCTTTGCGGGCAGGCCGCCCGCGGACTGGAACGCGCCGCCTGCAACGATGTCGCCACTGGGCGTGGTCACGATCACGGCGACCCTGGGGGAGGGGTTGCCTGGGTCGCTTACTCCGGAGCCGAGCGGCGACCAGGAAGACCCGTCCCAGCGTGCGATGCGGTTGGCTGACGTGCCTCCGGCCGTGGTGAACTGGCCGCCCGCGACGAGGTCACCGTTGGGGAGCGCGGCGAGCGCCCACACCGTGTTGTTCAGGCCCGATCCCAGGGGGGCCCAGTTCACGCCGTTCCATCGCGCGGTGTAGTTTGCAGTCATGCCGCCGGCGGCGGTGAAGTACCCGCCCGCCACGATGTCCCCGTTGGGCATGGCGGCGAGGCAGCAGGCGGTGTGGTTGCCGTTGTTTCCGAGTCCTGCGCCCAGGGGCGCCCAGGATGTGCCGTTCCAGCGGGCGATGAGGCTCGCGGGGGTTCCGCCCGCGGCATTGAATGCACCAGCGGCGACCAGATCACCACTGGGCAATGCGAGCAATGCCCTGACTTCGCCGTTTGTGCCTGAGCTCAGGGGCGACCACGCAGCACCGTTCCATGTCGCGATGTTGCCGGCCGGGGCGAGTCCGGCGGTGGAGAATGTGCCGCCCGCGGTCACTTGTCCGTTTGCGTGCACTGCCAGGGCTTTGACCCAATCGCTGACACCGAGGCCGAGGGGCGACCACGCGGCGCCGTTCCACGCCGCGATCGAGTTTGCGCCGGTGCTTCCGATAATGCGGAAGGACCCGCCTGCCAGCAGACTGCCGTCCGGGGATGCGGCGAGCGCATAGACCAGTGGGCTCGTCGATTCGCCTGGCACCCCTGTGCCTTGCGTGAGCGGCGACCAGCCTGCACCGTTCCATCGTGCCACGTGGCGTGCGATGCTGCTGCCGGCGGTGGCGAAGAACCCGCCCGCGGCCACATCGCCATTCGGGAGCAGGGCGAGGGAGTAGATGCTGCCGCTTGTTCCGGTTCCCAGGGGTGACCAGGAGGAACCGTTCCACTTCGCGATGTTGCTGACCGGCACACCGCCGTCGGACGAGAAGTACCCGCCCGCCACGATGTCCCCGTTGGGGAGCGCCAGCGTGGCGTATACATAGTTGCTGATACCGGGGCCCAGGGGCGTCCAGGACGTGCCATTCCAGCGGGCGATGCGCTGTGCGGGCACGCCACCGGCAGTGGTGAATTCGCCGCTTGCGGTGATGTCGCCGTTGGGTGTTACGACGACGTTGGAGACGGACCCATCGACTCCGGAGCCCAGGGCGCCCCATGTGGTTCCATTCCAGCGGGCGATGCCAGGGGCCTGCACGGCGCCGGCTTCGGTGAACGCTCCGCCCGCGATCACGTCGCCGTTGGGTGTGGTCTTGAGGTCGTACACCGGTCCATTGACGCCGGTGCCCACGGTGGACCACTCTGTCCCGTTCCAATGGGCGATGTTGCTCGCGTTGAGCATTCCGGCGTGCTGGAAGGCGCCGCCCACGATCAGGTCTCCGTTGGGACGGACGGCGAGTGCGGAGACATTGCTGTCCACGCCGGGACCGAGCGGCGACCAGTTGGACCCATCCCAGCGGGCAATGTGACTGGCCGGGCTGCCGCCCGCGGTGGTGAACGCGCCTGCTGCCACAAGGTCTCCGCTGGGCAGGACAGCGAGTGCGTCGACTTGGGAATTGACGCCGCTTCCCAGGGGTGTCCAGCGTTCGGTCGTTGGGTCGTACAGGGCGATATTGGCGGCGGTGGTGTTTCCTGCAACGCCAAAGTCACCGCCCACCACGAGTACAGGCGTGGCGGGGCCCGGGCCGTCGGGGTCCCACATGGTCATCACAAAGACGTCGCCGTCCGTCCCGGGGATGCTGTCGGTGGTGGCGTCGAACGGCATCCACCGGGGGCTGCAGTCGGTTTGCGCGGCTGTGACACGGGGCGAGGCCAGCGCCAGGAGCAGCGCGAGCAGGGGCGCGATTGGACGGAGCGGCGAGAGGGTTGCGGGCATGGCGACCTCGGTGTTTGGGTCTCAGGACAGTCAGGGCTGTCCGCTGGCGTGGGGAAGGGCCTGGGTGCGGCGTTCGGTGTGCGTGCTCTGGGAGGTCTTGGGCCTTTGAGCGCGGGCGACGGGCTTTGCCTTACCACAACCGTGTCATGGCTGGGCCGGCCGGGGTGGGGTCTTCGCACAGTATCATCCGTTATGCGTTTGCTTGTCGTCGAGGATTCGGAGAGGATGCGGACATCGCTGGAGACGGCGCTGCGTCGCTCGGGTTATGCGGTGGACTCTGTGGAGGACGGCCGGAAGGGGCTGCTGTACGCCCGGACGACGGAGTACGACATCATCGTGCTGGACATCATGCTGCCGGAGGTGGACGGTCTGCAGGTGCTGCGTCATCTGCGGTCGCACGCGTGTGACGCGGCCGTGCTCATGCTGACGGCGCGGGACTCCATCCAGGACCGGGTGGAGGGGCTCCGCCAGGGGGCGGACGACTACCTGGTGAAGCCGTTTGCGCTGGACGAGCTGATCGCGCGGGTCGGGGCGCTTGCCCGGAGGCGGCATGGTTCCCGGTCTGCGGTCGTCCGGGTGGACGACCTCGAGGTGGACCGGACGCGTCGGGTGGTGAGGCGCGGGGGGCGCACCATCGAGCTCAAGCCCCGCGAGTACGCGATCCTGGACTACCTGGCGCACAAGGCCGGGCAGCCGGTGAGCCGGCACGAGCTTGAGGAGCACGTGTACGACGAGCACTCGCAGGTGCAGAGCAACGCGATCGATTCGGCCATTTGCACGCTGCGAGCCAAGCTTTCCGTCGGGGCCTCCCGGCCGCTCATCCACACGCGGAGGGGCGTGGGGTATGTGCTCTCGTACGGCGAGGAGCCGGCGTGAGGTCCATCCGGCGCAGTCTGACGCTCAAGGTGCTTGGGCGCGTGGTGCCGCTCGTGGTGGCGAGCCTGGTGGGCGTCTACGTGACGGTTCGGACGCTGGTCTACGCGGAGTTCGACCGGGCGCTGCAGCGGCAGCTGGTCGTGCTCGCGGAGGCCGCGGAGTATGTGGACGGTGTGGGCATGGACTTTGACTTCAAGCCGGAGATCGGCAACGGCTCCACGGTGGGCATCAGCCCGGACTTCGTGTTTGATGCCCGCCTGCCGGACGGCGCGGCGCTGAAGCAGTCACAGTCGCTGGCGGGGGCGGCGCTGGGCATGGAGGGCCCGCCGGGGAGGGCTCCGGCCATCGGCACCGTGCGCCTGCCCGACGGGCGGACGATGCGTGGGTGCCAGATGTGCTTTGAGCCCAAGACCGTGCCGAGGAGCGAGCACCCTGGCCCCGTGGACCACCCGGGCGACCGTGCGCTGCCACTCCGCATCATTGTGGCGTCGCCGACCGACGACATCGACAGCCCGCTGGTGAAGCTCGCGCTGGCGGAGGCGCTGGTGGGTGGCGTGCTGCTGGGCGCTGTCGCGTGGACGCTGCTGCGGGCGGTGCAGACCGGTCTGCAGCCGGTGGAGGACCTGTCGCGCATTGTCGGCGGCATCGATCCGGCGAACCTCCCCGTGTCGGCGCATCTCCCGGACTGCCCGCAGGAGTTGGCGCCCATCCTGGGCGGTGTGAACGGGCTGATCCGGCGGGTCGACGACGTGCTGGGGAGGGAGAAGCGGTTCGCGTCCAACGCGGCTCACGAGCTGCGCACGCCCATCGCGGAGATCCGCGCGCTGGCGGAGGTCTCGCAGGGGGGGTCCGAGCAGGAGAAGGACCGGACGCTGCTGGAGATCGTCAAGGCGTCGGGGGAGATGCAGGAGACGATCTCTTCGCTGCTGCAGATCTCGCGTGCCCGTGCCGCGCTGCTGAGGGCCCAGGTGGAGGAGCTGGACCTGTCGGAGCTGCTGCAGCAGTGGTGTGCGCGCAGGGGCACGGCGGCCGAGCAGCGTGGCGTCGCGTTTGTGGTCCGCATCGAGCAGGGGCTGTGCGTGCGGTCGGACGCGGTGATGCTGGGCTGCATCGTGAACAACCTCGTTGAGAACGCGGTCTGTTATTCCCCGGTGGGCGGGGAGGTCGAGGTTGCGGCGTCGGGGGTCCTGGGCGGGGTGCGCATCGACGTTTGCAACACGTGCCAGGGTCTCGCGCCGGAGGACCTGCAGCGCATGTTCGAGCCGTTCTGGCGCAGGCGGAACGAGGCTTCGCGGGGCAGCCACAGCGGCCTGGGGCTCGCGCTGGCGCGATCGCTCTGCGAGGTGCTCGGGGCGACCGTGGCGGCGGAGCAGCCATCTCCTTCGCGTGTGCGCATGCGGGTTCATGTTCCCGCGCGGTGTGCGCCCACGGAGGGCGTGGCGGGGGCAGTTCCGGAAGATCAGAAAGTTCCGCGGGCGGTAATCTCCGGGTAATGCGGTTGGGCGTGGACAAGCGAATGCTCCTGTGATTGAAGTGGGGCCCGCTCTCGGCGCGTGCGTATGCCGCGCTGCCTGCGGCGGGCCTGCTGAGCGGAGCTGACGCTTGGACTTCTCCCGCAGGGACATGCTGAAGCTGGCG
This sequence comes from Phycisphaerales bacterium, assembly GCA_046350475.1. Lineage (GTDB taxonomy): Bacteria > Planctomycetota > Phycisphaerae > Phycisphaerales > UBA1924 > BJHL01. Next base: position 547,839 of record JAXMAJ010000002.1, on the reverse strand, counting down.
GCCTGTGCGTGCGCGGGCGCCGGCCTTGCCGGGGCGACTCCCCTCACTGTCCGGGGCCGGCGGCTGGACGGGGCCGGTGACTCCAACACCGATGCTCCCGGGATGATCCCGGCGGGCCGGGCAGGCACAGACGCCGCAAGCCGGCGCGGCGTGCCCGGCCGCCGGTGGATCATGGTGATCGACCTAGCGGTCTGCGAGGGGTGCGCCGAGTGCACGCGTGCGTGCAGCAAGATGCACGGTGTGCCGCAGGGCCAGGACTGGCTGCCGGTCCTGGAGTTGAGGGACGGAGAGCTTGCGGCGCCGTACAACTTCCCCAAGCCGTGCTTCCACTGCGACAACCCGCCGTGCACGAAGGTCTGTCCTGTGGACGCCACGTTCAAGCGGGATGACGGCATCGTGCTGATCGATCCGGACCGCTGCATCGGCTGCCGATTCTGCATGGTCGCCTGCCCTTATTCCACGCGGCACTTCAGCTGGAGCCCGGCCCCGCCCGGGAGGCCTGTGTGCAACGGCCCCGGTTCGCCGGAGTACTCGCCCTCTCCCGTGCAGGGCACGGTGCAGAAGTGCGACTTCTGCCCGAACCTGGCGGAGCGGGGTGTGCTCCCGGTGTGCGTCACCTCCTGTCCTCACGGCGTGATCTACTACGGGGACCAGAACGAGGACGCGGTGACGAACGGCCTGGGAGTGACGGTGCAGTTGTCCCGCCTGCTGGAGGAGCGGGCTGGATCCCGGTACCTCGAGGAGCTCGACACCAGGCCGCGGGTGTACTACCTGCCGCCTAGGGACCGCCAGTTCCCCGCGCGGTCGTGCCAGGCGCACCCCGGGGGGGACGCGGGTCATTCCATGGAGGCGCCGTGACGGTCCTTTCCACCCCAACTCCGACGCCGGCGTGCGGGCTTACCCCGCGTGGCGGTGTCGCCCCGGGCGGGTTCACGCCGGCGTTCGTAGGGGTGTGCGCGGCGCTGTGCGCCGTGGCCGGCTGGGGGGCGTTCGCGTACAGCCGGCAGGTGGTGCAGGGCCTGGCCGTGACGGGCATGAACGACACGGTGTCGTGGGGCCTGTACATGGTGGACCTGATCTTCCTGATGGGGATCGGCCACGCGGGGACGCTGTTTTCAGCGTGGGCGCGGCTTTCGGGGCGTGGGGCCGGGCACCCTGCCCTCCGCATCGCGGAGGTGCTGCCGGTGGTCACGGTGGCGGTCGGCGCGCAGTTCGCGCCGCTGGACCTTGGGCGTCCGGAGCGGGCCCACTTTGTCTTCCTGCATGCGCGGCTGCAGTCCCCGATCGTGTGGGACGCGGTTGCCATCAACATATACCTCCTTGGGAGCGTGATTTATCTGTTCGCGACGGTCCTGCCCGACCTTGCCACCGTGGCCCGTGCGGGCGGGGTGCCTGGGTGGAAGCGGTCGGTCTGCGGCGTGCTGAGCCTGGGGTACCGCGGCACTCCCTCGCAGGCCGGCCGTCTGCGGCTGGCCACGACCGTGATGGCGGTCACGCTCATCCCTGTGTCGATCGGCGCCGAGTCGGTGCTGGCGCTGGTGTTCGCCAACGCCCAGCGTCCGGGGTGGCACTCGGCGCTGGTGGCGCCGACCTTCGTGGTAGGCGCGTGCGTGACCGGCACCGCGGTGATCCTGCTCACGCTCGTGCTGGTTCGCGCGGTGTACGGCCTTCGCGCCGAGGTCGGCTGGGAGCAGGTGCGCCCGCTCTCGCGCATTCTCGCGGGGTGCCTGGCGGTGTACGGGTATCTGGCGTGTATCGAGCATGTTGCCGGCGCCTACCACGCGGGCGTTGCGGAGGGGCGGTGGTCTGATGCGATCCTGTGGGGCGGCTATGCCGGGGCGTTCTGGCTCACCATGGCTGCGGGCGTGGTGGTTCCGTTCCTGCTTCTCGCGCTGCCCGGGGCGGGGAGGATGGCGCGGGCGGTGATTGCCTGCGTGTGCGTGGTGGTGGGGGGCTACTTCAAGCGGCTTCTGTTCGTGGTGCCTGCGCTCGCGTACCCGCTGGTGCCCGGGGCGCACGCCCAGGCGGCCTACCGGCCGACGTGGGTGGAGTGGTCGGTCACGGGCGGCGCTTTCGCGCTGGTGGTTCTTGCGGTGATGCTGCTGTCCCGGTTCGTGCCGCTGGTTCCGCCGGCGTCGGGGCGGGAAGGGGGGGCGGCATGAACGCGGGTGGCCCGATGCCGGCGAGCGCAGAGGTGACGGTTGCCCGCGTAACGGAGGACGGGCGGAGCGTGCTGCGCGCGACCGTCTTGGGGGGCGAGGGCCCGGTGCCCAACGCGAAGGTCCGCTTCCTGGTCCGGCGTTTCTTCGGGGCGGTGGAGGTCGGGAGCGATACCACGCTGGATGACGGCACGGCGGCGGTGCCGTATCCCGCCTCGCTCCCCGGGGACATGGACGGCGTGCTTGCGCTGACGGCTGTTGCGGAGTGGGCGGGGGGCGGGCGTGGGGAGGGCTCGGCGCGCATCCCGGCGGCTCGTGCGGGCGGCGGTGCCGGCGTCGGCACGCCTTCGCTGTGGGGGCCCCGTGCGCCGGTGCCGCTCAAGGTGACCTTTGCGTCCGTGCTCGGCGCCGTGCTGGGCGCGTACGCGTTTGCGGTTGTTCAGATTCTCAACGTCCGTTTCAAGGAGCCCAGCAGTGGACAGGATTGCTAGCAGAAGGACCGTGGAGCGTGCGCTTGCGCTCGTGGTCATGGCGTGCGTTCCGTGTGTGGTGATGGTCGGGGCGGGGGAGGGCGATTGGGCGGCGCCGGCGCGGGCGGCCCGGCGCACCAGCCCGGTTGCGGCCAGCGCGGAGTCGGTCGCGGCCGGGAGGGCGGTGTTCCAGAAGGAATGCCGTGCGTGTCACGGGGAGGCGGGGAAGGGGGACGGGCCGAAGGCGGCAACGCTTGACAAGAACCCCGGTGACCTGACGGCCGATGGCGTGCAGTCGCAGAGCGACGGCGCGTTGTTCTGGAAGATCACGGAGGGGCGTTCGCCCATGCCGGCGACCAAGTCCCTGCTGACGGACGACCAGCGCTGGCAGGTGGTGACCTACCTGCGGACGCTGGCGGCTACTCCTGCGACGCCTCCGCAGTACGAGGCCGACGGCGCGGTGCGTGCGGGCGTGTCGGCGGTCTTCCAGAAGTACAACGCTGCGCGGGCTGCGCTCGCTGCGCCCTCGCCGGACCTGGCGGCCCTGGCGAAGGCCGTGGAGGGGATGAGGGGGGCGGTGGAGAGCGCCGCCAAGGTGCCGACGGACGGGCTGGGCGTGGAGGCGAGGGCGGCGTGGGAGAAGTCGCGGCAGGCGCTGGACGAGGCGTGCGAGTCGCTTCGCTCGACGGCCGGGGACGCCGCGAAGGCGCGCGTGTCCTTTGCCCGGGTCTCCGGGGCGCTCTCGACGCTGATCTCGGAGTTTGGTCACGACGAGGCCGGCAGCATCGCGGTGTATTCGGAGCCGACTTCGGGCCGGGTGTGGCTCCAGTCGGGCGGCGCGCCTGCGAGCCCGTACGGCTCGGACGTTCAGGGCGTCCATGCGGACCGCACGCTGGGAGCGGCGCGTCCCAAGCACTAGCACAGGTCAACTACCGGAGTACCCATCATGCGAATTGCACGCATTCTCATCACAGCGGGCGCGGTCTCGTGTCTCTGCGGTCGCGCCCTTGCGCAGGATTCGGGGCAGGGGGCCCCGGCCGGGCAGGAGGAGACGCTGCGTCGTCTCCAGCAGCTTGAGGCGGAGGTTCAGCAGTTGCGGGCGTCGATCAGGTACCCGCGCGCCGAGGACGGGGCCGGCGCGCCTGCCCGGCAGGACGGCGACACCCCGGGGCGGCTCGACGAGCAGGACAAGCGGCTCGACGAGCTCGAGTCGAGGGTGAGTTCGCTGTCGCTGGGGGAGCAGAAGTTCCATCTTGGGGGCTTCATCGAGTCCACGTTCACGGCCCCCGAGCACGGCGACTCGACGTTCGGGGCCGCCTTCAAGCCGATCTTCCTCTGGAAGCTCTCGGAGAAGGCGTACGCCGCGGCGGCCGTCGAGTTTGAGGTCGAGGACAACGATTCCAAGGCGAACATCGAGTACGCGTACGCCGGGTACGACGTGACGGACTGGATGTCGGTGCGAGCGGGGGTGATCCTGCACCCGCTGGACACGTTCCAGCAGAGCCTGCACCCGTCCTGGATCAACGTGCTTCCAGATGCGCCGTTGTTCGCGGACGACGGGGGGCTGGCGCCGGAGAAGGGCATGGGGGCGGAGGTCCGCGGCGCGTTCGCGACGCGTGCCGGCAAGTTCAACTACACGGCGTGGGTGACGAACGGCCCGAGCCTGGTGGAGGACGGTGACGGCGCGGGCACCTACAGCCTGGATGAGTTCAGCGATGTCAACGGCGACAAGGCCTTCGGCTTCCGCGTCGGCTACCTCCCCGTTCCGGAGGTGGAGGTGGCGTACGGCGTCCAGTACAACGACGTGATCTCCAGCGGTTCGGCGCTCCCGTCCAATCACCTGCTGATGCACGACTTCAGCGTGAGCTACACGGCCGAGCCCCGGTGGGCGGGTGGGCGGATCGACGCCCGGGCCGAGGTGCTTTTCGCCGACCTGCAGGACCAGGTCGACCTGGGCGGCGGCCCGTTCTCGAACGATCGTTCGGGCGGGTATGTGCAGCTGGCGTACCGGCCGACCCAGGCGGCGGGGTTCTGGAAGGACCTTGAGCCGGTGGTGAGGTGGGACTTCCTGCATTCCCCCGACGGCGCCCCGGACCCGGCGGATCGCAGCCGCTTCACGGTGGGGCTGGACTACTGGCTCAGCCCCAGGATGGTCCTCAAGGCGGCCTACGAGTTCGATCATGTTTCCGACCCGACGGACACGTCCGTGTCGGACAACGCGTTGCTCCTCCAGTTTGTTGTCGGCTTCTAACCAAGAGATCAATCCATGAAGACCATCATCAGGCGCCGCAGGGGTGTGATTGCTTGCTGTGCACTCGCTGCGTTGAGCGTGGGCTGTTCGGCGCTGCGGCCGGGCGGGGGGCCGGCGACCGCGTCTCCCGGCGAGGTCAGCGGGTCGGAGGCGTGGTCCAACACGTGCGCCCAGTGCCACAACAGCATCGCGCCCGGCACGTTCAGCGACCAGCAGTGGGACGCGATCGTCATGCACATGCGGATCCACGCGAGGCTGACCGGGGAAGAAGCGCGTGCCATCCGGGCCTTTCTGCAGGCGTCCAATTAGCCGGCGGGTTGGCGGGCCGTTGGGGAGTGTGCTCATGGCCGGGCGGGCTGCGCTTCGCTCCCGCGGGGGCGACGGCGCGCGCGGCCGGCGGTGTGGAACGCGGGACGGGGCCGGTCCGGGCGGGGCATTGTGGGCAGGGTGCACGCTGGTCGGCCGGTGTTGGGTGCGGGTCCGGGCGGGGGGTGCAGCCGGGGCGGGTGCTTGCGGTATGTGGTAGCATGGGCAACCGGGGCGCCTCATGGAGAAGCCGATGGACACTGCGGTCAGGACCCTGGTGTGCGCTGTTGTGGTGGTGGGGCTGGCGGCGGCGGCGCGTGCGCAGGAAGACCATGAAGACCAGGAGAATGAGGGCCCCGGGATGCCGTATGTGGCGCCGGACGAGCCGGTGCAGACGTCGGTGCCGTTCATGGACCGATCGTTCTTCAACGGCGTGCAGGTGAATGTGAACGCGCAGGGGCTGAACGCCCTGAACGACGCCGCGAACGAGCCGTCGATGGCGGTGAACCCGACGAACCCGCTCAACATCGTGATCGGTTGGCGGCAGTTTGACAACATCGTGAGCAACTTCCGGCAGGCGGGGTTCGCGTACACGCTGGACGGGGGCGTGACGTGGCACAACGCGGGGCCGTACTCGCCGGGGGTGTTCCGGTCGGACCCTGTGCTCGCGTGCGATCCGGACGGGCGCTTCGTGTACGACTCGCTGCAGGTGACCCCGAGTTACTGCACGGACGCGCTCATTTCCCTGGATGGCGGGGCGACGTGGAGCGAGCCGCACCCGATGATCGGGGGCGACAAGGCGTGGATGTGCGTGGACCCGACGGCGGGGCCGGGGCGCGGCCAGCTGTATTCGTCCTGGACGTCCGGGTTCACGTGCGACACGGGGTCGAGTTCGTTTGTGCGCAGCGTCGATCACGGCGAAACATGGGCCGGGGCGGGGTGGGTGAGCCCGTCGACATGGGGGACAATGGACGTGGACGCGGACGGTGTGCTGTATGCGGTGGACGGCAATGGGTACGTTTCCAGGTCTGTCTCGGCGAGGGACCGGTTGCAGCCTGTGGTGTTCGGCACGCCGGTGCAGGCGCTGCCGGGGACGAACGGGGTGGCGTACGGGTGCGTTCAGAATCCTGGTGGTCTGTGCGGGCAGGCCTGGATTGCCTGTGATCGTTCCGGCGGGCCGACGCGGAACAACGTCTATGTGGTGTGCCCGTCGTCCATGACCGGGCAGAGCGACCTGGACGTGTGGTTCGCGAGGAGCGTGGACGGCGGTCTCACGTGGAGCGCGCCTGCGCGGCTGAACGACGAGCCGGCGGGTGCGCGTGTCAACCAGTGGTTTGCGAATCTCAGCGTGGCGCCCAATGGTCGGATCGATGTGACCTACAACGATGCGAGGTTCGGGTTGTCCGCCGTTTTCTACGTGCATTCGTACGACGGAGGTGTGACGTGGTCCGTGCCGCGGCAGCTCACGTCCACGTTCAACAGCCGGCAGGGGTGGCCGACGCAGGACAAGATGGGGGACTACAACCAGCTGATTTCGCAGGAGGACTGCGCGCTGCTGGCGTACGCGGCGACGTTCAACCTGGGGGCGAACGGGCAGGGTCAGCAGGACGTGTGGTTCCTGCGGATACCGGCGAGCCCGTGCGACAGCGTGGACTTCAATCTTGACGGGCTGATCCCGGACTTTGCGGATGTGACGGACTTTGTGCAGGTGTTCATGGGTGGTGTGTGCGAGGGGCAGGCGCCGGGGTCTGTGCCGTGCAACACGGACATCGACTTCAACAACGACGGGATTTTCCCGGACACCACGGACATCTCGGCGCTGATTTCGGTGTTTTCCGGGGGGCCGTGTATCGAGGGGTAGGCGGGGCGGGTCGTCGCGGGCGTGGGTGACAGAGGTAAGACCGATTGCGGGGCGTGGCCGCGGGCGATGGCTGTTCTCGGGCGGCGCGTTGGCGCGCGGGGGAAATCAACCTTGCGGGGTGTCCGATTTCGGGTAAGCTGTGGATCGCGTGCAACCGCGCTGTCCCACGCGTGCGTAGGGCGTGAGTGCCCGCTGTTTCCGGGCCGTGTTCCGGGTCGCCTTCATGGCTGTCTTCCGGACGGCGCGGCGGTCTGGGCGCTTGTGTCACCATCTTGAGTGGTTGTTTTTCACTATTCATGGGCCTTGTGGGGGCCTTGTGGTTCCCCGGGGTTCCGAGTTGAGAAAGGTCTGAGATGCGAATTCTTCCCGCCCGCCACGTTTCTGCTGCGCTTCTGATCGCCCTTGCTGCCGGCTCGGCCATGGCTGAGGTGGGGGCGTCCGGTGTGACTTCCCGTCTGGCGTCGATGTACCCGGGTGTGAGCAGCTACGAGTGGGGTGGCAGGGTGGTTTCGTTTGGTGGCGTGCCGATGACGGAGGGGGCAACGGCGCGGGACGCGGCGGAGAACTTCCTGCTTGCGCACAGCGGGGAGTTCGGCGCGGGCGCCCTGGAGTTGCTGCTGCGGAGGAGTGACGAGCTGGACTTCGGGCGCAAGACGGTGTTTGTCTACGACCAGTCGATGGGGGGCGTGCCGGTGGAGTTCGGGGCGGTGTGGGTGACGGTGCTGAACACGGAAGTGAACGGGGTGATGACGCACCGTGTGGCGTCGGCGTCGGCCAAGCTGGCGCGGCGTGGGGATGACTTCCCCGCGGACGTTGTGGCGGGTGCTGAGGCGTTGAAGGCGGTGCGGGGGAGCGGGGAGTACGGCGACCTGTCGGCGTGGACTGAGCCTTCGCTGGTGGTGTTTTTCGGTGAGGGCGACCTGCCTGGATGGACTGAGGCGACGCGGGCGTGGAAGTTCACGGGCGGCAACGGGGACGCGGCGTTCCCGCGGAAGTTCACGTTCTTTGTGGACGCGGCGAGCGGGCGGCTGCTGGCGGCGCGGAACGAGATCCACAATGTGAATATCACGGGCATTGTGCAGGGGCTGGCGACCCCGGGTAGCACTGCTGACTACTCGGGGAACCCGCCGGTGCTGACGCCGATGCCGGAGATGCAGGTGCACGTGGTGGGTTCGGGGAACCCGGGGACGAACGCGTACACGGACACGGCGGGCAACTTCACGATTCCGTGGGCGGGGACGGCGCCGGTGAGCCTGGAGGTGCGTCTGCGTCGGAACGGGGCGGACGGGAACGGCGGCGGGCTGCGGACGGACGTGATCCAGTCTCCGGACGCGGTGACGCCGGCGGCGGAGATCGCGGTGACGCAGAGCGTGACGCCGGGGACTCCGGCGACGATCAACGTGAACCCCGCAAGCAGCGAGTACACGAACGCGCAGGTCAACGCGTACCTGCAGCAGACGCGGACGCGGAACTACTTCATGCAGTGGGCGCCGACGTTCACGGGGCTGGCGAACCCGCTGCCGGCGTACGTGATGATCAACGCGTCGTGCAACGCGTACTACGACGGGGTGTCGACGAACTTCTACAACCTGGCGGGGTCGTGCAACAACACGGCGTTCTCGAGCGTGGTGGCGCACGAGTACGGGCACCACATCGTGAACCAGCTGGGCCTGGCGCAGGGGTCGTTCGGCGAGGGGTTCGGTGACACGGTGTCGATGCTGCAGTACGACGACGCGGTGGAGGGGCGGTACTTCTTCACCAACGGCGGCGCGGTGCGGACGCCGGACACGGCGAATGTGCCGTACCCGTGCAGCGGCGAGATTCACTACTGCGGGCAGGTGGTGGGCGGGATGACCTGGGAGATCCGCAAGAACCTGGGGACGCGGTACGGCAACCCGACGGGCCTCAACACGGCGCGGCAGCTGCACGCGGAGTGGGCGCTGTCGACTGTGGGCGGGCTGGGCAACGACTCGGCGCACCCGCAGACGACGCGCGAGTACCTGACGGTGGACGACGTCGACGCGAACTGGTACAACGGCACGCCGAACCTGCCGCAGCTGGTCGCGGCGTTTGCTGCGCACTCGATCCCGTACCCGGAGCTGCGTGCGGCGATGACGCTGGTGGCGCCGGGCTCGTTCCCCGCGCTGCACCCGTCGGGGACGCCGATCCCTGTGGACGTGGTGATCACGTCGGGCGTGAACCCCACGACCAACGTGCTGACGACGCTGACGCCTGGGACGGCGCGGGTCGAGTACAGCACGTCGGGTGCGTCGGGGCCGTTCACGAGCGTGGCGCTGACGGCGGGGGCGAACAACCACTACACCGGCGCGGTGCCGGGGGCGGCGTGCCTGAGCACGGTGTACTGGCGGGTGGCGGTGGACACATCGGCGGGCACGGCGCGGCTGCCGGGGCCGGACTCGGGGGCGGTGGTGTACACGCAGCGGATCGGCGACGGGACGGTGGCGGTGCTGACGGACACGTTCGAGGGCGGCGCCGGGGCCTGGACGACGTCCAACGTGCCGGACGGGAACGGGACGCTGACCGGGGACTGGGTGTGGGGCGACCCGCTGGCGACCTCGGCGCAGCCGGCGTCGGGGAGCGTGGGCGTCAACTGCTGGTTCACGGGCCAGGGGGTATCGGGCGGCGGTGACGGGGCGGCGGACGTGGACAACGGGCAGGTGGTGCTGACGAGCCCGGCGTTCAACCTGTCCGGGCGTGACAACGTGGAGTTCGCCTACGACCGCTGGTACAGCAACGGTCTGGGCGCGGCGCCGGGCGCCGACACGTTCCGTGTGCAGGCGAGCAGCGACAACGGCGCGACCTGGGTGACGGCGGAAACGGTGGGCCCGACGGGCGCGGGCGTGGACACGGGGTGGACGGCGGGCGGGTTCTCGGTGGCGGGCGTGGGGCTTGCGGCGACGGGCGCATTCCGCGTGCGGTTCATCGCGGAGGACGCGGCGCCGGGCTCGCTGATCGAGGCGGCGGTGGACAACCTCCGCATCCGTTCGATCACGTGCGCGGCGGCGGGCTGCGACACGATCGACTTCAACCACGACTCGCTCTTCCCGGACACGACCGACATCGACGACTTCCTCCGTGTGTTCAGCGGGGGCGCGTGCTCCACCGGCGCCTGCGGTGACATCGACTTCAACAACGATGGGCTGTTCCCGGACACCAGTGATATCGACGCGTTGCTGCGGGTCTTCTCTGGCGGCGCGTGCTGAGGCGGCCGGCGGCGGCACAACCCTGAAGGGACGACGGGCCCGGGAACGCGTGTTCCCGGGCCTTTCTCTTTGGGTCGTTCTCGGAACCGGCGCGCGACAGCGGGAGGGGTGTGCGGGCGCGCGGGGTGGGGCGGTGCGGATTCGGTTGCTCCGGCCTCGCGCCGGTCCTGCGTGGTGCCGAACTTGCTCCTGCACCACTTCTTCGCGCTGGGGGTACGGGCCCTGCCGCGCGCCTCCTGGGACCGACACGGAGAGCCGACCATGCAGTTGAGCCGCACCGCCACGTTGTCCTTGTGTCTTGCGCTGGGGGCCGTGGGCCTTGGGCCTGCCGCATGGGCGGCGGGGCCTGCGACCGGCGCGTTCACGTACCAGGGGCGTTTGCGCAGCGGCGCGCAGCCGGTGAGCGGTGCGCGTGATCTGCGGTTCCGTCTGTATGACTCGCCGAGCGGGGGCGCGCAGGTGGGGCCGGAGCTGGGCGCGGGTGGCGTCACGGTGGTGGATGGTCAGTTCGCGGTGGTGCTGGACTTTGGCGCGGGGGCGTTCCAGGGCGAGGCGCGGTGGCTGGAGGTGGACGTGGGCGAGGGGGGCGCGTACGTGACACTCACGCCCAGGCAGGCGATGACGGCAACGCCGTACGCGCTGTATGCGCTCAACGGGCAGGCGGGGCCGGCGGGCAGGGACGGGGCGCCCGGGCCGGTGGGCCCCAAGGGCGACGCCGGGCCTGCGGGCCCGGTGGGGCCTGCGGGTGCGCGCGGAACGGATGGCTTGGCGGGGCCGACGGGGCCCAAGGGCGAGACTGGTCCGATGGGGCCGGTGGGAGTGATGGGGCCGACGGGCCCTTCCGGCGCATCAGGACGGGACGGGGAGCGGGGTCCTTCGGGGCCGAAGGGGGAAGCGGGGCCTGCGGGTCTGATGGGCCCGATCGGTCCGGTTGGTCCGATGGGGCCGGTGGGTCCAGCGGGCAGCGCCGGGAAAGACGGCAAGGACGGCGAGCGCGGCGCGATGGGGCCGAAGGGTGAAGCAGGGCCGAGTGGTCCCGTGGGACCGATGGGGCCTGCTGGGGCTGCGGGCGCGGCGGGGAAGGATGGCAAGGACGGCGAGCGCGGCGTGATGGGGCCGAAGGGTGATGCGGGTCCGAGTGGTCCCGTGGGACCGATGGGGCCTGCTGGGGCTGCGGGCCCTGCGGGAAAGGACGGCAAGGATGGCGAGCGCGGCGTGATGGGGCCGAAGGGTGATGCGGGTCCGAGTGGTCCTGTGGGTCCGATGGGACCTGCTGGGGCTGCGGGCGCGGCGGGGAAGGACGGCAAGGACGGCGAGCGCGGCGTGATGGGGCCGAAGGGTGATACGGGTCCGAGTGGTCCTGTGGGTCCGATGGGACCTGCTGGGGCTGCGGGCGCGGCGGGGAAGGATGGCGAGCGCGGCGTGATGGGGCCTGCTGGGCCGGCTGGTCTGCCGGGGCCCGCGGGCGTGAGCGGGCGTGATGGTGCTGTGGGGGCGCGCGGGGCCGCTGGTCCCGCGGGGGCGCGTGGAGAGGTGGGACCGGTGGGTCCTGCGGGCCCTGCAGGGAAGGACGGGAAGGACGGCGAGCGCGGACCGGTGGGGGCGCAGGGTCCTGCGGGTGCGAAGGGCTCGGATGGCGTCGCGGGACCGGTGGGCGTCCAAGGGCCTGCCGGACCGGCGGGAGCGCAGGGTGAAACGGGACCGATGGGCGTGATGGGTCCTGCCGGGCCGCGCGGGGAGGCGGGTCCGATGGGTCCAGAGGGTCCTGTGGGTCCTGCGGGCCCGGCGGGTGAACAGGGCCCGGCGGGCGTGGGGGACACGCTGGTGCGGAAGACGGGCGCGGAGTCTGTCAGCGACAGCACTGTGCTGCAGGATGACGATCACCTCGTGCTGGCCCTTGGGCCGGGCGAGGCGTGGACGTTTGACGCGATGGTGTTCTGCGGGAGCGGGAGCAGCACGCCGGACATCAAGTTCGCGTTCACGGCGCCGGCGGGCGCGATGCTGACGTGGGTGAGCGACTTCCGGGAGGGCACGACGCTGAGCAACAACGCGCTCATCACGGAGAGCGGGACGAGCGTGAACAACGCGCTCACGGCGGGGAGCACGGGCGTGATCCGCGTGCAGGGCGTGGTCACCAACGGGGACAGTGCGGGGAGCCTGCGGTTCCAGTGGTGTCAGAACTCGCCGAGCGGGAGCGCGACGCGTGTGCTGCCGGGGTCGTTCATCCGTGCGGCGAAGTTCCCGGAGGCACAGGTCGTGGGGCAGGCGGCGGGCCCGGCCGGGGGCGTGGCGTTGGATGCGGAGGAGCCGGCGGCCGGCGCGGCCGTGACGGCGGATGCGGCGGGCGGCTACGGGTCCTGAGGGAGGAGGCGGCGATGGCGGGCGTGCTTTGGCTGTGTGCGGCGGTGGTGCTGGGAGCCGGTTCCGGCGGGTTCGGTGGCGAGCTGGTTTCCTCCTCCGTCGGCGCGGGCGGCGTTTCGGCGGGCGGCGGGTACACGCTGGAGGGCTTTGTTGCGCCGCTGGGCGCCGGGGTCATGTCGGGCGGCGGCTACACGCTCGAGTTCGGCTTTGCGCCGGTGGGCGCGGCGCGGGGCTGTGATGCGGTGGACTTCAACGGGGACGGGGAGTTCCCCGATGCGCTGGACTTTGACGACTTCATCAGCGTGTTCAGCGGGGGCCCGTGCTCTACGGGCGCGTGCGGGGACATCGACTTCAACAACGATGGGGTCTTCCCTGATGAGGCGGACATCGAAGCAATGCTGAGCGTGCTGAGCGGCGGCGGCTGCCCTTGAGCGCGCTCAGGGCGAGCGGTCGCAGAGGGAAACCACCTGCACGGCGCCGGTGGCGAGGTGGACGATGGCGATGACCGGGTCGCCCATCTTCATGTCTGTCGAGGGCTGTTCACCGACGATGATGGGCACGACGGCGTCCGGGAAGCACTGCGTGACGCGGGAGATGGTGGTGTCGAGGGTCCACGCCTCTCTGCCCGCGAGGTCGACGCGCGTGATGCGGATGGTGGGGCGGGTGACGGAGCCCTGCTCGTGGATGACGGCGAGGCCGTCGGGGCCGGTGTAGCGCACGGGTGCGCCGCCGGGGCCTGTGCGGAGGATGGCGCCGTTCTTGTAGGTGTTCTTTTCGGCGGGGATCGCGCTCGTGATGCGTGGTCGGGGCGACTGCTCGAGCGTGGCCAGGTAGAGGCGGCGGGGCTGGTAGGTTCCGACGGCGTCGTCGTTGTCGCTTACGCGGGCGCCGGGCGCGAGGATGTTCCTGGCTTCCTCGTCGGTGGCGAGCCCGAGCCAGGTGCTGGTCTGCGTGTTGACGCCACGGGCGCGGAGCGTGTCCAGGGGGCGATCATCCGTCGCGAGCAGCTGGGAGACCGGCATGTTCGCGATGGCGGGGGCCGGTGCCTGGCGGACAACCTGGCCTGTGGAGGCGTCGATTCCGATGAGGTCGGTGACCTGCAGCCAGACCACGCCGCGTTCGTAGGCGTGCACGCCGATGGTGGGGGGGCGGTCTGCGGAGCGGATAGCGCGTGCGACGGGGAGTTTGCGCGGGGGGCCGGAGCCGTCGGCGGGGATGAGCCAGAGGGAGTAGCGGTAGGACATGCGGCTCTCCGGGACGCCCCGGAGGGAGGGCATGTAGGGCTCGCGTGTCTGGATGAGGACGGCAAGGGCGTTGCCCGCGCGAACGACCCGTCCGACGGGGTATCCGTAGGAGCGGACGCCCAGCTGTCGCAGGCCGACGATGAGGAGGGCGGCGCAGACGACTGCGGCGCCCAGGCCGAGGGATAGGGCAAGGCGTGCGTTCATGGGGTTGCGTGGGGGTTCATTGGTCGGGGTCGTAGCCCAGGAGTTTCACGAGGCGGGTGCGGTCCTGTGCGCGTCCGGATTCGTGGCTGTCGGCTTCCTCCTGGGTGTGGGGCTCGGGGTAGCAGTTCTGCGCCCAGGAGAGGGCGCGGCGGAAGACGCGTTCTGTCCTGTCCCGCTGCTTTCCTGGTGCGCCGTGGCCGGCCAGGGCCTTGAGGCGGGCCTCGTAGAGCCGGGCGAGGGCGACGGCGCCGTAGATGGAGGAGTCGGCCCGCTGCACGGCGGCCTCGGCTTCCTCGAACTTGCCCTGTTCGATGAGGGCGGCGGCGGCCTGTTCTGCAGGCTTGCGGCGTGCTTCGAGTTCCTGCAGGTATCGCTCGGTGTTGCGGCGTTGCATGGCGGCTGAGACCTTGGTCCAGCCCTCTGCGGTGGTTGAGTCCAGGTCGTGGGTGGGGCCTTTGGGGGCGCGGAGGGTGATGGTGCGGACGGCGGCGGAGAGGGCTTCGCCGTAGCTTTGCCAGAGTTCCGCGGGGCACATGGCGTGGGCGGTGACGAGGCGGCCGCCGTCCTCGAATGCCACGATGACGAGGCGGAGCTGGTCGCCGTTCTGGACCTGTGTGGCCTGGGCGATGATGGCGGGGTGGGCGTTGTCCTTGCCGACGGCGCCGGTCTCCACGGAGGTGAGGGAGATTTCGAAGTGATCGGTGAGGTAGTGGATCCACTGGAGGACGCTGCCGGTTTCGTAGGCGGGCCGGGCGGCGATCGCGATGATCGCGAGGGCGACCTGGGAAGAGAAGATGGCGATGGGCGCGGACTGGGTGGGGTTGTCGAAGTCGGTTTCGGTGGGCGGCACGTCGGCCTGGATGAAGCCGTCGGGCACGTCGATGGAGAGGCCCAGGTCAGCGATGGCGCTGGGGATGGTGGCGGTGTGCGGCATGGGGGGCTCTCTGGGGTGCGGGGGTGCGGCTGGCAGGTTCAGGCCGGCCAGGCGAAGGTGGTGGACTTTGCGTCCCCGGCGGTGTGGTCGGCCTTGCGGGTCTGCACGAACAGTTCGACCTTGGCCGGCTGGCCTGCGGCGACGTGCACGCGGTACTGCACGCTGCGCGGGTCTCCGGCGGAGGGGTCGATGCCGTTGCCCCAGGTGAAGAAAGGTTTGCCCTGGGCGGACGTGGCCCGGGCCTGGGAACGCATGGCGTCGGGCTCGAAAACGACGCCGGTCAGGTGGCGGGCTTTGACGCGGACGCGCCAGGCGCCGGAGGAGCGGTCGGTTTCCTTGTACGCGACGAAGGCGTAGTCGTCGTTGAGCACGGCGTCGTAGGCGTCCAGGGACGCGAGGGGCTCGATGATCTGGCTGTCGGTGCTGGCGGGGGCTTCGATGAGGGGCTTGGTCATGGGGTGGTTTCCACGGCGGGGTGCGGAGGACAAGGCGATGGGGCGGCGTGCGGGCGCTAAGCGGTTTCGCTGGTTTCAGTTCTGCCAGCGCAGCATGATCAGGAACGCCACGAGGCAGAAGAGGGCGGGGAAGCCGCCGCAGGCAACGGCGGTCCACGGGCGGCGGGCGATCATGAGCCAGACCGCGCAGCCCACGCCCAGGAGCGTGACCACGGCGATCGCGATGGCCCAGGCCTTCATGCGGGTGAGCTGCTGCTCTGAGCTGTTGGCGGCGCCGGCGATAAGCAGCACGCCCAGCAGCAGGGGTGCGGCGAGCCCCATGAGCGTGGCGACGACGGCGGAGATGTAGCTGATGGCGGTGTCCATAAAGGCGATTGGCCCGGGTCAATGCGATGATTCACGTGCGTGCAGCTAAGCAGAGGGTCCAGGGGTGCCGGGCCTCTGCGGGCGGGGCCAACGGGGGGAGGAGGGAACGTCTGATAAGGGGCAGCAATATTCCGTATGAAAGGCATTTTCGTGCCGGGGATTTTGAGTACGATGTAACCGGTTCATGTGGCCGCGGCGAGTTGGACGCCGTGGGAACATTCCATCTTTTTCACGAGAGCGGAGGGAGCACTATGTCTCATGCTGTCCGTCGGGCGTTGTTCATTGGGGCGGGGGTTCTGGGCGGGGTTGCGGCGTCGGTGGGCGCGCAGGTGAACTTCATTGAGCTGTTCTTTCCCAACAACTACCGCCAGACCGCGGTGAACGCGTACACGAACCTGGGGGTGACGGGGGAGGCGATCCTGCTGGCGCAGAACGCGGCGGACGTGGGCGACGTCCTGGTTTCCTTGCCGAACTTTGACGACGAGTTTTCGCTGAGCACGTTCGGCGGGGGTGTGTTCAGCGGTTCGTACGGGTCCTTCTCTTCGCAGGCGAGCCTGCTGAACGCGATGCCGTCGGGCGATTACACGGTTGACTGGAGCGGGGGCACGCTGGGCAGCGGGTCGGCGGTGGTGAGCCAGCCCTTCACGGGGGGGCTGTGGCCGGGCGTGTTCCCCCGGTTCTCCGCGACGACCTTCAACACCGTGCAGGGGATGAACCCGGCGCAGCCGTTCACGTTCGCGCTGGCGAACTCGTTCACGCCGGCGCCGCAGTCGGAGACCGAGTCGGGCGGGTTCTACATCAGCACGGTGCAGCCGAACACGCTGCCGGGTGCGGTTGTGTACTCGCAACTGGGCGCGGACGCCGCCGCGCTGCCGTCGTCGCGCGTGATGCCGGCCAACACGCTGGCGGCGAACACGCAGTACTACGTCACGTGGCTGTTCTCCAACGCGATCGAGGACAACCCGCCGGTCATCGGGACGACGAAGGTGGAGTGGCGCACGACGACGCGGCTGCTGTTCACGACGGGCGCGGCGCCGGTGTTGTGCGACAGCATCGACTACAACGGCGACGGGCTGTTCCCGGACACGGCGGACATCGACGACTTCCTGTCGGTGTTCAGCGGGGGGCCCTGCAGCACGGGCACGTGCGGCGACATCGACTTCAACAACGACGGGCTGTTCCCGGACACGCTGGACATCGATTCGCTGCTGAGTGTCTTCTCGGGCGGGCCGTGCAACTGAGTCCGATTCCGCAGGGGGGTGGCCTTCTTCCAAAGGACCGCATCATGCGACGATCGTTTCTGGCAAGACTCTGCGCTGCGGTAGTGATCGGTACGGCGGTGTTCTTCTCTCGCGTCGCGCCCGCCCGGGCCGACGCGGACCCGGTCTGGACGAGGGTTGCCATCGCTCCCGGCGCCCGCGCTCAGCACTCCATGGTCTACGACTCGGCACGGCAGGTCGGCGTCATGTTTGGCGGTTCCATCGGGACCGCCAAGAACAATGAAACCTGGGAGTGGGACGGCGAGGCGTGGGTCCAGAAGTTCCCCACGACGTCGCCGTCGGAACGCGACCAGCACGCGATGGCGTACGACACTGTTCGGCACGTCACCGTCCTGGTGGGCGGTGTCGCCGCCGATGGGAGTTATCTGCGCGACACGTGGGAGTGGGACGGCGTCAGCTGGACGCAGCGGGCAAGCAACGCCGGCCCCCCCGTCGCGAACTTTCAGAAGATGGTGTACGACTCGGCACGCCACGTCTGCGTGTGGGCGGGCGGTCTGGGACACACAGAGACGTGGGAGTGGAACGGCACAAGCTGGACGATGCGTTCGGCCACGGGCCCCGCTGCGCGTTTCGGTCTGGGACTGGCGTATGACGCGGCCCGTGCAGTCACCGTGCTCTTCGGCGGTTGGACCGGGCCGGGCGACACCGCAGAAACCTGGGAATGGAACGGCACGGCGTGGGCTTCGCGAACGCCAGGAAGTGCCCCGAGCGCTCGGTCGTACACCTCGATGACGTACGACGCAACGCACGGTGTCGTCCTGTTGTGGGGCGGATCAAACTCGACCGCGTCGCCGGGCAACACAATCTACGACGGGAGCACATGGGCGTACAACGGTACCTCCTGGACGCTGCTGTCGAACGACAACTCCGCGGTGGGGCGGGATGCCTCGCTCATGTTCGACAGCACTCGGGGTGTTTGCGTGCGATTCGGGGGCCTCGAGGGCCCGGCGGGCAACAGCGTCGGCTTCACTGACAGGCTGCGGGTCTGGGACGGGACCTCGTGGACACTCAGGTCGTCACCCGCACCACGCTACGGCCACGCCATGGCCTACGACACCGCGCGGGGCGTCGCGGTGCTCTTCGGGGGACGCGATCTCAGCGTGGCGAACGCCGAGACCTGGGAATGGAATGGCAGGGGCTGGACCCAAAGGCTGGTCACGGGGCCCTCTGCCCGATCCTACCACGCGATGGCGTACGACTCCGCCCGGGGGGTCACGGTGCTGTTCGGCGGGGTTGCTGGTTTCACCGACAGCCGCGAGACCTGGGAATGGAATGGCAGCACGTGGACACTCAGGTCCACCACAGGCCCAAGTCCACGCGCGGAGCATGCCATGGCGTACGACCCCGTGAGGGGTGTCGTGGTGCTGTTCGGGGGGAGCGACGGGTTCGGCGGGTATGCCTCCGGGACCTGGGAATGGAACGGCACGAGCTGGACCCAGCGCACCACCGTCGGGCCCTCCTTGCGTGCCGGGAGCGCGATGGTGTACGACAACCTTCATCACGTCACAACCATCTTCGGTGGCGCATTCGGGTTCAACGCACTCTCCAACGACACGTGGGATTGGAACGGAACAACCTGGGCGCAGCGCATCGTCGGTGCCCCTTCCGCACGCAGCGGACACGCCCTGGCGTTCGACTCTCAGCGCGGCAAAGCCGTTCTGTTTGCCGGCAATTCCGCGGCAGGTGCCCAGAACGATATATGGGAATGGGATGGGGCGGGATGGACGATTCGCCCCGTGAGTTCACCACCGGCCCGCGTCTACCCCGCCATGGCCTACGACCCCGTACACCACGCCGTCGTCATGTTCGGGGGGACGCTTTTCACCGCTCTCTACAACGATACCTGGGTCTATTCGTCCCCCTGCCCCGCGCCCTGCTGCGACTCCGTGGACTTCAACCTGGACGGTCTCTACCCCGACACCGCCGACATCGACGACTTCCTGTCTGTGTTCAGTGGTGGGCCGTGCAGCACGAGCCCCTGCGGCGACATCGACTTCAACAACGACGGGCTGTTCCCGGACACGCTGGACATCGATTCGCTGCTATCGGTGTTCAGCGGGGGGCCGTGCCTGAGCTGAACGGGCGCGCGGGGAGTTGCTGAACAGCGCCCGGGGTGCCCGGGCGTTTTTCTTTTCAAAAACACAATCGCCCCGCGGCTGAGCGCAGGGCGAGAAAGTGACCCCGATGGGATTCGAACCCATGTCACTACCGTGAAAGGGTAGTGTCCTGGACCAGGCTAGACGACGGGGCCGTGCTAGGGGGCGATGATAGGGCGGGTGGGGCGGGGGGTCGATGCTGGGGTATGCTGGGGCGTGGCGAAGAGGGCTGCAACTGGGCGTGGGGCGCCGGTGACGCCGCTGGCGGCGGGGATTGTTGCGCGCGCGCGTCGGGCGGGCGCGGTGCTGGTGTATGGGGGGTCGTTTGATCCGCCGCACGCGTACCACGCGGCGGCGCCGGGGCACGGGGCGGCTTTGGTAGGGCGGGGGGTGCCGTGCCTGTACGTGCCGGCGGCGCGGAGTCCGTTCAAGGCTTCCGGGCCGGTGGCGGGCGATGAGGACCGGGTCGCGATGCTGCGGGCCATGCTGCGGGGGCGGCGTGGGGCGGCGGTGTGGACGGATGAGGTGGACCGTGCGGCGTGGGCTCGTGCCCGTGGTGGGGCGGGACCGAGCTACACGGTGGACACGGTGCGGCGGCTGCGGGGGCTGCTGGGTGATGGCGTGCAGGTGCGGCTGCTCATCGGGGTGGACCAGGCGGCTGCGTTTCACCGGTGGCGGAGTGCGCGGGTGCTGGTGAGGCTGGCGGAGCCGGTCGTGCTGCCGCGTGAGGGCGTTGAAGATGGGGGAGCGCTGGAGGCGTTGATTCGTGCGGGCGGCGGATGGGCGTTCTGGGGTGAGCGGGGCGTGCGGGCGTGGGGCGCGCGGGTGGCGTGTGCGCCGCTGGTGGACGTGTCTTCGACGGGAATTCGGGCGATGCTGGGGGCGGGAGGGGCGCGGCGGGCGGGGGCGCTGCGCCTGTTGCCGCAGGGGGTTGCGGCGGTGGTGCGTTCGCGGGGGCTGTACCGTTGAGGAGGCTGGGGGCTGGGGCGCTGCGCGGGGTGCACAGGTGGGGCGCTGCGACCTACCGTTGGGCCCGTTCGGCCCGGCGGGCAGGGACGGGTTTTGTTTGGACGGCTTTGCGATCCTCCCCCTACTGAACTGGAGCACATCCATGGCGATGCGTCGAGCGAAGATCAGCGTGATTGGTGCGGGCAACATCGGCGGCGAGTGCGCGCGGTCGATCGCGATGAAGGAGCTGGGGGACGTGGTCCTGGTGGACATCGCGAACAAGGACAAGCCGGAGCTGCACATGCCCCGGGGCAAGGCGCTGGACCTGGCGTGCTGCGGCCCGGTGGAGAAGTTTGACGCGAGGATTACGGGCACGTTCGACTACGCGGACATCGCGGGGAGCGACGTGGTGGTGGTGACGGCGGGGGTGCCGCGCAAGCCCGGGCAGAGCCGCGACGACCTGGTGGCGATCAACGCGGGGATCGTGAAGAACGTGGCGCAGAACATCAAGCAGCACGCGCCGAACGCGATCGTGATCGTGGTGAGCAACCCGCTGGACGCGATGGTGTACGTGATGTGGAAAGTGACGGGGTTCCCGTCCAACCGGGTGATGGGCCAGGCGGGCGCCCTGGACGTCGCGCGTTACAAGACGTTCCTGGCGTGGGAGCTGGGGTGCTCCGTGGAGGACATCCAGGGCCTGCTGCTGGGCGGGCACGGGGACGACATGGTGCCGCTGCCCCGGCTGACGAGCGTGAACGGGATCCCGGTGACGGACCTGCTGCCGGCGGAGAAAATCAACGCGTGCGTTGAGCGCGCCAAGGGTGGCGGCGGAGAAGTGGTCAAGCTCATGGGCACCAGCGCCTGGTATGCGCCTTCAGCGGGCACCATCGAAATGGTGGAGGCGATTGTGCGCGACAAGAAGCGCGTGATCCCGTGCGCGGCGTACTGCGAGAACGAGTTCGGGATCGCTCCCGGCCAGAAGGGCAAGGGCCTGTTCGTGGGCGTGCCGTGCGTGCTGGGGGGGAACGGCGTCGAGAAGGTGATCACCTTCTCGATGAACGAGACCGAGAAGAAGTTCATGGACGAGTCGATCAGCCACGTGCGCGACCTGGTGGCTGTCACGAAGAAGATGCTGCCGGAGGTTGCCTAAAGGGGCACGGCTGTCCGCACCTGCCGGCGCTGCGTCCGGCCTGCACGACTGGAAGCACCACTATGAAGAAGTCACTCTGGGCGGTCATGGCGTTGGGGTTGTTGGGCGGGGTCGGTCCTGCGGCGCTCGCTGCGCCGCAGGGGGCCGGCGACGCCGTGTTCTCCGACGCGCAGTTCGGGGCGGTGGCGAAGCTGCTGACGGGCTCGTGGAAGGCCACGGGCGTGAAGGCGGGCGAGGGGACGGCCGACATCGTGCTGAGCATCGCGCCGGTCAACATCGACACGCTGCCTGACGCGATGTACGTGGAGGTGGCTCGGGCGGAGGCGCTGGAGGCGCCGTACCGGCAGGCGGTGCTGCAGTTCCGCAAGGAGGGCGGGAAGACCTACCTGCGGACGTACGAGTTCGGGACGCCCAACGGCGAGGTGCAGAGCCTGCGCACGATGTGGGCCACCCCGGACGCGTTCCCCATCGAATGGACGGCGGAGAAGCTGACGGCGACGACCGACGCGCTCGTGAGCGGGTCGGGCGGCACGTTCACCATCGCGACCGAGAAGCCGGTGCCGTCGACCAAGGGCGGCGCGGCGAGCGTGAGCACCGAGATGCAGGTGTCCGCGGGCGGCCTCAAGGTCGCGGACCGCGGGCTGGACGCCAACGGCAAGGTCGTCTGGGGCCCGGCGGGCGGGGAGTGGATCAGCTTCCAGCACACGGAATCGGGCGTGACGGTTGCGCGCCCGGGTGACGGGCTGATCGTGGTCAGCTACCCGTACACGGCCAAGAGCGACCGGACGCCCAGCAACGACGACATTGTGACGACGCAGTACATCGGAAGCCTCGGCGACGGCACGGTGTTCGATGCGTCGTACGAGCGCGGCACGCCGTACCGCTACCAGTACGACGGGCGGCTGCTGGAGGGGTGGAAGCGTGCGATGATGGACGCGCGGGCCGGGATGAAGCGCAAGCTCATCGTCCCGGGCCCCCTGGGGCTGAAGGAGCAGGGCCTGCCGGCGAAGAAGGTGGGGCCCAACGCGACGCTGTACTTCCAGGTTGAGGTGCTGGACATCCAGGCCAAGCCCAAGGCGGAAGTGCCGCCCCCGGTGGAGATCCAGCCGGACATGAACCCCGCGCCGGTGAAGCCTCTGCCGGGCAAGGAAGTGCCCAAGGACATGCCCAAGGGCGTGGAGCCGGGTGCGCAGCCGCACTAGGGTCGTCGGCAGGGGCGGAACCAGGGAAGCACAAGCGGATCCTTCGGGGTCCGTTTTTCTTTTCATGCGGGCACCGGTCGCGCCGGGCGGGACCGTTTTCCGCCGCTTTCCTACCATCTCGCGAGTGGCGAGCAAAGACTATTACGACGTGCTGGGGGTGAAGCGGTCGGCGAGCGCGGACGAGATCAAGTCTGCGTACCGGAAGCTTGCGCGCCAGTACCACCCGGACGTGAACAAGTCGGCGGACGCGCAGAAGAAGTTCACGGAGGTGCAGCGGGCGTACGACGTGCTGGGGGACGACGAGAAGCGGAAGATGTACGACCAGTACGGCGCGGACGCGGCGGAGCGGGGCTTCGGGGCGCAGGGCCCTGGTGCTGGTCCCGGCGCTGGCCCCGGGTATGGCCCGGGGCCGGGCGCGGGGGGCCGGCCGCCGTGGGGGCAGGGTGTGCCGCACGGCGTGGACATGGATGATGAGGACCTCGGGTCGGTGTTCGAGGCGATCTTCGGGGGGATGGGCGGGCAGGCGGGGCGTGGGGGCGGTGGGGGGCGCGGGCGTGCGCGCCGGGCGGCGCCACCCGTGGAGGAGGTGCACGAGGTGCGGGTGGACTTCGTGACCGCCGCGCGGGGCGGGATGGCGGCGGTGCGGGTGACGGACGGGAAGGGGACGAGGACGGTGGAGGTGAAGATCCCGCCGGGGACGGAGGACGGGGCGCAGATGCGCGTGCGGGGCGTGCTGCGGGACGAGGACAACCTGCCGGCGGACCTGCTGCTGCGGGTGCGGGCGCTGGGGCATGAACTCTGGAGGCGGGGGGAGTTTCAGGAGACGGGTCAAGGTCTGGACGTGTACCTGGACCTGCCGCTGACGATCGCGGAGGCGACGTTCGGGGCGACGGTGGACGTGCCGACGCTGGGGGGGAAGGTGTCGCTCACGATCCCGGCAGGGACGGCGAGCGGGCGGAAGCTGCGGATGCGGGGGCTGGGGATCGTCACGGACGACGGGCGGAAGGGCGACCTGGTGGCGGTGGCGCAGGTGGTGCCGCCCGACACGGCCCGGATCAGCGACCTGGAGAAGGACGTGCTGCGGCGGATCGCGGACGCGGGGGGCAACCCGCGTTCGGGGCCGTCGTGGCGGAGGATGTGAGGCCCGGTTGCGACCCACGCTGAGCGTCATCATCCCCATGTACAACGAGTCGGCGCGGATCGCGGCGACGGTGGCGGATGTGTACGCGACGCTGCAGGCTTGGCACGTGCCGGCGGAGGTGCTGCTGGTGGATGACGGCAGCGTGGACGGGACGGCGGGTGTTGCGGAGGGGTTGTGCGGGGTGGTCGGTGAGCGGATGGAGGTGCGGCTGCTGCGGCACGCGTCGAACCGTGGGAAGGGCGGCGCGGTGCGGACGGGGATGCGTGCGGCGGCGGGCGACTGGGTGGTGTTCATGGACGCGGACAACTCGACGCGGCTGGTGGAGCTGGAGAAGCTCAACGCCGAGGCGCGGCGGAGCGGCGCGCCGGTGGTAATCGGGTCGAGGGCGGTGGCGGGGTCGGCTGTGGAGACGAGCGTGCTGCGGCGGCTCGCGGGACGGGCGTTTCACGTGTGCCTCACGCTGCTGGGGCTCGACCTGGCGATGGATTCTCAGTGCGGGTTCAAGCTCTACCGGGCGGACGCTGCGGCGTTCCTGGCGTTGCACTCAACCGAGGACGGGTTCGCGTTTGACGTGGAGCACCTGCTGCTGGCCCGGCGCGCGGGTATCCAGGTGCGCGAGGTGGGGGTGCGGTGGACGCACACCGCAGGCGGGAGCATCCGGGTGGTTCGGGACGGGCTGAAGATGGTGCGCGCGGCCTGGCAGATCCGGCGGCGGGTGTCGCGGGTAGCGGCTGCGTGGGTACCGCGGGGCATGGGCGGGGCCGGGGCGGAGTCGCTGCCTGTGGGTGAGGCGGCTGGGGTGGCAGCAGCATCAGGGGTGGGGTGAGCGTTGCGGGCGCAAGTCTTGCGGCGAGAAGGCTTACCGGCGCACGCCGCCCGGATGTGTTTGGTCTTTTTTGTTCCGGGCACGCCCCGAGGCTGGTACACTTTCGAGCACGGGGACCGCGCGAAGACACTGGCCGCACACGGGGAGCGGCGGCCGTCGCGCACCAATACAGGACGTCCCGCGCCAGGCACACGTGCTCAAGCAACGCCATCAACTTTTCGTCACGCTGCTCGGCGCTACGGACGCGGTGGTGGTGGCGTGCGCGTGCCTGCTGGCGTGGGGAGTTCGCCGCCATTACGTAGAGGCGTGGGTTCCTTCGCTGGAAGGGGCGGGGGGCCTGCGGACGCTCGCGCGGGAGCCGATGGTGCTGTTCGCGGTGCCGCTGGCGGTGGTATCGATGCGGATGTTCCGGCTGTACCGCCCGTGGCGTGACCGCCGCCTGCTGGCGGAGGCGCGGCAGATATTCAACGCGTCGCTGACGACAATCGTGTCGCTCATCGTGCTGCTGTGGGCGCTGGGGACGGACCTGCTGGGGGGCTGGCAGTCGGGCGTGCGCGTGCAGGTGGCGGGGCTGGAACTGGACGCGGGGAGGATCCAGCTGCTGGCGCTGGCGGTGCTGCTGCCGGTGTGCCTGCTGGTGGAGAGGGCGGTGTTCCGGGCGGTGCTGCGTGGGCTGCGTCGGCGCGGGTACAACCTGCGGCACGTGGCGGTGATCGGCACGGGGCGTCTGGGGCGGATCGCGTTCCGGACGCTGGACCGCAACTCGTGGACGGGCATCCACGTGGCATACTTCATCGACCATCACGAGCAGCCGGCCCGCGCGGTGGAGATCGGTTCGCGTCCGGTGCAGGGCGGGCTGGCGGGGCTGGAGCAGACGCTGGAGGCCAGCCCGGTGGACGCCGTGTACCTGGCGCTGCCCAACAGCCGGGCGGCGCTGCTGCCGGGGCTGCTGCGCCGGCTGGAAAAGTTCCCGGTGGAGGTGCGGATCATCCCGGACGTGAGCCCGCGGTACGTGCCGCTCTCGATGACGATCAACGAGCTGGAGGGGATGCCGATCCTGTCGATCCGCGAGAGCCCGATGAACGGTGTGGCGGGCGCGCTCAAGCGTGGGCTGGACGTGGTGGGGGCCTTGGCGGGGATCGTGGCGTTCTCGCCGCTGATGCTGGCGCTCTCCGGGCTGGTGGCCATCACGAGCCCGGGCCCGGTGATCTTCCGCCAGAAGCGGGTATCGCTGGGCGGCGAGGAGTTTGACATCCTGAAGTTCCGGACGATGCAGCACGAGCGCGACGAGCAGCCTCCGGCGGCCTGGACGACGCGGGACGACCCGCGGATCACGCCGGTGGGGCGGTGGCTGCGTCGGACGAGCCTGGACGAACTGCCGCAACTGTTCAACGTGCTGCTGGGGGACATGAGCTTGGTGGGGCCCCGGCCCGAGCGGCCTGAGCTGATCGCGCGG
This sequence comes from Phycisphaerales bacterium, assembly GCA_046350475.1. Taxonomy (GTDB): domain Bacteria; phylum Planctomycetota; class Phycisphaerae; order Phycisphaerales; family UBA1924; genus BJHL01. The sequence goes on along the minus strand of JAXMAJ010000002.1, from coordinate 521,905 downwards.
TTCCGGGAGGACTGGCGCGGCTACGTGCTGCGTCAGCACGTGAAGGCGGGCATCACGGGCTGGGCGCAGGTGAACGGGCTGCGGGGCGACACGAGCTTGCGGAAGCGGCTGCAGCTGGACCTGTTCTATATTCGGCACTGGAGCCTGGGGCTGGACCTCAAGATCCTGTGGCTGACGCTGTTCCGCGGTTTCGTGCACCGCAACGCGCACTAGCGCGCGTTCGCGCGGTACAGTCACTCATGAAGCAGCTTGTGTTGTGGTTGGGCGCAGCGCAGCTCGTCATCGGGCTTGTGCTGGGTGCGTGGTGCGTCCAGCAGCGGGCCTCAGGCTATTACCGAACATGGGAGAGGGCGGGGCGGCTCTTGTCGTGCGGGATGGATGTGGGGAAGCTCAACGAACTTGTGCGGGCAGAGTCCATCGGGCCTGCGTTTGATCCCGGGCGCGTGGGCACCCAGGCGTGGGATTCGAGCCCGGCGGCCGAGGGCCTTGCTCGCTGGCTGAGAGCGGAGAGGCGTGGATGGGCGGATGCGGGGCCGCTCGGGTGCGCGGTCTGCGTCGTCTTTGGCGCCGTCATGCTCGTGGCGGGGAACGTGGGTGGGGCGAAACAAGCGGCGAATCGCGGCTAATTCCTATCATGGGGTGTGAGTTCCAGCGGGTATGCGGTCATCGTGATCGGCGGCGGGCACGCGGGCGTGGAGGCCGCGTGGGCGGCGGCCAACCTGCTCCCCGGTGCGGGCACGGTTGCGCTGGTGACGCTGGACGCGTCCAAGGTCGGCGTGATGTCGTGCAACCCCGCGATCGGCGGGCTGGCGAAGGGCCAGCTGGTCCGGGAGGTTGACGCGCTGGGCGGGCTGATGGGATTGGCGGCGGACGCGGCGGGCATCCAGTTCAAGGTGCTCAACACGAGCAAGGGGGCGGCGGTGCAGGGGCCTCGGGCGCAGTGCGACAAGCACGCGTACGCGGCGGCCGTGCAGATGCTGATCGGCTCGCGGCCTGAGGTCCACGTCGTGGAGGGCTCGGTGGACCGTCTTGTGGTGGAGGGGGACCGGTGTGTGGGGGTGCAGGTGCGGTCGGCCGGCACTGCGGAGGTACGCGTGCTGCACGCGTCGGCGGTCGTGCTGACAACGGGCACATTCATGCGCGGGCTCATGCACACGGGTGAATCGCGGACGCCCGGCGGTCGGTTCGGCGAGCAGGCGGCGCAAGCGATCAGCGACTCGCTGCGGGAACTGGGGTTTGAGCTTGCCCGGCTCAAGACGGGCACGCCGCCGAGGCTGGCGAGGGGGAGCATCCGCTGGCAGGGGCTGGATGAGCAAGCGGGTGATGACGTGCCGTTGCCGTTCAGCGAGCTCTCGAGTTCGAGCGGTGGCGGCGCGGTAGGCGGGGCGGGCTGGTGGGGGTTGGAGGTGGGGGAAGAGGCCGCGGGTGTGGGGATGGCGCTCGAGGGTTGGCGAGGGCGCGGGTTTCTCGGTTCACCCTTCCCGCTGCTGCCGCAGGTGTCGTGCCGGATGACGGCGACGGGGCAAGCGTCCCACGGGCTGATCCGGGCCAACCTCCACCGTGCGCCGATGTACTCGGGGCAGATCGAGTCCGCGGGCCCCAGGTACTGCCCATCGATCGAGGACAAGGTGGTTCGCTTCGCGCAGCGGGAGAGCCACGGGGTGTTCCTGGAGCCGGAGAGCTGGTCGAGCGACTGGGTGTACTGCAACGGCATTTCGACGAGCCTGCCCCCGGACGTGCAGGACGGGCTGGTGCGGTCGATGCCCGGCTGCGAGCATGCGCACATCCACCGGTACGGCTATGCGGTGGAGTACGACATGGTGCGTCCGCACCAGATCAACGTGACGGGGGAGACCAAGCGTGTCGCGGGGTTGTTCCTGGCGGGGCAGATCAACGGCACGAGCGGGTACGAGGAGGCGGCGGCCCAGGGGCTGGTGGCGGGGGTGAACGCCGGGCTGCGGGCGCTTGCGCGTCCGGAGTGGTCGCTGGGGCGGGAGCAGGCGTACATCGGCGTGCTCATGGATGACCTGGTGACCAAGACGCCGGTGGAACCGTACCGGATGTTCACGAGCAGGGCGGAGCACCGCCTGCTGCTGCGGGCGGACAACGCGCCCGACCGGCTGACGCCGCTGGCTCTGGAGCTGGGGCTGCTGCGCACGGCGCTGGGGCGCGCAAGAGAAGATGGCTTTGCGCGCCGGGGACGGCAGCTGGCCGAGCTGGGCGCGCTGGTAGACCGGTCGGTGCACGGCGGCAAGCCGGTGGAACTCCTCCTGCGGGGCAACACGTACGGGATCGCGGACTTTGCAAGGACGCTGGCGGGCGTGGGTGCACCGGACTTTGATCGCGCGGTGGTGCGGACGGTGCACGCGGAGCGGAGGTACGCGGCGTACATCGTGCGCCAGCGGGCTGAGGTGCGCCGGCATGCTGAGATGGAGCATCGGCGTTTGCCGGAGGGGTTCGACTACCTGGGTGTAGAGCACCTGCGGGCGGAGGCGCGCCAGGCGCTGCACCGGTTCAGGCCCCGCACGTTCGGGGAGGCGTCGCGTCTGGAGGGGATCACGCCGGCGGACATCACGCTGCTGGCGGTGGTGACGGGGCGGCGCCGGTAGTTTCCTGGCCGGGCGGTGCCACCGGACAACCACATCCGTCTTGCTTTGCTCAGAACGGGCCGTATTTTCGGGCATCAAACCCCGGGGGTGCCCGCGCAGTGAAACTGCGCTTGGCGGAATGGCAACAACGTGCTATGTTGGACCGGGGCGGGTCGGGGAAGGGCGCAGATGCTGACGAGGAAGATCCAGAATCATGTGTGGCACGCCGCGCTGGCGGGCGCGCTGGGCGCTGTGCTTATGGGCGGGTGCGCCGCGGCCCGGCGCGAGCAGCCGCACACGCGGTTCGGGGCATTGCCGTTCCCCGGCGTCACCAGCCTGTTCCACGCGGCGGACCCCGGACGCCTGAGCCCGCACCGGTACTCGGGGCGGGCCTTCTTCGGTGACGAGGGTGAGCGGGGGATCGTGTACACCGAGCGGGCGGGCTTCCTGGACGTCGTGCACGTGCGCGATTCGGCGGACTGGGCGTGGTACGTGTACACGCTGATGCAGGATGCGCGGGGCGAGCGGCGGAAGGAAGTCGTGTTCGACTTTGACGGTGCGGGGGTGCGTGCGGCGATGCCGGCGGAGGCGGCGGACGACGCGGCGGTCGCGGCGCGTCTTGCGTACGCGCTCATGACGTGGCACGAGGCCGCAACGTGGTACGGGCACTCGATGGTGCCGTTGGTGTCCGAGCGCCGTTCCGCGTTCACGTACGACGACACGACGTCGCACTTTGTGGGCGTGAACGCGGCGTTCTGCGCGATGGCCGGCGGGGCGACATGGGAGACGTACGACCAGAAGGTGGGCGCGTGCATCGAGGAGTCCGTTGCGTCCCTGGAGCCGCGCTCACCGGCGGGGACGGTGAACGCGTGCCTGGATGCACGCGGTGGGTGGTGGGAGAACAACTCACCGATCCTGCGCGACGCGGCGGTGCACCTTTCCGCCCCGGAGAAGCGCCCGCTGGTGCTGGACACCCGGGGCCACGCGGTGTTCTCCGCCCGGCTGCTCGCGCTCCCGCCGGTGTCCGTGCCGCCGGAGGGCGCGTGGTTCACGCTGGAGGTGCAGCCGGACGTGCGGGACCGGGTGCGGTCGGTGCTGGGCGGCACGACGGTGCGCGGCGTGGAGGACATGGAGCGTGTGGTGGCGGACGTGGCGGCGGACCTGGCGGCGCGGGGGCACGCCGTGGTGCTGCATGACGGTGACGACGCGGCGCCGGTGCTGCCGGTGAGGCGGACCGCCCTGGGCCCGGCCCTGGGAAGTCCCCTGGTGGCGCAGTTTGTCCCCCAGGTGCGCCCGGGTGGGGGACGCTTTGACAGCACGGAGCAGCAGGAGGACGGGGCGCAGGGCAGGTGACCTGCGCCGAACGGCCTTGCGGGGCCTGGTCAGGGCACGAACACCTCGTACGAACGGTTGAGCAGGCCGTGGTCGCCGGGGTGGTCCGCGAGCAGTTCACCCACGCGCCGGTCGATGATGTTGCCGGCGTCGCTGAGGATGCTGGCGGCGTCGGCCTTGCCCCCGGCGGACATGAGGTAGTTGAAGACGCGGGCCATGCCGCAGTTGGCGATGAAGTCGGGGATGATGGCGAAGTGCCTGTCGGCATCGCGCTGGAGGGTGAGCATGTCGTTCACCCAGTCCTCGACGCGCTGCTTGCGGGCGTCGTACGCGAACGCGTTGTTGGCGCCGCAGGAGATGACCTTGATGCCGCGCTGGCGGAGTAGGGCCAGCCGGGCGGCGGTGGTGGTGTGGCTGGCGGCGGCGGGGATGTAGATGTCGGCGGGCATGGACAGGAGTTCATCGCCGCTGGCGGTGTCGATGACCTGAGAGCCCTTGTGCTCGAAGGAAGCGGGGAGGTTGGTGCCTTCGCGGGCGCCGATGAGGCGGTGGACGTCGAGGCCGTTCTTGTTGAGGGCGACGCGGATGGTGCCGTCCGCGTTCCTGGTGCTGGCGGCGATGGTGATGGCGCCGCTGCGCGCGAGGTAGTACGCGGCGAAAGCGCCGACCGCACCGAAGCCCTCGATGATGACGCGCTGGCCCTCCAGCGAGCGGTTGCGGGTGCGGTAGAAGGACTCGACGCTCCGGGCGACGCCCAGGCCGGTGACCACGTCGGCCACCATCCAGGCTTTGCCGGCGCGGGGGCCGGGGAGGTCGTCGAGCTTGACGAGGGCCTCCACGCCGTGCTTGAGGCGGTCGAGCTTGGGCTCGGGCCCTTCGTGGTCCCCCGGGTTGTCGTCGGTCCAGGTGTGTCCCCGGGCGATGCCCTCCTGGACGTGCCTGAGGCCCAGGACCCGGCTGGTGATGGCCGTGGCCTCGTCGACCTCGTCAACGCCGACGTCGCCGCCGGTGCCGTAGCAGTTCTTGAGGTAGGGACCGATGTGGCGGTACCAGCGCTCGAGGACGCCGTGCTTGACGTCCCTGGGGCTGGCGGCGTTGAAGCGGATCACGCTCTTCCCGCCGCCGATGTGTGGCCCGCAGGCGCGGAACTTCACGCCCATGGTCTTGGCGAGAAAGATGGCTTCTTCGCGGGTGCCACCGGCGCGCATGCGCGTGCCGCCGCCCGCGGCGCCGCCGGTGAGGGAGTCGATGCAGAGCCAGCCCACGGCGTCGGTGCGGTCGTCGTGCCATTCGACGACGATGGCGGGCGGGCGGGCGTAGAAGGACTGGTACTTGGCGAATCCGTCGTGCATGGGCTGTTCCTGCGCCGGGCAATCGCGGCTGCGATGGTAGCGGGGAGGGTCCGAACGGGGTGCAAACAGGGATTCCCTTGCCATTTCGTGCTTTTCATACGAATGAACCCTCTGGTGCAACCCCCTCAATCTTGGGCCGAACAATCTAGCTCTCCGCGGGAGGTGCGTATGCGCAGACTCGGTTGGCTTGCATGGGCCGCGCCGGTGGCGTGCTGTGGCACGGTGTCCAGCGCGCAGGTGCGGGTTGTTCAGCTGGACGCGGTGGGTGATCCGCCCGCGCAGCCGTATGTACGCGGCGCGTTTGTCACTCACATCGCGGGGGACCGGTCGTTCGCGGCGGGGTGGAGCACGCTGCAGGGTGACGGGGGTCCCATGCCGCTGATGTGGGATCTTTCGACCGGTGCGATGGTGTTTCCGCCGTCCATCATGGCGTGGCCGACCGGGCTCAGCGGTGACGGGCGCGTCCTGACCACTACGGAGGACTGGCTGTACGCGTCCGGGTCGCTGCGGTGGGATCGCGGGTCTGGCGGGATGGTGTGGTTCCCGGCGGTGCGGTGCTCAGAATCGGCGGACGGGAGCCGGCGCGCGGAAGCTGTGCTGATCGGTCCGGGCGTTGTGGAGACGCGCGCCTACGAAGTGCCGGGCGGGGCGCTGGTGGCGTCCGTGCCCGGGGCCGGCGATATCGGGGCGTCGGGAGGTGTGGTGCTCACCGACACGCACGTGTGGTTCGAGGGGATTGGGGTGACGGACCTGCGCCCGCAGTGGCCCAGCGGTGCGTGGCTCAGCCGCTTCCAGCGGTTCATGTCGGCGGACGGCTCGGTGTTCGGCGGGCGGCTTGAAGCGCCGGCTGCCACTGGTTATCTATGGCGCCATGGGGTGGGGACGGTGACACCGGGCGTCATCCCGGTCGCGTCCTCGCAGTACGGCAGCGTGATCCTGACATTCCACGAAGTGGACCCGGGCAACGCATGGGGCAGCGTCCTTGCCACGCGGATCAGGTCTCCCCGGCACGGTGAGCAGTCCGTGGCGGAGTTCCTCGCCGCGGAAGCGCCCGCATTCCACCCCCCGGGGGGCGCGAGGTTCGCACGCGCGGTGTCGCCGGACGGGAGGGGGCTGGTGGTGTTCGTTGCGTTTGACGCTGCCAGTGGGGGCGGGAACGACTTCTATTACGTAGAGCTGAACGGCGACCACCTGTGCGGCGATATCGACTTCAACAACGACGGGCTGTTCCCGGACACGGGCGATATCGACACGCTGCTGTGCTCGATCGGCGGCGACTGCTGCTGGTGCCCGCCGGCGTACGACTGCTGCGATTCGATCGACTTCAATCACGATGGTTTGTTCCCGGACACGGCGGACATCGACGCGTTTCTGCGTGTTTTCTCGGGAGGGCCGTGCCTTTAGCGTCTTTGTAGCATTTCAGCGGAGAAATGGAGTGGCTTATGAGGTGTGCTGAACGTTTCATCGCGGCCGGTGTGCTGGGCACGGGGGCGGCGACGCTCTTTGCTCAGCCCGAGTTCTTCCTTGTCGGCACGCCGACGTCGAACCTGGAATTCCGTGTGACGGACATCAGCGAGGGAGGTGGCACCGTTGTCGGTCTGACGGGCACGGACGGGGCTTGGCGCTGGGACCGAGGGGTGGGGTATCAGGTCATGCCGACGCTCACGGTGCCGGGCGGCACATGCAGCGCGTACAGCGCTTTTGTCAGCGCAGACGGCACGCGGGTGGTCGGGCACGGCGGGGGCGCCCAGTGCGCGGCCCGGGTCCGGCAGGTGTTCCTCTGGACTCAGGGCGGGGCGCCGGTGATCGGGCCGAACAACAGCGCCAGTACGTACGTGACCGTCAAGGGGATCAACGCCGCGGGCACGCTCGCGGGGCTCACCGTGGAGGAGATGGGGTACCTGGAGATGGGCACGACGCAGGTGCTGGGGCCCAACTCGTATTCGCGCCCGACGACCCCCGGGATTTACGTGCAGGGGTGCGGGCTCCCGGGCGACTGGTACGCGACGAACGCGTCGGGTATGACGCCCGACGGCGCCGTGCTCGGCTCGATATTCGACTGCAACGACATGTTCCCGGGCATCGTGTGGAGGGGCGGGCTTGTGCACACGCGGCTGGCGGAGGTGCCGGTGGCGGGCTCGTGGTACGCCGACGTGATCATCTCGCAGCAGAGGCGCTATACAGCCGGGGGCACGCAGTCTCAGGCGTTGAGCTTTGCGCCCGGCTCGGTCGCAACGGACGTGAGCTGGGACGGGGGCGTGATCACCGCGAACGTTCCCGTGGGCCCGCTCACGCGCGCGGGGTACAGCGTGAACAACGGTCAGCCGAACGACCTTCAGCTGGCGCTGCAGACGGCGGGGGCCCAGCTGCCCGCGGGCATCGTGCTGCAGAGCGCGGCGGCGGTCTCGGGCGATGGGCGGTGGATCACCGGGATGGCATTGCTGGCTTCGGGCCAGCGTCAGGCGTACATCGCGCACATCCCGGGTATGTGCGGCGACCTGGACTTCAACAACGACGGCATCTCGCCCGACACGTTCGACATCGAGACACTGCTCTGCGCCGTGAGCGGGGACTGCTGCTGGCAGGCCGTGCCCGCGTGCGATTCGATCGACATCAACATGGACGGGTTGTTCCCGGATGTTGCGGACATCGAGGCATTCCTCACGATGTTCTCCGGTGGCACGTGCTTCTGATGAGTCAGCCCTCCGTGCCGCTGAGCGGCACGGTCATGACCACGTGGGGGCCGACGCCGGTGATCTGGAACCCGGGTGACACCACGCCCATGCCGAACCGGCGGTAGAAGCCGACGGCCGCGAGGCGGGCGTTGCACCAGAGCAGGGCGTGTTCGGTCGCCGGCGTGCGGTCACGCACGTCTGAGATCATGGCGCGCATGACGGCATCGGCGAAGCCCCTGCCCCTGGCCTCGGGCGCGCTGGCCATGCCGCGGAACTGATACTGGTGCGCCGGCGCCACGGCGCCCCACCACGCGGGTTCCTTCAGGGGCGCGGCGTAGAGCGAGGCGATCGCCAGGGGGGCGGCGCCTTCACCGAACGCGGCAAAGTGCGTCGCGTGCTCGTCCCCCGGGAATACGACCTCCGCGTCGGGGCGCCCATCGCGGAGCACCCGCCGGCGCAGATCGTGGGTATCGACGGGCTGGACGTGCCTGACGTGCATCGGGGTTCGGCGGAGATTATGCGTCGGCATTTCATGTTTCCGCGGCCCTCGCCCCCGTCGCGCGGCGCAAACAATCCGACCGTGCACCTCCTGCTTGCCGAAGCAACCTCGTTGACGGGCTGGCGGCCCGGTATCGGTGACCCCACCGTGTGGGGCTGGCTGATCACGGCCGCGTACCTGGGGGCGGGGCTGCTGTGCCTGCGAGCGTGGCGCGCGGAGGACTGGGCCTGGCTGCGTGGCGGGGCGGGTCTCAAGCCGCGCGTGTGGCTGGTGCTGGGCGCCGGGCTGCTGTTCCTGTGCGTGAACAAGCAGCTGGACCTTCAGTCGCTGGTCACCGTGGTGGGGAGAAGGGCGGCGCAGCAGCAGGGGTGGTATGGCCGGCACCGGGAGGTGCAGCTGGTGTTCGTGATCGGGGTCGCGTGCGCTGCGGTTGGGGCGGTCATGGCAGGTGGGTGGTACGTGCGTCGGGCGTGGAGGCGGTATGGGCTGGCCGTGATGGGCGCGGGGTACCTGTGCGCGTTCGTGATTATCCGGGCGGCGTCGTTCCACCACGTGGACACGCTGCTCTTCAAGACCGGCGCCGGCCCGATGGTGAACCGGGTGCTGGAGCTGGGGGGGATTGTGCTGGTGGGCGTGGCGGCGTGGGGGGCGTCGCGGGCACCCTCACGGTCAACAACAGACCACAACGGGGGGCGACACCCGGACAAGGCGTGAAGAGTGACGATGGAATCCTGTCGGAGTCAGGCGCGTTGACACACGCGCGGTACCCCACAGCCGGTGCGGCCACGCCATGGCGCGGTCCAACGCAGGCGGAAGGAGAGAGGCATGAAGTCCCTGAGTGCGGCGGTGATGGTGTGCGTGCATCTCGCGGCGGTGAGTGGGGCGGTCGCGCAGGCAACGTTCCCGCTGGAGTCAGAGCTCCGCTTTGAGGTGTGGGACGGCACGCAGTGGGCGAGTTCGGTGCACGCCGCGGCGGGGGACCGGGTGGAGTGGCGGGCGGTGGTGTCGTACACGGGCACGCGCACGGACATCCAGGGCCTGAGCGAGGCGCTCTACCAGCCGGTTGTTTCGAACGCGGACAACGCGGGTGTGGCCATGGATGCGCTTGGTCCCTGGCGGAACGGCGGCGAAGGGTCCGAGGTGCTTCCCGGCACTCTGGTGACCACCGACGAAGGAGAAAGCGGCGGCCCGTTGGCAAGTTATGGCCGTGTGGGCATGGCGCACACGGGGACCATCAGTGCGTACTCGAACATCCTCACCACATTCCGCCATTCAGGCGGCTCGGGCGGTGCGCCGGCGGGAGAGTGGCTCCGTGTGGCGGGTTCATTCGTGACGCAGTGGCCGGTCTCGGGAAGTGGGTCTGGGTGGAACGCTGATGACGCGAACCGCCTGCTCCGCGGCGTGAGCGCGGCGCAGAATTCCAGGCTTGCCCCGGGGTATCCCGGCGGGGTGTACCCATACTTCCGGGAAGGCACGCAAAGGGTGGTGATATTCCGGCAGGCGCTGGTGCTCGGGGATGCGACAGATCGAGTCGTAGAGATCACCACCATGGAGGCGATGCTGAGGCGGGCGGTCATGTATTCAGGAAGTACGGACAACCGCAGGTACATCTCGTGGTACACGCAGGACAGTCAGACGTACAACGCGGCGTACAAGACTTCCGTCGTGATTACTCCCGCGACCATCTTTGTCCCCGCGCCCGTCCCTTCCGCAGCGTTGGTTGTTCTCCTCTTCGCGCGGCGGAGAGCGCGTGACTGAACGCGGCGAGGTTGTCCGTGCGGGGCGGCCCCTGTGACTTCGAGTGTGCGGCGGGGCGCGCGGCGGTGGATGCCTCGTTATTGGGCGATCAGATGGTATGAAGGACGCCGAGGTGCTGGCGCAAAGAGCTGTAGTGTAACCACTTACGGCTCCGGTACGGATTCGTGCAACCAGACGGTTGCGGCACGGTATCTTCTTGCTCCCCAGCCTTGTGCGGACCCGCACGATGCTGGGGAGAGCGAGAGGAGAGAGACACTTGCGGACCCTGCTTACCGGCGTTTTTTCCTGCGCGCACGTGCTGGCGGTCGGCGCTGCCTGGGCGCAGACCAGTTATCCGATCGAATCGGAAGTCCGATTCGAGGTGTGGAACGGCTCGCAGTGGTCGACCTCGGTTCAGGCGCTGCCCGGTGACCGCATCGAATGGCGGGTGGTTGCGTCGTACACGGGGCCGCGCACGGACATCAAGGGGCTGGGTGAATTGCTCTACCAGCCTGTCATCTCGAACACCGACAACACCGGGCCGATCATGGACCAGGTGGGCCCGTGGCGCAACGGAGGAGTCGGGTCGGAGGCTCTGCCAGGGACCCTGCTGACGTCATCCGAGGCCGCGGACGGGAACGCCCTTGCCAGCTACGGACGCTACGGGCTGGGGTTCATAGGCACGGTACCGACCAGTTCGAACGTGCTGACCACGTTCCGACATTCCGGGGGTGCGAACGGCGCACCGCCCGGGGACTGGCTGCGGCTGGCCGGGACGTTCGTGAGTCAGTGGCCGGTCGCGGGCGATGCGGCCAACTGGACGAGCACCGACGGCAACCGGCTTCTGAGGGGCGTGGTGGCGAGCCAGGCATCGCGGATCGCGAACTGGTACCCCGATACCGGGAACGTCAACCCGTACTACCGCAGCGAGACAGCCAACGTCGTGCTGATGCGGCAGGCGCTCATCCTGGGCGATAGCACGGACGTCCGGAGCCTGGAGATCACCACGATGCAGCAGATGCTCCGGCGCACGGGGATGACGACAGGCACAACCGACAATGCCCGGTACATGACGTGGTACACGCAGGACAATCAGTCCTTCTCCGCCGCGTACAAAACAGGCGTGGTCATCACCCCCGCGGTCGTGACGGTGGTGCCGGCGCCGGCCGCCGGGGTTGTCGCGTGCGTGGCGGTGTTCTGCCGGCGCAGGGCGCGGGCCGGATCCGCCGTGGCCCGACGCTAGCGGAGCCCGTACTCCTTGAGCTTGCGGTAGAGCGTGCGTTCGCCGATACCCAGGAGCTTGGCGGCCTGCTCACGGTTGCCGGCGGTGAGGCGGAGCGTCTCGCGGATGGCGCGCTTCTCGATCTGCTCCAGGCTGGTGCCGGCGAGGCTCGCGCCCGCGCCGGCGGCGCCGGGCAGGTCGTCGTTGTGGTCGCTGCGGACGTCGTCGGGGATATGGCGGAGGTCGAGCATGGGGGGCGTGCCGGCGGGGCGGGACTCGGAGAGGCACGCGACGACCATGTTCTGCACGACGTTGAAGAGCTGGCGGACGTTGCCGGGCCAGGCGTATGCGGTGAGGCGCATCATGGCGCCGTCGGAGATGCCGGGGACAACCGCCTCCTCGGGGCGCGGCGCGAGCTCGTGGGCGAAGCGGTCGATGGCGTGCGCAACCAGGGCGGGGATGTCCTCACGCCGCTCCCGCAGGGGCGGGATGTGCAGGTGGCTGCCGTTGATGCGGAAGAAGAGGTCCTCGCGGAACCTGCCCTCGGTGGCCAGCAGCCGCAGGTCGCGGTTGGTGGCGCTCACGAAGCGGACGTCGGCCTTCCTCGCCTCGTTGCTGCCCAGGCGGACGACCTCGCCGCTCTCGAGCACCCTGAGCAGCTTGGCCTGCATGGTGAGGGGCATGTCGCCGATCTCGTCGAGGAAGAGCGTGCCGCCGTCGGCGTACTCGAAGACGCCCGCGCGGTCCTTGTCCGCCCCGGTGAACGCGCCCTTCACGTGGCCGAACAGGGCGTCCTCCAGCAGGCTCTCGGACTGCCCGGCGCAGTTGAAGGTGACGTACCGCTGGGCGGCCCGGCGGGAGTTGCGGTGCACGCTGGCGGCCACCACCTCCTTGCCGGTGCCCGACTCGCCGGTGATGAGCACGGGGATGTTGCTGGGCGCGATGACCTTTACCTGGCGGAGCAGCCGACGCATGGGCTCGCTGGCGGCGATGACGCCCTCGAACCCGGCCTGGTCCAACTGCTCCTGGAGGCGTGTGTTGTGGTGACGCAGGAGCACGGTCTGCGCGGCGCGGTTGACGAGGTTGCGGAAGACCTCCAGATCCAGCGGCTTCTGGATGAAGTCGTACGCGCCGAGCTTGAACGCGGCCCGGGCGGTGGGCACGTCGCCGTGGGCGGTGACGAGGATGGTCTCCGACTGGGGCTGGAGCTGGCGGGATGCCTCCAGCACGCGGAGGCCCGCGTCCGAGCCGTCCCCCGCGACGGGCGCGAACCCCTCGGGCTTGTAGCCGGCGCTGCCGGGCATGCGCAGGTCCGTCACGATCACGTCGAAGGTCCCCAGCCGGAGCTCCTCGAACGCCCGGGCAAGGTCGTGCACCACGGTGCAGACGTGCCCCGGCTTCTTGAGGGACTCGGCCATCACGTCGGCGTGGTCGGGCTCGTCCTCCACGATGAGGACCTGGGCGGCGGGGGTGGGAGGGGGGGAGGACATCCCGCAACGATAAGGAACCGGGCGCGTGCGCGTCGAGACGTAGACCCCGCAACTACTGTTGGCCCATGACAGTGAGCCTCTGGCGGCGTACACGGCGTTTGGGCCCGCTCCGCTGCGACTGCGTGGTGGTGGGGGCGGGGATCTGCGGGACCGCCGCGGCGCTGCACCTGCGGCGGAGGGGGATGTCGGTCATCGTCGTGGAGAAGGACCGCCTGGGCAGCGGGGCGAGCACGCGGAACGCCGGGTTCCTGATGCGGGGGTGCGCGGACAACTACGCCCTGGCAGCCCGGGAATACGGGCGGGAGCGCGCCCGCACGCTGTGGCGATTGACCGAGGAGAATCTAGCCGGGCTGCGCGCCGAGGGAGTCGGCTCACTCCCGGGAGTTCGGGACCTGCCCAGCGTGCTGCTGGCCCTGGGAGAGAGTGAACGCGCCGAACTGGTGGAGAGCGTCACGCTCATGAAGGAGGACGGCTTCCGCGTCTCATGGCAGGAGCGGGGCGACGATCACGCGTGGAGGAGCGGCGTGTGCCTGGGCGGGCTGGTCAACCCGGATGACGCATCCTGCAACTCGCGCGAAGTGATGGAGCACCTGCGGGGGAATCTGCTGGAGCGTGAGAGCCGGGGGAGCTGCGCCCTGCACGAGGGGCAGGAGGTCTTTGAGATCAGTGAGGACGGGGGCACGGTGACCACGCGGACGACCGACGCGGAGATCACCTCCTCGCACGTGCTGGTGTGCACCAACGCGTACGCGCCGCTGCTCCTGCCGCAGCTGGAGGGGGTGGTCACGCCCCGCCGGGGTCAGATGCTGGCGCTCCGGGCCGGCCTGGTCTTGCTGCACGCGTCGTACTACGCCAACCGGGGCAGCGAGTACTTCCGTCAGACGGCGGGAGGTGAGGTGGTGGTGGGGGGGTGCCGGACGTACCACGCGGACCGCGAGGTGGGCTACGAGGACCGCACAACCCCGTGGGTTCAAGGCGACCTGGAGCGGTTTGCGTCGCTTCTGTTTGGGTTGTCTATTGAAGACGTGCAGGCGAACGTCGCAGCGCGGTGGGCGGGCACGATGGGATTCTCGCCCACGGGTTTGCCGCTCATTGTGCCGGTCAACGGTGCGGCGTCCCGCGTGTGGTTCTGCGGCGGCTTCACCGGTCACGGGATGAGCATGGCCTACCGGACCAGCGAGATCGCGTGCGGAGTGATGGTGGAGGGTGCTGAAAATCCGTTCCGCTAGCGCGGTTTGACCGGGCCCGCCAGCGGAGACTCCGGCCGTGCGCCCGCGGGGCGTCCGGCGTCCGGCGCCCGCGCACGGGACCACCTGTGCCTGGCTCCTTCCGCTGCTACTTCCCCGTCGACTCGCTCGCCCCGGCCGCCTTCAGGAACTCGCCGCCGGCCTTGACCTGCGCCGTGGACTTGGCGACATCCTCACCCACGGGCTCGGCGCGCCCGCCCAGGTGCTGGGCGAGGAAGGCCTCCGTCACGGCGTTGAAGGCGGTGTTGTTCTCGGGGCGCTGGAACCCGTGGCCCTCGTCCGGGAACAGGACGTAGGTGACGGGGATCTTCTTGTCCTGCATGGCCTTCACGATCTGATCCGCCTCGCTCTGCTTGACGCGCGGGTCGTTGGCGCCCTGGCCGATGAGGAGGGGGCGCTTGATGGCGTCCACGCGGGAGATGGGGCTGCGATCGAGGAGGAACGCCTTGCCATCCTCGCTGCTGTTGTCGCCCACGCGCATCGTGAACAGCTTCATGGCCGGGGCCCAGTACGGCGGGATGGTGGACAGCAGCGTCACGATGTTGCTGGGGCCGACGATGTCCACCCCGCACGCGAAGGTGTCGGGCGTGAAGGTGAGGCCCACAAGGGTGGCGTAGCCGCCGTAGGAGCCGCCCATGATGGCGACCTTGTCTTTCTTCGCCACCTTGTTGTCCACCGCCCAGCCGACGGCGTCGAGCAGGTCGTCGTGCATCTTGCCGGCCCACTCCTTGTTGCCGGCATTAATGAAGCTCTTGCCCAGGCCCGTGCTGCCCCGGAAGTTGACGCTGAGCACCGCGTACCCGCGGTTGGCGAGCCACTGGTGGTAGCCGTTGTAGCCCCAGGTATCACGCGCCCACGGGCCCCCGTGGACCAGGAGGACCATGGGGATCGGCCCGTTGTCGGGGACGTTGTTGTGGTCGGTGTCCTGGTTGGCGGGCAGGGTGAGGTACGACACCATGGACAGGCCGTCGCGCGTCTTCATCTCAAAGGCGTGCATGGACGCCAGGGTCTTGCCCTCCAGCGCGGGGCGGTTGGTGAAGAGGAAGGTAGCCTTCCTTTGGGCGCCGTCGGCCCCGCGGTCGTAGAGGTACGACGAGACCGGGCCGTTGTCCTTCATGTACGACACGACCCAGCGGGCATCGTCCAGGGAGCGGCTGAGGATGCTGAGCTCGCCGTCGCTGACCGACCTGAGGTAGTCCAGGTCCGGCTTGATGCTGTCGTCCAGCACCGTCCACTCGTTCTTCAGGCGGTTGAACGCGATGGCCTGCACCCTGCCGGTGGCCGGGTGGACGATGGCGGCGCCCGCGTCGGCCTTGTCGCTCTGGGCGATCACCTTCTTCTCGCCCGTGGCCAGATCGATGGCGTACACCGCCCCGGTGTCACGCCCCCGGCTGTCCGTCATGTAGAGGGTCTTGCCGGAGGCGTCGAACCCGATGGGGGCGGTGCTCAGCGTGTCCTCCATGGGCACCGCCTGCCACTCGACGAACTCCTCGAGGTCGTTGTCGTAGCGGGTCCAGGAATTGCCACCGTCCTCCGTGAACGTCATGGCCAGCCGCATCTTGTAGTCGTCGTCCACGACGATCTCCGCGAGCTGGTCGTTCTCGAACACCGGCACCATGTGCCCCGTGGTGATGCTCACACGGTGCAGGTCGTGGAACTGCGCGTTGCGGTTGTTGATGGCGACAACGATCTCGTCGGGGAACTTGCTGGAGACCGCCTTGATCTCCGCCGCGGGGCGCAGCATCTTGCCGCCCGGCAGCATGATGGGGTTGCCGTCAGGGCCCGGCACGGAATCAAAGGGCGTGAGGTCCTTGGCCTTGCCGGTCGCCACCTCGAGGCTGTAGACCTTCCAGTTCTCATCGCCGCCCTCGTCCTGGGTGTAGAGGATGTGCGTGTTGTTGTACGCCCACTGGTAGTTGCGGATGCCCCGCTTGGCGTCGTGCGTGATGGCCTTCGCCTGGTCGGGGTGCTCGGTGGGGGCGACCCAGATGTTGAGAACGCCATCCACCGGCGCGATCCACGACAGGTGCGTGCCGTCGTGCGAGATCTGAGGGTTCGCCCGCTCCGGGTTCCCGAAGAGCACCGCGCGGGGGATGATCGGCATGTCCGCCGCCTTCGCGCCGCTCTTCACGTCCTCGGCGGTCGCTGCGCCGGCGATGAGGCAGAGCATGAGGGTGGCGGAAAACGCGAAGGACCGGGGGGTGCGGCTGGTATGCATGGGGTTCTTCTTGGAAGTCGGGCGTCACCCGTTGCAGGGTCCACGCCGTGTGGCCTCAAAAACGCAACGAACATCCGGCGGGCCGGATGTTCGCTCTACGCTGCGTCGGACAGGGTGTTTCAAGTGCCCAGGAGAGGATTTGAACCTCCAAGCCCTTGCGGGCGCTACCACCTCAAGGTAGTGCGTCTGCCAATTTCGCCACCTGGGCGGCTGGTGGGGGGGAAGCATAAGGCGACAGAACCCGGCCGACAAGGGCGCGGGCAACGAGCCCCGGGCCTTCCCGGAAGGCCCCCGGGCGAGCCCCGGACGAATTGTCGTTCCAGGGTCAGCCGGTGACGGCGGGCAGGGCGGCAGCAGCCTTGGGCCAGAACCCGGCGAACGAGCCCGCCGTCAGGGCGCCGTACACCACTGCATCGATGATGCGGCCGGGGAGTTGCCCCCATGGCATGCCCATCCAGATCGAGAGCGTGAGCGCGTTCCCGGCGTGGATCATGAACGCCATGATGCCCACGACTTTGAAGAGGTGCCAGTAGGTCGAGTCCGGCTTCACGCCTGCGCTGCCCGCGACATAGGCGATGCCAAAGCCGATGAGCAGCAGGTTCAGGATCCACAGCCCGAGGCTCCTGCCCATGTTGGGCACCCCCGCCATGACGACGAGGCCGGCGAAGGGGCCCGTTTTCATCTTCGCGATCTTCTCAGGGTTCTTGCGGTCCGCGCCGTGGTCGCAGTACGGCACCCAGTACATGCCGGGGGCGAGCCCCAGCGTGCGGACGAAGTCCAGGATGGTGTTCTCCTTGTCGCCCGGGTTCTTGAAGTCGTTCTTGTGGACGGGCAGGACCATCCAGAGGAGTGCGCTGGCGATCCAGCAGAGGCCGGCGGACGCGAGGATGGGAAGCCAGAACTGGGAGAGCGTTTGCATGGGGTGGAACTCCGTGCGCGGACGGGAGGCCGCCGCGGCCCATAGGAGAACAGAAACCGGACGGCTTGTCAAGTTCCGCTCTGTGGGGGGACGTGCCCGGGTCCGAGGCTACCTGGCGCGGAGCAGGTCCTTCAGGTACCTGCCCGTGTAGCTCGCCGCCACCTTTGCCACGTCCTCGGGAGTGCCCTTGGCGACGACCGTGCCGCCGTTGTCACCCCCCTCGGGGCCCAGGTCAATGAGCCAGTCGGCGCACTTGATGACGTCCAGGTTGTGCTCGATGACCACGAGCGTATTGCCGGCGTCGGCGAGGCGGTGGAGGACCTTGACGAGCTTGTTGATGTCCTCGAAGTGCAGGCCGGTGGTGGGCTCGTCCAGGATGTAGAGCGTGTGGGCGGAGGGGCCCAGGGCGCGCGGCGTGCGGGCACGGGTCACCGTCTCGTCTTCTCCCGCGAGCTCGTCGTTGCTGCCCGCTTCCGGGCCCGGGTCGTCGCTCGCCGCGGCACGCTTCCTGGCAAGGTCGTCCTGCTTGAGCCCGTCCCACCCGCCGAAGATGCTCGTGCCGCGGGCAAGCTCGGTGGCGAGCTTGATGCGCTGGGCCTCGCCCCCGGAGAGCTGTGTGCTGGGCTGGCCCAGCGTGAGGTAGTCCAGCCCCACGTCGTGCAGGCACTGCAGGGCCCGCTGGACCTTCGGGTGGTTCTCGAAGAACCCGATGGCGTTCTCGATGGTCATGTCGAGAACATCGCTGATGTTCTTGCCCCGGTAGGTGACCTCCAGCGTCTCGCGGTTGTACCGCTTCCCGCGGCAGACCTCGCACTCGACGAAGACGTCGGGGAGGAAGTGCATCTCGATCTTCTTGAGGCCCTGCCCCTGGCAGGCCTCGCAGCGTCCGCCGCCGTTCTGCGCGGTGACGTTGAAGGAGAACCGCCCGGGCTTGTACCCGCGGACCTTGGCCTCCTTGGTCGCGACGAAGACCTTGCGGATCTCGTCGAAGAAGCCCACGTACGTGGCGGGGTTGGACCGCGGGGTGCGCCCGATGGGTGTCTGGTCGACCTCGATGATGCGGTCGATGGTGGGGAGGGCCCTGGTGGGCTTGGGGAGCTTGAGGGCGTCGTGGGCGCCCGTGAGCTCGCGGGACATGCCCAGCTCGCGCCGGATGCCCTTGAGGAGGATCTCGTTGACGAGCGTGCTCTTGCCGCTGCCGGAGACGCCGGTTACGCACACCAGGCCCCCCAGCGGGAACGCGGCATCGACGCCCCGGAGGTTGTTCTCCCGGGCGCCCCGGATGGTGATGGCGTGCCTCTCGGTGAGCGGGCGGCGCCGGGGAGGTAGCTCGATCTTCCTGCGCCCGGAGAGGTAGTCCCCCGTGATGGAGCCCGGCGTGGCGATGATGTCCTCCACGGTGCCCTGGGCGATGATGCGCCCGCCGTGCACCCCCGGCCCGGGGCCGACGTCCACAACGTGGTCGGCGTGCCGGATCATGTCCTCGTCGTGCTCCACCACGAGCACGGTGTTGCCGATGTCCGCGAGGTGGCGGAGCGTGCTGATGAGGCGGTCGTTGTCGCGCTGGTGCAGGCCGATGGTCGGCTCGTCCAGGACGTAGCACGCGCCCACGAGGCCGGAGCCCACCTGCGACGCCAGGCGGATGCGCTGGGCCTCGCCGCCGCTGAGCGTGGCTGTCTTGCGGGAAAGGTTCAGGTACTCCAGCCCCACGCCCGCGAGGAACCGCAGGCGGTTGTTGACCTCCTTCAGGATCGGGGCCGCGATCGTGCGCTGCTCGTCCGTGAGCTTCATGCCCTTCACGAACTCCACAGCCTCAGTGATGTCCAGGCGCGAGAACTCGGCGATGTTGAGGAAGTGGAGCGGGGACGCCCTGCCGTGCTTTGCAGCCTTCGGCGGCTGCGCCGGGCGTCCGATCGCGTTCTCCGACGCCACATCCTCTGCCGGCACGCCGTGCCCGCTCTCGATGAGCACGTGGAGGGCCTCGATGCGCAGGCGGTCGCCGTGGCACGCCGGGCAGGGCTTGTCGCTCATGAACTGCCCGAGCCACTCCTTGACCGTGGGGTTGGGAGTGGTCTGCCACCACTCGCTAAGGCCGGGTATGACGCCCTTCCACTTGAAGACCTTGCCGTTGGCCGCCCTCGCGTGGGGCGAGTCCTTGGGGATGCCGTACAGGAGCATCTTGCGCACCTCGGGCCTGAACGTCGCGACCGGCAGGTCGTAGTCCGCCTTCATGTGCCGGCAGAACTTCTTGAGCGTGCTGTTGAACCAGGCCTTGACGGCCACGTTCTTGGCGTACGCCGCGATCGCGCCCTCGCGCAGGCTCTTGGCGTCGTTGGGCAGCACCAGCCCCTCGTCCAGCTCCATCAGCGTGCCCAGGCCGTTGCAGGACGGGCAGGCGCCAAAGGGTGAGTTGAAGGAGAAGAGCCGGGGCTCAAGCTCCTCGAGCGCAACCTCTGGGTTGTCCGGATCGGCGAACCTGGTGGAGAAGGAGCGGTCAACCCACTTCCCTTCCTCGGTCTCAACGCTCACCATGACCACGCCGGCGGCGATGCGGATGGCGCTCTCCACACTCTCCGCGACACGCTGCCGGCCTTCCGCGTCCAGCACCAGGCGGTCGATGACGGCCTCGATGGTGTGCTTCTCGTGGCGTCCCAGCTTCAGCGGGTTCTCGCCGGGCTCTTTGAGGACGTCACGCAGGTCCCTGGTCTCGCCGTTGACGCGGGCGCGGGTCCAGCCCTGCTGCGAGAGGTCCTCCAGCACGTCGCGGTGGAAGCCCTTCTTCCCACGCACCACCGGCGCGAGGATGATGGCGCGTCTTCCCGTGTAGGCGCCCAGGAGCGAGTCCACGATCTGCGTCGCGCTGGTGGCGGTGATCCGGCGCCCGCTGCGCTCCAGCACCGCCCCGTTCTTGGCCACCCTCGTCGGCGCCCAGGAATAAGGCGTCCCGCACCGCGCGAACAGCAGGCGCAGGTAGTCGTAGATCTCCGTCGTCGTCGCCACCGTGGAGCGCGGGTTGCTGCCGCTGCTGCGCTGCTCGATGGCGATGGTCGGCGGGATGCCCTCCACCTCGTCCACGTCGGGCTTCTTGAGCTGATCCAGGAACTGTCGCGCGTACGCCGACAGCGACTCCATGTACTTGCGCTGGCCCTCGGCGAAGATCGTGTCGAAGGCCAGGCTGGACTTGCCCGAGCCGGACAAGCCCGTCATGACCACCAGCGTGTCGCGCGGGATCTCCAGCGTGATGTTCTTGAGGTTGTGCTCGCGCGCCCCGCGCACGCGGATGCAGCGGTGGTCGGCGGCGGAAGCGTGGCTGGCAGCAGGGGCGGGCATGACTTCCACGGGCTTGGGTTCGATGGCAGCGCCCGTCGCGGACGCGGCGGACGCAAGGCTGGGCTGTGGCACGGTGTTCGGCTCCTCCTGTCGGGGCAACCGAGTATAGGTATCTGTTCGGTGTAGAGCCACGCAGTGCCGCCGCCAACTCGGGCCCGGCAGCAGTGTCCCTGCGCCAAACCCTTGGCTACCAATCCAGTGTCCCGCGCCACGCCTCGGTGAGGGCATCAACCGATTCGTTCAGGCTCTCTGCCTTCCACGTCAGTGATCCGGACGAATTCAGCGTTGCCAGGCGCACGACGGGAATACAGGGTTCGCGAAGGGCCGCGGTAACGGCCAACTCGTCCGACGGGGAGACCTCCAGCAGGTACCGTGAAGGAGACTCCGCAAATGCAAGGATGTCGGATGCTCCCGCGTCGGGGTGCACGGTGGCGCCCATCGGCGCGCGGGGGTCGTGCCCGGCGATGAGCATCTCGGCGAGCGCAGTCAGGGCGCCGCCCTCGGAGCAGTCGTGGGCGCTCCTGACCAGACCTCTGGCAATGAGCGCCGCCACGGCCCGGGCAGTTGCGGGGCCGGAGGCGAGGCTGACGGTGGGGAGGGGACCGTCCGCGCCGTGCAATGACTGGTAGAGCGACGCCCCGAGCGTCGGCTGGGTCTCGCCCACCAGCAGCACGATGTTGCCGGGCTTCTTGGCGTCCATCGTGACGCACTTCCGGATATCAGGGACGATGCCGAGCCCCGTGATCAGGAGCGTGTAGGGAACTTCAATCAGCTTCTGTTCGCCCGTCCCGGGGTCCACGTACCGGAGCTGGTTGCTGAGCGAGTCCTTGCCGCTCACGAACGGCGTGCGGTAGGCCTTCGCCCCGTCGTAGCAGCCCTCGCACGCGCGGACGAGCGCGCCCATGTTCCGCGGGTTGTCGCAGCTGGGCCAGCAGAAGTTGTCGAGGATCGCGGTCCGCGACGGGTCCGCGCCCACGCAAACGAGATTGCGCACGCACTCATCGATCGCGGCAAGGGCCATCTGGTACGGGTCCCCGCCCAGGCGTGGATCGCCCAGCGCCGTCTGCAGGCCCTGCGACACCGCGAAGCCGCGTCCGGCGCCGGGCATGGGCTCCACCACGCTCGCGTCGCTGGGGCCCATGCAGCGTGGCCCCAGCAGCGGCTTGATCACCGTGTTGCCCTGCACCTCGTGGTCGTACTGGCGGATGATCCAGTGCTTGCTGGCGATTGTCGGGTGGGCAAGGAGAGTCAGGAGAGACGAAGAGATGGAGAGAGGGAGAGACGGAG
The DNA here is from genome assembly GCA_046350475.1 of Phycisphaerales bacterium. Taxonomy (GTDB): domain Bacteria; phylum Planctomycetota; class Phycisphaerae; order Phycisphaerales; family UBA1924; genus BJHL01. Next base: position 500,009 of record JAXMAJ010000002.1, on the reverse strand, counting down.
TGGAAGAAGAAGAAACGGAAGTGGCGGCGCGGTCCGCTGCCTTCACTCCGTCACTCCGTCTCTCCGTCTCTCCGTCTCCTGCATCCCACGCCGCTTCCCGCGTCGGCATCGGGATGCCCTCGTGCAGGAAGCCGCAGGACAGGCGCCCGACTTCCCCGTCGCGCCAGCGAAGGACGATCTCCCCGCGGTCGGTGCCGAAGTGCCCGAGGTCCGCGAGTTCAACGCCCTCCTCATCGCAGATACGCTGGAGGGCGGGGACGTTCTGCGCCGGGACGGCGAGCACGACGCGTTCCTGGGCCTCGCTGATCCAGACCTCCGTGTAGGAGAGGCCGGCGTACTTGAGCGGGGCCTTGTCCAGGTGCACCACCGCGCCCAGCGTCGAGGCCATCTCGCCGATGGCCGAGGAGAAGCCGCCCGCACCGCAGTCGGTCAGCGCCGAGTACAGGGGTGACGTGCCGCCGTCCCTCGCGCGGAGGACCGCGTCCAGCAGGCGCTTCTCCTCGATCGCGTTGCCGATCTGGACGGCGTGCGCGAACTCGGTGCTCGCGGTGTGCTGGAGCTCTGCGCTGCTGAACGTCGCGCCGTGGATGCCGTCGCGCCCCGTGCGCCCGCCCAGGGCGATGATGCGGTCGCCGGCCCCGGGCTTCCCGTGCACAAGGGTGCGCGGGATCAGGCCGATGCAGCCGCAGAAGACCAGGGGGTTGCCGACGTAGCGGTCGTCAAAGTGGACGCCGCCGCTGACGGTCGGGATGCCCATGCGGTTGCCGTAGTCGCGCACGCCGGCGACCACCTCCTGCAGCACGCGCCGGGGCGGAAGCGTGCCTGGCGGGAGGGTGTTCTGGCCACCGAAGTTCCTGTGGTCCGCCACGCAGAACACGTCCGTGCTCGCGATGGGCTTGGCGCCCAGGCCGGTCGCGATGACGTCGCGGATGCAGCCGCCGATGCCGGTGGCCGCCCCGCCGTAGGGCTCGATGGCGCTGGGACGGTTGTGGGTCTCGACCTTGATGTTGACGCCCCACTCATCGTCCAGGGCGATGACGCCGGAGTTGTCCTTGAAGACCGAGAGCGTCCAGTCGACCCCCTCGGCGATGAGCTCGTGCGTCGCGGCGGCGACCGTGCGCTTGAGGAGGTTGTCGATGGAGACCGAACCGTCGGGCTGGACGCTGTGCCCCGGGCGGGCCTGCCACCCGGACGGCACGCCCGCGCCGGTGTACCGCACCTTCGCCTTGAGCGTCTTGTGCACGCAGTGCTCGCTCCAGGTCTGCGCGATGGTCTCCAGCTCGATGTCGCTGGGGTCGCGGCCCTGCCGGTCGTACTCCGCCTGCACGGCCTTCATCTCGGTCAGCGACAGGAACAGGTGCGCCTCGCGTGAGAGTCTGGCCAGCTGCTCCTCGGTCAGGCCGCGGAGTGTGACCGTGCGCTTCACAAGCGCGTACTCGTGCCCCTTGGGCAGCTCCGCCGGGAACCAGGCGCCGACGGTGATGTCCTGGATGACCGGGTTGGCGAGCGCCGCACCGGCAAAGGCGCGGGCCTGCTCTGCGGTGACGCCGTGCAGGTCAAACCGGCCGCACGTCGCGACGTCGGTGCGCACCCCCACAAGGTCGAAGATCGCGTCGCGCACGGACTGTGCGGCGGGGTCCATCACGCCCGGCTGGGGGTGCACCTCCACCGAGACCGCGCCGGCGGGCGTGTGCGACGCGTCCTGGATGTTCCAGTGGATGGCGGCAGTCTCGGTCACCGGGTCGCACAGCAGGCCCGACGCGATCCGCCGCACCGCGTCGCCTGAGAGTGCGCCCTCCATCACGTACACGCGTGCGGACTCAGCCCTGGTGACCGGGAAGCCCAGCGCCCTGGCCCGGCTGGTCGCGGACGCCGCACGCGGGTCCAGCAGCCCCGCGCGCGTGCGCACCTCGACGCGTACGACCCGCGCCCCCGAGGGCGGCACCACCACGGGGAAGGAGGCGGCCTGGGAGGGGTGGGACGCGTGCGGTTGGTGTGGCCCGGCCATGCGGCGATCTTATTGCGCCGATCGGCACAACCGGCCCGGGCGGACGCACATTTCTGCCGGCGTTGGAGCGCCGGCGGCGGGCGGTGTGCTGCGCTCCCACGCCGCGCCGCTGCACACCCCCCGACCCTACCCTCACGCAATGGCCGAGCGCACCCTCCAGGGCGAATCCGCGAGCAGGGACCACGATGTCGGCCCGCTGGTCGAGCCGGCGGCCCAGCCCTCGGCGGTGCAGCCGGACCGTGCGCCCATCCTCTTCGAGGTCTCCACCGAGGTGTGCAACCAGGTGGGCGGCATCTACCAGGTGATCCGCAGCAAGGCGCCGCTCATGACCCAGCGCTGGGGCGAGCGGTACTGCCTCATCGGGCCGTGGGAGGCGAGCAAGGCCGGCGTGGAGTTCGAAGAAGTGCCGGCGGAGGGCTGGCTCGCGTCGGCCCTGGACGAGCTCCGCTCCCAGGGCCTGCACGTGCACCACGGCCGCTGGCTGGTGCCCGGGCGCCCGCGCGTCCTGCTGGTCGAGCACTGGCTGAACCACGAATACCTCGCGAGCGTCAAGTACCAGCTGTGGGCGGACCACGGCATCGAAACGCCCGCCGACGACTGGCTGATCAACTACGTGGTGTGCTTCGCGGAGGCGACGCGCCGCCTGCTGGACGCCGTGGCCCGCCACAAGCCGGGCGGACCCCAGGGCGGCGCCCCGGTGCTCGCGCACTTCCACGAATGGCTGGGCGGGCTGGCGATCCCGCTGCTCCGACGGCAGAACGTGCCGGTCGCGACGGTGTTCACCACCCACGCCACGCTCCTGGGGCGCTACGTCGCCGGCGCGGTCGAGGACTTCTACGACCGCCTCCCCTGGTTCGACCACGAGGCCGAGGCCCGCCGGTACAACTGCCTCACCCAGCACAAGATCGAGCGCGCCGCAGCCCACGGCGCCCACGTGTTCACCACCGTGTCCAGCGTCACCGCCGAGGAGTGCAACTACCTCCTCGGGCGCCCCGTCGACGTGGTCGTGCCCAACGGCCTCACCATCGCCCTCTACAACGCAGGGCACGAGCAGCAGCGCCTCCACGGTGAGTACAAGGAGGTCATCCACCGCTTCACGATGGGCCACTTCTTCCCGTCGTACTCCTTCGACCTCGACCGCACCCTCTACTTCTTCACCAGCGGGCGCTACGAGCCGCGCAACAAGGGCTTCGACCTCTGCCTGGAGGCCATGGCCCGCCTCAACGCCGAGATGAAGGCGGCCCACGTCAACAAGAACGTCGTCTTCTTCATCATCACCAAGCGCGCCACCCACGCCATCAACCCGCTCTGCATGGAGAAGCGCGGCGTGCTCAACGAGCTCAACGAGGTGTGCGAGAAGATCACCTCCGGCGTCCGCTCCCGCCTCTTCCAGCGGGCGGCGTCGGGCGGCAAGCTGCACCTGGACGACCTCGTCGACGAGTACTGGATGCTCCGCTACCGGCGCAGCCAGCAGGCCCTCAAGCAGCACTGCCTGCCCATGGTCGTCACCCACATGCTCCAGGACGACCAGAACGACCCCGTGCTCAACCAGATCCGCAACCTGGGCCTCTACAACCGCGAGGACGACCCCGTGAAGGTCGTCTACCACCCCGACTTCATCAACCCCCACAACCGCCTCTGGGGCATCGAGTACGACCAGTTCGTCCGAGGGTGCCACCTGGGGCTCTTCCCCAGCCTCTACGAGCCGTGGGGCTACACCCCCCTGGAGTGCGCAGCCATGGGCGTGCCCAGCGTCTCCAGCGATGTCGCCGGCTTCGGACGCTACGTCCAGGAAACCTACCCCAACCCCGAGCAGTCGGGCATGAAGGTGCTCCGCCGGCGCGGCCGGGGCTACTTCGACGCCGCCGCCGACCTCGCCAGGTACATGCTGGACTTCTGCAGGCTCGAACGCCGCGACCGCATCGCGCTCCGCAACGAGGTCGACAAGCGGTCCTGGGACTTCGACTGGTCGCGCCTCGGCAAGGCCTACCACACCGCCCACGAACTGGCCATCGCCCGGTTCAGGTCCGAGCGCGAAGCCGTGGTGCCACAGACCCCCGGCGGCGGGACCGCCGGCACCGTCGGCGGCATCGCCATGGTGTCCGCCGACGACCTCATCCGGGGCAACGCCTCCCGTGGCCTGCCCGCCCAGGCCGAGCCCAAGCCCCCGCCCCGCAACGAGCCGCCCCGGCCCGACGCCCGCGCCGGCGCCGCGCCACGCGCCGAAACCAGGCCCGCCCGGGCCCGCGGAGGGCCGCAGTGACGGCGCCGGGCGGGAGCGGCGCCGATCCCAAGCCGCCGCACGTGGAGCTCTTCACCGATGGCGCATGCTCGGGCAACCCAGGCCCCGGCGGCTGGGCCTTCGTCCTGCGCCACCCCGCCACCGGCAAGGCCATCGAACGCAGCGGCGCGGAACCCGACACCACCAACAACCGCATGGAGTTGATGGCCGTGATCGAGGGCCTGCGCGCACTCACCCGGCCCAGCCTCGTGGACCTCACCAGCGACAGCCAGTACGTCCTCAACGGGCTCAAGGAGTGGATGGCCCAGTGGAAGAAGCGCGGCTGGAAGACCGCCGACAAGAAGCCGGTCAAGAACCAGGACCTGTGGGAAACGCTGGACGCGCTGCGCGAGAACCACGAGATCCGCTTCCACTGGATCCGCGGTCACCAGGGGCACGCGGAGAACGAACGCTGCGACGAGCTGGCGGTGGCGGCGTACCTCTCCCTCCCCGCCGCGAGAAAGACCGGGCAGGGGTCCTGAACCCCCGTGCGCCGCGAGTCTTCACCGGCCAGCGGCGTGAGCGCGAGCGGTGAGCCGCCGAATCCCAAAGGTTCGCTCCACCCCGTCTCCCACCACCGCTCGCACCCGCCCGGGGTGATCACCCCAGCTCCACGCTCCAGTACGCATGGTCCAGGAACGCCTTCCACGAGCGGTACTTCTCGTGCCCCAGGCGCAGCGTGATGAGCGGGTTGCGCTTGGGGCGCACCGGCGCCTTCACCAGCTTCATGCCGGCCTGCTCGGGCGTCCTGCCACCCTTCCGGGCGTTGCAGCGGATGCACGCGCACACCAGGTTCTCCCACGTGTCGCCACCGCCCCGGCTGCGCGGGTTGACGTGGTCGATGGAAAGGTCGCTGGTGGAGAAGATCCGCCCGCAGTACTGGCACCGGTTGCGGTCGCGCGCGAACAGGTTCCTCCGGTTCAGCTTCACCGTCTGCTCGGGCAGCTTGTCGTAGCCCAGCAGCCGGATGATGCGCGGCACGGCGATCTCCATCCGCACCGTCTTCACCCAGTCGTGCCGCTCGGGCTCGAACTCCCGCTGCAGCTGGCTCACCTCGATCCACGAGTCAAAGTCGTAGTTCACGTACTGCCCGGGCGTGTCGGCGTCGCCGTTGGTGTCCACCTGGATCACCTCGGCGATGTTCCGGGCCAGCAGGCAGAACGCACGCTTCGCGGACACCACCCGCATCGCGGCGTACGCGCGGTTCAGCACCAGCACCTTCGCGGAAAGCCCGTCGGAAGAGAGCGTCAGTGCGTCGCCGGCAAAGGAGTAGGGGGAGAGATGCCCCGGGCCTATGTCAGGCTCCAGTGGCTCGCTGTCGAGCCCGAGCAGCTCGTCGTGCTGCCCGCTGCCGGGATGTGGATCCCGCGGCTGCATCACTCGTCTCCGGACCTATCGGACATGCGCCTGCACGGCTTTATCCGATGCGCAAGTATAGCAGATAACAAGGTTTGACGCAAGGGCAAGAGCGACAACGCCCTGCGCGCGACCCCCGCAACGCCCCCTACCGGTTCAGCACGTCGGTCGGCAGCGTGCGCCGGGCCCTGCTCCTTTTCACCACCAGCGCTGGTGCATCCACACCCAGCCGCGAACGCTCCGCCGCGCACAGGGCTATCGCCAGCGCGTCCGCGACGTCCGGCGGCTGGGGCAGCGCGGGCAGACGGAAGTGGTCCTGGATCGCCCGCTGCATCTGCCCCTTCTCCGCACGCCCAGACCCCGTAAGGAACTTCTTGACCTCCGCCGGCTTGATCTCCACCACCCGCACGCCCGCCTGGGCCGCCGCGAGCAGGATGACCCCCCGCGCGTGCCCCATGATCATCGCCGTCGCGGGGTGCGCCGCGTGCGCGAACAAGCCCTCAACGGCCACGCACCCCGGCCTCACGCGCGCCAGCAGCCCGCGCACGTCCTTGTCAAGCTCCACAAGCCGGCGCGACACGCTCACGGCCTCGCCGGTCTCGCGGTCCGTGCGCGCAAGACGGAACACGCCCGCCTCCACCAGCGCTGCGCGCGACGCCGACAGCCTCACGCAGCCGTAGCCTGTGATGCGGAGCCCGGGATCGATGCCAAGGAAGATCATGATCCGCCGCTTTCCCTCCTGGCCACCGGGACTACCGCCCGCCGCACCGACCCGCGTACACCCGGCACCACTGCACCACCTGCTTGCCGATGGGGTCGCACTCGATATTGACAAGGCTGCCGGGCGCGAGACCCCCGAGCGTGGTCTTCTCCAGCGTGGTCGGGATCAGCGCAACGTCAAACCCCGCCGGCGCCCCGCCACCGGCCCCCGCGCGGATCGCCGCGACCGTCAGGCTCACGCCCTCCACGCACACGCTCCCCTTGGGCGCGAGGTACTCCATGAGCTCCCCCTGCGCCTCGATCGCGACCCGCCACTCACCGCCCGTGACCACGCCCGTCACGCGCCCGACTCCGTCCACGTGGCCCTGCACCAGGTGCCCGCCCAGCAGCGTGTGGAACGTCGCCGCGTGCTCCAGGTTCACCCGGGCGCCGGGCGGGAGCCCGCCCAGCGTGGTCCTGCTCAGCGTCTCGGGAATCACGTCGAACACCATCGCGCCGTGCACCGAGCGCGGCTCCTGCGCGATCGTCAGGCAGCACCCGTTCACCGCCACCGAGTCGCCCAGCGCGGGCTGGTAGCTCCACCCCGCCGGGTCCACCACGAGGCGCTCGCCCGCCGCATGCCGCTCCCGCATGCGGACCACCCCCACGTGCTGCACAAGCCCGGTGAACATGCCCCAAGTGTTGGCGTCCCGCCGGCGCACGAACGGGCGGGCGCCCGCGCGGGCAGGCTACCGAGTTTCCCGCTATCCTGTCCCCCTGCCCCGCACCCCTACCCAAGGACTTGGACCATGGATGTTGCCCACCGCAAGGTTCTCGCTTCCGCCCTCGTCTCCGCCTCGGTCCTGACCGGCCTTGCTGCCTGCCACCGCGGCGCCAGGCCCGCGCCGGCGACCGCCAGGCCCACGGGCGCGACCGTGGTCATGGGCGGCGCCGCCGAAGGCGGCCCCAGCGAGGCGTCCAACAACCACCTGGGCTTCCCCGAGCTCAACGCCGGCTGGCGCGAGTCGGGCTACCGCCTCGACTGGATCGGCTACCCCTTCGTGGGCAACACCAAGGTCGACGGCCTCCGAACCCTCACCATCCTCCCCGACGCCGTCGTGTCCCAGGACTCCAACAGCGTCGTCAGCCTCCTCGACGCCCGCACCGGCCAGACCAAGTGGTCCGTCGACCTCGGCACGCCCCTCACCAAGTTCTGCGGCATCACCCGCGACCCGGTCGACCCCACCCGCCTGGTGGTCTCCAGCGAGGGCGAGGCCATCATCATGTCCTCCGCCGGCGGCAACATCCTCGCCCGTGAGAAGTTCTCACGCGTCGTCAACACCTCGCCGGTCGCGGAAGGCGGCACGTACGTGTACGGCACCGCCGTCGGTGAGATCATCGGGCACCGCCTCGGATTCGGGATCAAGGCCTGGGGCTTCCAGGGCGTGGGCCCCATCCGCGCCAACCCCGTCCGCGTCGGCGGCGTCGTCGGCACCGTGTCCCAGGGCGGCGACATCACCTTCATCGACCCACGCTCGGGCGCCCTGGTCGGACGCGCCCGCATCTACGGCGGCGTGGACAACCAGCCCGTGGCCGCCGGCGATGCCCTCGTCGTCGCGGGCCTCGACCAGTCCGTCTGGTGCTTCAACACCAGCGGCCAGGAGCGCTGGCGCGTGCGCACGCCCCACAAGCTGACCAACCAGCCCACCGTCATCGGCGACCGCGTCTTCCTCGACATCCCGGGCGACGGCCTGACCGCCTTCGACGTGAACACCGGCGCGACGGTGTGGAAGAACCCCTCCGTCAGCGGGCACGTCTTCGTCAAGAAGGGCAACAACCTCTTCGCGCTGGGCAAGAACACCGTTAGCGTGATCGACGCGCAGCGGGGCGACCTCATCCGCGCCATCCCCGCCCCCGGCATCACCCGCATCGAGTCCGACAAGGCCGAGGACGGCACCCTCTACGCCGTGAGCGACCGCAACGTCATCGCCAGGATCGTGGCCAAGTAGCCCTCACGCGATCGAGGCAACCCGGTCCACCTCGTCCATCGTCGTCGTGCCGTCGGCGACGAGCTTCCAGCCGCTCTGCTGGAGCGTGGTGAACAGGCCCTGCTCGATCACCTTCTTCATGCCCGCGATGGTGGGCCTGTTCAGCACGATGTCCCGCAGGTCGTCGTTGAAGTCCATGAGCTCGAACAGCGCCCGCCGCCCCCGGTACCCCGTCCGCAGGCACCGCCCGCACCCGGTCGCCGCGTAGATCTGCGACTTGCCGCCCAGCCACTTCCCGATCTTGCTCGCCTGCCCCGGGCTCACGTTCACCGGGCGCTTGCACGTGTCGCACAGCACCCGCACCAGACGCTGCGCCAGCACCAGGTTCAGCGAGTTCGCCACCAGGTACGGCTCCACCTTCAGGTCCAGCAGCCGGAACACCGCCGTGACCGACTCCTTCGCGTGCACGCTCGACAGCACCAGGTGACCCGTGATCGCCGCCTGCATCGCCGTGCGCGCCGTCTCCTCGTCCCGCACCTCGCCCACCAGGATCACGTCCGGGTCCTGGCGCAGCACGCTCCGCAGCAGGCTGCCGAAGGTGTTGCCCCGCTGCTCGTCGATCGGGATCTGCGTCACTCCCGACAGCTGGTACTCCACCGGGTCCTCGATCGTGATCACGTTCCGCGACTGACGGTCGATCCCCCGGATGATGTTGTACAGCGTCGTCGTCTTGCCGCTCCCCGTGGGGCCGCAGGTCAGCACCATCCCGCTGTCCTGCTCGCAGATCGCGAAGATCCGGTCCTCCATGTAGCCCGCCAGCCCCAGCTCCTTGAGGCTCGTGGGGCTGCCACGCTGGTCCAGCACACGCACCACCAGCTTCTGCCCGTGCATGCTGGGCGTGAAAGAGATCCGGTACTCCACCCGGCGGTCCGGGAACAGGATCGAGAAGTGCCCGTCCTGCACCGCGTCACGCCCCGCCACGTGCATCTGGCACGCGCTCTTCACCACCCCGTACGCCAACTCACCCACACGCTTGGGCAGCTCCACGATCGGCGCCATCTCCCCGTCCACACGCATGCGGATATTGCAGAACTCGTTCCGCGGCTCGAAGTGGATGTCCGTCGCGCGGCTCTTCGACGCCAGCTGCAGCAGCGAACGCACCGCGTTGGGACCGTCGCTCGTGCCGCTCAGCACGTCGCTGGGCGCCCCCGACGCGTCCACCAGGCCGATGGGCTCCGGGTCCACCTTCGGCGGTAGGTTCATCATCATCTCGAAAATCTCGAACAGCCACCCCACCTCCCGGCTCTGCGTGAGCGAGACCTTCCCCAGCACCTCCGGCGCCGCCGTCCTGAGCGGCGACGCCACGTGCATCTGCTCCACCTCCTCGCCGCGGTTGGGCGTCATCTCCACCAGGAACTCGTGCTGCCCCACGCGCAGCACATCGCCGCTCTTGAGCGGGCCCGCCTCCACCCGGATCTCGTTCAGCTTCGTGCCGTTCCGCGACCCCAGGTCGCGCACCTGGTACCCGCCCCGACCGTCCGGCTCCACCACCGCGTGCTTGCGGCTCGCCTGGTCGTCCAGCAGAGGGATGGTGTTCTCCGGGCCCCGGCCGATCGTGACCTTGAGGTCGGTCAGGTCCACCACCTTGCTGGCCCCCCGGATCGGCTTGAGTTTCCACGTGGGCATCGGACCCAATCCTACCGCCCGGCCCCCCCCCAGGTTGCGGCCCGCCCCGAAAAGTAAAAGCCCCGCCGGCAGGCGGGGCCCGTGCAGATACGAGGGTTTGCCGCGCAGCGCTTCAGCCGCCGTACACCGCCGGCAGGCCCAGGGCCTTCCGCAGGCTGGCGAGCTGGCCGATGTGCCAGCCGTTGTGCCACGCCGCCTTCAGCAGCGCGTCGTGCCGGTCCGTCACCCAGCCCTGCGTGTCCTGCGCCGAGGGCGAGTAGATCGTCTCGCCCGTCAGCGTCTGGGCCGCCGCCGTCAGCCGGTCCAGCGCGTCCGCGAACGCCTGCGTGACCTCCTCCAGCGACGGGTAGTCGGCCGGGTTGTCCGTGGGCTTGCTGCCCATGCCGAACAGCTTCTCGTAGTTCTCCGGCGGACGCCCGCCCTGCCCGTCCAGGCAGTTGGCGAACCAGTGGTACGTGGTCGTCAGGTGCCCCAGCGTCCACAGCACGTGGTTCGGGTTCCCCGGCGCCTGGGCCGTCGCCTGCGAGCGCTCGAAGCCCTTGATGAACGAGTTGACCGTGTCGTGCGTGTACTTGACGTGCGCGATCGCCCGGTCCCGGATCGCGCTGGCGTCAAAGCCCGCCGCCTTCGCCCGACCCATCGGCGCGCTCGCGTGCCTGCGGGCCGTGATCTTCCTGGGCGACTTCACCGCCTTCACCGCCTTCACGGCCCTCCGGGCCGGCGCCTTCTTCGGCGCGGGCTTGCCCGCCTTCCGGGTCTTTCCGCTCTTGCGTGCAAGTGTCTTTGCCATGGACCGTGTCCTCCGTGTGCCTCGGGTGCTGCTGGTAAGCCGGGAACCGACGCCGGCGCCACCACGGTATTGCGCGCCCGGCCCGCGGGCGCTGACCCCGGCCCCGACCGCGCCACCCCCGGCGGACCGGCCCGCCCCCGCTCGACCTACGATCGCGACCCCCGGGGCACACGGAGGCCCCGGGACACGCACCAACCTCCGGCCCGGACATGATCCGGAACCGGCAAGGAGTGTCCGACATGTCCAGGACCATCATCGCGCTCGCGCCGGGCGACGGCATCGGCCCGGAAATCATGAACGCCACCCTCGACCTCTTCAAGGCCGCGGGCGTCATGGACCACCTCGAGTTCCAGCCCGTCGAGATGGGCAAGGAAGTCTTCCTGCGGGGCGAAACCCGCGGCATGACCGACGCCGCCATCCGCGCCGTCGAGGACGCCGGCATCCTCTTCAAGGGACCCATGGAGACCCCCAAGGGCTCCGGCGGCAAGTCCATCAACGTCACCGCCCGCAAGCTCTGGAACGCCTACGCCAACGAACGCACCTTCAAGAGCCTCCCGGGCGTCGACACCGTCTACTCCCGCGCCGGCCTCTCCATCGACCTCACCATCGTCCGCGAGAACATCGAGGACACCTACGGCGGCGTCGAGCACCGCCTGTCCAACGACATGATCCAGTGCAAACGCCTCATCAGCGCCCCCGGCAGCGACGAGGTGCACCGCTTCGCCTTCCAGACCGCCCGGCGCATGGGCCTCAAGAAGGTCGCCTGCGCCCACAAGGCGAACATCATGAAGATGACCGACGGTCTCTTCCTGAACAGGTTCTACCAGACCGCCAAGGACTTCCCCGAGATCGAGGCCACCGACGTCATCATCGACGCCCTCTGCATGAACCTGGTCGCCAGGCCGACCATGTACCAGCTCATCGTCCTCCCCAACCTCCAGGGCGACATCGTGAGCGACCTCTGCGCCGGGCTCGTCGGCGGCCTGGGCTTCGCCCCCTCCGCCAACATCGGCAACCACATCAGCATCTTCGAGGCCGTCCACGGCACCGCGCCCGACATCGCCGGCAAGGGCATCGCCAACCCCACCAGCCTCATCCTCTCTGGGCTGATGATGCTCCGACACCTCGGCATGCCCCGCCGCGCCGCCATCATCGAGAACGCCCTCCTCGCCACCCTCGAGGCCGGCGTCCGCACCGGCGACTTCGGCGACAAGAACAAGCCCGCCGTCAACACCGCCGGCTTCGTCAACGCCATCATCGAGCGCCTCGGCTCCGCCCCCAGGGCCTACCCCGCCGTCCCCGTCCCCGAAGTCCCCGGCGAAATCATCTTCACCCGCAAGCCCCGCCCCATGTCCAGCCAGGTCATCCGCACCTACACCAACATCGTCAGCCACGTCTGCGGCTGCGACATCTACCTCGACACTCCCCTCTCCCCCGTCGCCGTCGCCGACGAAATGCAGCGGGCCTGCGCCGACACCCCCTTCACCCTCACCCTCATCAGCAACCGAGGCACCCAGGTCTGGCCCACCGGCAGCGTCTACACCGAGTGCGTGGACTACTACCGCGTGCGGTTCGAGCTCAAGAAGGACGTCCCCCTGGGCACCATCGGCCAGAGCCGCGCCGTCGCCCTCATGGACAAGATCGCCGAGAAGTTCACCGTCTGCTCCTTCGAACTCCTCCGCGTCTTCGACGGTGTGAAGGGCTACAGCCTCGCCCAGGGGCAGTAAAGATCACCGGCCGACCATCGGCTGCCAGACCGAATCGGGCACCTCCCGCCCCGAACTCTCCTCCTCCAGGGCGATGAGGTAGTCATCGATGGACTCACCCTCCTCGCGGGCCGCGAGGAAAAGCCGCCGGTCCAGCGCCGCGACCAGCGACGGCTCGTCCACGCGCCACTTCCCGTCCTCAAGGAGGAACGTCGCCGTTCCCCCCGTCGGCTTGCCGTCCTCCAGGATCGGCGCGGTCGCCACCTGCCCCCTGACCTTGATCGACCCGAACGCCCCCTCCCAGTTGCTCTCCTCACCCGCGTACCACCCCTGGTTCGTCGTCCACACCAGGAAGTCCTCCCCCGTCAGCACCGCGAGCTGGTCCGCCTGCCCCCGGTGACGCGTCATGAGGACATACTGCTTCACGTACGGGTTGAGCGCCCGCACCGTCTTCTCGTCGCTGTACAAGGCATGGCGACGAACAAGCTCATACTGCTCGTCGGAAGCCCTGGTGACGCAGTCCTTCGCGAGCACGCCGTTGCGGGTGTTGTTGGCGCGGTCGTAGTCCACCAGCATGGCGCGGATCGCCTGCGCGTCCTTGCCCTCGCACCCGCACAAAGGGAGCCAGCTCAACAGGGACAGCACCAGCAGCGTCCAGCACGCCGCGGCCCGGGGTGGGAAGGCGGTCCCGGGTGGGAAGGCGGTCCGGGCTGGGACGGCGAGAGGGTGCACGCTGAGTTGCATGCGACCACGGTACCGCTTTTTCAGACGGCCCGCAACTGGGCCCAGGGGTTTGCACGCACGCGGAGGGCGCTCCCCGCCCCCGAGCAGCCGCACCCCCTCGCCACGCCGGGACGCCGTCCTACTTCACCCGCACAGCCAGCAAGGTCTTGTCGTCGCTGCGGTTGCGGCTCAGGCCGATGAACTGCCGCAGCTCCCACAGCATCCGCTCGACAATGTCCGCCGCCGCCGCCTGCGGCTTCTCCGTCAGGCACCGGAGCAGCGTGTCGCGGATGCGCTGCTTGCCGAACCGCTGGCCGTCAAAGTTGCTGGCGTCCGACAGCCCGTCCGTGTACGCGAAGATGACGTCCCCCGGCCGCAGGTCGAACACCGCCCGCTGGTACCGCTGGTGCGGGTCGATGCCCACCACCATCCCGCCCACCGTAAGCTCGTCCACGTCCGCAGGGCTGGGCGTCCGCCCCTTGGGCACCCGCACCACGATCGGCGGCTCGTGCCCCGCGGAGCAGTACGTCAGCCGCAGCTTGTGCGGGTCGATCACCCCGTACCACAGGCTCGCGAACTCGTTGTCCCGCGTGTCCCGCGCCAGCGACTGGTTCACGCGCCCCACGATCTCGTCCAGGTCGTACACGTCCTGCGTGTACGCCCGCAGGCTCGCCCGCACGCTCGCCATGAGCAGCGCCGCCGCCACCCCCTTGCCCACCACGTCGCCCACCACCAGCCCCATGTGCCCGTGCAGCTCGATGAAATCGTAGAAGTCCCCGCCCAGCTCGTAGCTGGGGATGTACCGCGCCGCCAGGTCCAGGCGCGGGAAGTTGGGGATGCTCCGGGGCAGCATCCGCCGCTGCACGTCCGCCGCCAGCGCCAGCTGGCGCTGCGTCGCCTCCTCCTGCTGCTCCAGCGCCAGCAGCCGGGACTGCTCCAGCGCCGCCGCCGCCTGCGCCGCCAGCGACTGCAGCAGCTTCTTCTCCCCCTCCTCGAACACCCGCGGCTTCCGCGAGTACAGCCGGATCACGCCCAGGGCCCGGTCGTTGAACACCATCCCCGCGTGCAACGCAGACCGCAGGCCCTCCTCGAGCGCACGCTCCCGGATGTTGATACGGTCGTCGGACGCGATGTCCTCGCTGATCACCAGGTGCCCCTCCAGCGCCAGCCGGTCGAACACCCGCGCCTTGCTCAGCGGCTCGGGGTAGCCCAGCCACCCCGCCGTCAGGTTCCGGCTCGCCGCCAGCGTCAGGTCCTCCTCCTTCTCCGCCAGGCGCGCGTCCTCCGAGTCCTTCAGCAGCACGATGGACCCCGCGTCCAGCCCCAGCACGTCCAGCGCCAGGTCCAGCGCCACGTCCAGCACCTTCTGCGGGCTCGCCGCCCGGCTCAGCAGCGCACTGAACCGCGCCAGCGCCGACAGCTCGCTCAGCCGCGCCCGCGCCTCCAGCTCGCTCGAGCACAGCTCGCTGCTGGTCAGCGCCATGAACGAAATCGCCCGCTCCAGACGCAGCCGCGCGTCCGGCGCCAGCCGCGGGTCCCCCGACCCGATCACGATCGCGCCGATCCGCACGCCGCCCACCGCCAGCGGCAGCGAACGGTGGGGGCCCGCCAGCACAGGGCTCGCCTCCGGTGCAACCCGCCACTGCCGCCCCGGGTCCCCCCCCGCGTACCGCTCGATGGCGTGCCCGCGCGGGTCGTGCAGCTCCACCGGCACGCCCGTCAGGTGCGAGAGCTCCGCGCACAGCGCCGCCAGCGACCCGTCCGACAGGAAGTCCGTGATGCTGAGCGCAGAGGCAGGCGCCGCGCGGGGTTGACCGTCGTACGCGGCGCCGGCGGCGCTCCGGAGTTTGTCGGCGGTGGTGGGCACGGGTAGGCTACTTCGAAGGTGCGAAACGAGGATCGCCCGCCGGCGCCTCCAGCCAGGTCTTGCGGAGCAGCGCCACCAGCGGCTCGGGCTTGCCCGACGCCTCGGCGCTCTTCTGGGCCTGCGTCAGCCCCTCGCCCACCGTCGCCGCGTCCCCGAGCTGCCAGCCCACGTAGGCCAGCAGCAGCGAGTCCCCGACACTCGGGTTCGTCTGCGCGTCCCGCGCACGCGTGATGTTCGCCCGCAGGTCCGCCGCGATCGACGCCAGCCGCTGGGGCGGCGGGATCGTGTCGCCCGTGTACCGCAGGGCGATCACCTCCGGCGCCTGCACGAACAGCTGCCGGATGTTCAACGCCGCAGACAGGTACAGCCCCGCGCCCATCTGCGCGTGGATCCGCGCCGCCATCGCCGTGACATCCCCCGTCCGCTCCTGCAGCGCCCGCGCAAACCGCTCCTCGGCGTCGAAGAACTTGTTCTTGCCCATCAGCTCCTGCCCGGCCTTCATGTGCTGCGAGTACGCGTCCAGCTGCGCACCGCTGGGCGCGTCGATGAACGCACGCGTCTCGCCCCCGGACCGCCGGATCAGGTCGATCGTCTTCTCGTCGAAAATGTCCGTCGCGTCGCCCGGCCTCGCCGACCCGGGGTCCTTCTCAGGCTTCAGCATGCTCCGCCCGATCACCCGCTTGTCGCGCGGCAGCAGCTTGTCCCGCAGCGCCTGCAGGCGCGCATCCGTGTCGGACTGCTCGCCCGCCGGCAGGTCCGCCCCCGCTGGCCGCGCGCTGTCCGGGGACTGCGCCGGCCTGTCCGGTGTCCCGGGCCCCTGCCCGTCCGGCGGCTTCTGATTCGCCGACTTCTGGTCCGGCGACTTCTGATCTGCCGGCCTGCCGTCCGGAGCCTTCCCGTCCGGCCCCCGCCCGCCCTCCTCCTTCTGACGCTTCTCCTGCTCCTTCATCCGGTCGCGCAGGTCCTCGTACAGCGTCCGCGTCACCGGCTCCTGGATCGCCCTGATCTGGTTCTCCGTCTCCGACTGGTTCACCGGGCTCGACAAAGGCTCCGCCAGCGACCGCGTCAGCCCCGGCCGCTCCTTCTCCTCCTCACGCGCAGCGTACCGCGTCGTGAGCGGCGCACGGTCCGACGTCCGCAGCCCAAGCAGGCTCGACGCCGTGATCGGCTGGTACCCCCGCCCCACCTGCGCATACCCCACCACCGCAGGAGTCAGGTCCCGTGTCGCGTCGAACGTCGCCGTCGACCGCATCGCGCCCAGACGCTGCGTCAGCGTCTCGCCACGCGAACCAGACGCCTGCGAAGATGCCTCCCCGGGCGACGCCTTGGCAGCCGCGGCCCCCGTGGCCCCCAGCCGCCCCACCTCGTCCATCGGCCGCTGCGCCAGCCCCGTCGACGTGTAGAACTGATACCGCAGCCCGTCCCCGCCCCGCACCGGCCGGGTGAACTGCCCGGCGCTCGCCGAGTCCCGCCGGAACGAGTACGTCGCGTCGCTCCCCAGGCTGCCCCGGAAGTCGTCCGGCGCCGTGTACCCCACGTTGCCGTGGAACGACCGCAGCCCGCCCACGTTGCCCGTGATGAGCGCGTTCCGCATCCGCACCTCGTCCGCCATGCTCGCCCGGGGCGTTAGCCCCTTGGGCACCCCCACACGCAGATCACGCTCGAGCGCACGCCCGTCGCCCCCCGCATACCCCTGCGCAAGCGCGGACGTGCACAGCCCCGACGCCAGAATCAGGCCCGCAAGCAGGGACCACCGCGGGGCCGTCGCCAATGCCTGGGTGTGCGCCGAACAAGTCATGATCGCTCCTCCCGAGGGACATGCCCAATGCCGCTCCCCCGCCCAACTCCAACGCCCCCACGAATCCCCCGGACCCGTTCGACCAATGGTAGGGGAATCTCCCCTCTCTCGTACGCCCCGCACCCCCGTCGGGTTTTGTCCGGTCCGGCCCGCGGCGCCGCCCATAAAGTGCCCCATGACCAACCCCGCAGCGTCCCCCGGCCGTGCCGGCGGCTCCTCCTACATCACCACCCCCATCTACTACGTCAACGACCGGCCCCACATCGGCCACTGCTACACCACGCTCGTCGCCGACTGCCTCGCCCGGTTCGAACGCCTGCGGTGGGGGAGCAGGGACCACGTCTTCTTCCTGACCGGCACCGACGAGCACGCCGACAAGGTCGTCACCAGCGCCCAGCAGCACGGCATGTCCGCCATCCAGTGGGCCGACAAGAACGCCGAAGAGTTCCGCAAGGCCTTCGCGTTCATGAACACCAGCAACGACGACTTCATCAGGACCACCCAGGACCGCCACAAGACCCGGGTGACCGAGTACGTCACCGCCATGCTCAGGAGCAAGGCGATGGAGCTGGGCACCTACGAAGGCTGGTACGACGAAAACCAGGAGGAGTACCTGACCGAGACGGTCGCCAAGGAACAGGAATACAAGAGCGCCGTCACCGGAAAGCCCCTGGTCCGCCGCAGCGAGAAGTGCTACTTCTTCCGACTCAGCCGCTACCAGCAGCGCCTCGAGCAGCTCTTCGCCGAGCACCCCGAGTTCGTCCAGCCCGAGGCCCGCCGCAACGAAGTCCTGGGGCGCCTCCGACAGGGGCTGCAGGACGTCCCGATCTCCCGCCCCGTGACCGACGACCCCGCCACCCAGTTCGGCATCCGCGTGCCCGGCGACGAAGGCCACCGCATCTACGTCTGGATCGACGCACTCTTCAACTACCTCAGCGTCGTCGACACCGACGAACGCCGCCGCTTCTGGCCAGGCCCGGCCTCGCAGTCCACCTGCGTCCACTTCATCGCCAAGGACATCCTCTGGTTCCACGCCGTCATCTGGCCCGCCATGCTCATGGCCCTCCACGACGCCGACCCAAGGCGATTCGGCTTCGTCGGCCTTCCCTCCACCGTCTACTCGCACGCCTACTGGGTGCGCGAGGGCAAGAAGATGAGCAAGACCCTCAAGAACTTCATCGAAATCGAACAGCTGCAGGCGTACGCGGCCAAGTACTCCCTCGACGCCGTCCGCTGGTACCTGCTCACCCAGGGGCCGCTGCACGCGACGGACGCCGACTTCAGCCACGCCAAGTTCGTGGAGGTCTACAACGCAGACCTCGCCAACGGCATCGGCAACTGCGCCAGCCGCGTCTCCAACATGATCGAGAAGTACTTCGCAGGCAAAGTGCCCCAGCCGACGCCCGGCGCCGCCGACATAGGTGGCGGTATTGCGCAGACCTGCGCAAGCGTCCGCGACCAGGCCCTCCACCAGCTCGCCTCGCTCGACATCATCGACCTGCTCTGGACCATCAAGAGCCTCGTGACCTCGGTGGACGGCTACATCGCCGAAACCCGTCCGTTCTCGCTAGCCAAGGACCCCGCCAACCTGCCCAAAGTGGGAGACATCCTCTACACCTGCGCCGAAGCCGTCCGCATCGCCTCCATCCTCCTCTCCCCCGCCATGCCGGAGAAGATGAGCCACATCTGGAAGCTCTGGAACTGCGAGCCCCCCGCCCGCGCCACCCTGCAGGACCTCTGCACCTTCGCCGGCCCGCACGCCCTGAAGCCCGGCCAGCAGATCGCCAAAGGCGAACCACTCTTCATGCGCGCCGACCCCGCCGAAGCACCACCCGCCTGACAACGCCTACACCAGGCACCCGCCCCCGCTGAACACGCTCAACAGCGAGTCGATGTCCAGCGTGTCAGGGAACAACCCGTCGTTGTTGAAGTCCACGTCGCTGCACTGCGGGTCGTTGCTGCACGCACCCCCGCTGAACACGCTCAGGAAGTCGTCGATGTCGCTCGTGTCCGGGAACAGCCCGTCCTGGTTGAAGTCCACGCTGTCGCACCCCTGCCCCGCAGAGACCACCGTCACCCCGCAGTCCCGCACCAGGCCGATGTCCAGCGCCGAAATGTCGTACCGCGTCCCCCGGTAGAACACCATCCCGTTCATGAGATCAGGGATCAGATCCGCACCCGGCCGCGGCGACTGGTTCCCCACGTGCCTCGCGCTCCCGTACGTCAGCGGCACCGGCCCCCCGTACGCCGCGCCCGCAGCCTCCCCCTCAAAGTAGAAGTCCCCGTCAAACGTCGTCCGCTCGTCAAACGTCGACTGCGCACCCCCCGGGAGCTGCCCCGTCATGCTGTCCCGCCACCCGTTGAACGCCAGCACGTGCCCAAGCTCGTGCAGGAACACCGACACCGCATCCGTCCGGTGGGCCGGCACCGGCGCCGTCCGCACCGCAGGGTCCGGGTCAAACCACAGCTCGTCCGCCACATACGCCGTGTTGAGCGTCAGCACCGCGTCCTGCACTGCCCCGTTGGGGTCCACCCCCGTCCGCACCTCATGCGCAGCCCCCTGCTCGTACACCGTGTACCCGCCGCTGCTCCCGATCGCCACCGTCGCCTCGCTCCGCGACGTCGAGCGCACGTAGTTGTTGTCCACCCTCACCACGATCGTGATCAGCACCGGCCCCGCAGGCCCATCCAGCACCTGCGCCCACCGCGCACACGCCGCCCCCAGGTTGCTGCGGAGGACCGCCGCGTACGCCGACAACTGGTTGAACGGGTCATCGATGATGACCTGGAACTGCGGCGCCGTGCGATCTGTGACTACGGACCACCCCGCCGCATCAAACGCCGGCAGCACCGCCCCCGCCGGCACATCCACCGCCACCAGGTCGCAGTGGGGGTGCGGTGCGGGCAGCACCTGCGCAGACACGCCGCCAGCCGAGCCCGCCACAAGAATCACAGAAACAAGGGTGTTGTGCTTCATGCCCGCAACGTACCGCACTTTCGAGTGGCTGTGGGGCTCGCCTCGAAAGGGGAATTTGCCTAAGCACAACAAAGACAACAACTTGCACCCGCTGTCACCCGCCGCTTCTCCATCCCATCCACCCCCCTCGCTGGGCTCCGAGTCACTCTTCTATAGTGGCCCCCTTCGGTCCCACAGCATCCAACCCGGCGTGGACACACGCCCTCTCAGCCAGGCGTGCACCCACGCCAACGCAGGAAGGACTCTCCCGTGGCAGATCGGCACTTTGACGTCGTCGTGATCGGTGGCGGGCCCGGCGGCTACGTCGCGGCTATCCGCGCGGCCCAACTCGGGTACAAGACGGCCGTGGTCGAGCGTGACAAGCTCGGCGGCGTGTGCCTCAACTGGGGCTGCATCCCCAGCAAGGCCCTCCTCGCCAACGCCGAGCTCGTCGAGAAGCTCAAGGAGAAGGAAGCCTGGGGCCTCAAGATCAATGGCGACGTCGGCATCGACTGGGACAAGACCATCACCCGCTCCCGTGACGTCGCGTCCAAGCTCAACAAGGGCGTTGAGTTCTTGATGAAGAAGAACAAGATCGAGTTCATCAAGGGCAACGCAAAGATCCTCTCCGGTCGCAAGTCCGCCAAGGCCGCGCCGGGCGACGTCTGCCGCATCGCCATCCACGACTCCACCATCCAGGACACCCGCACCGACTGCCCTGTGACGGTGGGCGCGGCAAAGGAAACCATCACCGCGACCAACATCGTTGTCGCGACCGGCAGCGTCGCGCGCGACCTGCCCTTCGCCAAGTTCGACAATGACAAGATCTGGGGCGCCCGCGAGGCCATGTTCAACAAGCAGCAGCCCAAGTCCCTCATCGTCGTGGGCGCCGGCGCCATCGGCATGGAGTTCGGCTACTTCTACCACACCATGGGCACCAAGGTCACGGTCATCGAGATGATGCCCCGCATCCTGCCCGTGGAGGACGACGACATCTGCACCGCGATGGAGAAGCTGTACAAGAAGCACGGCATGGAGATCCGGACCAACACCGGGGTGGTCAACATCGAGAAGACCGGCCCGGCCGGGAGTGGGGGCGTCAAGGTTACCGTCGCCCCCATGGTGGCCGGCCCCGACGGCAAGATGGGCCCCGACATCTCCAGGAAGGAGACCGTCGAGGCCGACAAGGTCCTCCTCGCCATCGGCGTCAAGGGCCGCTTCGACGGCCTCTTCGACGACTCCCTCAAGCTCGAGACCTTCCGCGACCACATCAAGACCGACTACGACGCCAACAAGAAGGAAGAGCAGCACATCGACTACAAGACCAATATCCCCGGCATCTTCGCCATCGGCGATGTCATTGGGCCCCCCTGGCTCGCCCACGTCGCCAGCGAAGAAGGCATCTGCTGCGTCGAACGCATCGCCTGGCGCGACGGCAAACTCAAGCACGAGCCCCACTCCGTCCCCTACGGCATCATCCCCGGCTGCACCTACTGCCACCCCCAGGTCGCGAGCGTCGGCTACACCGAGCGCGAACTCAAGGCCATGGGCAAGGTCAAGGGCAAGGACTACGAGGTCGGCACGTTCAACAACAGCGCCCTCGGAAAAGCCATCGCGGTGCGCGCGACAGACGGCATGTGCAAGATCCTCCGCGGCCTCCCCCGGGGCGAAATCCTGGGCGCCCACATCATGGGCGACGCCGCGACCGAACTCATCGCCGAGTTCTCCCTCGCCAAGCGCGTGGAGGCGACGACCGAGGAACTCATCGCCACGGTGCATGCTCACCCGACGATGCACGAATCCGTGCACGAGGCGGCGCTGGCGAGCGAAGGGCGTGTGATCAACTCCTGATAAGGCACACTGTGTTCCGCCCAATGTGGCCCACTCTGCTTGTGAGCGAGTGCGTCAACCATGGAACGCCCCCGAAATCGGGGCCACTTGTACATAGGCGGCTTTGAGCGCGGAATAAACCGATCCAACCACCCGTATTGGGTTTCACGGGGCGGCTGGAGCGTGCTATGGCCAAGTCCTTCCTGTTCAGCGGCGGCTCGTTCGCCCAGCCGACAGGTCAAACGTCTCTCTCATTCTCATTTTCACGCGGCTACACGACCGTTGACCCCTCCGGGAACACGCGAACATCTACTCAGGCCCGTTACGCACCATCGCGTCGCCATCGGCAACGGTGGCGTGAACCGCCGCCTCGCGTCGCTCCCTTCCGCGACGTCCACGTCCAGCGGCAACTCCGTCACCGAACTGACGAGCATGCCCGGCGGCGTCTCACCGCCGCCCTGCATCTGGGCAAAGGTGTTCCAGTGCATCGCGCCTTCAAACGCAACGGGCGTCACGCTCGGCGTCTGGCGGCTGACGTCTGATCAGACAGGCCACAAAGTGCCCGCCGACGCCCGCATCAAGGTCCGGTTCTGGCTGTACGTGATGCCGTGGGTGGCGTCGACACAGACGATGGCAAGTTCTCTTGTGTTGGACGTGTCATTGGGCAACCACGACGTGACATTCCCGACAATCCCTGTGAGCGCTTCGAGAGAACGATTCACATATGGACCAATTGAGGCGGTGGGTTGTTGGATTCCGGTCAGAGGTTTGGTACGCCACCATTCCCGCGCCGGCATGCAGTGCGCTGCTCGCGACGGCCTCCTCCCCGACACCGCCGACATCGATGCACTGCTCCGCGTCTTCAGCGGCGGCCCATGCTCGTAAGCACGAGCGCTCCACAGCAACGCAACACGTAGGTGATCTTGTTTCGACGTTCGCCCAACGGCTTCAACGTCCGATAGCGTGCCTTCAGGCGCGCTCATTCGCAGATTCTGACAACCGACGGGCTTTCTCCGTCACCAAGTCGCAATCCCCAGTTCCCGGTGCCGTTAGAATGGGTCATGACCACCCACTCGCACGGCATTCTCCTCTTCTCCACGCTCACCCTCCTGGCCGCCTCCGCCACCGCAGGCACCGTCAGCATCCCCGAAGCGCGCTACGGCGTGCACGTCAACGCGTTGGTCGGCAGACAGGGCAGCGTTGCCGGCCCGTTCCCGCTGGTCCATGGCCCAGTCTTTGGCGCAGTCCCCGCGACCGGAGGCGTGTTCGGCGACACCCTCGCCACCGGCGCAGGCCCCGTCCAGCCCGGTGAAATCGTGTCACTCCCCGGCACCACCGCCATCGCCTCGGCGCACGCCTCCGCGCAGGTCGCTGTCACGCCCCTCACCTCCAGCACCACCGTCCACCTCACGGTCACCAGCGACCAGTCCGTGATGTTCATGGATGGCGGCAGCTACCTCGCCGTCGGGGGCGGTGACTTCTCTGTCACCTTCACCGTGGATCAGACCACCAGCTACTCCCTCACCGGCACGCTCGCGATGGACACCGAAGACGTCCTCGCCTTCGTCCAGTTCATCGGCCAGCCCGTGTTCATCACCCCCGGCGGCAACGGCCCCGTCAACATCACCGGCACGCTCGCTCCAGGCACCTACACGCTCCGCGGCAACACCGAGTCCGCCGCGCCCGAGTTCCCGCTGAACTCCGGCAACGCCTCGGACAGCTCCTCCATCGACCTCCTCCTCACACTCAGCGCCGTGCTCATCGGCCCCGGCTGCGACCCCATCGACTTCAACAACGACGGCCTCTTCCCCGACACCGCCGACATCGACGACTTCCTCTCCGTCTTCTCCGGCGGCCCCTGCTCCACCAGCAACTGCGCCGATATCGACTTCAACAACGATGGGCTCTTCCCCGACACCGCCGATATCGACGCCCTCCTGAGCGTCTTCAGCGGCGGCCCGTGCCTCTGATGACCCCTCGTTCCCTGGAGACAGCAACCTCGAGCGAACCCGACCCGCAAACAGCCGAGATTTCTGCTGCAAAACCCACTCCATCGGGTAGACTTTGCTCCCATCCCGACCTGCCCGTGTTGGGCAGCGGAGTCGGTACAGCCCGTGGAGTGTTTCCCATGTCCCAGCGGTCCCCGTCCCTCGCCCGCCTCGCGCTCTGCGCCTCAATCTTCTCCGCCGCCCACACCGCCCTCGCCCAGCCCACGGTGGATGCCGACCTCGGCCGCTTCGACGACGTAGCGGACCGGTCCGTCCAGCAGATGGTCATCGTGACCCCGGTCAACCCGGTGCGCTGGTACACCATTACGGTGCCCCGCGTCGCCGACCCGCACCGCCTCCTCGACATCTTCACCTGGAACGCCACCGCCTACGACACCGAGATCGCCCTGTACGCCGCCGACGGCACGCTCGTCGCCACCGACGACGACGACGGCGCCCAGTACTTCTCCGCCCTCACCTTCGGCATCACCAACACCGCCGCCCCCGGACGCGTCTCCCCCGTCACCTCCCCCGGCCAGACCAGCCCCCTCCTCAACGACGGGCGCGACGGCGTCGTCTCCGGCCCCGCCACTGGCCCCACGACCGCCACCTACTACATCGCCGTCACGGAGTACGACGCCACCTTCGCCAACAACTTCAGCGTCACCCGCACAGGCTCCATGACCGGCGGCATCGCGACGCTCGCCGTGAACTTCCGCACGCCCAGCGGCCTCCTGCCCACGACCATCTCGTCATTCTCCATCAACAACTACTTCTTCGCCAACGTCAGCCAGCAGATCGTCATGTCGGTGTACACCGCCGGGCAGCAGGCCCAGTCGGTGGTCGTCTTCTCGCCGGAATTGAACCTGAACGCGACGCTGCCACAGGTGTCCCCAACGCACTGGGACGCCTTTGGCGGGTACACCGCTCCAGGCATCGGCACGTACACCGCGCACGCGCGTGCGACAAACGCGATGGGCGACGTTGCCGTGGCGGACCGGACTGTGCCGGTGATCCCGGCCAACGCCTTCTGCGGCAACACGCCCAGCTCCCGGATCAACACCGTGCCGGGCACAACCACGTACACATACACCACCACCGGCGGGGGCGCTGAGGACGTCTGGACCGGCTGCTCCCCCTACTCCCCCTCGGGCGAAGACGTCTGGTTCCGCTGGACACCCACCATGTCCGGCACAGCCATCATCAGCACGTGCAACAGCGACACCGGCGTCACCACCCCGCAGCCCGACACCCTGCTGGGCATCAGGCAGACGTGCGGCACAAGCTTCTTCGCGTGCGGGGACGACACCCCCGGCTGCGGTGTCGGCACACGCCTCGCCAACATCACCGTGACGGCGGACCAGCAGTACAACATCGCCGTAAGGGCGTACAACGTCCCCATCGTGAACGGCACCCTCGCCGTCATCTTCACCCCCGGCTGCGACCCCATCGACTTCAACGGCGACGGCCTCTTCCCCGACACCGCCGACATCGACGACTTCCTCTCCGTCTTCAGCGGCGGCCCCTGCTCCACCAGCAACTGCACCGACATCGACTTCAACAACGACGGCCTCTTCCCCGACACCGCCGACATCGACGCCCTCCTGAGCGTCTTCAGCGGCGGACCCTGCCTGTAGAGCGGCCCGCCGCCCCTCACCGCCAGGGACTGATACCCTTCCCTGCACGGCGGGAGGATCAGTATGAAAGCCCTGCTCACCACGGTCTGCGCCGCCGCCGCCCTCGCCCCGCGCTCCGCAACCGCGCAGTCGCCCGATATCGCGGAGAACAACGCCGCGTCCTGGGCCGCCTTCGCGCCCGTCGACAACGCCGCACGCTCCGTCGCCGACAGCGCCGCCCACGTCAAGGCGGGCGCCGCCTCCATCCTCTTCACGACCGCCAGCGGCTTCGACACCGGCGTCAAGTACCCCGCCTCACCGACCTGGAACTTCAACGCCAGCGCGTACAACTTCCTCACCTTCTGGGAATACCCCGAGAACACCACGCCCTTCACCTGGCAGGGCAACCAGCCCATCGTCGTCATCCGCACCGGCACGGGGACGATGACGCTCACGCCGGACAGCCAGCTCACCCCCAACTTCGCCTGGAAGCTCTTCAAGGTCCCGCTCGCCGGCGGCTACGGCTGGACGCGCACCCAGACCGGCACCCCAAACCTCGCCGACGTCGACCAGGTCGAGATCCACCACGACACCTGGGACGCCGGATTCCGCATCTGGTTCGACGCCGTCCAGTTCCGCACGCTCGACCCCAACGGCCTCCCACCCGCCGGCCCGCCCCCGCCCCAGGGTGTCGACCCCGACGCCATCGAGTCCAAGGTCCTCCTCTACATCTTCGACCCCATCATGGAGAACTTCGGCGGCCAGCGCCTGCACCAGGCCTACGGCTGGCAGGACCCCCAGTCCCTCGCCGAGCAGGTCCGCCAGGACTTCCTCGCGAGCAGCCACGGCCGTGCAAGGTTCCAGATCGTCGAAACAGTCGTCGCCGACGAGCAGCCCCGCTTCCAGGACGGTTTCCAGCACACCGACGAGTCCTTCGCCGCCGCCTGGGCCGCCCACGACTTCCACAACAGCACCTTCGACTACACCTGGTTCGCCCAGCAGCACAACCTCCCCGCCCGCGTCGACGCCGGCGACTTCGATGAAGTCTGGATCTACGCCCCGCCCATCGGAGGCATGTGGGAGTCCGCCATGGCAGGCCAGGGCGCGTACTGGATCAACGGCCCCGCGTACCCCGCCGCCGGCGGCGCCAAGGCCTACGTGATGATGGGCTGGAACTACGAACGTGGCGTGGGCGAGGCTATCCACTCCTTCGGCCACCGCAGCGAGTCCATCATGGAGCGCCTCTACGGCCAGTGGTGCCAGAACTCCCGCTGCAACACCTGGAGCCGCTTCGCGCTCATCGACCAGAACGCGCCCGGACTGGGCGGCGTCGGCAACGTCCACTTCCCCGTCAACGGCACCAGCGACTACGACTACGCGAACACGCGCGTCGTGCAGAGCAACGCCGACGCGTGGCTCACATACCCCGCCCTCAACGACGCCACCCGCCCGTTCAACTTCCACGAGTGGTCGCCAGGCAGCACAGACCCGCAGCGCGAATACCTCAACTGGTGGTACGCCCGCATGCCCCACGCCACGGGACGCGCACCGGACTTCTACCTCGCCAACTGGTGGCGCTACCTGCTCGATGTCGACCAGTACAAGAACAGCCCGGCGACCAACCTGCAACTCACCATCGGCATCCCCACCGTCTCCACCACCGCTCCCGCACCCAACGCCACCCTCTCGGGCACCGTCCGGGTGCAGGCCGCCGCCGAAGTGGACGGCGCACCGGGCCGCGTGGACCTCTACGTGGACGGCAGCTACGCCGCCAGCGACTCCATCGCTCCCTACACCTTCACCTGGGACACCACAGCCGTTGCCACAGGCCCGCACTCCCTGGTCACCAGGGCCTACGAACTCCAGAACGGCACCGAATCCTCCGCGCCCCCCGTGAACGTCCTGGTCTCCAACTGCGACACCATCGACTTCAACCACGACGGCCTCTTCCCAGACACCCAGGACATCGACGACTTCCTCACCGTCTTCTCCGGCGGCCCCTGCTCCACCAACACCTGCGGCGACATCGACTTCAACAACGACGCCCTCTTCCCAGACACCACCGATATCGATGCCCTCCTCTCGGTGTTTTCAGGTGGGGCGTGCCTGTAGACGGCAGCGCCCGCGTCCGGCCGGGTAGAATTTCTCCGACTTACCGGTCTCTGGCCGCCTTGGGCTGCCACAGGGAGAGGCCCGGTCATCCCGTAGCGCGAGGGCGCGGGCGTCTCGGCCGGCATTCGTGTCGTTGCCGGCAACGCTTTCTCGCTAAGGAGGTGAGGCACCGCCCGCCCCAAGGAGCTCTTTGATGAAGCCCGCGTTCCTGGCCGTCCTGTCTGTCGGGGTGTTCAATGTGTGCACGCACAACGCCTGGGCGCAATGCGCCCTGCGCAACAACATCCGCGTGGTGCAGACCTTCATCTGCGGAGAAACCAACGATACGAGCACAGACACAAACTGGCTCCAGGCGGGACCCCTCGTGTCCTCGGGAGGACACACCACGCCGCCCTTCGGCACCGGCTGCCAGAGCTCCTTCGGCTACACGATCGTGTCGGACTACGGCATGATGGCCTGGGACGGGACCGTCACCGCCAACTCGTGCTCTGATTGCGGCATCTTCATGAACTTCGACTCCGCAACCTACGGCGGATTCCCCAAGTCCCAGTTCATGGACCGGATCACGGTGACTTCCAGTTCACTGCCGGGTGGTTCTCCCGTCACCGTCCATCGAAGGCTCGAGGTTTCCGGCGGATTCACCGCGGGGCCCAACGCCGGGGCAAGTCTTGCCTGCACGTTCTCGGGCGGTGGCCGCGTCCTCTCCGTGAGCGGCGGCGCAGGCATCGACTCAGATGATGTCATTCTGAATGTTGGAACCAGCTACGACATCGCCGGCTCGCTCGCAGCAAACTACTTTGCGGCGACCACCAACTTCAACCAGGCATCCACCTATGCCGCCGGAACCGCCGCCGTCGTGACGCTCGAGATACTGACGCCCGGCGCATCGCTCTCCTCGTGCTCGGGACACAACTACGCACCCCCGCAAACCTGCGACCCCATCGACTTCAACAACGACGGCCTCTTCCCAGACACCCAGGACATCGACGACTTCCTCACCGTCTTCTCCGGCGGCCCCTGCTCCACCAATTCCTGCGCCGACATCGACTTCAACAACGACGGCCTCTTCCCCGACACCGCAGATATCGACGCCCTCCTGAGCGTTTTCAGCGGCGGCCCCTGCACTTGATAATCCCCCATTCCCTGGAGACAGCGGCCGGCCCGGTTCCGCCCGCCCGATTCTGATCTTTCTGCTGCAATACCTCCTTTTTCGGGTAGACTGCGCTCTCATCCCACCCTGCCCGTGTCGGGCAGTGCGCGGGGTGCAACCCGTGGAGCGCCGCCCATGTCCCAGTTGCCCCTGTCTCCCGTGCGCGTCGCGTGCTGCGCGGCCGTCCTGTCCGCCGTGCAGGCCGCTTCGGCCCAGCCCACGGTGGACGCCGACCTCGGCCGCTTCGACGACGTACCGGACCGGTCGGTCCAGCAACTGGTCATCGTGACCCCGGTCAACCCGGTCCGCTGGTACTCCGTCACGCTCCCCCGCGTCGCCGACCCGCACCGCCTCCTTGACATCTTCACCTGGAACGCCACCGCCTACGACACCGAGATCGCCCTGTACGCCGCCGACGGCACGCTCATCGCCAACGATGACGACGACGGTGCCCAGTACTTCTCCGCCCTCACCTTCGGAATCACCAACACCGCCGCACCCGGCCGCGTCCACCCGGTCACGTCCCCCGGCCAGACCGCCCCGGTACTCAACGACGGGCGCGACGGTTCCTTCTCCGGCGCTTCGCCCGGCCCCACCGCCGCGACGTACTACATCGCCGTGACCGAGTACGACGCCACCTTCGCGAACAACTTCAGCGTCACACGCACAGGTGGGCTCACCGGCGGGCTCGCGACGCTGGTCGTGAATGGACGCACACCCGGCGGGTTCACGCCGACGACCATCAACACGTTCGGCGAGTCGGACGAACTCCCGGCACATACGACTGTGATGGACGTCTTTGTCGAGGGGCCTGTGGCGTCCGTTGCGATGGACGGGAGCAGCGTCGGGGTTTCGAGCAACCTGCCGCTGGAGTTCTTTACTCCTACTCAAAGCTGGCAGCAAATCTACACGATCGGCAACATCCCGCTCGGTCCCCGCGACCTGCCGATCTCAGCCACCACGCCCATCGGCGATCGGGTCGTGGCGATCAAGAGAATCAACGTGCGTGCTCCCGGGTACGACTGCGGGTACGCCGCGTACCACGTGGTCTCGCCCCAGGCGGGCGTAAACCTGTACACCTACGACACCACATTCGCTAACCTCGACGGCCCGTGGGGCGGCTGCTCGCTCTTCACGCCCAGCGGCGACGATATCTGGATCCGCTGGAACGCCACCCAGAACGGCACCGCGACGTTCAGTACCTGCAACAGCGACACCGGCGTGGCCGGCGCACAGCCCGACACACTCCTGGGCCTCCGCCGCGAGTGCTACGTCAGCACCTTCGACGCCTGCGCCGACGACACCCCCGGGTGCGGCTACGGCACACGCCTCTCCAACATCCCCATCACCGCGGGCCAGGAATACAACATCGGCATCAGGGCGTA
The DNA here is from genome assembly GCA_046350475.1 of Phycisphaerales bacterium. GTDB lineage: Bacteria > Planctomycetota > Phycisphaerae > Phycisphaerales > UBA1924 > BJHL01. The sequence goes on along the minus strand of JAXMAJ010000002.1, from coordinate 470,070 downwards.
CGACACGCCCATTGTGAACGGCACCCTCGCCGTCATCTTCACCGCCGGCTGCGACTCCATCGACTTCAACGGCGACGGCCTCTTCCCCGACACCGACGACATCGCGGACTTCATCGCAGTCTTCGGCGGCGCGCCCTGCCCCACCGGTGCCTGCAGCGACATCGACTTCAACAACGACGGCCTCTTCCCCGACACCGACGACATCACCGCCCTCATCCGCGTCTTCGGTGGCGGAACGTGCCTCTAGCATTCCCCGCAACCGGCACGCCCCCCGATCCGCGCTCCACCCGTTCCGCAGGCCTGCGCACGGACGTTCCCCGCCGCACGAACACCCCCGTGCGATCCTCCGTGAACTCCCACGCAGTTTCTATTCCGGACTGACCCCGCGTGTGCGACACTTGATGTCACTCCGCGCTCCAGCCCTTGGCGCCACTCCCACCCCGCAGTAACCTTGCGCCATGAGCGCACCCCCAAGACCCCCATGCGCCCGCCGGCCCGTGTCCATCCCCCCGCCGCACAGCCCCGCCCCCGCAACGCCCCTCCTTCACCCCGCCTCTCCTCCACGCGCACCAAAGTCAACTGCCCACAGCGCAACCGCCCAAAACAGCCGTTATCGGGCCGCACGCACCCGCGTTTCTGCCCTTGAATCGCACCGATCGCGGCACCCCCCGCGACAAAGCCCGACCCTGCAACATCCCGATCCTCCTCGAACTTCCACCCCGCTCTGTGGGTTGTGGAGGCCGTCCAAAACGTGTATGCTCCTCCCGGATCACTCACAACAGAGGTGCACCATGCGATCGACACTCGTCCTGTCCGGCATCGCCTTTCTCCCCGCCATCGCCGCTCCCGCCCACGCCCAATGGACCGTCGTCAACCTGCACCCCACCGCAGGTACCGTGCCCGTGGTCCGCTCGTACGCCGAAGGCTCAGGGAACGGACGCCAGGGCGGCTACGTCTTCGCCGCCGGACGGGACCGCGCCACCGTCTGGTCCGGAAGCCCCATCACCGGCATCCAGGACGCCCACCCTGCCGCCGCGTCATACTCACGAATCTACTCGACGGCGCCGGGACCGGGGGGCGACTGCGTCGGTGTGGCGCGCTTCAGCCTCGATCACGCCGCCCTGTGGGACGGACCCTCACTCGCCTTTGTCGACCTCCACCCCTCCGGCGCGTTCTCATCCGTCGCCTACGGCACCGACGGAATCCAGCAGGTCGGTATCACCTACTTCGGCACTCCCCCGGCAGGACAGTACCAGGCAAGCCTCTGGTCCGGCGACGCCGCCTCCTTCGTCAGCCTCCACCCCGGCACCGCCTCGTCCTTCGCCTTCGCTGTCCACAACGGGTGGCAGGTCGGCTACACCGACCCCACCGGCACCGGAACCGCGATCAACGCTGCCCTCTGGGCCGGCACCGCCGCCTCGTGGGTCAACCTCCACCCGGGCCCCGGCTCGGCCTACTCCGTCGCCTACGCCGCGTACGCCGGCAAACAAGGAGGTATCTTCGAACTCGCCGGCGCCGAGCACGCCGCCCTCTGGAACGGCAACCCGTTCACGCTCGTCGACCTGAACCCCGCCGGGGCAGCAGACTCCGAAGTGAGCGGCATGGGCGAGGGCGTGCAGGTCGGGAGCGCACACTTCGCAGGTGTCCGCCACGCCGGCTTCTGGGCCGGCACCGCCGAGACATGGTTCGACCTGCACGCCGTTCTCACGGGCTCGTGGGGAGACACCGTCGCCGAAAACGTCTGGGTGGACGGGGACCAGATGTACGTCACAGGGTCCGGCTTCAACCCCGCCAACAACCGCGACGAAGCCCTGCTCTGGATCGGACCCGTGCCGGCCCCCGCCTGCGATTCCGTGGACTTCAACGGCGACACCCTCTTCCCCGACAGCCAGGACATCACCGACTTCCTCACCGTCTTCGGCGGCGGCACGTGCCCGACCGGTACCTGCGGCGATATCGACTTCAACAACGACGGTCTCTTCCCCGACACCGACGACATCGCCGCGTTCATCCGCGTCTTCGCCGGCGGCCCCTGCGTCTGACGTTCCCCCGTGCTCTCGCAATGACGACCATGAAGCTCCCCCCCGCCGGCCACGCGCCCCTGCTGCCCCTGCTCGCGGGCCTCGCGCTCAGCGGCGCCGCCCTGCACGCCCAGACCGCCACGCTCATCACCCACGGCTGGCAGCTCAACTCAAGCCAGTTCCCGCAGTGGACCATCGACATGGCCCAGGAGATCGCCCAGCGGGCGGGCGACGCACGGGTCTACCGCTACCAGCCCGCGACCAACGACTGGCTGCTCCTGAGCACCGTTGGCCCCGCGTCCGACGCCAACGTCGTGCTCGTCGCCGACTGGCTCGCCGAGTGCAGCGGGTCCGACAGCCCGCAGCGGGGCTACGCCGAAGGCGCGGCCGACGCCCTGTTCTCCGCTATGCTCGACCCGCGCGCCGGCCTCGCCGGCGTCACCCTGGCGGACAAGTCAATCCACCTGATCGGCCACAGCCGGGGCGCAGTGGTGAACAGCGAACTCGCACGCCGCTTCGTGGCAAACGGGATCGGTGTGGACCAGCTGACCTACCTCGACCCGCACCCCGTCAACGGCACCTTCGCCGAGCCCATCGCGCTGGACTGGGGCGACCCGGTGCCCCGCGTGTGGGAAGGCGTGACCTGGGCCGACAACTACTACCGCACCGACTCCGACATCTTCGACTTCAACGGCATGCCCGTGCCCGGCACCCACGCCCCCTCGCTCTCCGACGCCATGTTCCCCGGCGCGAACACCTACGCGCACCTGGACGTCCACCTCTGGTACCACGGCACCATCCGCCCGACCACGCCCCAGGTGTGCGACTCGAGCTTCTGCGTCACCGCCGCGAACATGCCCACCTGGTACCCCGCCGGCCGGAACAGCGAGGGCTACAGGTTCTCTGCCCTCGCGGCCGGACAGGCCCAGCGCGACGCGGCCGGCACCGCGCCCCGGGTCGCAACCGCGTTCCCCGCGGTCATCTACAACGGCGCCTTCGACTCCGGCAGCATGGCGGGATGGGGGTACCACGGGGGTGGTGGGGGGGCCACCGCCGTGACGCAGGGCAGCGGGTACGCGCTCCGCCTGGACCCGGGCGCCGAGCGCACGCACAACGACTTTGTCGCGCCGCTGGTGCCCAGCGTGGTGCAGTTCCAGGCGGCCCGCGCCGGCGGCACGGGCACCGGTAACACGCTGGTCGTCTCCATTGCCAGCCCGGGTGTGACGACACACACGTTCGCGCCCGTGGACGTGAGCACCCTCCCCGCGTCCCTCGCGATGCGCCCGTTCCTCCCGATCCCCGAGCAGTTCCGTGGGCACGCGTGCACACTGCGGTTCCAGCACGTGCCGGGCGGCGGTGCCGGGTACGTGCTGCTGGACAACATCGCCGCAACCACCTGCAGCGCCGACACCGTGGCGCTCTGGGCCTTCGACCAGTCCGGGGCCGAAACCTGCGGACGCAGCACGCTCGACGGAACCCTCGCCGGCGCCGCGTCCATCGCCAACGCCGGGCCGCGTCCGTGGAGCATCTCCGGCTACGCCGCCACGCTCCCCGGCGCGCCCTCACGGATCAACATCCCCGCCCAGCTCGCCTCACTCCCCCTGCCCGCCGGGACGCTGGAGGCGTGGGTCATGGTGGAGGGGTCCGACCCCGCCAGCGCGGGCGGCGTGGTCTTCAACTACGGCACCGCCGGCACGCGGACAGACCTGCAGGCGAGCATCCTGCCGCCGGCGGCCCCGGGCGGCCCGCTGCGCTCGATGCTGTGGGCCGATACCGGCGGCGCAGCCCCGGTGGACATGCCCGGCCTCACGATGCACGCGTGGCACCACACCGCCTGGACCTGGAACGGCGCCCAGCACGAGTACTACGTGGACGGCCGGCGCGTCGCCGTCGTCGCCAGCACCATGACGCCCGCCTTCGCGGGCAACGAGGCGGAGATCGGGAGCGACGACGACGAGACCGGCTACTTTGTGGGCCGCATCGCGGATGTCCGCCTGTCTGCCCGCGTGCTCCTGGGGCCCGAGCTGGCGAACGGGGCGTTCCCCGGCGGCTGCGACCCCACCGACTTCAACCACGACGGCCTCTTCCCCGACACCGCCGACATCGACGACTTCCTCTCCGTCTTCTCCGGCGGCCCGTGCTCAACCGGCACCTGCGGCGACATCGACTTCAACAACGACGGCCTGTTCCCCGACACCGCCGACATCGACGCCCTTCTCAGCGTCTTCTCCGGAGGCCCCTGCACCTGATGGGAACTCACCGGGCGAACATCTCGCGCACCGCCCGCCCGTACACCCGGCGCGCCACCGCCTCGCCCTCCGGCACCGTCCGCGCGAGAAACTCCATCATCACCCCGCTGTTGACCTCCAGGATGCTCCACCCCGCCCCGCCCCCCGCCCGCACCACGTCCACGCTCCCGAACTCCAGCCCCAGCACCCCCGCCGCGCGGTGCGCCAGCTCCCACGCCGGCAGCGACCTCGCCTCGCCCTCGCCCACCAGCCTCGCGCTGGCCCCCTGCCCCAGGTTGTGACGCCAGTTGGGCAGCCGGACCTCCCCCCGGGGAACCACCACCGCCAGCGCCGCACGCTCACGCTCCTCCAGGTTCTCCAGCAGCGCCGCCATCGGCAGCCCCCGGAACGCAGGCTGCCGCGCAAGCAGCTCCAGCAGCGTGCTCTCCCCGTCGCCCGTCACGCTCGCCCGGACCTTCTCGTACACGCACTCGCACGCCCCCCGCAGCATCACGAACCGGAACTCGTGCGCGATGTCCACGAACGGCGACACCGCCAGCGATTGCACACGCTCGAACAGCCGGTACACCGCCTCTTCCAGCTCCACCACGCTGCGGCACCGTGTGACGCCCCGCCCGCCCGTGCCCTCGTTGTCCTTCACCACCACGTCGCGTCCCCACCCCTCGAACGACCCCAGCAGCCCCTGCCAGGTGCCCTTGTGGGGAACAAACTTGGCCATGGCCGGGTGCAGGAAAAGGCGGTGGGGGACGGCCGCCACGCCCGCGCTGGTGAGCACCTCGGCGGTCGCCGCCTTGTCGCAGCAGATCTGGTGGGTCGCGGCGGGGTTCAGGTCGAACGAATACCCGTGGATGTGCCGGACTGCGTCCGGTGTGGTCAGCCGGAGGATCCACCCTTCGCCGAGCGATTCGACGCGTGCGCCGGCTTCCCGGGCGGCTTCGCGCACCAGGCGCGTCATGACCCGCTCGCTGTTCTGCTGGGTGGGGGTGGTGGGGGGGTGCACGGGGAAGGATAGTGGACTGCGCAGAAAAAACTCCCCGCGGGGCGGGGAGTTCGGGTGGGTGGATGTTGGTGTTGTTTATTCCTCGTCGCCGTCATCGTCGTCGCCCTGCGTGGCGGCGACCTCGGCCTCGAGCTGCTCGATGGACTTCTCTTCTTCGACCTTTTCGCCCCGGGCGAGCTTCTCGGCGCGTTCCTTGTCGAGCTTGCGCTTGACGGCGTCGACCTTGGCCTTGTCGGGGGCGATGATGATGCTAGCGGACTTGCCCATCCAGCGGGGGGGCTGTTCGACCTTGCCGATGTCGGCGAGGCCGTCGCGGACGTCGGCGAGGTTCTGGAGGCCCAGTTCCTTGTGGGCGATTTCCCGGCCCTTGAAGCGCTGGGTGAACATCACCTTGTGGCCGGCCATGAGGAAGCGCCGGGCCTGGTCGATGCGGACCTGCACGTCGTGGGGGTCGATCTTGACGCTGCGCCCGAGGCGCAGCTCCTTCATTTCGCTGCTCTTGGTCGCGGCGCGCTGTTTGCGCTGCTTCTGGGAGAGCTCGTACTTGTACTTGCCGTAGTCCATGATCTTGCAGACGGGGGGCCGTGCCTCGGGGGAGATCTCCACGAGGTCCATGCCCATGTCTACAGCACGGCGCAACGCGTCGGAGGTCTCGATGACCCCGACCTGTTCGTTGTCCGGTCCGATCACACGCACCGGCGTGATACGGATCATGTGGTTGACCCGCACCCGGGGCGGACCGCTCTGCTCACGACCACCGAATCGACTCATAGGCCCTTCCATCTCCTTGCAGGCAGCCGGTTCTCAGGCCGGCACGGACAGCGCACCGGGCGCACGCCCGGTCGCGGGATTACTGGCGCATATACCCCCGGGGGCGAGATTCCGCTCGCGTACCACCCCGCACGACCAGAGCGCGTGACACGTCCCAAGGCGGGGCTGTCTTCCGGCGGGCCGTCATGATTGACGGCCACCGGTTGCGCTGTGCCGGGTCAGGTGTGGGGTCATCCGCGGCGGGTCTCCTCGGCCGGCGCGACGGGCGCCGGATTGAGCCCATGGTAGGGCGGGGCGGGGAGGGCCCACGGGGGGGGGTGCCTGGGCGGTTCAAGCCCGTTGTTCTTTGGGGGACGTCTCACCGGCCCATGAGCTGGACGAGGTTGAAAATGACGCTCAGCACCAGCAGGCCGCCCATGATGTACAGGTACATCTGGTACCGCTTGGCTTCGGCCGGGTCGGCCTTCAGGACGGTGGCGGCGGCCGGGGCGGTGGCGGCGGCGTTGGCTTCGGCCGCGGCGAGGGCGGAGAGGTCGGCGTGGCCGAAGTCGCGGTGGGCGATGGGGGGGCTCTTCTGTTCCTTGACAGCGCGGAGGTCTGTGAGGAGGTCCTTGCAGTTCTGGTAGCGGTCCTGGGGGGCCTTGGCCATCATCATCTCGATGACCTCGGAGAGTCCGGCGGACAGCCTGGGGAAGACGTGGTCGGGGGGGACGAGTTCGGCCTTGAGGTGCTTGTGCATGACGGCGCTGGGGTTCTTGCCGTCGAAGGGGACCTGGCCGGTGACCATGTGGTAGAGGGTGGCGCCGAGGGAGTAGACGTCGGCGGGCGGGCCGATCTGGAGTTCGCCCCGGATCTGCTCGGGGCTGATGTAGTAGGGTGTTCCGAAGGCCTTGCCCTGCTCGGCCTCGGCTGCTTCCTTGTCGGAGATGGCGCGGGCGAGGCCCATGTCGGCGAGCTTGGCTGTGCCCGACGTCGTGATCATGACGTTCTTGGGCTTGACGTCGCGGTGGATGAGGCCGCGCTCGTGGGCGTGGAGGAGGGCTTCGGTGGTCTGGATGGCGAGGTCGACCGCCTCGGCCTCCGGGATCCGCTTGCGCTTGACGATTTCGTCGTAGACGGTGGTGCCGTCGACGAACTCCATCACGAAGTAGTGGTACTCGCCGGCCTTGCCCACGTCGTAGGCCTGCACGATGTTGGGGTGGTTGAGCTGGGCGGCGGCGCGGCCTTCGGCGTAGAAGCGCTCGATGAACTGCTTGTTGCTGGTGAACTTCTTGGGGAGGACCTTGATGGCGACCATGCGGTCGAGGCTGATCTGCTTGGCCTTGTAGACGGTGGCCATGGCTCCTGCGCCGAGCTTGCTGATGATCTTGAAGCCGGGGATCTTCTGCCCGGCTTTTTCGGCGAGGGCCTGCTCGCGGAGGCGCTCCATCTGGCGGCGGGTGATGAACTCGTTGTCGACGAGCAGTTCGGCGAGGGACTTCTGGTTGAGGTCGACCTGGTCTGCGCGGGCGCGGGTGAGGCAGTGCTGGACTTCCTCGAGGGTGGCGAAGCCCTGGTCGAGCACGAGGCGTCCGACGACGCTGTCGATGTTGCTGGCGCTCTTGGCGACTTCGCTCAGCACCTCTTCGGTGGTGGGTACGGCTGGGCCGGTGGAGCCCATGGCGGGCCCGCTTGCGGCGTTGCGTGAGCCGTTTACCGCGGCCTGCTGGGAGCCGCTGAGGCGCGACGTCTCGGCGAGAGAATCTCGCGCCGGGATGCCCGTGCTTCCTGCTCCGGACTGTCCACGCACTTCGCTCATAGAACCTGACGGCTCCACTCCATGCGGCGCCCCCATACTCCGGCTCTCGACCCCATCCCCACCCGTTTCGACGTTCTGGGGCTCGCACTTGCGAAGTGGATACGGGTACAGCTTCATTCTACCCCAAACGCCTCCAGAAACTGGCCACGGGGTGTGAAACGTGGCGTGTCAGAGTTGACAAGTTTCTGTACGGGTAGGGGCGGGCGCAGGTTCCGCACCCGTCCCTGGAAGCACGGAGTTCGGCCCGTGGTACCCCTTGAATCCGGGCTCCGGCTGGTCCAGAAACTCCCTCCGAAAGCGTGCCCCCCCTTGACATCTCTGCAAACATCTGTTCTACTACTGTTCTAGGCCTTGGGCTGCAACCCTTCTGCTCGTTTCGGCGCATGGGTTGCTGGCCTTCCGAGGCGGCCCTTGGGGGCTTGGGATTACGGCGCCTGTCCGTTCTGGGCGGGTGCAGGTTCGGAAAACACCGGTTGGAGCCATCTGCCATGAAGTCCCGCAAGAGCCGTGGATTTACGCTGATTGAGTTGCTTGTCGTCATCGCGATCATTGCGCTGCTCATTTCCATCCTGCTGCCGGCGGTGGGCAAGATGAAGAAGGTGGGCTGGATGACCAAGTCTCGCGCGAATCTCCGCTCGATCTGCACGGCGGCCGCGGCGTACTCCAGCGACCAGAAGGGGTTTTATCCCATCTCCGCGCCACCGTCGCCGGCGGTGCGTGGCATGGCGCTTGAGTTCAATCCGCAGACGGGCGCACCGCTCAACATTGCCGGCTGGTGCACGTGGACTTTCGGAGGAAAGGACTGCCGCGGATTCTGGGTCGGTTCTACCGGCGGTCTGTTCGACATTGAGGCGGCGGACCGCCCGCTCAACCCGTACGTCACTGATGCTGCGATCGGAGCTCCTGACCCCGGGCAGCCCTACTCCTCGAACAATCCGGAGCGTCTTGCCGACAAGCTGCCTGTGTTCAAGGACCCGAGCGACAAGCAGGGGCACCAGGAGAACTGGCCCGGTCCGGACACCAACATCGATCCGCTGCTGGGCCGGTACCCCTCCGCGTACGAGAGCGTGGGCACGTCGTACCAGTACAACGCGAAGTGGCACGAGTTCCTGATGTCGCCACCTCCGGGTTCGGGGCGTCCTGCGCTGGCATTCACGAAGGCCTTCTGGACGGGCTGCCGCATGATCCGCGCAAGCGACACTTTCAGCCCGTCGCGGTTCTGCTGGGTGCACGATGAGTACGCGGACATCGTGGTGTACAACTCGGACCCCAACTACAAGATCAAGAACGGGTACGGCGACGTCAACCGTTCCATCATGGGGTTCATGGATGGTCACGTGAACTACCTCGAGACGTACCCGGGCCGTCACCAGAACCCGGTGGGCGGCATCGGGCAGTCGTATTCCAACGGGATGTACACGTTCGTGTTCGACGGCTATCGCTGAACCGAGGACAATCGGGCCCGGCGCGACCGGTTGTAGACCCTGCTTGTCCTGAGCGTGGTTCGGCAACTCTGGTTGGAGGTGCGTGTCATGAAGTCACGCGTGCGCTTTGGTTTTACCCTGATTGAACTGCTGGTCGTCATCGCGATCATCGCGTTGCTCATCTCCATCCTGCTCCCTGCTGTGGGCAAGATGAAGAAGGTGGGCTGGATGACGAAGTCGCGGGCGAACCTGCGGTCCATTTGCACGGCCGCGGCTTCGTATGCGAATGACCAGAAGGGGTTCTACCCCATCACCGCTCCGAAGCCGTCGGCGTTGTACGGCGTGCCATCGATCCAGCCCAATGGGCCGCGGGGGATGGCGCCGGAGTACTACACCAACGCGGCCGGGCAGAGGCAGATCACGGTGCTGTCCTGGCTGTGCACATGGACATTCGGCGGGAAGGACTGTTCGGGCTACTGGCTGACGTCCAGCCAGTTGGGGGCGGGTGACCAGCTTGATCTTGAGGCCAAAGACCGCCCGCTCAACGCGTATGTCACAGATGCTGCGATTTCCGAGCCTCCTCCGGGGCAGCCGTTTGGCTCGACCAACGAGGAGCGTCTGGCGGACAAACTGCCGGTGTTCCGGGACCCCAGTGACAAGCTGGGTCACCAGGAGAACTGGCCTGGCCCCAACACCTATGTGGACCCGCTGCTGGGGCGGGTGGCTTCGTGCTATGAGAGCGTGGGAACTTCGTACCAGTTCAACCTCAAGTGGCACGAGTTCCTGATGGCGCCGCCGCCGGGGCGGAGTGCGCTGGGGTTCACGCCGGCGTTCTGGACGGGGTGCCGGATGATCAAGGCGGGCGACACGTTCAGCCCGTCGCGGTTCTGCTGGGTGCATGACGAGTACGCGGACATCGTGGTGTACAACACGGACCCCAACTACAAGATCAAGAACGGGTACGGGGATGTGAACCGTTCCATCATGGGGTTCCTTGACGGGCACGTGAACTACCTGGAGACTTTCCCCGGGCGGCACCAGAACCCTGTGGGCGGCGTGGGGCAGTCGTACTCGAACGGGATGTACACGTTCGTGTTTGACGGGTACCGCTGAGTCGGCCTCGTCCTGGGGTTGCGCGGGTCAGGCCGTTGCTCTATGGAGGCGGTCGCGGACGGCGTCCCAGACGGGGCCGGTGCCCGCGGGCTCCGCGATGGCGAGGACACCTGCGCCGCGGGTGTCTGCTTCACGCAGTGCGGCGTACAGGGCGGCGGCGTACGCCTCGGCCTCCGCGGGGAGTGGGATGCACTGGTGGGGCGGGGGCACTTCCACCGGCTGGTGGGAGATGAGCACAACCTTGCCGACTGCACGGCGCACGAACGCGGCGGCGTCGGCGGCGCGGACGAGCACGGCGCGCGTGCGGGGGGCGTAATGCTTTTCCATCTGCCCGGGGCTGTCGAGGGGGCCGGTGGGGGCGGGGGCGGAGGGGCGGTCGCTCACCACTTCTCCCAGCACGCGCCCGATCTCGGGGGCGCCGATGATGCCCGGGCGGAGCACGCGTGGCGGGTGCTCTGCCATGGTCACGACGGTGCTCTCGATACCTCCCCGGCACGGCCCGCCGTCCAGCACGAACACATCGTTCTCGCTGAACTCGGCACGCACGTGTGCGGCGGTGGTGGGTGAGACATGGCCGGAGGCGTTGGCGCTGGGGCCGACCAGCGGCCTCCCCAGCGTGCGGATGAGTTCGAGCGTGAGCGGGTGGTCCGGGCAGCGGACGGCGACGTTGGGGGAGCCGCCGGTGACGATGTCGGGGATGCTGGGTGAGCGGGGGAGCACGATCGAGAGGGGGCCCGGCCAGAACGCCTGGGCGAGCTTGTCGGCCTCGGGCGTCCATCGCGCGACGACGGTGCGGGCCATGTCGAGGTCGCAGACGTGGACGATGAGCGGGTTGCGGGTGGGCCTGCCCTTGAGCGTGAAGACCTTCAGCACGGCGCTGGCGTCGAAGGCGTCGGCGCCGAGGCCGTAGACGGTCTCGGTGGGGAAGGCCACGAGGCGTCCTGCGCGGAGGGCGGCGACGGCGGGCGCGATGGACGGCGGTGTGGCTGGGTTGGTGCCCACGGGGGGAAGAGTAAACCCGCCCGCGGGTGCGGGCGGGCGGGGTGGCCTGCGTGTGGGGGCGCTACCAGCTGTACTTCACGGTGAAGGTCACTTTCCTGGTTTCGTTGGCGGCCAGCTGCACCGGGAAGTGGACGGTGCGGGCGTCGAGCTTCTTGTAGGTGGGGGTGTCCTTGCCCACGAACTGCCAGTTGGCCCAGCGGAGCATGCGTTCCTGGACGACCACTTCGGCGGCCTGGTCCTTGCGGTTGCGGACCTCGACCTCGATGGTCTCGGTCATGGTGCGGCGGACGCTGTCGACGCTGAACTCCACCTGGCGGCGTGAGCCCACGACGTCGAACGCCTTGCCGAGGCGGATGAGCACTTCCTCATCGCGGGGCGTGTGCTTGATGGTGTCCTCGCCGATGAACTCCATGTTGCCGTCGGCGCTGTCGAGCTTGCTCACGCGGATGCGTCCGGCGGGCAGGGGGATGCCCAGGCCGCTCTTCTTGTCGTTCTCGAATCGCAGGTAGACGTCCACGTCGCTCTTGCTCTGGACGCCGTAGTTCTGGTCCGTCATGGGCTCCCCGCCGTACCACCAGTCGTCGCCCTGGCCGGCGTAGAGGAGGACCTTGTCTGCGGGGACGCTGCGGGCGGTGGGGAAGAGCTCGAGCTGCTTGGTGGTGTTGTCGGGTATCGTGGCGGGTGTGTCGAGCGTGTAGAGGTGGTACTCGAAGAAGGACTTTTCCTGGAACGCGGGGGCGGCGGCCGCCCCTGCCATCAGTTCGGCGCGTGCCATGCTGTCGAAGGCCCTGTTCTGCGGCTGGGTGCGCTGCACCTGGCCGGCGACCAGCTTGAGCCGGGCGTCCCTGTAGCTGCCGCCGGACTTGTTGAGGATGCTGACCCATGCGGACACGTCGAGGGTGCCCTTGTTGGCGTTGTCGGTGTCGGTGTAGACGAGGTTGTAGTCGGCCCACCAGGTGATGCCGTCGGTCTGGTAGGAGATGCGGGCGGTCTGGTCGCCCCCTTTGTCGCTGTAGACGTCCCAGACGAGCGTGGGGCGCGTGATGAGGCCGTCGGGGAGGCTGGGGAGGTTGAGGGAGGTGTAGCCGTTGATGACGTCGATCGTGCCGTCGTCCTTCTTCAGGATGAGGCCGCCGGCGGCGGACATGAGGGTGCCGTGGACGGTCTCGGCCTTGTCCCCCCGTGTGACGTCTACGGCGATGGGCTTGTCGATGAACTTCTCGAGGAGCTTCTGGTTGCTGACGAGGTCAAACTGGAAGTTCTGCTCGCCCACCCGTGTTCCGTCGGGGTCGGTGAGGGACTTGAACGAGACGGTGGTGGGCTCGATGAGGGCGGCGACGTCGGTGATGCGGAGCGTGGTCTTGCCGGCGCCCAGCCGGATCGGCCGGTCTTCGCGCACGAAGGCGTAGCCGGGGATCTGCTGGTTGTAGGCGTAGTCCCACTGCTGCCCGACGCGGGGGCGGTAGAGGTCGGCGGAGATGGCGCCGGGCTCCGATGAGCTGTAGATGGTGACGGAGGTGGTCGGGTCCGCCTTGGCTTCTCCCCAGGCGGCGGGGGCCAACCCCGCGAGCGTGGCAAGGACCAGCAGGCGTGCGGCGGGCAGGCGGGCGGGGGCGCTCGTACGGTTCATGCCCGTCTCACCTGACGACGACAGAGTTGAAGACTTCACAGCGTGGCTCCTTGGATGGGTGTGTCACGATCCGCCGGCCGTTCCCAAGCGTACTCAGAGGGAGCGGGCTGCTGATGAGACGGGCGGGTTGCCCCTGGGGTTCCGTGCGGCGGCGTGTGTGTGACGCTCCGGTGACAGAGGGTGGTCCGGCGGCATCAGAGTGGGCGGAAGGGTTGGGGCGGCGAGGAATGGGCCGCATGCGGGGGGCGGGATGTCCGAAGAAGGACATGTGTGATCGAGGGACGGGACTTTCCCTTCTGGGTTTCTCCGTTCAGGGCAGGATTCCGTAGAACTTCGTGGCCTACACACCTCCCCAACCCCGGATCCGTGCCGCCGTGCAGGCCTTGGCGACGCAGCCGGTGGGGCCACCTGGGTATACCCCGGCGGCGGCGAGGTCTTCTGCCCGGCGGTATCCGAAGAATCTCCTGCACACGCTGACGCACGCCCGCCGTGCCAAGGCGGCGGAGGGCATGGCGCTGGATGCTGCTTCGCTGGAGCAGCTGGCGGGTGCGCCGCTGGGGGCGGCGTGGCTGGGTCACGCGACGGTGCTGCTGCGGGTGGATGGGCGGTGGGTGCTGACCGACCCGGTTTTTTCGCACCGTATTGGGTTAAAGGTGGGGCCGCTGACGTTCGGCGTGTCGCGTCAGTCGCCGGGGATTGATCCGCGGTCGCTGCCCCGGCCGGACCTGATCCTGTTGAGCCACGCGCACTTTGACCACCTTGACCGGCCCAGCCTGCGGGCCATCGCGGACCGTGGGACGCGCGTGCTGACGGCCCGGCACACCAGGGGATTGGTGCCCCGGGGGTTCGGGGAGGTGCGGGAGGTGGACTGGGAGCACGGGGTAGACGTGGACGGGCTTGCGGTGCGGGCGATGCGGCCGAACCACTGGGGGGCGAGGACGATCTGGGACAAGCACCGCGGGTACAACTCGTACGTGGTGGAGCACGCGGGGGCGGCGGGGGGGCGGCCGCGGCGGGTTCTGTTTGCGGGGGACACGGCACGGAGCGAGGCCTTCAGGGGCGTGGGCCCGGTGGACCTGTCGATCTTCGGCATCGGCGCGTACGACCCGTGGATCCACGCGCACGCGAGCCCGGAGGAGGTCTGGGAGATGCACCAGCACGCGGGCGGCGAGCACCTTCTGCCGATGCACCACAGCACGTTCGAGCTGAGCGATGAGCCGATGGACGAGCCGATGCGGCGGCTGCTGGCGGTGGCGGCGGATCAGCAGCACCGCGTGGTGGGGAGGGCGCTGGGGGAAGTCTGGACGCACGCGGGGTGAGCGCCGCCGGTGGTCGGCGCGTACGCTCGGCCCGTGCAGGACGCTGCGCCCACCCCTCCGTCGCGATGGACGCCCGGCAAGCTGGCCGTGCAGGGGGTCGGCCTGCTGCTGGGTGCGGGGCTGTTCGTGTGGGCTGTGCGGTCGGTGTTGAGCGAGAAGAACCAGCCGGCTCTGGAAAAGCTCAGGCACGCGGGGCCCCAGGACATTGCGGTGCTGGTGGGCCTGACCCTCCTTTCGTTGTTCATCAATGGCGTGATGTTCTGGCTCACGCTGAGGCCGGTGCGGCGGGTTCCGCTCGGGGAGACCATCGCCATCAACGCGATCGCGGCGTTTCTGACCATTCTGCCTCTCAAGCTGGGGTTCTTCCTGCGGGCGCTGATCCATTACCGACGGCACGCGGTGGGGGCGAGGACGCTCTTCGCGTGGCTCGCGGGTTTCGCGGGGATTTCGGTGGGGACGCTGGCGGTGCTGACGGGCGTTTCGCTGTGGCGGCGGGACGTGGATGGGGTTTGGGTGGGGGCGGTCCTGGTGGGGCTGCTCGTGCTGGGGGGGCTGGTGGTTGCCGCGGGGCACGCGGCGCGGCGCTCGCCGCTGCTTGCGAGGGTGTCGCTGGGGGCGGATGTGATCGCCCGTGACCCCGTGGCGGTGTTCGGGCATATCGGGCTGCGGGTGGTGGATATCGCCACGTATGCGGCGAGGTTCTATGTGGCGGCGAAGATCACTTCGCTGCCGATCAGCGCCGCGGGCAGCGCGCTCATGGGCAGCACATACCTGCTACTCAATGCGGCGGCGCCGGCGGGGGCGCTGGGGGTAGCGGAGATGGGGACGGCCGGGGTTGCGGGGCTGGCGGGGGTTGAGAAGGACCATGCGGCGCTGCTGGCGCTCACGACGACGGCGGCGTTGTCGATGACGAGCGGGGTGTGTGCGGTGCTGGCGTGGGCGTGGCTGCGGCCGGACCGGCTGATCGGGGGCACGCGGGTGGTGGCGTAAGAGGACGGCGAAGGCTGGTATCACGCCGGCCGATCCCTTCTATCGGCCGGTTGTGTGTCTGCGTTGCGGGAGTGGGCGGCGCGGTCTGGCACGCGGGCCGTGCGGGGCGGTGTCGTGGGTGGCAGTGGGTTGTCATCGTGCGGCCTTTGCTACTACGCTCCCCGCCATGGCCATCCCGACCCTGACGGAAGAACAAGTACGGACGTGGACGCCCCAGCAGAAGGACCGCTGGTGGCTAGAGAACGTGTTCCGGGGGGACATGGCGCAGCTGACGGTGCGGTCGGCGATCACCGGCTTCGTGCTGGGGGGGCTGCTGAGCGCGACGAACCTGTACATCGGCGCGAAGACGGGCTGGACGCTGGGCGTGGGTCTGACGAGCGTGATCCTCGCGTTTGCGATGTTCAAGGTCCTGTCGAGGGCGGGCGCCCGGGACATGACGATCCTGGAGAACAACGCGATGCAGAGCATCGCGACGAGCGCCGGGTACATGACCGGCCCGCTCATCTCCGGCATGGCGGCGTACATGATGGTGACCGACAGGCTGCTGCCGTGGTGGCAGATGCTGCTGTTCAACGTGGTGCTGTCGGTGCTGGGCGTGCTGGTGGCGTTCCCGATGAAGCGGCGGTTCATCAACAACGAGCAGGCGCCGTTCCCGGAGGGTCAGGCGTGCGGTGTGGTGCTGGACACGCTTTACAACTCGGACGCCCACGTGGGCCTGTTCAAGGCCAAGGCGCTGGCGGTTGCGGCGGTGCTCGCGGGGTTCCTCAAGTTCATCAGCGGCGAGCACTACCAACTGCTCCTCCAGTGCAGGCTGCTGGGGCGCGACAAGGCGGTCATGATGGCAGAGCACCTGGATGCCTGGTACTACGCCCTGGCGGAGAAGGGCAGGGTGTGGATGCCCTCGCTGTTCGGTGTTGATCCGCGCAAGCTGGCGTTGAGCCCGACGCTGGACCTGGCGATGTTCGGGGCGGGCGGGCTCATGCACATCCGGTATGCGGCGAACATGATGGTGGGGATGATGGTTGCGTGGATGGTCGCGGCGCCGGTCGCGCTGAACCACGGCTGGGTGCTCAAGAAGGGGGTTGCCGTCGCGGCGGCGGGGGCCGCGAATCAGCGGAACGATGTGCTTGTGGGCTGGGTGCTGTGGCCGGGTGTCGCGATGCTCGTGTGCGCGAGCTTGACGGGGTTCTTCGCCAAGCCCGACATCATCGTCAACGCGTTCAAGGGGCTCTTCCGGCGTGGTGCGACGCCGGTGGAGGACCCTGTGCGGCATATCGAGCTGCCGCTGTGGGTGTCCCTGGCGGGGGTTCCGCTGGTGGGCGCGGTCGGCGTCTGGATGGCGCATTCGTGGTTCGGGGTGCGGTGGGAGCTGGGGGCGCTGGCCATCCCGCTGATCGTGGTGCTCACCCTGATCGCCGTGACGGCGACGGCGGCGACGAGCATCACGCCGACGGGGTCGCTCTCCAAGATCACGCAGCTTACGTTCGGCCTGCTCAATCCCAGGCATCCCGGCACCAACCTGATGACGGCGACGATGACCACGGAGGTGGCCAGCAATGCGGCCAATCTCCTGATGGACATCAAGCCGGGGTACATGCTGGGCGCGAAGCCTCGCCAGCAGGCCATCGGGCACTGCATCGGCATCGTGGCGGGCGCGATCGCGAGCACGCCGTTGTTCTTTGTGATGTTCCTCGCGGGCCACCCGGGCAATCCGTTCACCGGCGAGCGTGCGGAGCAGCTGGGCAAGACCGTGCAGGAGAGGCTGACGGAGGGGGACAAGTTCTCGGGTGCGCTGCAGTGGAAGGGCATCAGCGACTTCATCGCCGGTCTCACGAGCAGTTCGGGGTTGAGCTCGATCATGCACCCGTCCGCGCTCACGGCGCTGATCATCGGGGCGGTCGTCGGGGTCATCGCCGAGGTCGTGCGTGTGCTCACGAAGAACAAGAGCCCGTTTTCCCCGGTGGCCTTCGCCATCGGCGTGGTCATCCCCGAGGACTCGACGCTCTGGATGTTCCTCGGCTCCGCGTTCTTCTGGCTGACGGGCCGGATGTACAAGCACCGCAGCGAGTCGTACGGCAATACGCTCTGGGTGAAGACGCATGAGCCGATCTGTGCCGGGCTGATCGCCGGGGCCGCGCTCGTCGGCATCGGCGACAACATCATCAGCGCGTTCCTGCTGTAGGGCTCAGGCCCCCAGCCAGCGTCCGACGGCCGTGGCGCTGAACACCCGGCGGGTGAGCAGCGACATGGCGAGCGCGGCGGCGAACGCCGCGGCCGCCTTGAGTTCCGCGGGCAGGGGGACCTTGAAGAGCGCAACCGCCACCAGGCCGACCCAGGGCATGTGCGTGGTGTAGACCCAGAGGCTCCTGCGGCCGAGGGCGGGGAGCCAGGCCGGTGCGCGGTGCGCGAGGGCGGAGGCGGTTCCCACGACGCCGGGGACCAGCAGCAGGGCCGCGCCGGATGCGAGGACGCCCACGCGCCAGCGCTCTTTTGGTGTCAGCAAGGTGGGCGGTGGCTGGTTCTGGTGGATGTGGAGTGCGGGGAAGAGTGTCCACAGCATCTGGAGAGCGCACAGCGCGCCGGCGATGATGAGGAGGGGGGACAGGCGGGCGGTCCATCGGCGCGGGGCGCTGTGCGGGTCGAGCATGGGTGCGGACGCGGCCCAGCCCCACATGAAGAACATGGCGTGGAACAGGAAGAACCCGGCGCGGGGGAAGAAGCCGTTCTGAAAGACTTGGACGGCGGTGGGGAGGAGGGCGGCGACCGGGACAAGCACCAGGAGCGCGAGCGCCGCGGGGGCGAGGACGCGGAGGGCGGCGCGGGTGTCCTGGTGCGCGGCGGCGTCCGGGGGTGGCGGGGGTTTGGCCGGGGCGATGAGCGTCCACGCGGCCGCGCCGGTGCACATCAGCAGCAGGTACCACAGGTACCAGAGGTGCCCGAACCCGTGCAGGTTGGGCTGGACGGCGGGCCCGAAGCGCATGTGGCGGAGGTGTTCCCACGCGGCGTAGCCGAAGCGCACCCAGCCCCACACCCAGACGACGTACACCAGGGGCATCACGAGGAAGTACCCGGCGAGGAGCGGGGCGCCGAGGCGTTGCAGCCTGCTCCTCAGGAACGCGCGCGGGCCTTCGCGGCTCATGCTCTGCGCGGCGAAGAGGCCGGCGATGAAGAAGAACAAGGGGACGGTGAAGGCGCGGATGAGCCAGAAGAGCACATCTGTCGGCGCGGGGGCGGGGCCCTGTGACGGGTCGGTGGGCTGCCAGAGTCCGGGCGCCGGCTCGTACACGGGCCAGAGCAGGCCGGGGAGCGGGCGGGACAGGTACGGGCCCACGCTGTGTGCGGCGATGACGCACAGGACGCCCGCGCCCCGGGCCACGTCCCACGCGGCATCTCGTGGCGGCGGCGGGCGCGTGGTGGCGGGGGCTGCGGGGCTCACGCGGCCTCAGCCCCGGCACCAGCCACTTCGGCGGCCTCCACGCGTTCACGCTCCAGCCTTCTGGCCACGACCTGCTGGGCGCCGAGCATGAGCACGGCGCCGCAGATCGCCGCGGAGCCGGTGATCCACTGCATGGGGATGAGGACTTCCTTGAACAGCAGCATGGCGCCGATGGAGACGGTGACGGGCTGCAGTTGGACGACGCCGCTGGAGACGGCAAGGCCGAGGCGCTGGATGCTTGCGTAGTACAGGGTGTGCCCGATGCCGATGCCGATGATCGCCGAGAGGGCGAGCTGGAGCATGATCGGTGTTTCCAGTTTCAGCATGCTGAGGCCGTGGTCGTCCGACACGAAGAGCATGGCGGCGAAGAGGGCGGCGCCGGTGTACTGGCTGACGGCGCTGAACGCAGTGAGGGCGGGGATGCCGTGCATGAACCGGCGGACGCACAGGGCGTAGCCCGCGTAGAGCACGCCGCTGGAGACGGCGAGGATGACACCCCATGCGGTCTTTGCCTCTCCGAGCCCTCCGGGCTTGTAGACGAGGGTGAGGGTGGTGCCGGTGAGCAGGAGGGCGATGCCGGCGATGAAGAGGGGTGAGCGGATGACGCGGCGTTCGGCGGGGAAGAAGAGCGCGGCGCCGAACATGAGGAACACGACCTGGAGGCGGAGTGCGAACGTCATGAGGCCCGGGTCGATGTAGAAGGGCGCGAGTCCGAAGCAGACCTGCGCGACTGCGTTGAAGGCGCTCGGCCAGAGGGCGGCTTTCCACAGGCCTTTGGGGGTAGACCGCTTGTGCCAGTGCCAGACCAGCACGGGCAGCCACATGAGGGCGGAGAAGGCGTACCTCCAGCCGTTGACGGCCCAGGGATCCATGTGCAGCTTGGCAAAGTGGCGGAGGAAGAGCGGGATGCTTGTCCAGCCGGCGAGCGTGAGCAGGATCATCACGATGCCGGCCCCGGCGTCCATCGGGCGGTGGGGGGGTTGACCGGGGAGTGTGGTGCTCATGTGAAGCCCGGGCGCGCGGGCGGTGGGCGACTGTAGCAAACGGGTGGGCCTCCATGGCGGGCGCGGATCAGTCCTGCTTCACCGGATGCTCACTCACGCTGACCAACTCTAGAGAGGCCTGTCGGGGTTCTTCCGCCGGGCCGGTCTGGAGTACCCCATGAAACGCGCCTTCATTCTGTACATCATCGTTCTTGCCTGCTGCTCCGTGCTTGCGGTCGCGTGCGAGAGGGGAGACGCCACGCAATCTCCGAACCCGCCTCCGAAGCAGCCTGCGCAGGGGAGCCCGTCCGGTGAACAGCCGGGGACGCAGCCCGGCCCACAGCCTGGCACGCCCACAAACCCACCGACTGCGCCTCCGGTGAACCCGCCGGATACGCAGCCTCGGCGCTGAGAGTGCTTTGCAGGAGCCACCCGGCGGAGTGCAGGGGTGGGTGTGGTGGTGGAATACGCAGAACGTTGCGCGACGGGCTGTGAGGGAGCGCGTGCGCACGTGCGGGCCTTGAGCGCGATGGCGGCGGGCAGCATATACGGCGCGGAAGTGGAGCGAACCGGACTCGAACCGGCAACCCCTAGCTTGCAAAGCTAGTGCTCTACCAATTGAGCTATCGCCCCGCGGACGGCAACAGTAGCACCGCGGCGCCCGGGGGTTGGGCTTGGCGCCTGCGGCCGCGGGGGAGGGCCTGCGTTGCGCGATCGGCCGGCGTGGCCGGTATCCTCCGCTCATGCACACCGCTCTGCTCGCCCTCTTGCTCGCCATCGCTCAGACCGATCAGCCTGCCTCTCAGGCCGCGGAGCAGGCGAAGAAGGAAGCGGCGTCTTCCAACAACCTGCCTGGGCCGACGGCGGAGGTCGTGTTCTCGGGGCAGCACAGCTTCGCTTCGGGCTTTTCCGACGCGGAGGGCGAGGTGTCGGTGACGCGTGCGGGGGTGGATGCGTCGTTCACGATGGCGACGAGCCAGCGTGGGCGGCTGACGCTGGGGCTCTCGGCCGAGCGGTCGGCGTACAACTTCCACGACGCGACCGGATTCGTGGGCGGGTCGTCGGAGCCGTGGGATGACGTGATGACGGGCGGTCTGTCCCTGCGGTTCTCGCGGCAGCACGACCAGCAGTGGTCGTACTTCGCGGGTGTGGACGTCGCGTCTTCGGCGCAGGACAACGCGGGGATTTCTGATTCGATCACGTACGGCGGGGTGGTGGGTGTGCTCTTTGCTCAGAGCGAGCGGGTGAGGTACGGTCTGGCTCTGGGCGTGCACACACGCCTGGAGGATGACGCGACCTTCCTGCCGCTGCCTCTGGTTGCGTGGCAGATCGACGATCAATGGTCTCTGGCCAGTGCGCCGCGCCGTGGCGGCGGGCAGGTGGGGCTGAACTACGCATGGTGCGAGACGCTGACGCTGGGCGTGGCGGTGGGGTTTGAGTCTCGCGACTTCCGACTGTCGGACGGGGCGCCGGTGGGCGGGGGTGTAGGTCGTGATTCGCGCATCCCGGTGTGCTTCACGGCGAGCTACAAACCCCACCCGCAGGTGTCGGTGTCCGCGGAGGTGGGGGCGAACTTCTCGCAGCAGTTCACGCTGGATGACGCGGACGGGGGTCGCGTGAGCCAACTGGATGCGGACATCGGGTTCTTCGCGGGCGTGGGGGTGACGCTCACTTTCTGAGCCGGGTCTATTGCACGTGCCACTTGCGGCCGTCGGAGGCGTCACGGATGACGCGCCGGTACAGCGTGTCCCGCTCGACGGGGTCGAAGCCGGCCTCGCGGATGGCCTTCTGCAGCGTCCACACGCTGACTTCCTGGTGGGTGGACACGCCGCCGACCTTGGTGATGTCGTACCACACGACGGTGCCGTCGATGTCGTCGGCGCCGCTCTGGAGCATGATCTGGGCCATGGGAAGGGTCTGCATGATCCAGAACGCCTTGACGTGCGGGAAGTTGTCCAGCATGAGGCGGGCGATGGCGGTGGTGCGGTAGTTCTCGAGGCCCGAAGGGCCGGGCAGGTGTTCGAGTGCGCAGCCGTCGGGGAAGAACGGGAGGGGGATGATCGTCTGGTAATAGCCAGGGGTTGCGGCCTGGGCCCCGGCATGCTTTGACTGGGCACTTGCGCCGAAGGCGAGGTGTTCCGGCAGCGGGGTGGCCTTGCGGGTCAGCGTGATCGCCGGCGTGTTCCCGCCCTCGCGGCCCGTGTACCCCAGGTGGCCGCCTTCCCCTTGCGCGTCCGAGCGGACTCCCAGGGCGGCATCGCGGGTGCGTTTATCCGGCGTTGTTCGTGCATCCGGCGCGGCGCCCGCGTACCCCATGCGGGCGAGTGCCTCGTCCTGCGCCCGCCGCAGCATGTCCATGTGCACGAGGCGGTCCATGCGCTGCTCGATGTGGCCGTAGAGCAGGGTCGCGTTGGTGTTCAGCCCGATCTCGTGTGCAACGCGGTGCACGTCGAGCCAGACGTCGCTGCGGATCTTGCCCTTGTAGGCCTCGTCGTGGATGCGGTCGTCGAAGACTTCCGCGCCGCCGCCGGGCAGGCTGCCGAGTCCGGCGTCCTTCAGGGCCGTGAGCACGTGCCGGATTGCTTCACGCCGGGCTACGCGGCCTTCTTCGCCGGGTGCGTTTGCGCCCTTGTAGACCTTGGCGATCTTGCACAGGTGGACCACCTCCACCGCGGTGAACGCCTTGACGTGCAGGTCGCTCCCGAGCCGGCGGGCCTCGTCCCGGATGGTGGAGACCATGTCCGTGTAGTACGAGAAGGGGAGTGCGGGGTGGAGGCCGCCCACGCTGTGGACTTCGGTCGCGCCCGCCTCGACCGCGAGGCGAGCCTGCTCACGGACGTACGCCGTGTCGCGCGTGTAGGCCTTCTCGTCGCCGGCCTTGGCGTAGAACTCGCAGAACTTGCAGGAGAGGGCGCAGATGTTGGAGTAGTTAAGGTGCCGGTTGATGTTGTAGTAGCCGACGGTCCCGTGGAGGCGGCGGCGGACGGCATCGGCGAGGGACAGGACGGTCCAGATGTCGGGCGTCTGGTAGAGCAGCATTCCGTCGTCGAGCGTGAGACGTTCACCACGGTTCACTCTGTCGGCGATCGGGTCCAGGCGCGGGTCCGGGCGGGCGTGGTGGCGGGTGCTCCGGTTTGAGTTGAGGGCTGTCGCCGGGCGGTTGGGGTGATTCTGCACCTCTGTGGCCATATGGGAGGGTACGCGCTGGCCATCAGTTTTCAATTCACAATGAAAGTCGTGACTTCGGCCCGCGTGGGTGGGTGCCGCGGGGATTGTCCATCGGAAAAATCACGTGTGAATCTGGGCAAGCTGTCGCTTCGTCCGCGAATGCTTACTCAATCGTGGGTTATGCGCGATGTGCAAAAAGTTCGGGCAACTTTGCTGGCCTTTGCGCGTTTTTGTGTCACATTCTTCACGTCAGAGGGGTGTAGAGTCAGGCGGCGCAGCCTGGGTTGTGTTTGGGTTGCGCGCGAACGTGGGAACGTCCTAATAAATCCGGCGTGTTTCCGCGCGCCGACACAGGAAGCCCGGTCCCAGGTCCCGAAGACCAGGCTTGTGGAATGAGCGCGCTGCCCCGGCAACCAGACACGTCGATCCTTGCCGTTGACTGGCAGGGGGACGTTGTTCAACTCCTCGACGAGAACCACCTCGTCGCGTGGAGCGAGTTCCCGCAGCGTCGGACGCAGTTTGCGGTGTCGCTGGGTCAGTTTTTGGGGGGGTTGCCCGACGCCGAGGTGTGCGTTCTGTATGGCAAGTTCATTACGGACTTGGACTCCTTCTGCTACCAGCTTGAGCGGGCCATTCCGGGCCCTTCGCTGGATCGGAGGATTGACGGCCCAGGCGGCATCGTGAGCCTGCTGCGGGAGCGGGCCCACTTCCTGGGGCGTCCAAGTACCAAGTTCCGGTTCTATATCTGGCACGACGCGGACGTTCTGCTGCGGGCAGACCACGGCCTGTTCGGGCGGGTGGTGGACGCCATGGCGGGGGTCGCGGCGGAGGCCGAGTACGTCAGCGACGACGTGCTCATGATCCATCGAACGATTTTCGTCGGCTCGTCGATGCTGGACGTGTACGCGGAGGACCCTCGGGGCGCGTTCCGCACGTGGTACCACGACGGCAAGGGTGAGCCCTTCTGGCGTGTGGTGACAGGCATCGACAATCCGCACGTCCTTCCGTACGCGATCGACAAGCTGGGGGTTTCCAGGCGTTAGACGGCTGTATATCACGATCGGGTGTGCGTCACCCAGGGGGGCTTGCTCGTCCACACCAATCCGCCCGGGACGGGCAAGGCGCACACATCAGACCGGGTGAGTGACGGTGTTTGAGGAAGACACCGGCGCCGCCCGGTCTGTGCCCATTTGCAGCGATCGTTTTCACTGGTGGCGGGGTGCGCGGGGAGTCCGTTTGCTCCCGTCGGTTTGCTGCTGCTTCTATCCTTGCTCCATGCGCATCATTGCCGGCGAGTTCCGCCGCCGCCTGCTGGCCACACCCGCTGACGATTCGGTTACCCGGCCGATCCCGGACCGTGTGAAGGAGTCGGTCTTTGGTCTGCTGCGCGGACACTGCGAGGGCGCCACGGTTTTTGACGGTTTTTCCGGGACGGGCGCGATCGGGCTGGAGGCCATCAGCCGGGGGGCGGCCCATTGCGTGTGCGTGGAGCGTGACAAGCACATCGGCGAGATCCTGCGGAAGAACGTGCAGACGTTGGGGGTGGAGGACCGCTGCGAGGTGGTGGTGGGGGATGCGCTGGGGCCGGGCGCCTTGGCGCGGGCCCCGCGTCCGTTGAAGCTTGCGTTCCTTGACCCGCCATACCCGCTGGTGGAGGAGCCCATCGGGTTCCGGCGCGTGATGGTGCAGCTGGGCGCCCTGGTGGACCTTCTTTCGCCGGACGGGTATGCGGTGCTCCGCACCCCGTGGCCCTTGAGGCACAGTGAGGCTTCCGACGGGGCGGTGGGGGAGCCGACACCGCATGACGGGCGTGGGCGTCCGCACAAGAAGAAGGGCAAGGACCGTCGCACATGGAAACGGGACCTTGAACGGGCGGAGTCTCCGCGTCACACTTCGCGCACACCGCGCGTCGACGCGATGAGCGACGAGGAGGTGGAGTGGCTGGATGTCGACGATCAGGGGCGGCTGGTGGACGGGGCGGGGGAGGTGGTTCCGGATGATGCGTTCATCCCCGATGCTCCCGCGTCCAAGCCCCAGTGGACGGTCCCGTCGCTGGTGCTCCCCAACGCGAAGGGCCCGGAGACGCACGAGTACCGGGGCATGGCGGTGCACCTCTATATGCGGCGGTAGCGGGCGGGCGGCGCGCGGTAGAATGGGCACCACGCATGGCCGGACACCCGCTCAACCCGCAGCAGATCCGCGCCGTGGAGCATGCTTCGGGCCCGCTCATCGTTCTGGCGGGCCCCGGTACGGGCAAGACGCGGGTGATCGTCCACCGCATCGCGCACCTGATCCGGCATCGGGGCATCCGGCCTGAGCAGGTCGTGGCTGCGACGTTCACCGTGAAGGCTGCGGAGGAGTTGCGGTCGCGCCTCGCGGAGCTGGTGACGCCGGCGGTTGCGCAGCGCGTGCGTGCGGGTACCCTGCACAGCCTGGGTGCGCAGGTCGTGCGGAGGCACGCGGACCGGCTGGGTTTGCCCTCCCGCATGAGCATGATCGACGCTGCCCAGAGCCGGCGGACGCTGCGGGGCGTCATCGAGGACCTTGGTTTGTTCCGTGCGTCGCGGGCGGAGGGGCTGGCGGCGCTGTGCGACCGGCAGCTCTCGCTGTTTGATGCGCTCGCCGATCGGGCGGTGCTGCCGGCGGCGGCGGTGACGCACGCGGAGGCCATGGCGCGGCACGCGGCCGACGGGGCGGCGAGGGCGTTGGCCGACGACTTCAGCGACGCCGCCCGCGCGTACGGTGAGTACTGCCGGCGGCGGTGGGAACGTGGCCGCCTGAGCTTCGCGGACTTTGTGCTGCTGCCCGTGCTCGGCATGTCCCGCGACGCGTCGCTGCGTGCGATGCTCCGCTCGGAAGCGGGCGCCTTTGTGGTGGACGAGTTCCAGGACTGCAACGCGGGACAGATCGAGCTGCTCCGCCTGCTGGCGGGGGGCGAGGGCCGGGCGGAGGGGGGCGCGGACATCTGTGCCGTGGGGGATGATGATCAGGCGATCTATGCGTTCCGGGGCGCGGACGAGCGGGCCTTCGAGCGGTTTGCACGCACGTGGCCGGGCACGACGGTGCTGGAATTGTCGGAGAATTACCGGAGCGTGCGGGCGATCGTTGGGGCGGCCAATTCGGTGATCGTGCGTGCGGGGGAGTCGCGGTTCAAGCCTGACAAGCAGATCAATGCGGCGCGGGCGGACCCCGCCGTACCGCACGGCGTCACGATCGTGACGCTGGATCAGGAGCACGAGGACGCGGAGGCGATCGCCGCGATGATCCTCATGGAACGGGCCGGCGACCGGTCGGGCGGCAGGACACCGGCTTCCGCGGCGGTGGTGGCACGGACTCACGGGGACCTGGACCGCATTGCGGCTGTGCTGACGCTCGAGGGCATTCCCTGGTCACGGCGGCGCGAGGTATCGATGCTCGATGATGATGGGGTGCGGGACGTGCTGGCGTGGGCCGAGTGGATTCTGCACCCGGGTGCGACCTGGGCGGCCCGGCGCGTGCTGGCGCGTCCGCCGTACCAGGTTGATCCGCGTGTGCTCGCGGACTTGGAGCGTGAGCATCGTGCCCTGGTTGTTCGGGCCCACCTGGCCGAGGACCCATCGCCGACTCCCGCGTTCCACGAGTGGGTTGCCCAGAGGGCGGCTTCCTCGCAGGATGCGCAGGTGCAGGCCGCGGGCAGGGCCGTGGGCGTGTACGTCGGGTTGCGGGGCGCGCTGGCGGGCCGGCGGGGCGACGAGGCGGTGGACATGATCGTGCGCGCGATCGGCACGGCCCATGTGGAGCTGCTGCCGGGCAGGGAACGGGCCCGGAGGATTTCGGGGCTGGTGTCCCTGCTGAGGCTCGCGCGCGAGAAGCAGAGGGACCTGGACCCGCCTGGTGATCTGGGGGCGTTCTGGTCGTACCTCACTGACCTGCGGGACGCGGACCCGACGCTCAGGGACGTGGGGGGGGCTGAGGTGCTGGACGCGGACGAGGAGCTTGACCGCGAGGAACGGGGCACGGCTTCGGAGCAGTCAGGCGAGCATGTGCCGGATTCCGCGCGTGTGCAGCTGCTCACGGCCCACGGCGCGAAGGGGCTGGAATTCGACACGGTGTACGTGCCGCGGGTCAGGCCACCCTTCGGGTACCCCAAGTCGCGCGTGGAGGAGCCGGACTGGGAGATCCCGCAGGGTCTCGTCGACCAGCTGGACACGCGGGACCCCAAGACACGGAAGCTGGACGAGGAGCGGCGGCTATTTTATGTCGCGTGCACGCGGGCGAAGACGCGGCTGGTGCTCCTGGGGGCACACAAGGGGAGGCCGTCGTCTGCGGCCGTGCACTTTCTGGACGAGTTTCTCTTTGATGCGCCGGCGGTTGAGTTCAGCCGGACGACTGCGCGGGATGTGCTTCGCGACGCGTCGGCGTTGGGGCTTGGGGTTCTGGCGCGGACGGCGCTGGAGGCTGCGGGGCTGGCGTTCCACCATCGGCAGGGTGCGGGCGAGCAGATCGCCGAGGTCGTGAGGCAGGCGAGGCTGTCGGCGGCGCATGCGCTGGAGCGGGCGGCCCGCGCGGACCTGTCTCCGGACGAGTTGGAGGCGTGCGTCGCAGAGCTGACGCGGTCGGCACGGACGGTGGGGGTGGCGTCCCGGGCCGATGCGCCCGGCTGGCTTACGGGCGGGGACGCCCTTGTCGAGCAGGCGGCCGAGCGCGTCGCGCGTGCACGGGCGGGGGATGGCGCCCCGTCCAGCGCTCTGCGCCTGAAGCCGCCGCCATCGCCGCTCTCACTCTCGTACACGTCGGTGCATGAGTACGGGCGTTGCCCGCTCTGCTGGTACATGCGGTTTGTGCTCCGCCTGCCGGGGCCGGAGAGCGACGAGGCCCGCACGGGCACCGTGGTGCACACGGCGTTGGACAGATTCGTCAAGGCGTGGACTCAGGCCGACAGCGAGGGGACGGCGCATCCGGGCCAGCAGGACCTGCTGCGTTTAGGCAGGCGGGCGATGATCGACGAGCTCGGCAGGGGCGCTTCGGTCCACCAAGAGGACATGGCGACGGTCGAGGCGCAGCTGCGGTCGTACTTCGAGCGGTTCCATGATCCTGGGTCGCAGACCATCGAGACGGAGCGGTCCATCGACTTTCCCTACGAGGTGGACGGGACTGCGCACCGATTCCTCGCGAAGATCGACCGGGTCGATCTGATGGCCGACGGCGGGTACAGGGTCATCGACTACAAGACCGGCAAGGGGTGGGCGTCTCTCCGGGAGCCCAAGAAGGACGACCTGCAGCTGGGTGTCTACGCGCTCGCGATGCGCCATGCTCACGAGGAACGGGACGTACTCCGGGGGACGGCGGAGTACTGGCTTCTCGCGACCGGTGAGCGGGGTGTGTTGCCGCTCGCGGACGTGCAGGAGAAGAAGGTGCGGGCGAAGATTGATTCGGTGGTCAGGGGGATATTGGCGGGCGACTTCCGCGCCGAACCGGGGTGTCAGGGGCCTTGCGCGTTGTTCGGCTGAAACGGCCGGATTTTGTACGGATTGAGCTTCTTCCGCGCCATCCGGCACGGAACGGGTGTCTGAGATTCCGGCTTTCCGGAGGTCGTGGTGGGCTGCAATCGGCTTGGCGCACTACCCCCGTTGTGTTAGACTGAGCGGACGGCCCCCCTTGTGAGTGGGAACGCGTGATTCCCCGTTCGGTGGCGGGCTGTGGTGTGAGAGTTCGAAAGGTGAGGAGTACGCAGATGAAGGACACGAGGCTCGCGGCACCCACGGTGCTGCTCGCTATCGCCGGGCTTGCATGCACGGCGTTGGCGACGAACACGAATGAGACGGAAGCGAACGAGACCAAGTTGCTGGCGAACCCGGTGCTGGGCATGGTGAACGGTGACACGATCACCGGCAACACCACGGGCACGAGCACGACGGTGGCCGGCGCAGCTTCGGCGGACACCTTCCGTGTGAAGACCGCTGCGGCCGCCCCGGGCATCTACCGGCACCGGCTGACCCTGTCCACGAGCGGGACGGCGGGGCACACGGGCACCATCCGTGGTCTGAACCAGGCGGCGGGCGTTCCGGGCACCACGGACACCACGGTCCAAACATCGTCCTCTGCGACCACGCCGGCCCGGTTCAACCAGTGGTACGGCTTCGGCAAGGAAGAAGAGCTCTACTACCGGGTGACGGGCGGGACGACCACGACGAGCGACTACGTTGCCACGCTGGAGTCGGTGCCTGTGACACCCACGGACGTGGGGGGCACAGTGGTCGAGGGCTCGGTGACCATCAAGATCACGCCGGGCGCCGCGGACACGACCTGGGACTCGGACTTCTGGGTGTACGACTCCAACTTCAACGCGATCGTGGACTTCGGTCACGATGACGCGGACGCGACGGGCGTGACGCGCACCATGACGGCGGGCACGTACTACGTTGCGATGGGCGTCTACAACACGTGCAACAACCTCGGCAGCCCCGCGGACGACACGTTCCGCACCGGTGCCGTGATGGACTTCCCCAACTCGGTTGTCAACACGTCGACCACGACCAGCACCACGCCGATTTCGATCGACGTGACGAGCCTGGGCGGCACGGTGACTGCGCCGCTCATGGCGCGTGATCCCTTCGGCGTTGTGTGGTACCGCCTGGTCGTCTCTCCGCCGACGGTGCCGACGCCGCCGATCGGCTCCAGCGCCGCGACCCCCAGTGCGGCCAACAACTGCGGCACCGGCACGAGCCTGCTGACGGTGACGGTGACTCCGGGCCAGAACCCCGTGAGCTTGACGCACACCGTGACGGCGGACCTCTCCGCCATCGGCGGCAGCGGCAGCCAGACCTTCTATGACAACGGCTCCAACGGGGACGTGACGGCGAACGACAACGTCTTCTCGTACAACGCGACGGTCGCCGCGGGCACGCTCGCCGGCGCCGTTTCGATGCCCTACACCATCCAGGAGACCTCGCCCCAGACGCGTTCCGCCACGGGCAATATCGCCCTGACGGTCACCGAGTGCCCGCCCAGCATCCCGCCGTGCCCGTCGGGCTCGACAGTGGTGCAGGGCGCGATGCTCAACAGCGTCGCTGCGGTCGGCGGCGGCAACGGGATCGCGACCAACGTCGCTTCCGGCGTGGGCATGATCAACGCGATCCGCATCTCCGGCCTGGCCGAAGAGATCAACGAGGCGACGTACGCGAGCGAGCTGCGGGCCCGCGTCACCACGCCCGACGGCAACACCTACGACTTCTCCTTCAGCACGAGCACGATATTCCCGATCGCGGACGACTACCTGTCTGAGGCGGGTCAGGAGCTGCTGGTCCCGATGCAGAACGGTGACGGTCCCTGGTCCGTTGAGGTCTGGGAGTCCTTCGATGACTCGGGCATTGATGCTCTGTGGCACGGGATCTGCGTGTCCGCCGCGAGCGTTGCCTCCAACCCCACGGTCACGAACGTGTCCTGGTCCAACAGCACGATCAGCGGCACGGTCGGCGGTCCCTTCGGCAACGACTCCTCGTTGCTGACCGCGACGATCGGCCCGGGCGCGAACCCGACCAGCACCAACCTGGGCGCCACGGTTGACCTCTCCGGCCTGGGTGGCAGCGGCACTCAGCAGATGTACGACGACGGCACGCACGGTGACGTGGCCGGCGGCGACGGCGTGTACTCCTACCTCTTCACCGCCAACGGCACGACCCCCCTGGGTTCCTTCGCTACAACCGTGACGGCGAGCGACGGCGAGTCCCGGTCGGCGACCGGCTCGGCCAACCTCACCGTGGGCGGCGTGACGAACCTTGGTTCGCTGGACGCCAGCAGCACAGTCCTCCAGGTGGATGACTCGGCGCTGGGCGTGGGCGAGATCCGCTGGTTCACCTTCAGCCTCGCCTGCGAGATGAACGCGTCCAACTCCAGCTTCCTCGACTTCGACACCGACGGCTCCGCCATCGGCGACACCGAGCTTGCCCTCTACGACACGTCCGGCACCATGCTGGCGACCGACGACGACGGCGGCACCGGCCTCAAGAGCCTGCTGACCTTCGGCACGGGCAGCGGCGCGCTGTACGACGGCATCGCGGCCAACGGCGTCGACGGCGCGGTGCTCGCTCCGGGCAGCTACTACCTGGCCGTGGGCGAGTTCAATTCCACCTTCGCCAATGGCTTTGTGGTGACCGGCGGCGACGCGGCTGGCACCTTCGACATCAGCCTGCACACCAACCTGAGCTGCGGGCCAACCTGCGACACCATCGACTTCAACCACGACGATCTCTTCCCGGACACGCAGGACATCGACGACTTCCTGAGCGTCTTCTCCGGTGGTGCGTGCACCAACGACCCCAACTGTGGTGACATCGACTTCAACAACGACGACCTCTTCCCCGATACGATGGACATTGACGCCCTCCTGAGCGTCTTCTCCGGCGGCCCCTGCGTCGTCTGATCACCCATTGCATCGAGTGCGGTCGCGATGAACCAAGCCCCCGGACGAGTGTCCGGGGGCTTTTTCCTGGGTGGCATGAATCCGCCGGAATCGCGAGAATTCACTGGCGGTGCCCGTGCATGCTCGTGCATAATGCCGGTGGGCTGCCGCGTGGTTCGGCGTGGCACGGTGCTGCGCCCCGGCGGTCAAGGTGTGTGGCGGAAGTCAAGGTGAGGAGTCTAACCATGAGGTACGGGAAGGTCATGGGTCTCGCGCTGAGCGCGGGGTTCGCGGGGGTGGTGTTTGCGCAGTGCCCGGGGGCGCCGGCGGTCGAAGCGGATCTGGGGACGCTGGTGTCGGGCGTGCCGGTCAATACCAGCACCACGTTCACGACCAACGAGGTGCACTGGTTCAAGTTCACGCTGGCGGCGCCGGTCACGATGAGCAGCCTGACATTCCTGAACTTCGATACTGCGGGCGCGTCCGCGGACACGGAGATCGGCGTGTACGACTGTGGCGGCAACCTTGTCGCGACGGACGACGACGACAGCACGGGGCTGCAGAGCGCCCTTTCGTTCGGCTCGGGCAACGCGGTGCAGCAGGGGGACGCCACGGCGGTGTGGAGCAACGGGCGTGACGGCATGCTTGGGGCGGGTGACTACTACCTCGCGGCGGTGCGGTTCAACGCTACGTTTGCGTTGACCGGCTGGGGCGTAACGAGCACGGCCACCACCGGCGGCACCTGCCCGATCAACGTTCTTCTTGGAGCCGCGTCCGCGCTGCCGGACCCGGCGGGCACCATCAACCTGGGAACGCTGGCGCTTGGGGGCGTCGTCTCCCGCGCGAGTGAGTCGCTATCCGCGGGGCAGGTGCAGTGGTACAGGGTGACGATCCCCGAGTCGAGCCTTGCTCTGAACCAGTTCGTCGACATGGACACCGAGGGGTCGGTGCTGGCGGCGGCCAACACCACCCGCCTTGCGGTGTACAACACCACGGGCGCGATCACGGGGACTCTTGCCCCGGCGACCCGGCTCAACACCACGACCGGGCTGACCGACGCGACCGACGGGTCCGACTCGCTCAGCCAGATCTCGCTGGGTGCCGGCACGCGCGCCGCGGTCGGCAACGGTCTTACGTACAACGGCAGGGACGGGAACCTCCAGGCGGGCACGTACCTCATCGGGGTCGCGGGCCCGGGCACGGCTCCGAGCGGTACCACGGCCGCCGGCGGCAACTTCGGCTTCGTTTCCACCAGCGCCAACACCGGGCCCATCACGCTGAACCTCCGAGCGGGCATCGCGACTGTTGCGCTGACCGTCACGGGGAACGCGGTGACGGCCCAGGAGACAACCGCGGCTCTGCTTCGTGCGACCGTGGGCCCCGGCTTCCCGCCCGCGTCGACGGGCATCGCCGTGACCGGAGATCTTTCCGCCATCGGGGGCTCATCTGCACAGACCTTCTATGACGACGGCACCCACGGCGATGTGGCCGCGGGCGACAACATCTTCTCGTACTCCTACACGCTCCCGGTGAGCGTCCCGGCGGCGGCGTACTCCGTCCCGGTCCACGCGGCGGATGCCCAGTCGCGGACGGCGTCCGGCAGCATTGCGCTCACGGTGTCCAACGGGCCCAGTGGTGCGTGCTGCACCGCCGGTGCCTGCTCGCTCTCGCGGCAGACGCTGTGCGCGGCGGGCGGGGGTGCGTGGCAGGGCAACGGTTCTTCGTGCGGTTTCGGGTACACGATGACGGCGGGCACCAACCCATTCATCGACATCTCGGCGACCGGCACGCTCCTGACCACGATCTCCAATGCCGACGACAGCACCCAGGCGCAGGCCCTGCCCTTCACGTTCATTCATCTGGGCAACGCGTACACGAGCGTCAATGTCTCCAGCAACGGCAACATCCAGTTCGGCGCGAGCAACAGCACCCAGTACGCGAACGTCACGATTCCGAACGCGGCGGTTCCGAACAACATGCTCGCTCCCCTCTGGGACGACTTCGACATGACCGACGCGCGGAACGGCCCCGGCATCGGCTCCTGCTTCTTCCTTGACGACTCGGCGACCAACAACCGCGTCATCATCTCCTGGCAGGGCGTGGGCCAGTACAACACGGCCAATCCGGTGGTGGATTCCAACGACTTCCAGGTCATTCTCTACAGCAATGGCAACGTCGAGTTCCGCTACGGCAATGTGCCGACCATCCTCGTCCCCCAGATTGCGGGCGATACCGTCACCATCGGGTATGAGGACGATGCGGGTGCGAGCGGTGGTGAGTTCCCCGGGGCGTCGGTGGGCTCCGGCGGCATGTCGATTTCCCTGACCGCGACCAGCACCAACCCCTGCGGCCCGACGTGTGACACCATCGACTTCAACCACGACGACCTCTTCCCGGACACGCAGGACATCGACGACTTCCTCGCGGTATTCTCCGGCGGCGCGTGCACCAACGACCCCAACTGCGGTGACATCGACTTCAACAACGACGACCTGTTCCCCGACACCATGGACATCGACGCCCTCCTGAGTGTCTTCTCGGGTGGCCCCTGCGTTGTCTGACTTGCTTCACAAGTTGCGGTGACGATGACCCGAGCCCCCGGACGAGTGTCCGGGGGCTCTTCTTTGGTCGGCGGGTGCTCCGCTAATGGGGACGCGCGGTGCGCATCGCCGCGTCCAGGTTGCGTCCCAGCTGGTCTGCGGCGCCGAGCAGCTGCACCAGCCAGGCGCCTGCCTGCTGGGCGTGCATGGTTGCGTTCGCCAGGTCCCGCACAAGCATGTCGGTTGTCGCGGCATCCACCGTGGGGGTGGTGTGGCCGACCCCCGGGGCCGCCGGGGGGTCCTCGTGCAACCGGTCGTTGGCGTGCGCCGCCGCTTCCACCCTTGCGCTCAGCTCGTTAATCAGGAACTCTGCGCGACCGGCAAGCGTGCGCACTTCTTCGGCGAGGCGGTCGTGGGTGAGGACGCTTTCCCTGAGTTCCTGGACCCGGGTGCCGACGCGGGAGAGGGCGTCCTCTGCGCTCGCGGAGATCGAGGCGTTGGCGGCGGCCACCACCGCGTGTATGCGGTGGTCTGCACTGCCCGTGTCCGCGCCGGTCCGGGGAGACGGGGCCACGGTCTGGAGCCCCTGGCGCGCTTCGGCGACGATGCGTGCGGCATCGGCGCGCAGAGCGGTGAGCTGCTCACTCACCTCTGTGGCAGCGGCTTCTGTTCTCCGTTCGGCCTCGGCTGCCCGCAGGTCTACTGCCTCTGCGATGCCTGCGCGGGCCCGTTCGACCTCGTCGCGGACGATGGCACGGACCGTCTCCCGCACCTCGGCTTCGAGCTGCGCCCTGGCTGCGGCGACCGCCTTTGCGCGTTCCTCGTCCACCGCCTTGATGACCAGGTCCCGGACTTCCCGGGCCTTTGTGAGCGCGGCCTCGTGCGTGACGCGGCCTGTCAGCTCCTGCACTCGCTTGTTCTGCGCCTCGAGCATGGGGAGCACCTTGGTTGCGGCGTCGGTGCGCTGCTGGAGCTCCCGCATGAGGGCCCTGAGCTGGTCGGTGAGGCCCCGCACCTGCTCTCCGGTGTTCATCAGGCTCTTGCCCTGGGTAGTCGCCTCTCGGACCACGCGGTGGAGGGCGCCGGCGAGGTCGTCGAAGGCCCTCTGGTCGACCACGCGGGGGGAGAGGAACACCTGCTCGGCGGCACGCTCGAGGCTCTGCTCGACCGCGTCGGGGCGTGCCGGCACATCCGTCGCGGTGGAGGTGTCCTTGGGCTGCCTGGTGCCGGGCTGGGTGGTGGTGGGGGACATGGGCATCTCCGGCGGGTTGACCGCTTCTCCGAAGCGTGCGCGTACCGCTGGCCGGACGCGCCAACCACCAGTATCGACCGGCCCGGGCCGGCGGGTGCAGAATCCGCCCGGCCAGGGGCGTGGGGCTGTTCACACGCCCATACTGTGCCGCATGACGAGTGTTCCCTCCGGCCAGCGGCTCCAGCGTGTCCTTGCCGATGCTGGTGTTGCGGCAAGGCGTGCGTGCGAAGCGATGATCGAGGAAGGCAGGGTGAGCGTGAACGGGGAGGTGGTCCGCCGCCTCCCGGTGTTCGTGGACCCTGAACAGGACCGAATCCTGGTGGACGGTCGCCCCCTCCCCCGCCCTGAACGCCCCCTGTACATCATGGTGCACAAGCCCGAGCGGTGTCTGGTCACCACTGCGGACGAACCGGGGATGGGGCGCCGGACGGTGCTCGACCTTGTGGACCACCCGGCAGCGCGCCGGCTTTTTCCTGTGGGCCGCCTGGACTACGACACGACCGGGCTTGTGCTGCTCACCAACGACGGGGATCTGGCGAACAAGCTCTCGCACCCCCGGTTTGCGGTATCCAAGACGTACCACGCGACGGTGAAGGGCGAGGTAACACCGGAACTGCTGGGCTATGTCCAGCGGCGGGCCAAGGACGTGGCCAAGAAGCGATCGGCTGAGGACCGGGGTGAGCGCAAGCAGCGGTTGGGGCCGGGGCCGCAGCCCGGTGTGCGGCGGCGGGAGCTCGCGCCGCTGGATGCCCGGGTTCTGGAGAGCAAGGACGGCCGGACGACGCTGGAGGTGACCCTGGTCGAATCCCGCCAGCGCCCGATCAAGGAGATCCTGCTGTCGATCGGTCTTTCCCTGAAGCGTTTGAGCCGGGTCGCCATCGGCAACCTGGAACTCCGGCATCTGGCGTTGGGAGGGTGGCGGGAGTTGACGCGGGAGGAGGTCCGGTCCCTGCGGAACATGGTGGCTGGGCGGGCGACCGCGCCCCGCAAGGGTGTGCGCCCCCGGCGTGCTGGCCCTCCGCGCCCCCGAAAGCCGAAAGTAGTTGGCACGCGGGCCCGCAGGGGACAGCCTTGATCGACGCGCACGACATCCAGCATGCTCTGGCGATGGGCTTCCTCGCCCGCATCAAGGTGCTGGGAAAGGTCGCCGGCCAGAGGTACCGCAACAGCCAGATCACGCAGATGGCGGCGGCGTTGTCGTACCGCTCCATTTTCGGGCTGATCCCGATGCTGGCGGTCAGCCTGGTCGTGTTGCACTCGTTCGTGAACGAGGTGCAGATGCGCCGGGTGGTGTCCACGATGCTGGACTACACCGGATTGGCGAGCATCTCCATCGACACTACAAAGACCAGCGCCGAGACTTCTCCCGCCGACGACATATTCCTGTTCGGGCCGCCCAGCCCATCCCAGCAGGCCCGGGCGGTGCAGCAGGCCCGCGCGGCCGAGGATGCGCACAAGGAACGCCTGGACGAGTGGATTACCCGGTTCCTGGACCGGGTGGGATCGGTCAACTTCGGCGCGGTGGGCATTGTGGGGCTGGTGCTGCTCATCTACGCGGCGCTCTCGATCATCGTGGAAGCGGAAAAGAGCTTCA
Organism: Phycisphaerales bacterium; assembly: GCA_046350475.1. Classification (GTDB taxonomy): domain Bacteria; phylum Planctomycetota; class Phycisphaerae; order Phycisphaerales; family UBA1924; genus BJHL01. Next base: position 433,400 of record JAXMAJ010000002.1, on the reverse strand, counting down.
ACCAGATCCTCGAGGTGACGGCGGGCAAGAACTGGGTGCGGCGCGTGCGGGATTACTGGGCGCTGCTCACGCTGGGCCCGCTCCTGCTGGTCATGAGCTTCGGCGTGCGGCAGGGGGCCAAGACGCTGGCGGAGTCGTGGACCCGCAGCGCCGAGGTGACCCGTGTTTCACGGGAGGCAGAACCCGGCGTGACGGAAGGGGTCACCCCGGCGGGCGCCGGGGTCCTGGCTCCCGGTGTGGAGGGGCCGGTCGTTGCGGATGATCCGGTGGTCGAAGCCGGGCACGACGTGAGCACCGGGTGGCGGGGTGCGCTGGTGGGGTTTGTCGGTTTCATGGCCACCGTGCTCATCACGACGCTCGCGTTGCTGATCGTGTACACGGCCGTGCCGAACGCGCCCGTGCAGGTCGTGCCGGCGTCCGCGGGCGCGGCGTTCGCCGCCCTGCTCTGGGAGGCCAGCAAGTGGGCGTTTACCTCGTATATCGAGTACTCGACCACGTACGCCCGCCTGTACGGCGTGCTGGCCCTGCTCCCGCTGTTCCTGCTGTGGGTGTACGTGACGTGGATGATCGTCCTGCTGGGCTTCCAGGTTACGGCGATCCTGCAGCGCTACCGGCATATTTCTCGGGAAGGGTTCAAGGAGTCGGTGCTCATCGCGCTGGGGATCGTGGAGGATCCGCAGGACGCGAAAATAAGCGGCCTCCGCCTGGTGGATCCGGCGTCCGTCCTGCTGGTCATGGCGGTCGTGACCGATCACTTCACGCGTGGTCTGCCCGCGGGTCCGGCGGAGATCGCCGACGAGACCGGGCTTGAGCACAGCGTGGTGACCGATCTGCTGCAGCGCCTCGTGGAGATATCGCTGGTGCACCGCGTCACGGCGCCGCCCAGGAAGGCCGCCAAAGGGGACGCGAAGGCGGCGATCGCGGGGTTGGTGGGGGACAGCGACGTGCTGCCCCGCTACGCGCTTGCCCGCCCGCCCGAGTCAATCGCGGCGGCGGAGGTGTTGCGCGTCGGCGATTCTCTCACGGCCCGTGACGCGTCACGCCCGGCTCCGATCCTGGACGCCATCCGTGAGGCCAAGCTGCGGGCGCTGGAGGGGAAGAGTCTTGCGGATATCCACGCGACGCTGGTACGCCGCCCCGCGCATGCGTTGACGTGACCGGGAGGGTGTGCCGGGGTCGTCGCTACGATGGCCCATGCGACGCCTCGCTCCCCTGGCTCTGCTGTCCTTGGCCCTGCTGTTCATGCTCTGCGCGCCAGGCTGCTACGAGCGGACGGTCTTTGCGCAGGGCATGGGGGCCCGAGGGATGACGGTGCAGAAGCCGTACCGGTCTGAGACGGCTGCGGACCGCTGGTTCGACAGCACCGTCATGGGCAAGAAGCCCGAGCAGCGACGCCCGGGGGGCACCGTGAGCACCGTGGCTCCTGCGCCGAGCAATGCGGCACGCAAGAGCTGGACGGTGCAGCCCCAGTAGCGCGGGCTCGCAGGATCCGGTGCGCCCCTGATTGCCGCGACTTTGGTGCCGGGGGATCGCCCGGTGGCGCTACCCTGCGGCATGACCTCCCCGCTCCCTCTCGTGGTCGATAGTGGTGTCGCGGTATTGACGCTTGAGCAGCCCGGCAAGCCCGTGGTCGTGCTCGATCAGGAGCTCATCCGGCGGCTTGAGCACACACTGACGGTCCTGCGTTCCCACCCTGAGTGGAGCAGGATGCAAGGCATGGTCCTGGCGAGCGCAAGCGAGCGGGTGTTTGTAGCGGGGGCGGACCTCCATGCCATCCAGACACTGGATGATGCGGCGCTGCACCAGTATCTCGCGTACGCGAGCGGCGTGTTCGCCATGATCAGCAGCCTGCCGTTCCCGACCGCGGCAGCCATCAACGGGGCGGCGCTGGGCGGCGGGCTGGAACTTGCGATGCACTGCGACGCGCTCATCGGTGCACCCACCCCTGCGCGTGAGGGTCAGGCCAAGCCCTACCTCATCGGACTGCCCGAGGCGGGGTTGTCGATCTGCCCCGGCTGGGGAGGCACGTGCCTTTTGCCTGCCCGCATGGGGGCGTCGGAGGCGATCAGGCGCACCGCGGCGGGGAAGCCCATGACCAGCGATGAGGCGATTGCCGCGGGGCTCTTTGATGAGGTAGCACCTTCCGCCGGCGACCTGCTCGCCACCGCCAAAGGGTGGGTGAAGACCCGCGCAGCTGCCGGGAGAACCGAGCGGGACGGGGCCCCGCTGCGGCACGTGGGACGGGCAAAGTACGCGAAGGACGCGATCCCGGCGTACGACGCTGTGCGCAGCGAGATTATCGCCACCGAACCCGGGCGGGCGGTGGCGGAGGCGGTGAACGCCGGGCTCAGTCGGGGCTGGAAGGCCTGTCTTGAGGTGGAGCAGAGGGAGCTGGTGCGCCTGAGGCAGACGCCAGCCGGGCGGGAAGCGATTGCGGCGTTCTTTGCGAAGGCCAAGAAGTGAGCGAACAATACTGGGCAGGGCGGCGTTCACGCCGTCGGTGTGATGTACCTTAAGTCCGCTGATCCGATTCTCATCTGGGAGCAACCCCGTGGCAGACCTGAAAAACCTGAAGGGCATTTCCGAGGCCGACAAGAAGCTGCTGGCGGAGGCCGAGGAGTGGCTCGGGGCCGAGCCCGCGAAGATGGGCCCGATGAAGAACCTCTTCTGGGGCCACTTCAAGCAGGACTTCTACTTCCCGTTCCCGCAGCAGGACGCGCGTGAACAGGCGGAGTGCGACCAGCTGCTGGCGCGCCTGACCGACTACCTCAAGAACGAGCACCCGTCGATCGAGATCGATCAGAACCAGGAGATCCCCCGCTGGGTGATCGACAAGCTCTTCGGGCTCGGCGTGCTCGGCATGACCATCAGCAAGGAGTACGGCGGGCTGGGGCTGGGCATCACGAGCTACAACCGCGTGCTGGAGCGCATCGGGATGTACTGCGGTTCGACCGCGGTGCTCGTGTCCGCGCACCAGTCGATCGGGTGCAAGGCGGTGATGCTGTTCGGCAACGAGGAGCAGAAGAAGAAGTGGCTGCCCCACCTGGCGAAGGACTGGGTGAGCGCGTTCTGCCTGTCCGAGCCCAATGTGGGGTGTGACGCGGGCGGTCAGGAAACGACCTTCACGAAGACGGAGGACGGCAGCTTCTACATCATCAACGGTGAGAAGAAGTGGGCCACCAGCGGCGCGATCTCCGGGCTCTTCACGGTGATGGCACGCGAGCAGCGGGAGGACGGGAAGGGCAAGATCAGCGCCCTTGTCTGCCACCCGTGGATGGAGGGGGTGGAGATTTTCTCCAAGAACCGCAGCAAGATGTCCATCCGCGGCACGTGGCAGGCTCGCATCCGCTTCCACAACGTGCGCGTGCCGAAGGAGAACCTGCTGGGCAAGGAGGGGCGCGGGCTGCAGATCGCGCTGTCCTGCCTCAACTACGGGCGCTGCACGCTCTCGGCGGGCATGCTGGGCGGTGCGAAGCGGGCCATGGACCAGTCCATCAAGTGGACACAGACGCGCTACCAGTTCGGGAAGCCTCTCGCCGGGCAGGAGCTTGTCCGGCGCTGCATCGCGCGCCAGGCTGCGCTCACGTACGCCATGGAGGCCACGCTCTACATGACGACCGGCATGCTGGACCGGCACGACGAGGACCACCAGGTCGAGACGGCGGTCTGCAAGGTCATCAACTCCGAGCTCGGCTGGCGCAGCGTGAACGACGCCGTGCAGATCATGGGCGGCGAGTCCAACATGACCGAGAACGAGGTGGAGCGCATCTTCCGCGATTCGCGCATCAACCTCATCGTCGAGGGCGCGAACGAGGTCATGCAGTCCTACATCTTCGGGTACGGCGGCAAGCAGCTTGCCGAGATGATGCTGGGCGTGAAGCAGGCCCTGCTGAAGGAGGAGGGTGAGGGCTTGGGCGCCTTCATCGGCAAGGCCATCAAGAACTCGTTCCGCATGGAGATCATGAAGCGGGCGATACCTCTCGGCATGCAGGTGTACCTGGGTGTCCGCCCCGCGGCGCCAGCGGTGTCCGTCCGGAGTTCGGAGCTGGGACCGGTTGCCGAGCGGCTCAGCCGCCTGATCGCCGAGCACTCGTACCAGTTCAAGGTGATGAGCAAGCTCTGGGACGTCAAGCTCTTGGAACGCCAGACGGTGCAGGCCCGCATCGCGGACGTTGCGTTGTGGTTGCACGCGTGGGCGTGTGCGCTGTCACGCCTGGACAGCGAGCTGGTCGCCCACGGCGGCAACGGCGCCGGGGACGCGGAGTTCCAGCGTGACAAGGCGGCGGCCATGCACTTCTTCGACATCGCGGAGCTCGAGATCCACAACTGCTTCCGCGGGCTCTACGAGAACGCCGACGACACGATGCTCACGGCGGCGGATCTGGCCATCCGCCACAACGACACGCTTCCCGCGGAGGACTTTGTCATCCCCGAGAAGACGCCCACGCCGGTGCGCGGCAAGGGGCACAAGCCCAATCAGGGCGCGATCAAGCAGTTCCCCGGGGAGCCGTACGCCGGCCAGCGCAGCGAGTGGCACGACAAGTTCGGGACCCATGCGAAGGTGTGAGGTTTTCCGCCGAACCACGGGAGGACGCCCGCCCGGTGGCGGGCGTTTTTCATGGCTCACGGCGCGCTGATCAGCACCGTGACCTTGGTCCCGAACGCGGGAACCTTCGCGGGGTCCGCGATCCACTGGGGCTGTTCGAAGGCGGAGTCGGGGTGGTACATCGCGGTCCATGCGACCGTCTCGCTGCCGAAGGCGGTCAGTCCCACCAGCGTTCCGTCCGCGTCCGCGGCGTAGGTGTCGATGCCGTCACGGTTCACGAACCGGCTGCCCGCGAAGACCATGTGCTGCGCGGGGTCACGGTCGGCCAGCGCCTGGCCACCCCGCAGGTTGGCGACCCACGACTCGATGGGCTCCGTGATGCTCGCCTCGCCGCTTCCGTGCTTCACACGCACGTTGACCGCGGGCCCCGTCGGGGGCGTCGAGGTGAGCGTCGCGTGCTCGAACTGCCAGGAGCCCGGCGCCCCCGGCTGCAGGCCCAGCATGAGCAGTGCGGCGTGGACGCTGGAGGGCTTCACGTCCGTGACCACCAGGGCCTCGTGCTCGCGTGTATCGCGGGAACAGACCAGCACTTCCAGGAACACACGGGGGGCCTTGCCGTGCACGTCGATGGGCACGGTGCCGTCCACTTCAAGGGTCCGCAGTTCCCTGCACACACGAAGACCAGGAGAAACCTCAACCCACCTGGGGGCCGGTGGGCGCGAGGGCGTCGAATCCGGTTGGACCGGGGACGGCGGGGGCACTTGGGCGGGTGGAGGGGGTGCGGGGGCCGGCCCGACGGGTTCGGCGGCCTGCGGGGGCGGTTGTTCCGCGGGCTGCGGCGGATGCTCCTGGGCCGGCTGCGGCGCGGGCGGCGGAGCCTGGGCGCCGGGGGTCGGCGGGGGGGCGTTGTGCGCTCCGGGCTGCGAGACGCACGAACTCAGCACAAGCACGGCAATCGCGATCACGGCACGCACGGGACGGGTGCGCATCCTCACGCTCCTTTGGCCAGCGACCTGAACAGCTCTCCGCGCTCTTCGAAGTTATCGAACTGATCCCACGAGGCGCAGGCGGGGCTCAGCAGCACCAGGTCGCCGGGGCGGGTGTTCCGCTTGATCTCGACCATCGCGCGGTCCAGCGTCCCGCACGGTGTGGCCCTGCCCCCGGCCCGGGCGGCGGCATCCGCGATGGAGGGGCCGGTCTGCCCGATGGTGTACATGGCGGCCAGCGACGGGGCGAGCCCCGCGACGCCGGAGAGGTCGGTCTTCTTGTCGTAGCCGCCGGTGATCAGGTGCACGCGTGCCCGCGAGGAGGTGTCCTGGGCCACCGCGTCGAGCGCAGTGCGCAGCGACTCGGGTGTCGTGCTCTTGCTGTCGTTGTAGTACTTCACGCCGGCATATTCCCCAACGAATTCCAGGCGGTGGGGCAGGCCGGCAAAGCCCGCGATGGCGCGGGTGGTGGTGTCACGGGGGAGCCCGGCGTCCAGGGCGGCGCACGCGGCGAGGGCTACCGAGGCGTTTGCGCGGTTGTGGGGGCCTGGAGCGGCGGTGGCGTCTGGGAAGCTCTCGGCGTGCACGTGGACAGCGCAAACCCCCGGGCGCACGGCGGCGGCCCAGTCCTGCAGTCCCGGCCCCAATACGGCAGTCTTGCCCGGCCGCTGGTGCGCGAAGATGTGCGCCTTGCTGCGGCGGTAGTGTTCCAACGAGGTGTGCCAGTCGATGTGGTTGGCGCTGAAGGAGGTGAGGACGGCAACATCAGGGGCGAATGTGCAGGTCTCGTGCAGCCAGTGCAGCATGGCGCTGGAAAGTTCCAGCACCACGCACGCGTCCGCGGGCATGGTGTCTGCGGCGGTGAGGAGGGAGCCCCCGATGTTCCCGCCCATGAACACGCGGTGCGCGCCGAGCCCGGCACACAGCCCGGCGTGGACCATCGCGGTGGTGGTGCTCTTCCCCACGCTCCCGGTGATCGCCACGGTCCTGACGGTCGCGGGCAGTCGCGAGACCAGCAGCGAGACCTCCGTCGTCACGGGTACGCCGGCGTTGCGGGCTGCCTGCAGAAATCGGTTGTCCCATGGCTTGGGCACAGCGGGGTTGGCGATCACGAGCTGGGAGGACGCGAAGTCGGTCTCACGGTGCCCGCCCAGCCGGAGCGTGACCTGGCCGGTACCCACTTCCTTCTTGAGGCATTCCAGGGGCCCCGCGAGTTGGGCCTCTGACTCCAGGTCTGTCAGCAGCACGTGCGCACCCTGTGAGCACAGCCACCTGGTCACGCCGGACCCGCCACCAAACCGGCCCAGCCCCATCACGGTGACGTGCGCGCCTTCCAGTGGCGGTGTCTGCGTCCTTTGCATGGCCGATGGTAGCGGACGCGGTGGATTTGGAGTGCCGATCGTGGCGCAGCCCCGGGGGCTGAGCCTGGGTGCGGTCCGCCGGGGTCATTCACAGCACGGCGACGGGGTCTACGTCCACCGCCGTGCGGGAATCGCTGAGCAGCAGCCCGGCGTGCCGGACGGCGGTGAGCGCGGTGCGCAATGTTCCGGCGTCGGGTGAGATCACGCGTACCTCCCACCGCCAGTGGTCCGCGATGCGGGCGATGGTGCACTCGGCAGGGGCGGACACCGATGTGCCCGGCTGCGCCCGGAGGGCGTCGGCGATGGAGGACGCTGCCGCGCGGGCCTTGGCGGAGTCCGGGTCCCGGCACACGATGCGGGCCATGCGCGTGGCCGGCGGGAGGCCGGCACGCACGCGGACGTCCCACTCGCGCTCCGCGAAGCCCTGGTAGTCGTGGGCCGCGGCGAGCGTGATGGCGGGGTTGCGTGGGCTGTGCGTCTGGACGATGGTGAGGCCCTGCTCGCCCGCGCGCCCGGCGCGCCCCGCCACCTGGCTGACGAGCTGGAAGGTGCGTTCCTCGGCCCGGAAGTCGGGCAGGGCCAGGGATGTGTCCGCGTCCACGACGCCCACCAGGCGGACATTGGGGAAGTCCAGGCCCTTGGCGATCATCTGTGTGCCCACGAGCACCCGGACCTCGCCGGATGCGAACCTCGCCAGTGCCTGGTAGTAATCGCGCGCGTGGCGCATGGTGTCGGAGTCCAGGCGCAGGAGCGTGCGGCCCAGGGAGATATTCATGGACGCGAACTTGCGTGTGACCTCGTCCTCCAGGCTCTGCGTGCCCGTGTGCAGGCTGGCGAGCCTGCGTCCGCAGGTGGGGCACAGGGTGGGGATGCGCTGCTCGGCCAGGCAGTGGTGGCAGCGGACCAGCCCTCCCGTGACCGCCTTGTGCTTATGGTGCACCAGGCACGCGTCGCACGAGGAGCACATGAGGATGAACCCGCAGGTGGTGGAGGGGCACGCGATGCGGTGCGCGAAGCCGCGCCGGTTAAGCAGCAGGATGACCTGTCCGCCGGCGTGGAGCGTGCGGTCGATGGCGGTTTCGAGCGTGGGTCCCAGCAGGTGCTGCCGCAGCGCGTCGGCGCGGTCGGACTGGGCGCGCAGGCGGCGTTCCTCGCCCAGGTCCACGACCTGCACGCGGGGCATAGGTGCGCCGGTAGCGCGCGTGGTCATCGTGTGGCGTGTGAACCGCGGGGGTTCACCGGCCGGGCCGGGCAGGGTGTTCGCCCACGATTCCAGGCTGGGGGTGGCGGAGGCGAGCACGCACGGGCATCCTTCCAGGTGGGCCCGTTTGACGGCCACGTCGCGCGCGTGGTAGCGGGGCAGCTGGTCCTGCTTGTAGCTGGAGTCGTGCTCCTCGTCCACGACGATGAGGCCAAGGCCCCGGAGGGGCGCGAAGATGCAGGACCGCGCGCCGACAACCACTCGGGCCTGTCCCGATTCGCACCGCTTCCACTGCGAGTGACGCTGCGATGCCGTGAGCCCCGAGTGCAGCACCGCGACGAAGCCGGGCCCGAACCGGCGCGTGAAGCGTTCGCTGGTCTGGGGGGTCAGCGAGATTTCCGGCACCAGGACAATGGACGAACCGCCTGCGTCGAGCACGCGCTGGATGAGCCGCAGGTATACCTCGGTCTTGCCGGAGCCCGTGACGCCCTGGATGACGTGGGCCGCGAACCTCCCCAGCGTGCCCGCGATGGAGGCCTCGGTCCGCGCCTGTTCGGGCGTGAGCGTCGGCGGCGTTTCGGTCGACGCGGGTGCCGCGCCGGCGAGCACGCCGCTGTGCACGAACTCACGCGTCTCGGCTTCCAGCGCTCCGGCTTCGATCAGGCGCTGGATCGGGCCCGACGTCTTGAGTGCCACCAGCGCCGCGAGTTCGGGCAGCGGGAGGGGGAACTTCGACGCCGGCAGCGCCCGCACGCGGTCGTACAGCGTCCGTCTGCGCGCGGGCAGGGCGGAACCATCAAACCCCGGGGTGGGCCGCACGAGTGCCGTCCGGCGCGTGCCCGTGGAATGCTTGACCGCCGCGGGCACCATCGACGAGAGCACCATTCCCAGAGGGGTGACGTAGTACCCGCTGATCCACTGCGCCAGGGCGAGCAGGGGCGGGGGCAGGACCGCGCGCTCCGCCTTCGCGACACCCTTGACGCGTGTCGCGGCCAGGGCGCCGAGCAGTTCGGGGCCACCCACGGCCACCACGTACCCGCCCACGTTCTTGGCGTGCGTCCCTCGCCCGAGCGGCACCAGGACCCGCTGGCCGGGCTCCAGCACAAGGCCCTCGGGCACGCCGTACGTCAGGCCGTCGTCGTGGGCCAGCGACACCTGCTCTATCGATCGCTCCACCGCAACCAACGCGTAGCGTGCAAACGCCGCCGCGCCCGGCTGGGCGGGACCTGGCCGATCCTGCGAAAACAGCGACAACTCGCTCACGCGCCGCTACACTCCATCTTTGATGACCAGCCCCACCTCGCCGGTTCCTCCCACGACCAACCAGGAAGCTCTGCCCGCCGGAAGGCTTGCCCTTGCGGACGGTAGCGTCTTCGCAGGCCAGGCTTTCGGGGCAACCGGGCGGGGGCTCGCCAGCCGCGCCGAAGTGGTGTTCAACACGGCGATGTGCGGCTATCAGGAGTCTTTGACGGACCCGTCGTACACGGGCCAGATCCTGGTGCAGACGTTCCCGCTCGTCGGCAACACGGGCGTCAACGCTGAGGATGTGGAGAGCGTCAAGGTGCAGGTTTCCGGGTTCGTGATCCGTGAACTGGCCCGACTCCACAGCAACTACCGGGCGAGTGACAGCCTCGCGGCGTACCTGCGCACGGCGGGGGTGCTTGGGCTCACGGGCATCGACACGCGGGCCTTGACGAAGAAGCTGCGGACAACCGGTTCGGTGAACGGCGTGCTCACGGACCGGACAGACCTTTCGGATGAGCAACTCGTGGATCTCGCCCGCCACGCGCCGAACATGGCCGGCCAGAACCTTGTGCCGCTCGTGGGATGCAGCGCCCGCACGTCCTGGGGTGAGGCACTAGGAGAGTGGAAGCCGGCAGCGGCGCATTCCGGTACGAGGAAGTTTCGTGTCGTCGCGCTGGACTGCGGTGCAAAGGCCAACATCCTCCGCAATTTGACCGAGCGGGGTTGCGAGGTGGTTGTCGTGCCCCATAACACACCCGCCTCTGAAATTCGTTCGATGTACGAATCTGGAGCCGTGGATGGCTTGTTCATCTCCAACGGGCCGGGAGACCCTGCCGCGGTGGACTCGACGATCCAAACGCTCCGGGAGATCATCAGCGGCCCATCGGAAACGGTGATGCCCACCTTCGGGATTTGCCTTGGGCACCAGTTGCTGGCGCTGGCAGCGGGAGCGAAGACATACAAACTGAAGTTCGGGCACCGGGGAGCGAACCAGCCGGTGCTGAACCGTGAAAACGGGAAGGTGGAGATTACGAGCCAGAACCACGGTTTTGCCGTGGATGTGGCGTCTCTGGAGAAAGTGGGTGGCAGGGCGACCCACGTTCACCTGAATGACGGAACACTGGCGGGGTTCCGGCTGGAGGGGAAGCCAGTTTTCTGTGTGCAGTACCACCCCGAAGCGTCCCCGGGCCCCCATGATTCGGGGTATCTCTTTGACGAATTTGTCGGCGTTATGGCCACTCGCCGTGGGGCGGCATCCGGTTCAGGCCGATGAAGCGGCAGTCACCTGAGGCCCATTACCGGACGGATCCGGTGGTGGAACGAGGGAACAACGCCCGCGGACTGGATGAAAATGGACTTGCAGATTCGCCTGTTTCAGTTAGACTACAGCGACTCGCGGGTGGTGCGGCGTGATGTTGGCCGGTCTCCATTCGTTTCTACAGAGTCGAAGAAGAGGAATTGCAAGAACGCAGATTGACAACCGTTGAGTAGCTGGGCGGGTGTGTCCGCCCTGTCATCGTTTCACGTGTGCACGTGTGTTCTTAGTGTCCCGGGGAGTCGTGTCCCCTAACTCTCGAGAGGAGTGTTCGATGAAGATGCAGAAGTCTCTCCTGTTGGCTGTTGCGGCTGGGTGCGCGGTTGGTACCGCCGCCAGCGCGCAGGAACTCCCGCCCGTGGCGAATACCGGCCAGGTCGTGAAGAACCCCGTCGGTCTTGACACCCCGGTGGGCAACGATCGCGCTGTGCAGGTGGTCTACGACTGCCTCACTACCACGTTCGCGGCCGACGGCGGCGCAACCCACCTGGGCACCTGCAGCCAGGCGATCGAGGACGTGAGCTTCGCTGGCAGCCCCTGGAACAACATCACGGGCCGCCTGATCACCGAGATCACCTACGGCGTCGGCGTCATCACCACTCCGACCACGACCGAAGACATCATGCTCATCTTCTGGGATGAGGACAATGTGAACTTCCAGGGCTTTGGCGGCATTGGCACGAACATGATCAACCCCGCAGCGGCGCCGCTCGCTGTGGTGCGAGTTGATTCTGCAGGCCTGGGCGCGGGCTCGTACTGGCAGATCACCAACGCCCTGACGGGCCTGGCCGGCGGCGGCGTGGCCGTGCCGGACGACGATAACGGCGTCTTCGTGCAGATCGCCTGGGTGAACGACGGGTTCACACCCGCCGACACCAACGGCGACACCGTGCCGGACTGGCAGAACCTCTCTACCGGCATCTACGCCGGGTGCACCTCGAACACCGACCGCGCGATCGTGTTCGGTTCTGAGTCCCGCGCGCCCCAGGGCGGTAACGCGGCGACGGTGGGCACCACGTCCATCAACTACGGCCGCGACATCTCCAACGCAGCCATGTGTCCGAACATCGGTGTGTTCATCGGCTCTGCCAACCCCCCCGTGGGCGCTGGCAACTTCGAGAACCGCACGGTCGCTGCTGCTCCGCAGCGCGGCATGATGCTCCGCCTCAAGGGTGACGTTCCCCCGCCGCCCGCCCCCACGCCCCGAACGAACTTGGGCTGCATCGCCGACACCGGCGTGCACACCACGGGCACCGTCGCGGCCGGTGGCAAGAACTGGTACGAGATCTGCCTCAACGCCGACGTGACCGATGCCCTCCGCAAGTTCATGGACATCGACACCGAAGGTTCCTCCTTCAACGGCGCTGACGTGGCCATCGCGCTCTACGACTCCGGCGGCGCCGTCACGGGCGTGGTCGGTGGCGTCTCCACCGCAAAGGATGACGGCAGCGGCTCCAGCACCGACGACCAGCTCAGCTTCGGTGTCGGCCGGCGCGCCGCCCCCGGCGACGGCCTCCAGTACGACGGGCGCAACGGCGAATTGCTCGCTGGCACCTACTACCTGGTGGTTGCCCCGGCCGCCTCGACCTTCGCCCCCGGCTTCCTGGTGAACTCTTCCGCGAACCCGGGCGGCAACTACAACCTCAACATCGCCACTAACGTCAATACTGGCGTCCTCGCCCCGTCCGTGGCTCCGATCGTGAACGGTCAGGACTACGGCTCGCTTGGTGCGGCGAACCCGGGCGCGGCATTCACCACGCCCCTCCGCGGCGTGACCTGGCACAAGTTCGTGCTTGACACTGCCGTGTCCGCTCCCGGCAACTACCTCGACCTGGATATGGCGGCCGGCAGCACCGCTACCGCCGACACAGAGATCTTCCTCTTCGACTCCAACGGTGACCTTGTCGCCACCGACGACGACAGCGGCGCAAACGCCCTCTCCCTGATGTCCTTCGGCTGCGCCGGCTCCTCGCCCCGCACCTACGGCACCGCGGTTGAGACCTACACCGGCCAGACGGGCTCCACGCTCCCGGCCGGCACCTACTACCTGGCCGTCGGTCTCTTCGATACCACCAACCTCGCTGCGAACCCCGGCCGGTTCCACGTCCGTGGCACCAGCGGTTCCAGCCTGAACGCTGAGGTTGATCTCTACACCGGCACCTGCGCCGGCTGCGACACCATCGACTTCAACCACGACGACCTCTTCCCCGACACGACCGACATCGATGACTTCCTGAGCGTCTTCTCTGGTGGTCCCTGCAGCAACGACCCGCTGTGCGGCGACATCGACTTCAACAACGACGGTCTCTTCCCCGACACGCTGGACATCGACGCCCTCCTGAGCGTCTTCTCTGGCGGCCCCTGCCTCTTCTAAGTGCAGGCTCGCAAGCGTCCTGAGTAATCAGGGCGGGACAACTCAAACACCGCAACCCCCGGTCGCAAGGCCGGGGGTTGTTGTTTGTGGACCCAGTGGACTTGCGTGACCACGCGAGAACCCGCCGGTCCCCGCGGACCGGCGATCGGTGTTTCCACGAGGCAGCTGGTTCAGCCGGGGTTCTTGGGGCGCGGCCCTACCGAGCCCGCCACGCCGCTGGGCGTGTTGATCTGGTACTTGATCTCCGCGATGCGCGAGTCAGAAAGACCGCGGTCGTCGCGGGAGATCTGCCACAGGCTGCTGGTGGGCTCAACGCCCACGATGCAGATGCCCAGCCGGTCGGCCAGGCGGATCATCTCGCTCTTTTCGAGCATGATGACGTCGCCCGCGGCCAGCGCCAGGCAACCGGACCCCGCCGCGTGCAGCGTGCGGATGGTGTTGATGCCCACCGTGGGGACGTCGCTGCGGCGGTCGTGGCCCAGGCGTGCGCCCTTGCACAGCGTCCAGCCCTTGGCGCGGCAGAGCCGGCCGGCACGCTCGATCATGCGGTCGGTGCCCTCGACGGCCTCGACGGCGATAGTGTCCTGCTCGCGCACTGCGATGGACTGGCCGATGTCCAGACGCAATGCGGCGGCGAGCACCGGCCAGGCAAACTCGATGTCCGCCTTCTGCATGTCGGTGGGCTGGCGCCGGGTCATGACGCCCAGTTCGGCCATTTCGTCTGGGATGGGCGCGGTCGAATCAAGCAGCTGCACGCCCCAGCGGTCCAGTTCTTCCGCCACAAACGACAGGAGGGCGTGCGAGCGGCGGTCCTTGCGGAGGTGACGGTACCAGCCGATGACCGTGCGTGCGTCCGGGATGTTCTTGACCAGACGCAGCGGGTCGTGCATCAGGCGGGCCTTGTCCACCTTGCCGACCATGATCGCGTGGTGCACGCCCTGCCTGGAGAGTTCCCTCCCCCAAGAGCCTACCCGGAGCACGCCCACCTCGCGGAAGGTCGTGCAGAGCATCGAGAAGTCCCTGTGGTACTGGTTTGAAAGGCCCAACCCGTGCACCGGGTAGCCCGCGGATCGCAGGTTCTTGGCGATCAGCATGGGAAGGCCACCGCCGCCCGCGATCAGGCCGATGGAGGTTCCCGCCGGCGGCAGGTCTGCGAGGATCGTCACGGGGCGGACGTTTGCGTGGTCGCGAACGTCCTCACGCGGCGCGGGGCGCTGGGCAGGGGGTTGGGACCGCAGGACGCTCATGAGAAGGACGCGGGCGAATCAAGTCTTCACTAACTTAGTCACTCTGACGCGGATGTGCGCGATTGGTTGCCGCGGATCGGGTTGCACTCGGTGTATTCATCCGTGCCCGCACCTGTGACCCGCGTTGCATGCGGGTTGTACACACAGAGTGGGCTGGCCGTGAACCCCGGCACGAGAAAAACCAGCGAACATGCCACCATCGGCTGGATACGCAGAAAACCAGCAATCCCAGCGTAGGGCGAGCGGGGGTGGGCTTCCATGGGGCCCGGGCCAAAGTATGGAGGATGTTTGGATATCGGACAGTTTGCAAACCGTGCGGGTGCAAGCCGATAGTCTCTGAGCCCATGAAAACCGGTCAGCACAGGGTGGAAGGTCCCGAGGCCGCCGATCGGTCGGCGGACGGACGGCCGTTCCTCATGGTCACCTTCCGGTGCCGGGTAGGGGTGGTGTACCAGCGGGTGTATCGATCGGCGGACGGGCAGCGCTATGTGGCCAGGTGCCCCCGCTGCGGTCGGAGCGTGCGGTTCGTGGTGGGGCAGGGTGGAACAGGCGCGAGGGCGTTTGTCGTGGAGTGTTCCTAGGCCGTTGCCCGCTCCGCTATCCTGCGTGAATGGCAGGAGCCTCCTATCCAACGTGCAAGGCCACAGGGAAGTGCGCAGCAAGCGGGCGTGGCTTTGTAGAGGGTGAGAAGTTTGTCGCGACGCTGACCGAGCAGCCGGTGGCGGGCTCGAGCACAACGGAGGTCGGGCGGGTCGACTTCTCGGTGGAGTCGTGGGCGGCGGGTGCGCGCCCGGCTTCGCCGGCGATTGTCCTGGGTTCGTGGCGTGCTGTCTACCACGGGGGCGAGCAGAAGAAGACGCCCCTCATGGGCGACCAGGAGATGCTGGACCTGTTCGAGGAGCTGGCGCCGGTGACCGACGAGCGTCAGGTGCGGTTCCGCTATTTGCTCGCGCTCCTGCTGATCCGGCGTCGCCTTCTGCGCGTGATCGCTTCCAAACGCACCTCCCGGGGTACGGTGATGACGGTGCTGCGCCGCGGCGAAGACGCGGGGCAGGCAACCCCCGGAGAGGTGCTGGACCCCGGGCTGGACGAGGCGACGATTGCTGAAGCGATCGAGCAGTTGGGCCTGATCGTCGAGGGCGACAACAAGTAGGCGAGCGGAGGGCCGGGGCGGGGCGTGCAGGCGCCCTGCGACGTTGGATTGCGCAGAAGGACCGCCATGCTGCTGTACCAGAGGATCATCCCGTTTGCGTGCCTGTGCATCCTTGCCCTGCTGCCGGCGTGCGCTGAGACGCCCCGGGGCAGGGAAAGGCCCAGGCCGCGTGCGGCCGATGGCGGGGACATTGGTGCGATCGTGGAGGCGTACAACACCCGCGTGCGTGACCTGTCGCGGCTGCGTGCCCCGGTCACCATGATCATCGATTCTCCGAAGGAAGGTGGGGGAAGGACGCGCGACCAGGTGGAGGGGAACCTGCAGGTCATGCTGCCTTCCAGCGTCGCGCTGCGGATCGACAAAGTGGGGCAGGCCCTGGCGTACCTTGGGAGCAGCGACCAGCAATACTGGTGGTTCGATCTGGGCGATCCGAAGCGGGCCTTTGTCGGCGCCCACGCGATGGCATCGATGGAAAAGGCCCGCAGGTTCGGCCTCCCGGTGCACCCGCTGGACCTGGTCGAACTGGCGGGCGTGACGCCGCTGCCCAACGCGAGCCTGCTGACGCTCTCCCGCAGCACGTCCGGTGAGGATGTAATCGAGGTGCCCGGGCGGTGGTCCCGGCGTCGGCTGTTCCTGGACGGCTCGCACGAGCCTGTGCGCATCGAGGTCGTGGGGCGGGATGGGCGTGTGGCCGTTTCGTCCCGTCTGTCGCGCTACCAGGCTGTCGAGGTGGACGGCAATGTGTTCAGCAAGGCTCGCATTGCCGGGCAGATCGAGATTGACATCGCCGACGCGGACGTGAGGGCGTCAATAGCGGTCGTCGAGCCCAAGAACCCAGGGGCGAAGCTGCGTCTCAAGGCGTTCGATCTGGCCGCCATGCTCGAGTCGTACAACATCAAGGACGTGGTCGACATGGACGCGCCGGGCGCGGGGGGACGCTGACGTGCGTGCTTCACCGCTGTGGGCCGGGGTGCTCTCCGTCCTGGTGTGCCTGTTCGCGGCCCGAGACGCCGCGGGACAGCAGCTGATCGGCGCGGGCTCTTCCGGCGGCACCAACGGCGCCGAGCAGTGCGGCTGGGTGCTGCTCCGCCAGCCCTCACCCCCGGCCGACGCCGAACGGACGGACGACGCCCAGGTGCTGCTGGTGCCCCCCTTCGGCACCGACGGCGGCCCACGCACCCCCGGCGCGTTCAGGCTCGTGCGAGCGTTGGAGAATTGGCCGGACGCTGCGGCGGGCGAGGGCGGCCAACTGACCGTGGCCATCTCAGGGAAGCGTGGGCCGATCGCGGGCATGCAGTCCCCACCGGGGCCGACGGAGGTGCTCAGTCTGTGGGTGGAGTTCGACGGGTCCCGGTGGTTGAGCGGCCCCGAGGGCGCCTTGGACTCATCCCCTGCCCTTCCTGCTGATACGCACGTGCTCGGCATGGCGGGCACCCGGGCCGGGCTCATGGCTGCGGTGACCAATGACGCGTGGCCAAGGGCCGGTGGACCCAGGGTGATGCTGCGAAGTCTGCGCGAGTGGCGTGACGCGACCCCCCGGCCGGAAGCAACAGACGCTCCTGGCGCTCTCGCCTTCGCCACGACGGTATTGCTGGTGCCGTCCCCTGAGGGGGCCTTCCTCTTTGCTGCCGGCCCCACCCTGGAAGACTTGCGGGTGTGGAGTGCAACCATCGCTCCCGGGCACCGGGAGTACTCCGATACCGAGGATGAAGATGACACGGTTGCGGCGCCAACAGCAAGCGCACAGCCTGCAACGGCCCGCTGGCAATCGTTGCCTGCGCCGGAGGTACCTGGCGATGCTCGGGCGTTGATCGCAACCAGTGTGAACGACCAGGTGATTCTGGGTTGGGTTCGGGACGGGGTTGTCACGCTCAACTCGTGGAGGGACGCCGGCTGGCGGGAGGTGGCCAGCGTCCACGGCGTGACGGGTGAGGTGGTCGCTGTACCCCTGGCCAGCGAAGGGCGGGTGGTGGTTGTCTGGCGGGAGGCCGTGGAAACCACGCCAACCGATGCCCGCAATCTCCGCTTGAAGTTTGCGGAGGTTTCCGTTGCCACCGGGCGGGTCATGGCCCAAGGCGACGCGGAACTGGCGGGGCCTGCAACCCGCAGTGACTACAGGGCGATTGGTATCCTGATGGCATGGGTGTCCGGGATTGTGGCCATCATTGTGCTACGTCCCAAGGAAGAGCGTGTCCCCCTCATGCCCGAGGGCCTGGCGTTTGCTGAACCTGCGCAGAGGATGATCGCCGGCACCATCGATGTGGTCTTGTGCCTTGTGGCAGCTGGGTTTATGCTCGGGCGAGGTCCGTTGGAAGTGCTGACAACATCTGCGACTGGCCTGCTGACATCCACCGAGGGGCAACTGCTGCTGGGTCTGACGCTGGTCCTGGGGGTCTTCAGTGGCACAGTGGGCGAGTGGGCGACGGGCCGGACGATCGGGAAAGTGATCTGCGGATGCGGCGTGGCGGACCTGACCAGGCCTCCGCCATCGGGCGGTCTGTTTCAGCGCGTGCCATTTCAGCGGTCCCTGGTGCGGAACATCGTCAAGTGGTGCGTGCCCCCTGCGGGACTCCTGGGGGTGCTCTCAGCGAGCGCCCGGCACCGCGGGGACGAATTCGCTGGGGCGGGTGTGCTGAGCGCGATTGTGGAGGAAGAGGGCGGTCCTGGCGAATAGCCGCGCAAAGTTGGCCTTCTTGAGTGAACTCAGCGAGCCTTTTCATCCGATAACGGGTGTGTCCCCTCCCGTGGTGTCCGTGCGCAGAAGTTGCCCGGGCCGGAATCAGTCGATGAAGGTCGCATGAGCGGTTCCAGCAACAACCCCGCAGCCCCGGCGGCGCTCCCGCGTTGGCGCGACGTGTGGCAGGTGCCGCTGCTTGCCGGGTCGGTTGCCGTGCTGGCGGGGGGAGTGGTGTGGTCGCTGGCGACGCGCCCGAAGCCCGACGTGCTGGGCGACTTCCGCGTGGCCGAGCGGCAGATGGAAGAGCGCCAATATGCAGAAGCGCTGGACACGCTGAGCACGCGGGTGCTGCCCGTGCTGAGCGAGGGCGGGCTCTCGGAGGAGCAGGAGAAGGGCTTCTACCTCATGCGGGCGCGTGCGGTGTACCTTGGGCAGAAGGAGAAGGGCATCAGCCGGGAGGAGAACTTCCGGTCGGTGGTCGAGGAGTACGGGCGTGCGGAGAAGCTGGGCCAGGAGTTGGAGAAGGAAGATCAGGCGTACCTGGCCTGGTCGCTGCTGAAGACCGACGACCTGAACAGGGCTGCAGAACGCACGCTGGCGCTGCCCGCCTCGATGCGTGAGGACCGCGTGGAGCTGCTCAAAGGGTTGATCGAGGTGAGCCTTGAGCCGTCGCGCGGGGAGAATGGCCAGGCCCGGGCGCTGGACCTGCTCACCGAGCTGACGCGGGACACAGAGCTCACGAACGAGGACCGCCTGTGGGCGCTTTCGCGGCAGGCACGCCTGATGGTGGCGCAGGGGTACTACGAGGACGCCATGACGCGGATCCTCCGGACCATGCCCCGGATATCGAGCGAGGCCTCGCCGACACTGCGCGGTGAGGTGATGGTGACGCTGGCCGAGGCCTATATCGGGCAGGGCGACCTGGAGGCGGCGATCCAGCAGCTCCAGCGGGCAGTGGAGGCGGTGGGGGACTCGCACGAGGTGGCGGCCCAGGCCTACGCCCTGGCGGGACAGGCCTTTCTGGAGCTGGACCAGCTCGAGCAGGCCCACGGTGCGTTCGAGAAGGTGCTGGACGAATTCCCGATGAGTGAGTGGCGGCAGGACGCCACGCTGGGGAGCGCCGAGGTGCAGGCCCGGCTGGCCCGGCGCGACGGCGACCATGAGGCGATCGAGCCCGCCATTGAGAAGTACGAAACACTGGTGAGCGAGCTTACCGAGGGCCACGCCGACAGCCACATCGGCCCCGGGCGGGTCGGCGAGAGCCTGATGGCCCGGTACGAGGAGCAGTCGCAGGCCGGGGATTACAGGACCGCGTTGAGGTTCATCTCGATGGCGGAGCGGCTCTACAAGCCGGAGGAAGCGCCGGTGGCGATGCTGCTCGGGCTCGCCGACGTGCGGAAGAAGCTGGCCGACGAGATGCTGGCGTCGCTGGGCAACGGGGGCGCGATGAGCCTGGCTCAGGCCGACCCGGCCACGCAGCGGGAGGCGCGCGAACTGCTGCTGGCGGCGGGCAGCTATTACGCGTCCCACGCCGGGCGGGTCGCGGTTCTCGACACCGGGGCGTACGCCCAGAGCCTGTGGAACGCGGCGGACGCGTACGACCGTGCGGGCGACACCGAAGAAGCCGTGCGCCAGTTCCAGCAGTTCGTCGGTGACTTCCCCAGCGACACCCGCCAGCCTGAGGCGAAGTACCGTCTTGGTGAGGCGTACCGAGCTCGCGGCGAGTACAAGCTGGCGGCGCAGGTCTTCAGCGACCTTGTCGCGGACGGGTCCAAGGCGGGCCCGTTCGCCGACCAGAGCTACGTGCCGTACGCCCAGACGCTGCTCTCTGACGATGATCCGGCCAATGACCAGCAGGCGGAGAGCTTGCTGCGTGAGGTGCTGTCGGGACGGCTGGGCGGCACCAGCAGCCCCGCGTACCGGCGGGCGCTGCTCGAGCTGGGTGACCTGTGCTATCGCACCGAGCGGTATGAGCAGGCTGTGGAGCGATACGAGGAGTTCCTGGACCGGGCCAGCATCGACACGCGGAAGCAGCGTGACCGGGCCCTGGACCTGGGCGAAGCGGTGAGCATCCCCGGCGTCCGGTACAAGCTCGCGGACGCGTACCGCCTGTCTTCGCGCGGCATCGAGAAGTCGCTGCGGGCCGCGATGCCCGAGGCCGAGGCCCGGGAGCTGGGGCGTACCAGCCGTGAGCGGCTTGCCAAGGCCGCCGACGAGTACGACCGTTGCGCCGCGGAGCTGGACGCGCAGGGTCACCGGACCGACCTGGAGGATCTCTACCTGCGGAACGCGCTGTTCTATGTCGCGGACTGCGCGTTCGATCTGAAGGACTACGACACAGCGGTGCAGCGGTACGAGGCGGCCAGGGAACGCTACCCGCGTGACCCCGCGGCGCTCGTCGCCATGACCCAGGTCGTGTCGGCGTACATGGAGCAGGGGCTGCTGCAGAAGGCCGAAGTGGCGAACACCAAGGCGCGCAAGTTCTACGAGTCCCTGCCCGAGAGCGTGTGGGATGACCCCATGCTGCCGATGTCCCGGCGCGAGTGGGAGCGGTGGCTGGACGCCCAGGGGAGGCTCGCGGGCGCCGTGGCAGCGGAGAAGGAAGGCGGTTGAGCGGACGGTTCACCCGGCAGGATGCCGGGTTTCATGAGGGCACAGGATGGCCGCAGGGAGAAGCACCAGCATGCCGGACCAGAGGGGTGACGCCACCGGCGCGTGGGCCGCGGTGTTCTCGTCGCTGCTGGACGAGCAGTGGGCGCTTCTGAAGTCGCTCGACGA
The DNA here is from genome assembly GCA_046350475.1 of Phycisphaerales bacterium. Lineage (GTDB taxonomy): Bacteria > Planctomycetota > Phycisphaerae > Phycisphaerales > UBA1924 > BJHL01. The sequence continues at coordinate 412,517 of JAXMAJ010000002.1, read as the reverse complement.
GATGAGCCGGCGGCAGCGTGCGGTCATCATGGGGGACGAACCCGAGGCGCTCCTCGGTCTGATGGACGACCGCCAGCAGCTAATCGACCGGCTGGAGACGCTGACCGTCCGCCTGCAGCCGATGCAGACCAGGTGGGACGAGGGACAGCGGGGCTTGTCGGCGGGCATGCGTCTGCAGATCGAGGGGCGGCTCCGTGAGCTTGCCGCGCTCGCAAGGGAAGTGGCGGCGCGTGACGCGGAGGACCAGGCGCTGCTGGTGCGTCGGAAACAGGAAATCGCGGCGGAGTTGGCGTCCGCGGCGGGCGGCAGGCGGGCGATGCATGCCTATTCGGGGAGGGTCGGTCAGGCGGGCGGGGGCGACCAGTCCGGGGGCGCGGTCTTTCAGGACCGGGAGGCGTGAGCCGGTGACGATGATGTCGGCACAACTCCAGCAGGCATCAACGCCGCCCCGGGCGGGGCATGCGGCGTTGACACCCGGCGATCTGGCGGAGCTTCTGGCCTCCTTCAACGAGGTGACCGCGCGGCTTCAGGCGTCCCACGAGCAGTTGCGGGGCGAGGTGGCCCGGTTGTCGACTGAGTTGAGCGACGCCAATGAGCAGCTTGAACGGTCGCGTCGCCTGGCGGCGCTGGGTGAGATGGCCGCGGGCATTGCTCACGAGGTGCGGAACCCGCTGGGCTCCATCCGTTTGTACGCCCGGATGCTGGAGGAGGACCTGGCCTCCCAGCCGTCCTTGTCCGGGCTTGCGTGCAAGATCACGAGTGCGACGCGTGTGGTGGAGGCGATCGTGGGGGACGTGCTTTCGTTTGCCCGCGAATTCCGCCTGCGCCCGCAGGAGGTGTCCGCGCACGATCTCCTGGAGAAGAGCCTGGAGAACTGCCGGCATGACGGCGTACCGGGCTGGCGGGCGGTGGAGGTCGTGGTGCCAGGAGAGGACGTGGCCGTCGTGTGCGACCCGTCGCTGCTGCAGCAGGTGCTGGTGAACCTCATCCGCAACGCGTTTGAGGCGATGGCGGAGGAGACGGGGGGCCCGTACCGGCTGGAGTTGTCCGCGCAGCGAGTTCGGGTAGCCGTCAAGTCCGGGGAGCGTGCGAGGCGTGAGTCGTCGGTGGTGCTGCGGGTCCGGGATACGGGGCCGGGGGTGGCGCCCGGCGTGGTGGAGCGGATGTTCAACCCGTTCTTCACGACGCGGGGTCAGGGCACTGGCCTGGGGCTGGCGATCGTGCACCGGATCATCGATGCGCATGGTGGGCGTGTGAACGTGCGGAACAACAACGAGTGTTCGGACGCGCCGAGCGGGTTCCCGCGCGGTGCGTGCGTGGATGTGATCCTGCCCGCGCTTGGAGCGTCGGGAGGAGTTGGGGACGCGTCGGAGACCGGCGTGCCCCGGGTTCGCGGTGTGCAGGGCAAGAGTCCTTCAGCAGAAGCCGTCCCCATGGGTGGGGCCGGACCGGAGATCAAGGCATGAAGACCGTTCTCATCGTCGATGACAAGGAAATGATGCGCGACAGCGTTGGCACGACCCTGGAGAGGGCCGGCTTCCGCGTCGTGGTGGTGGCCGACGGCGAGGCGGCGCTGCACGCGGTGGCACAGTCGCGGCCCGACGCGGTCGTCACGGACATGCGCATGCCCGCGATGACCGGCATCGAGCTGCTCGAGAAGCTCCGGGCCATCGACGACGAACTGCCCGTGATCCTGATGACCGCCTTCGGGACCATCGAGACGGCGGTGAAGGCGATGAAGATGGGGGCCTTTGATTACCTCACCAAGCCCTTCGAGGGCGACGAGCTCATCATCGCCGTCAAGCGGGCGGTCGAGCACCGGCGGCTCACGCGCGAAAACGCCGTGCTGCGTGCCAGCGCCGGGCCCGATGCCCCTCAGGTGGGCGGCAAGGCGCGGGCGATGGGGTCGCCCGCGGAGCGCAGGGGCCTGGACCGTCTGGTGGGCGCGAGCAGCGTGATGAAGACGCTGCGCGAGCACATCAAGGCGGTGGCGGGCTCGCAGGGCACGGTGCTGATCACTGGCGAGAGCGGGGTGGGCAAGGAGGTTGTCGCACGGGCCATCCACGAGACCAGCCCGAGGGGCGTGAACACCTTCCTGGCCGTCAACTGCGCCGCACTCTCGTCTTCACTGCTGGAGAGCGAGCTGTTCGGGCATGAGAAGGGTGCGTTCACCGGCGCGGAACGCCTCCGAAAGGGGCGCTTCGAGCTGGCCGACCAGGGCACGCTGCTGCTCGACGAGGTGAGCGAGGTGTCCCCGGCCATCCAGGCGAAGCTGCTCCGCGTTCTGCAGGAGCGCAGCTTCGAACGCGTGGGCAGCAGTCTTTCCATCGGCGTTGACGTTCGCGTCATCGCCACCAGCAACCGCGACCTCCCCACGTCGTGCACCAGGAACGAGTTCCGGCAGGACCTGTACTACAGGCTCAACGTGCTCCCCGTGACCGTGCCGCCCCTGCGCCAGCGCCTGGAGGACGTCCCGGACCTGGTCACGTACTTCATCAGCGACATCTGCGCCCGCGAGGGCAGGAACGTGCCGCAGGTGGAGGGCGACGCGATCACTCTGATGCAGGACTACTCCTGGCCGGGCAACGTCCGGGAGCTCCAGAACATCTGCGAGCGGGCGGTTGTGCTCGCGGGCCTCCACGGCGGGGAGTCCGCCGTCATTTCCCGCGGGCTCATCGAGCCATGGCTGACCGGCCAGCCGCGTCTGATCGCCGGGGGTAACCCGCAGGCCATCGAGTTCAAGCCGAACAACGGCGTGTTCCATGCCCCCAACTACACCGACGGCATCTCGGGCACGCTCAAGCAGCTCGAGGACATCGAGCGCGAGGCGATCATCAACGCGCTGGTGCACTTCAAGGGGCATCGCCAGAAGACCGCCCACGCGCTGGGCATCGGCGTCCGCACGCTGGGCCTCAAGCTCAAGAAGTGGAAGCAGACCGGGCTGGTGGCAGAGAGTCTGTGAGACCCTCGGACGCAGGGCAGGGAGGTGAGCGTGGCGCCGGGCGCGGGCCCGGTCGGCGTGGGCGGCCGATGTCGGCTGGGCGCCTCCGGCGCGTCCACAGCGCGGTACCGAGGAGGCCAAACCAACCCGGCACTGCCTTTGCGTGATGTACCTTGCATGCTCGGAGAACTCTCCAACACCGGCGCTCTGCCTGCTCTGCAGGAGATGGTGCGTTTCACCGCCGCCCGGCACAAGCTCATCACGCACAACATCGCCAACCTGCAGACCCCCAACTTCAGGGCTATGGATGTGGATGTGGGGGAGTTCCAGCGTGCGCTTCAGGAGGCGGTCAAGCGTCGACGTGATGACACGGGCGGAGAAACGGGCGGCTTCGCTGCGGTGTCCACGGACGAGGTTAACCTCACCAGCAGCGGGGAAGTCCAGCTGGATCCAAAGACACCCTCCCGGGGGGCGCTCGGACACGACCGCAACGACGCGGACCTTGAACAGCTCATGAAGGACTTGGCGGAGAATCAGCTGGCATACCGAGTGGCATCGGACTTGATACGTCAGCAGCACGGCGTCCTCTCGACGGCGATCAGTGGAAGGGTCTAACGGCACACGCAAGCGGGTTTGGGCGGGCTGCACATGTTTGGATCGCTTGACATCTCGACCAGCGGCATGATGGCGCAGCGGATGCGCCTCACGGCGATTTCTGCCAACATGGCCAACCGCAACTCCGTCATGCCGGACGGGACCCCGTACCGTGCGCGCATGGTCAGCCTGGGGGTGGGTAATCCCGGTGCGGACACCGACGAGGGCCGTGCGCTCGGCGTGCACGTGGCGTCCATCGAACTGGATCAGTCCCCGTTCAATCTGAGGTACGACCCCGGCCACCCGCTGGCGCTCAAGAGCGGGCCTTACGAGGGGTATGTGCAGGAATCGAATGTGAACCCGGTCGTCGAGCAGGTGAACATGCTCCAGGCGACGCGGGCGTACGAAGCGAACGCGGCGGCGGCGGAGGCCACCAAGGCGATGATCGCACAGGCATTGCGCATGATCGCGTAAGCCTGCTTGCCTAGAGTCTTTGGGAGCTTTGTGGCCATGGCAGACCCGCTCGGATTCATCAGCCAGCCTTCTTCGATCCGGCCCCCCCAGCCGCCGGTGGGTGGTCTTCCTCGGACATCTGACGCCGGTGCCGGCGCGGGGGGGGCGTCCTTCAAGGATGTCCTGATGGACAACCTGCGTCAGGCGAATGACGCGCAAGTGGAAGCGACCCGCGCAGCGGAAGACCTCGCCACGGGCGACCGCACCGATATCGAGAGCGTCATCTTTGCGACCCGGAAGGCGGAGGACGCTTTCAAGATGCTTCAGTCGCTGCGGAACCGCATGATGGAGGCTTACGACGAGGTGAAGCAGATGCGGGTCTGATTCCTCGTGTGCGGGTGGGCGATGTCGCGTCGCGCAAGTTGAGCGCTGGTCACTGAGGATCTCGCGTCGTTCTCGGACGCGGGGGTTGTTTCTTTCCGGGCTTTCAAGCGTGGTGATTGATCGGGCCGAAGCACACACGCTGCGGCGCGTGTTTGCGCGTCGGGTGTGGTGTCGGCGCAAGGAGTGCGCCGCGTGCGCAGGGCATGGAGGCCCGGATGGGGAAGCTGCGGGACATCCTCGGGAATATCCAGGGCCAGTTTGGCCGGATGAAAGTGGCTCACCGCCTGCTGGTGGTGTTCGTGGCGATCACGCTGGGGCTGGTTCTCTGGATCGTGTACCAGCAGACGCGGGCGCCGGCGTTGGTGCAGCTATTCCCCGGTGCTGCGCCGTCCGATCAGCGGCAGTTCCAGACACTGCTCTCGGGCAACGGCTTCTCCACCAGCATGGAGGGCGGGAACCTGATGGTCGCGCCGGGCGACGTCAACCAGGCCCGAGCGCTGGTTGCCGAGGCCGGGATTCTGCCCGACGACAAGTCGATCCTGTTCCGCAACATCCTGCTCAACCAGAGCTGGACGAACACCCGCGAGCAGAATGAGAAGCTCTACAACGAAGCGCTCCAGAATGAGCTGGAACTGACGGTCCAGGGGTTCAAGGGAGTACGGTCCGCGGACGTCTACCTCGACGTGCCGGAGCCCAAGGGGATTGGTCAGGCGGTGCGCAAGCCGACGGCGGCGGTTTCAGTCTCGATGAAGACCGGAGAGCCCGTGCCGCAGGCTACGGTCGACGCGATCGCGTCGCTGATCGCGGGCAGCCGGGCGGGGCTCACGATGGAGTCGGTGCGGGTGATCGATGGGGCGACCGGGCAGCAGCGTCGGGCTCGCACCGACGATTACGCGATGTCGTCGTCGTACCTGGAGCACGCGGCCCTGGTGGAGCGTCAGACCCAGCAGAAGGTGTCGGACCTGCTCGCCTACATCCCCGGGGTCGTGGTGGCGGTGACAGCACAGGTGGATGTGACCCGGGTCACCAGCCAGACGAACACGAACCTGCCGATGGGGCAGGGCACGCTATCCCTGCCCAAAAAGGAAGAGACAACGGAGGACGTGAGCAGCGAGGGAGGCGGGGGCAAGGCCGATGTGCCCGGGGTGCAGAGCAACCAGTCCGCCGACATCACCCAGGTGTCCACGACCACAGGCCAGGGCGGCAAGACCCAGAAGAACACCAGCAAGGTTGAGAGTGAGAACCACGTCGGCATCAAGACCGAGACCGTGGTGGACCCGCGCGGGTTCCCGACCATGGTGGCGGTTTCGGTGAACGTGCCGCGTAACTTCGTGGCCAAAGTGGTGAAGGCCGCGGCGGCCAGCGCGGGAGGGACGCCCGCCGGTGATGCTTCCAAGCCACCCACCGAGCAGGAGATCGCCGACGCGTTCGACAAGAAGGTGAAGCCGGTGATCGAGGCGTCCATCAAGCCGCAGGTGCGGGCCCTGATGATGCAGGGCATGAAGAACGCCAAGCCTGACGAGGTGGAGGCGATGGTGGACCAGTCGGTGGGGGTGTCGCTCATCCCGATGGACTTTGAACCTCCCGCGCCTCAGACGGCGGGCCTTCTTGGCACGCTCACGAGCACGGCGGGGGGTGGCGGCGGGGGCAGCATCCTGGACAAGGCGCTGCTGGGCGTGATCAGCCTGGTGGCGCTGGGGATGATGTTCGCGCTGGTCAAGAAGTCGGGCAAGAAGGTCGAGGTGCCGACGGCGGAAGAGCTGGTCGGGTTGCCCCCGGCGATCGACGGGGGGAGTGACATCGTGGGCGAGGCCGAGGAGAGCGAATCGGCGATGACCGGGATTGAGATCGGCGACGACACGATGGAATCGCAGAAGATGCTCGAGCAGGTGAACACGATGGTTGGCCAGTCGCCCGACAACGTGGCCCGCCTGCTGAACCGGTGGATCGAACGGGAGGAGTAGCCCGCCATGCCGCGCAAACCCGGTGAGAAGCTCCCCGAGACGGTCGCGGACCTCGAGGGCGTCACGAAGGCGGCGATCCTGCTGCTGGCGGTGGGGCCGGACAAGGCGTCGTCGGTGCTCAAGCACCTGGAGCCGACCGCCGTCGAGGAAGTGACGCGTGAACTGGCGAGCCTGGGGCGGGTGCCGTCAACGCTGCAGTCGGAGGTGGTGGAGGAGTTCTACCACATCACGGTGGCGAACCAGTACGCCAACGAGGGCAGCCTCGACTACGCGAAGAAGATCCTGCTCGACTCGATGACCGATCCGAAGGCCGCCGAGCGGATGCTGAACCAGATCCAGACGCAGGTGCAGAAGACGCCGTTCGCGTTCCTGCAGCGGGCGGAGAGCGAGAACCTGCTGACGTTCATCCAGGAGGAGCACCCGCAGACGATCGCGCTCATCATGTGCCACCTGCCGCACCACAAGGCCAGCGAGATCATCGCGGGCCTGCCGATGCAGAAGCAGATCGAGGTGATCAAGCGTGTCGCGAACATGGAGCAGACCAGCCCGGAGGTGATCAAGGAGGTCGAGCGGGGGCTTGAGAGCCGGCTCTCCAGCATGCTGATGCAGAGCATGGAGAAGGCCGGGGGTGTGCCCACGGTTGCGGAGATCCTCAACCTGGTGGACCGTTCGACGGAGAAGTCCATCATGGACGGGCTGGAGGGCGAGGACCCGGACCTGGTCGAGCAGATCCGTCGTCTCATGTTCGTGTTCGAGGACATCAAGAAGGTCAACGACAAGGGCATCCAGGCCGTGCTCAAGGAAGTGGACAACAGCGAGCTTGCCCTTGCCCTCAAGACGGCGAGCGAGGAGCTCAAGAACAAGATCTTCAAGAACATGTCGGAGCGGGCGGCGCAGCTCATCAAGGAGGACATGCAGTACATGGGCCCGGTGCGGGTCAGCGACGTGGAGGGTGCGCAGCAGCGCGTGGTGGACATCGTGCGGCGCCTGGAGGAATCGGGCGACGTGGTCATCGAGGGCAGGGGCGGCGACGCGGAGCAGCTGGTGTAAGGGAGGGTGGAGGGCGGGCGGGGCGGCGGTGCCGGCCTGAGCCCTCATCGCACAGCCATGGCAGTGATCCGTCAATCCGACGCCCTCCGCATGGCCGAGCACGCCGTCACGCTCGACCTGGGGGATCTGCACGCCCAGGGCGAGGCGATCATCGCGCGGGCCCGCGCAAAGGCGCAGGCAGTGATCGATGACGGCCTGGCCCAACGCCAGAAGCTCATCGACGGTGCCGCGGAAGCGGGGCGCAGGCAGGGGCACGATGCCGGCTTTGCGAAGGGACTTGCAGAAGGGAAGACCGCCGGCGCTGCGGAGGCGCGGGCGGCGTGCGCGGTGCAGCTGGAGCAGCTCAACAAGGCGTGGGGCGCGGCCCTCGCTGCCTTCGAGCAGCAGAGGGCCGCGATGCTGACCGAGGCCAAGCAGGACGTGCTGGCGCTTGCCCTGCTCCTCGCCCGTCGGGTCGTGAAACGTGCCATCGAGTCCGACCCGACCCTGGTGGTCGATCAGGCTGCGGCGGTCGTTGCGGCGGCGGCCCGTTCGACGCGGCTGGTGCTGCGCGTGCACCCGGACGACGAGCAGATGGTGCGGGAAGCTCTTCCCGCGATCGCGCAGGGTCGGGGAGGGCAGGTTGAGCTGAGCCCGGACGGGAGCCTCTCGCGGGGCTCGTGCGTTGCGCAGACGGCCGGCGGCGGGGTGGTGGACGCGTCGATCGAGAGCCAGCTCTGGCGGATCGCGGAGGTGCTGGCGGGGCCCGCACAACCGGCGGCCGGCGGGGACAAGTCATGACAGTGCTCGCGCCCGCCATCGACATAGCACGGAGGCTTCAGCCGTTGCGGCTGGAGGGTGTGGTGGCTGCGCTCAAGGGCATGACGCTGCTGGTGGACGAACTCCCGGCGCCGGTTGGCACACTCGTCGAGGTGGTGGACACTCATTCGCACGCTGGGGTCCGCGCACGGCGGCTCGGCGAGGTGATCGGCTTCTCACGAGAGCACAGCATCGTGATGATGCTCGGGCAGACACTGGACATCCGCCCTGGTGACCGTGTGGTCGGGTTGCAGGCGGCCCAAGTCGTGCCGGTGGGGTACCCGATGCTGGGGCGCGTGGTGAACGGTCTGGGTGAGGGCATCGACGGGCGTGGGCGTCCCCGCGAGCTGGTGCCGCGTCCCCTCTCTCCCGAGCCGATCAGTGCGATGCAACGACGGCGCATTGCCCAGCAGCTGCTCACGGGGCTGCGCGCGGTGGACCTGATGACGCCGCTGGGCCGTGGTCAGAGGCTGGGAATTTTCGCCGGCCCGGGCGTGGGGAAGAGCACGATGCTCGGCACGATCGCACGCCGGACCAACGCGGACATCAACGTCATTGCCCTGATCGGCGAGCGCGGACGCGAGGTCAAGGACTTCATCGAGCACAGCCTTGGGCCTGAGGGGCTCGCACGCAGCGTTGTCATTGTTGCGACCGGCGATGAGTCGCCTCTCATGCGGATCCACGCTGCAAAGCTGGCGTGTGCCGCCGCGGAGTTCTTCCGGGACGAGGGGCGGGATGTGCTGCTGATGATGGACTCCATCACGCGGTTTGCCCACGCGCAGCGTCAGATTGGTCTGTCGGCGGGGGAGCCGCCCACCAGCCGCGGGTACACGCCCAGTGTCTTTGCGCAGATGGCGCTGCTGCTCGAGCGTGCCGGTTCGGTGGAGACAGCGTTGCATCAGCAAGGGTCGATCACCGGGCTGTACACCATCCTGGTCGAGGGCGACGACATGACCGAGCCCGTGGCGGACGCCGCACGCGGCATCCTGGACGGTCACATCATCCTCTCGAGGAAGCTCGCGCAGAAGGCCCACTTCCCCGCCGTGGACGTGCTGGACTCGGTTAGCCGCGTTGCCGACGACGTGACCACGCCTGAGCACCAGGCGGCCCGCCGGCAGGTTTCCCGCATGCTGGCGATCTACAAGGACGTCGAGGACCTGGTGCAGATCGGGGCGTATGCGCGCGGCAGCAACCGCGAGTCGGACGTCGCGATCGACGCACACCGGGGCATCACCGAACTGCTGAGGCAGGGGAAGGACGACAACGAGGCGTTCGAGAAGTCGCTCGAGACGCTCAAGCGCATCGCGGCGGAGACCATCGAGGCGAGCCGGGCCCCGGTGGCCAGGAAAGGCGGGAGGTAAGCGCCGATGGCCAAGTTTGTCTTCCGGCTTCAGTCATTGCTGCGTGCCCGCCAGGCGGTGGAGCGTCAGCGTCAGGTCACCGTGGCGCTGCTGGAACGGGAGCGGCTCGCGCTCGAGGACGAACTGCGCGGGCTGCAGCGGGCGATTCTGGCGGAGAAGCAGGAGCTCCGGGAGCAGCTGGCCTCACGCGGGCCGACCAGGCTTGACCTCCGGGGTGTCCGCTTCCAGGCGGGCGCATCCCTGCGCCTTGCCACCGAGGCCCAGCAGCTGGTGCTGCGCCTTGCGGGGGCCCACAAACGGCTGGAGCAGGCACGTGCCCAGCTCCGGGAGGCTGCCAAGGCCCGCAGGGCGGTCGAGCTGCTGCGCGAGAAGCACTATGAGGAGTATGTCTGCGAGCAGAAGCGCCGGGAAAACGCTGCTCTCGACGACATTGTGGTGATGCGTACGGGGTCCAACCGTGACGGCACGCTGGAGGACGCGGCATGAAAACAGTCTGGAACATCATCTCGGTGCTGGCGGTGGCGAACCTGCTCGCGGTCGCCGGCTTCCTGGGCTGGCTGCGCATGACCGATCGGCTCAGCGCCGACCGCGCCCGTGCCGTACGTGAACTGCTCGCTCCCACCATCGCGGCTGACACCGCGACGGCCGAGCAGAAGAAGGCTGCAGATGTCAAAGCCCTGAAGGAGAAGGAAGCGGCGGAGAAGGCTGCCCGGCCGCCGCTCACCGCGGCGGAGAAGCTCGCGGCGCGTGTCGAGGCGACGGAACTCGACCGGCAACGGCTCGAACGCCTGCGCCGGGAGGTCGAGGACCTGCAGAACTCAGTCTCCCGTGACCGCGCGGACGTGGACGCCAAGCGGTCTCAGCTCACGGCGGACCAGAAGGCGTTTGACGAGCAGGTCAAGCAGGTGGCTGCTCTCGCCAGCACCGAGCAGTTCAAGAAGACGCTCGACATTCTCCAGGCGCTCAAGCCGGCCGCGGCGAAGGCGATGCTGCTTGAAGTTATCGGCCCGCAGGCCGCGGCGGCTGGCCCCACATCCGCCGAGCCCGCACCGACCGCGGGGGTGGGCGCCAACTCCACGGCGTCGATCGATCAGCAACCCGGTGCGCGTTCCGCGCCGGAAGGAATGCGCATCGCGATCGAGTACCTTAACGCCATGGAGGACAGGGCTCGCGCCAAGGTTATGACCGAGTTTGCGAAGGACAGTCCGGCGCTGGCAGCCCAGTTGCTCGAATCCCTGCGGAAGCGAGGGCAGTTCGCCCGCGCCGAGGCAGGGACCAATCCATGAACGCGACCGACAGCACGCAGACGCAGCCGGGCACCGCGCAGAACCCGACCCGCACAGCGCAAGTTCCGCGCGCGGCAGCTCAGAGCCCCGGCGAGCCAGAGGACGCGACTGGTGCTCAGCACGCTCAGACGCAGGCGGGTTCTTTCTCCCACCTGTTCGCTCTCCTGCGGACTCCCGTGCTGCCGGCCGGAGAAACCTCGGCCAACGTGCGCACACACAGCGCTGCAAAGGAGCGCCCCAGGGCGCGCGTTCCTGAGGCCTCCACCGTGCAGGACCCTGTTCTGGCATCCACGGTCCTCAATCCAACCAAACTCGCGGAACAGGAACTGAGGTCTTCATCAGACCCGGCGGCTGCGCGGCGGGAGGAGCCGGATCCCGGCGCTGTCCGCGCTCCCGCTTCAACGACGGGCGGCAACACGGCCGAATCCCGATCAGGCACCGCGAAAGCCGGGCAAACGAGCGCGACGGTCGAGAAGGAACCGCACGGAAAGCAGGATCGGGCAGCCGCGTCCGGAAACAGCGCCGCGCTGGAACACGAGCACGGGACGCAGGTCAGACCCTCGGTGGGCGGGGGTGGGAGTCAGGCGGGCACGCAGGCCGCGGCGGTTGGTGTCCCTACGGGCAGTGCTGGTGCTGGAGCGGTTCGCAGTGGGGCATCGGTGTCAGCCAACGCCGTTCACGGCGTGGCGGTCACGAAAGCAGCATCCTCCAAGGCCTTCATCAACAAGCTCGCACAGGCCGCGGTGCCGGCCAGGGCGCAGTTGCAGCAGAAACAGGTGGTCGACGCCGCGGCGCGCGGGCTGGGCATGGCGATCAAGAAGGGCGGCGGCGAGGTCACGCTGCGATTACGCCCGGAATCCCTCGGCCAGATCAGGGTGGAGTTGCGTCTTCACGACGCACGCGTCGATGCGACGGTGGAGGTCCAAACCACCGCGGCACGGGAATTGCTCAGCGATTCACTGCCCCACCTCAGGGCTGCGCTGGAAGCGCAGGGCCTGACGGTGGACCGCATGGTGGTGGAGCCGGCTAGAGCGACGGCGGCGCAGGACGCGCAGCACGCAGGAGCGGGCACGGATGCCCGAGCGGCTACTCCCGACGGATCGGGCCAGCCGCAGCAGCAAGACCAGGAAGCGCGGAGCGCACTGGTGGCCAGGACGTCCGGCGGAGACCGGGCGGGAGCGGGCACGGAAGCCCAGGACAACCCACCGCTGTGGGTGATTGCGCCCTCGGCGATCACCACCGCCGATGGCGTGTGGGAGTGGGTGGCGTAGCCCCGTGGGTCCGCGGTGTTCTCCCGGGGCTTCGGCGCGGTGGTCGCGCACCGGGAACTGGGAGCGGCACGCGCAGCGCGTGCGTCGGAAGGAGCCTTTCCATGGCAGTCAGCGCAGTAGGTTCAAACTCGACCGGCGTGGCCACCAACGGCTTCTCCGCGATGTCGACGGAGGACTTTACCAAGATCATTTTCAGCGAGCTGTCCCACCAGGACCCGATGTCGCCGAACGACACCAACGCCCTGTTGCAGCAGATCTCGACGATCCGCTCGATCCAGAGCGACACCGACCTCTCCGACGGCCTGAAGAACCTGGTTACGCAGAACGAGTTCGCGTCCGCGGCGACGCTGATCGGGCAGCCGGTGTCCGGCGTGAGCGATCAGTACGCGCGTGTACAGGGTACCGTCAAGTCCGTGTCACGAACAGCGAACGGCCCGGTGCTGACCCTCGAAACAGGCGAGCGCATCCCCATCGGCTGGCTGGACTCGATCACACGGCCAGCGAACACAACCACTCCTTGAGGGAGGCACCTGCCATGAGCACAACACCTTTCATGGGAGGCGCGGATGCGCTGCGGCTGATCGGCTCCGGCGGTGCGCAGCAGGCCGCGTCGCGGGCCCTCATCCAGCAGCTCTCGCACAGCGAGAGCTTTCAGAACATCCTTGACAAGGCCCGGGAGGGCGCGGTAGCGAGCGGCCTGAAGGTGAAGGCCGGCAAGGAATCGGGCCTCACCCTTACTCAGGATCAGGTCGAACGTCTCAGTGCTGCGGCGGATATCGCCGAAGCGAACGGCGCGGGGCGGGCGGTGTTCCTCATCGATGGGCGGGCTTTGCGCATGGACGTGGGCACGCGCACGGTGCTGGGGCCCGTTGATATGTCCAAGACCGGGGTCCTCGGCGACATCGATGCGATCGTGAGTGTCGCGGCCGACCAGGGGGCGGCTGCTACCCCGGTGCTCCCTCCGCCGGCGGTGGGCGCCAACGCGTCGCTCCTGCGGACGCTCGCCCAGAGCGCCTGACCGGCGCACCTTTACGCACTTTCGCGCACCTGCCGCACAACGCGCGGCTTTGTCCGCGCGCAGCGTCCGGTGGGCCGCGCACCCGGAGCCGGTTGGGTTCTCGGCCGCGGGGAGGATGGGTATGCCGCTTGCGTAGCTCATGGCGACGCACGCCCGCGGAGCCGGGCATTCTTCCCGCACGGAAGCTCACGCACGATCTGTTCCCGGAGCACTCCGCATGGCATCCACCACCGCACTCTACACCGGCCTTTCTGGCCTGAACGCCCACGCGCGAAACCTCGACGTGATCGGCAACAACATCGCGAACGTCAACACGACGGCGTTCAAGAGCAGCCGCCTGCTCTTCTCGACCATGTTCAACAAGACCCTGTCCGGGGGCACGCCCCCGGGCGACATCAACGGCGGCACCAACCCCTTCCAGATCGGCCTGGGCGTCAACACGGGCGGCACGCAGCGCAACATGACGAGCGGCACGATCTCCGTCACTGGCGACCAGCGGGACATGGCGATCGACGGTTCGGGCTTCTATGTGGTGCGCCGGGGTGACGCCGACTTCTACACACGGGACGGGTCTTTCCGGCCCAACGCGAACAACGACCTCGCGAGCGTCAACGGTGATCTCCTGATGGGCTACGGGGTGGACAGCGAGTTCAATATCAACACCGGATCGCTGGTGCCGCTCCGCATCCCGCTCGGTCAGCTCACCATCGCCGATGCAACCAAGAACGTGCGCATGAGCGGCAACCTCGACGCCGACGGGACGCTCCCCACGCACGGGGCCAGCATTACCCTCGGGGGGAGCAGCACCACCGGGCTGAACGTGACCTCTACCGCCACACCCCCACCTGCCACCGGCAACGTTCTCGAGCTCACTTCCCTGCTGACCGACATCGAGGACCCGCAGCAGGCCGGCTCGGACACGCCGCTGTGGGCGGTTGGGCAGCAGGTCGAACTCCGCAACGTCCAGAAGGGCAACAAGCTGCTGCCCACCGCGGCGTTCGACATTACCGCCACCAGCACCGTGCAGGACCTGATGGACTTCTTCGCGTCGTCCCTTGGCATTGATGCGACCGCGGGCACGAACCCTGATGGCGCCACACCGGGCGTGTCGCTCGATCCCACGACCGGCGTCCTGACCGTCACCGGAAACACCGGCACGGCGAGCGACATATCGCTTGATCCAGCGGACATCCGCACGCTGTCGGCGGCGGGCGCCCTGGTGGGTTACCCGCTCACACCCACGAAGGCCGCGTCCGCGGATGGCGAGTCCGTCCGGACCACCTTCATGGCCTACGACTCCCTGGGCACGCCGGTGGAAGTGAACCTGACGATGTCCCTGGTCGGCAGGGCGGATACCGGCACCACGTGGCGGTACGCGGTCGAGAGCCCGGACAACAAGGTCGGAGGGCTCCAGGTGGCGTCGGGCAACATCTCCTTCGACAACGACGGTCAGCTTACCTCCACCACGCCCGTCACGGTCACCATCGACCGCTCGGGCACGGGCGCGACCACGCCCCTCACGTTCTCGCTCTCCTTCGGCTCCACGACCGACAATGTGACCTCGTTGAGTGACACTTCCTCAGAGATCGCGGCGACCTACCGGGACGGATCTCCCATCGGAACCCTCACTGCATTCGGGGTGGACGCGGACGGCACGATCCAGGGGGCGTTCTCCAACGGCCTGACCCGCACGCTGGGGCGTGTTGCGCTCGCGACGTTCACCAACCCGGAGGGGCTGATGGAGGAGGGGGGAAACCTCTTCTCCGTCGGCGCCAACAGCGGCGAACCGGCGGTCGTGGGGCCCGGTACCTTCAACGCCGGGCGGATAGTTTCGGGTTCGCTGGAGCTCTCCAACGTCGATCTCGGCGAGGAGTTCATCAAGATGATCCTGTCCAGCACCGGCTATTCGGCCAACTCCAGAGTCATCAAGACGACCGATGACCTGATGCAGCAGTTGCTGGTGCTTGGCAGGTAGACCCGCAGCGATCGGTAGCGCGCCCGGAAAGATGGGCATCCCACGCAGACGGACCCGGGCCCGTGGGCGGCTTCAATGCGTACGCTTCTCCATGCCCAGTGCCCGTGCGCTCTGCATCGCTTTGGTGTGCTTTGCCCCCGCGGCCTGTGCGCAGAAGATCACTCCTTCGTACGAATCCCCCGAGCCCGGGGCCCGCAACGCGGCGATTGTCAGCACGGCTGCGCGCGGGGACATGCGGGATATCCCGCAGCTCGTCCGCATGCTGGACAGCGACGACCCGACGACACGCGTGCTTGCCATCCGCACGCTGGAGCGTCTGACTGGTCAGACGTTCGGCTACGACCCGCACGCCGAGGCGTTTGAGCGGGAGGCTTCGATCGAACGCTGGGCGGGCCTTGTGCGTGAGCAGGCCGCGGCGAAGGGGGCGCGCCCATGACCGGCGGCACCTCGCACGCAGCGCTCGCGATGGACCTGCCGAGCGACGCAAGGTACCTGTGCGCGGTGCGCGCGTTCATCGGCGAGGTGTGCCGCAGGCACGGGTTTGCGGAAATGCAGACTTCACAGGTTGTGCTCGCGGTGGACGAGGCCCTCGCGAACGTCATGAAGCATGGGTACGGCGGGAGGCCCGACGGGCGGATATCTCTCCGTATTTCAGCGGTGGCCGACGGCGTCAAGGGGCCCGGCCTCTCGTTCACAATCGACGATTGGGGGCGGCAGGTGGACCCTTCCAGCATCCGCAGCCGAGACTTGGCGGACATCCGTCCGGGCGGGCTGGGCGTTCACATCATCCGCCAGGTCATGGACAGTGCGCAGTACGAAACACCGGCCAACCAGGGGATGAGGCTCACGATGGTCAAGTTCCTTTCGTCGCCGGCGGTGTGCGGTCCCGGAGCGGAGGACCGCTGCTGCGGCGGGCTGCAGCCTGGGCCCGGGTCGTGCGCGTCACGGAAAGGGGAGGGCAAGCGCGATGGCTGATCACACCGCGACAGTCGCAACCAGCGAAGAGGGCGGCCTCATCATCCTCAGTCCCAGCGGCGATATGGGTACCCACGAGTCGCCCGTGCTGCGGTCCGCCCTGCGCGGCGCGATCGACCGCAAACCGCGGCGCGTCGTGGTGGACCTGGCGGGCGTGGGGTACATGGCAACGGCGGGGCTTGCGACGCTGGTGGAATCGCTGCGGGCGTCCCGGGAGGCTTCGGTGGAATTGGTGCTGTGCAACCTCCAGCCCCGCGTGAGGGCGGTCTTTGATATTGCCCGTTTGGCTGCGGTGTTCCGGATTTCAGGCACGCTGGACGAGGCGAAGCACTAGGCACCTGGAGGGGCCGGCCTGTGGCGGAAGAAGGAACCAGCACGCGCGTGGGGACGGACGCAGGGCTCCTGCGCCGCCTTGTCGCCACGGTGGAGGGGCTGGGCGCCCTCACGCTGGACACGGTTGAGCATATCGGGGAGGCGTTGTTCCTGTTCATCGAATCCATCGCTTGGATCGGCAGGGGCGCCGTGAAGCCCAAGGTCCGCATCGGCCGTGCGGCCATCGTGACGCAGATTGTCCGCGTGGGCGTGCGGAGCGTCATGATCGTGTCCCTTGTGTCCGGATGCGTTGGTCTTATCCTCGCGTTCCAGCTTTCCCCGCCGCTGGACCAGTTCGGCAGGAAGGACCTGGTCGCAAACATTATTTCCGTTGCGGTCCTGCGTGAGCTGGGGCCCCTGATCGGCGCGATCGTGCTGACCGGGTTCGCCGGCGCGAGCATCGCCGCGGAAATCGGGACCATGGTGGTGAGCGAGGAGGTCGAAGCGCTCGAGGCGCACGCCCTCGATCCCGTCCGGTTCCTCGTCGTGCCCCGGCTGGTCGCCGCGATCCTGAGCATGACCTGCCTGTCGGTCATCTCGTGCGTGGTCTCTATCGCGGCGGCACTGGCCATTTCCGTGACTGCGCTGTCGATCCCTTACGCCAACTTCATGAGCAACATGCTGGACCAGGCGAAGGTCGTGGACTTTGCCACCGGCGTGGCAAAGGGCGCAGTATTCGGTGTGCTCATCGGTGTCATCGCCTGCACCAACGGCCTGAAGGTCGACGGAGGGGCCGCCGGTGTGGGGCGTGCCACCACAGGCACGGTGGTGCAGTGCGTTGTGGCCATCGTGATCGCTGATCTCGCGTTCACCGCAGCGTTCTTTGCGTTGGGGTTGGTGTAGGGCGCTCAAGGCTCGAACGTGTAGTCGCCCGTTGTGTTCACCACCCCCTCGGGCACCACCACACGCATCCGAACGTGGCCGTCGATGAAGGCAAGGTTGGCGCTGACCTGCTGGTTGTCGAGCCAGCGCATGCCCCGGTCACCACCCTGCTGGAAGTTGTAGATTGGATGTGTGCCGATCGCCCATGTCCTGGAGGGGTTTTTCACCTCGGGCATGCGCCCACCCCCCAGCGGGACCAGCGTGGAGTGGTCTTCGCCCGTCAGTGTGTGGTCGTTCAGTGTGTAGGACGAACCTACAAAGTCGTACATGGACCGGGTGGAGTCCAGCCCCGGGATCGGCACCCCGGTCTGTGTCGACCCTTTGTCCAAGGGCGAGCGGAAGGCCTCCAGGGGGAAGACCGAAGCATCACTGTCGGGCGGCACGGCCTCGCTGCTGACGTAGCGGTTCAGAGGCCGGCGCTCGGCGCCCATGGAGTCGATGCCATAGAAGGGCAGTTGCCCCTTCTTTCCGCCGAAGAGCGCGCCGATGACTGCCTGACCGCCGCCGGGCAACGGGCCCACGGCCTGGGGCATCCGCCTGTCAAAGTCGTTCCAGTATCCTGTGAGTGCAACCGACAACTGCTGAAGTCGGGCGCCGCACACTGTGGATCGGGCCACAGCGCGTACCTTCCCCAGCGCGGGGACGAGCACGCCGATGAGCAGCGCAATAATCGCGATGACGACCAGCAGTTCAATCAGCGTGAAGCCCCGTGTGCGCATGGGGGAATGTAGGGCCGCACGGTTGGCTTTCCGCGCATTACCTTTCAGCACGCACGGCGAGGAACATGGGGATTTCCCGGCGCGACCGGTTTTCTTCGGACGCGCGCGGGCCGGGCTGACTTTGGCGGGCGCTCGCCCATTCCTCCAGGGCGGTGATACGCATCCCCGCATCCGTAAGCGCCTTCACGTACGCCTGGATGGGCCGGTGGTGCGTTACCGTGGTGACCGCGCTCCGGCCGTGCGCAGCGGCCCCGGGGTTCATCACGATCTCCCGGTGCGAAGGAGACAGATAGGCGTCCACTCTCCGGTATTGGCACGCTCCAGGAGTACGGTGGGGGCGTGACCCCGGGCGGCGCGGGGCGGGGTCGTCGTTGGTCAATTCTGCCCAACCCCACGATGTCTGGCCCGGCGATCGGAACGCGGGGTGCAGAATGACAGACACGAATCGCCCACCCGGACGAAGGTGCTTCAGCACGCCCGCCATCACCGGAGATAGCGGTTCGATGTTCATCAGAGCCATGACGCAGATGGCCGCGTCAAAGAGCCCTCCTGCGTCGAGGTCCGCCAGTTCCCGCGCGTCGCCGACCAGGTACTGCGACGCGGGGTCCAGACGCTGCGCGAGCCCGATGAGTTGTGGAGATGCATCAACGCCTACGCACGTAGTGCCCAGCCGCCGCAACTCCCGGCAGAGGATTCCTTGGCCGCACGCGACGTCCAGCACACGCTCCCCCGGGCGAGGGCCCAGCAGCCGCACAGTCCCTGGAAGAATGACCTGGTCGTAGTGGTCGCTGCGCCGTCCCTCCAGCAGGTCGTCGTACCACGTTGCGACGTGATCCCACGAGGACTGTGTGGATGGTGCAGACGACGTCCTTGCCTTCGACGCGGGTGTGGTCACTGCGTCCGTGGCAGTCTCCTGCGGCTCACTCTCCCGACTGCTGTGCGAACCAACGAGCATGTCGAATGTGCCCGGTGGAGGGCTCATGAACCGCAGTTGCTCACCGCTGGTTGGATGGGTAAGTCCCAGTTCCGTGGCGTGCAGGCACACCCGGCCAACCGGGTCCGTCCCGGCTCCGTACCTGCGGTCGCCGGCGATGGGGCGCCCGATGCTCTGCATGTGCGCTCGGATCTGGTTCTTGCGTCCTGTCTCCAGCCGTACCTGGACGAGTGTCCGCCCGTGCCCGGCCCGGAGCACGCGGTAGTGCGTTACTGCCAGGCGTGCCTCTTCGTCATCATCCTTGCGGGTCTTCCTGGCTGCGGTGGGAGAGGAAACCACGCGCATGATGCCGTCCTCGCCCTCCAGCAGGTAGCCCTGGATTGTTCCGGCTGGCGCTCCGGTGACTTCGCCCTCAAGCACCGCTGTGTAAATGCGGTGCACGCGCTTGGCCTTAAAGTCCTCCTTGAGCCAATGGAAGGCCTTCTCAGACTTGGCAAAGACGAGGAGGCCAGAAGCCTCCTTATCCAGGCGGTGGATAATCCAGGCCTTTGCGCCCCGGCGTTTGGACCTTTGACGCGCGTACTCCTTGAGCAGCTGGAAGACGCTTTCCTGATCCGGTGAATCCGCGCTCGCCGTCAGCAGGCCCGTGGGCTTGTCCAGCACGATCAGGTCGGCGTCCTCGTGCACGATCCGGACGCCGCCGCCAATCGTGCGATAACGCTCGGAGCCGACCGCGTCGCGGTCATCGGGCTCCTGCCGAACCTGGCGGGCGGGACGCACAGGGCGCTCTTGCCCGGGCCCCGCGCGGAATGGGCGGGCAGCGCGGGGGGGGCCGCCGGAAGGGCTACGGTCGTTCTTGCGGAAGGGCTTGCGGATGGGGGCCATGGTGGGAGCCTGTTGTGGAAACGCCGGACCAGAGGCCCCGCGAAGGTCCGGGTGCGAGCGTCATCATACGGGTGGGGAAGTACTCTCGGCCTGCAGAGATCGCCAGCGCTGATCAATGAGGCCCGTCAGCCAGAGCGCAGCATCAGGTTTGGGGCCCGGTCCAAACGAGTGGGGGGGCGATCCATCTGCGGAGAACACTGTGGCTTCGATGTGCTCACTGTCCATGGTTTCCAGCGGGTTTGCAACCACCATATCGATACGTTTCCGGTGCATCTTCTCGAGGGCCGCCGCGGTCAAATCTGCCCGCGGTTCGAGCGCGAAACCCACCAGCAATTGGCCCGGCCGACGGCTCTGAGCGACCTCCGCGAGCAGGTCGGGAGTCGGTTCGAGTGTGAGGTGCAGGGCTTCGCTCTTGCGTCGGAACTTGCCACCGAAGAAGGCAGGGTCCACCCTTGGCCGGTAGTCGGACACGGCAGCCGCCATGATGAGGATGTCCGCGGTCCCGATGCTCTGATGCAGCAGAGACTGCAGATCGCTGGTGGTGCGGAACCGCTGGAGCCGTACGCGGGCATCGCCGGGGATGACCGTTCCAGGGCCCATGAGGAGGGAAACAACCCACCCGCGGCTGACGCCGGCGATGGATAACGCGGCGCCCATTCGGCCGGAGGATCGATTGCTGATAAACCGGACCGCGTCGATAGGCTCTTGGGTTGGGCCGGCGGTAATGAGCACCCGAGGTCGTGCCTGTGCGGGATTGTGCGGTGTGGTCGTCAATGGGAGCCTCAATCGGCGGTCGTTTGGCGGATGCTTCCAAGCGACTGTGGGGGGGGGGTGTGGGGCCGGTGGGGGCGGTTGCAGGGCGGGGATGCCCATTATTGATCGTGGCAGATTGGCCGCTGGGGGGTCGGGAAGGATAATGTTCCCCCCTTGCCTGTCTCCCCTAGCCAGCCCCATTGGGGACAGCCCGGGGGGTGTATCCGTGTTTCCTCGCGGGGGTGGGGATCAACTCGGGCGGGCGGGGCGTACCGGATCGACAGGGCAAGGTCAGCGGTGGGGGGTTGACGGTCTGAACAGGAATCGGGCGACCTCATGGCACGATCGCGCAAGAAGTTGGGTGAAATCCTCGTTGGGCTTGGCATCATCACGCCGGATCAGGCCGAGAAGGCCGCGGCGTCCGCGAAGGCGTCCGGCAAGCGTCTGGGCGAGGCGCTGGTGGAGCTGAACTTCGCGAAGGACGACCAGGTGGCCAAGGCGCTTGCCAGCCAATTCGGCTGGGAGTATGTGGACCTGTCGGCCAACGGCGTCGCGGAGAAGATCGATCTCAAGCTGATCCCCGATGACCTGATCAAGAAGCACCAGATCCTGCCCCTGGGCAAGGCTGGCGGCCGTCTGCAGCTCATCATCCATGACCCGCTGGACCTGCAGCTTATGGACATGCTGCGGTTCCGGCTGAACGTAGAGGTCGATCCACGGCTCGCGAGCCGTTCGCAGATCCGGAAGTTCCTGGAAGCGTCCGCGCAGGGTACTGCGCGCAAGTTCGAGGCGTCGCAGTCGCTGGTGACCGAGTCGATCGACAAGAGCGTCGACAAGTCGGTGGACAAGTCCCTCGACAAGTCGATCGACGTGACGGAAGAGGACGCGCCGATCGTGAAGCTTGCCAACCGCCTCATCGCAGAGGCCGTGCGGATGCGGGCGAGCGATATTCACATCGAGCCAATGGGCGACCGTGTCCGCCTGCGGTACCGGATCGACGGTGTCTGCATCGAGCGCGACAACCTGCCCAAGCGCATGCAGAACGCGCTGCTGAGCCGCGTGAAGCTGATGAGCGCAATCAACATCGCGGAGAAGCGCATCCCTCAGGACGGGCGCATCAAGATGGAGATCGACGGGGTCACGATCGACTTCCGTGTGTCATCCTGCCCCATCTACCACGGCGAGAGCGTGGTGCTCCGCGTGCTGCGCCCCGACAGCGTGCGCATCGGTCTGGTGAACCTGGGATTCGAACCGGACAACCTCGCCATCTTCAACCGCATCATCCGGCGCCCCAACGGCATCTTCCTGGTGACCGGGCCTACCGGTTCGGGCAAGACCACCACCCTCTACTCCGCCCTGGACGTGCTCAACCGTCCCGACAAGAAGATCATCACCGCCGAAGACCCTGTGGAGTACAACTTCCAGGGCATCAACCAGTGCCAGGTGCGCGAGCACATCGGCCTGACGTTCCCGGCGATCCTCAAGAGCATGCTCCGCCAGGCGCCCAACATCATCCTGGTGGGCGAAATCCGCGACAAGGAAGTGGCCGAAATCGCCATCCAGGCAGCCCTGACAGGCCATCTGGTGTTCAGCACCCTGCACACCAACGACGCCCCCAGCGCCATCACGCGTCTGATCGACATCGGCGTGAAGCCCTTCCTGGTAGCCTCGTCCATCCAGGCCATCATGGCGCAGCGGCTCATTCGGGTAAACTGCAAGGAGTGCAAACGCCTCGCCCAGCCCGAGGAGCTCGACGACAAGTACCTCCGCCTCGTCGGAATCAAGCGTGAGGAGGGCGTGGGCAAGATCATGAAGGGCGCGGGCTGCGGCAACTGTGTGAACACGGGGTACCGTGGGCGGAAGGCCATCTTCGAGATGATGCAGATGAACGCGGAGATCCGTGAGCTGGCCTTCAACCTCGCCCCAGTGTCCGAGCTGCGTCGCGCCGCGGTGGCCAACGGCATGCGGTCGCTGGTGGAGGATGGCAGGATCAAGGTGCTGGGGGGTGTGACAACACCCCAGGAGATCGCGGTCTGCACGCAGGTGGACCTGGACAACGTCGGTGGTCAGGCAGCGTGAGTGGCTTTGTTTGAGGAGTTGTGACGCATGTCAACGATGCAAATCGACCGTTTGCTCGACACAGTGGTGAAGTTCGGCGCCAGCGACCTTCACCTCACCGTCGGCCGACCGCCCACCATCCGCCTGCACGGCGGCCTCCGCAGCCTTCAGACCAAGGTGCTTGACTCCGAAGACATGGTGTCGCTGATGAAGGCGATTACCCCGGAACGCAACCAGCAGGAACTCCAGGAGGAGGGCACGACCGACTTCGGCTTTGCTTACGGCACGGCCGCACGCTTCCGTGTGTCTGTCTTCCGTCAGCGCGGCGACCTGGCCATCGTTCTCCGCCAGATCCCCAATCGTCTGCTCTCGATCGAGACCATCGGCCTGCCGGAGGTCACCAAGGAGCTCATCCGCCGTCCCCGCGGCATGTACCTGGTGACGGGCCCCACCGGTTCGGGCAAGACCACCACCCTGGCCTCGATGATCAACTACATCAACGAGTCCATGGACCGGCACATCGTCACGATGGAAGACCCCATCGAGTATTACCACTACCACAAGAAGTCGGTGGTGAACCAGCGTGAAGTCGGCACCGATACCCCCTCGTTCGCGGAGGCCCTCCGGCGCGTGCTGCGTCAGGACCCCGACGTGATCCTGGTGGGTGAAATGCGCGACCTGGAGACCATCGAGTCTGCCGTGCGAGCCGCGGAGACGGGCCACTTGGTTTTCGCCACGCTGCACACGACAGGCGCTGCCAAGACCATCGACCGTGTCGTGGACGCTTTCCCGGTCACGCAGCAGAACCAGATCCGAGTGCAGCTCAGTACCGCCCTCCTGTGCATCCTGAGCCAGGCCCTGCTGACTCGCATTGACCAGCCAGGAATGGTGGCGGCGTACGAGTTCCTTGTGATCACACCCGCCATCGCCAACCTCATCCGCGAAGCCAAGACGTTCCGCATCGATTCGGCGATCCAAACGGGCAAGAAGTTTGGCATGCAGTTGCTGGACGATCACCTTTGGTCGCTGTACACAGCCGGCAAGATTTCTGCGGAGGAGATGATTGACGTGAGCAAAAACCCAACTGAGCTTACGGCTCGCGTGCATCGCCTTGGCAGGACCGTCGGTCGGATGGAATGGGATGATGAGGATGCACAGAAGGTTGAGTGAATCAAAAAACAATTGAGCCATCATCCGTTTGGCTCAGATTCGATTGAACAATGTAGAACCGATCTGTTATCTTGACCGAAAGGGTGGTTTGTCCCGCGCAGTGGGCGGGCACCCTTCCAGCCGGGATATAGCAGGTCGGTTCTGGCTTTTCCCGGAGGTTTGGCAGTTATGGCAGCCGCACCGCTCTCACAATCCCAGATTGACCCTGCCGAGATGAAGGGCCGGAAGCTTGGCCGCGTTCTCACCAAAATGGGGAAGGCGACTCGCGAGCAGGTCCACGAGGCGTTGGCGATCCAGCAGACCCGCAAGGTGAAGATCGGCCAGCTCATGGTCGAGTTGGGGTACTGCAAGCCAACGGACATTGCGTCGGCGCTGGCGGGTCAGGCGGGGATGTTGTATCACGACCTGAATGGGTGGGAGTTACCCGACAAGCTCAAGGACGTGATTCCGGCGGAAAACGTCCGTTCGTATGAGGTTGTGCCTTTGGAGTACAACCCCACGAGCAAGCGGCTCAAGATCGCCATGAAGACCCCGGACAACTTCCGCGCGGTCGACGATCTTCGTCTGCTGCTTGGAGGGAACGTGGAGGCGGTGGTCGCGGATGGGGCGTTGATTGACGCCCTGATCTCCAAGCACTTCGCCAAGAAGGAGTCGGTTGCCGACGTGGTCAGCAACCTGGCGAAGGACGACAAGTTCAAGGCACTGGCCGGCAAGAGCGACGCGTCGATCGATCTGGATGCCCTGACGGATGCGGCCAACGACAACCAGGTGGTGAAGCTGCTGAACCTGGTGCTGCTGCAGGCGATCAAGGACCGGGCGAGCGATATCCACTTTGAGCCGTTCGAGAATGAGTTCAAGATGCGGTACCGCATCGACGGCGTGCTGTACGAGATGGTCCCCCCGCCCAAGCAGCTGGGCCCGGCGATCATCAGCCGCATCAAGGTGATGAGCAACCTCGATATCGCCGAGCGGCGCTTGCCGCAGGACGGCCGTATCGAGCTGTCGGTGGGCGGGAAGCCGGTCGACCTGCGTATCGCGATCCTGCCGACGATCTACGGCGAATCGTGCGTGATGCGCGTGCTCGACCGGAGCAATGTTGAGCTGTCGATCGACCGCGTGGGTCTGCGGCCGGACGACCTTGAGACGGTGATCCGCCTGATCCAGAAGCCCAACGGCATCGTCGTGGTGACGGGCCCCACGGGCTCGGGCAAGACGACCACGCTGTACGCCGCCCTTTCCAAGCTCAACGACATCGAGACCAAGATCCTGACGGCGGAGGACCCGGTCGAGTACGACATCGACGGGCTGTGCCAGGTGCAGGTGAACAGCGAGGTCGGCCTGACCTTCGGGAAGGCCCTGCGCAGCTTCCTGCGTCAGGACCCGGACGTGATCCTTGTCGGCGAGGTGCGCGACCTGGAGACGGCCCAGATCGCGGTGCAGGCGTCGCTCACGGGCCACCTGGTGCTCAGCACGCTGCACACCAACGACGCTCCCAGCAGCATCATCCGCATGGTGGACCTGGGTGTCGAGCCGTTCCTGCTGACTGCGACCGTCGAGGGCATCATCGCGCAGCGTCTGGTGCGCAAGGTGTGCACCCAGTGCAAGGAGTTCTACGAACCCAAGGAGGAGGAGCTCATGGAGCTCAACCTCCGGCCCCAGGACGTCGCCGGCAAGCGCTTCGCCCGCGGGACGGGCAAGGTGGACGGGTCCCCGTGCCCCAACTGCAACGGCAGCGGCTACCGCGGGCGTCTGGCCATCTTCGAGATCATGACCATGGACGACACGATGCGCGAGCTGATCATGAAGAACAGCAACACCGCCGTGCTCCGGCGGTACGCGCGCAAGCGCGGCATGCGGAGCCTGCGGGAGAGCGGCCTCATGGGCATCTACGACGGCATCACGACCATCGACGAGGTGGTGCGCGAGACGCTGAGCGAGGAGGACTGAAGAGGCGGAGTTCGACGGGTGATCGGAGCGGGAGGGGTGCGGGGCCGGGAACGGTCGAGGTCGCGGGGGTGTGTGACGGGTGAACGGAGCTGAGCCATGCCGACGTTTGCGTACGAAGCACTGAATTCCTCTGGCAAGCCGCAGAAGGGCACCATCGAGGCTGCGTCCCAGGAAGAGGCGATCCAGCGGATCAAGGGCCAGGGCCTGTACCCGTCCTCGATCAAGGAGCAGGCGGGGAAGAAGGGTGCCGCCTCGGGCGGGAACGACAAGACGCTCAAGGGCGATGCCGTCAAGCTCAAGCGCAAGCGGGGCAAGGGCGGCAAGGTGAGCGCCAAGGTGCTGACGACCTTCACGCGCCAGCTGTCGACCCTGCAGGACGCCGGCCTGCCGCTGCTTCGATCCCTGCAGATCCTGGAGGCCCAGCAGAAGCCCGGCAAGATGAAGAACGTGCTGATCGGCGTGGGTGAAGAGGTGGAGGGCGGCGCATCGCTGTCGGAGGCGATGAGCAAGTTCCCCAAGTGCTTCAACCACCTGTACGTCAAGATGATCAACGCCGGCGAGATCGGCGGCGTGCTGGACATCATCCTCCAGCGTCTCGCGGAGTTCATGGAGAAGAGCGAGCGGCTCAAGCGGCGTATCCGCGGCGCCATGGTGTACCCCATCGCCGTGATCACGATCGCGACGATCATCCTGTCGGCGATCATGATCTTCATCATCCCGAAGTTCGAGGAAATCTTCAAGGACTTCGGCGTGGCACTGCCGGCGCTCACCATGTGGCTGATCAACACCAGCCGCTGGTTCGCCGGCAAGGTCCCCGGCCAGAGCATCCCCGGCGTGTTCATCGTGCTGCCGCTGCCGTTGGTGCTGTGGGTGGGGTACAAGCTCATCCGCGCGACCGGTCCCGGGCGGGCGGTGACCGACTGGGTGTTCCTCCACATGCCGATCTTCGGGCCGCTGGTGCGCAAGAGCGTGATCGCGCGGTTCACCCGGACGCTGGGCACGCTGGTGTCGGCGGGCGTGCCGATCCTGGAGGCCATCAAGATCACCAAGGAGACGAGCGGCAACAACGTCTTCGAGCGTGCCCTGCAGAAGGTGCACGACAGCATCCGCGAGGGTGAGGGTTTCGCCCAGCCACTCCGCGAGAGCAAGACCTGCGACGCCATCGTGGTCAACATGATCGACGTGGGTGAAGAGACCGGTGAACTGGACGCCATGCTCATGAAGATCGCGGACAACTACGACGAGGAGGTGGACGTCGCGGTCGCCTCGCTGGTCTCGCTGCTCCAGCCGCTGATGGTCGTGGTGCTGGGCGTGTTCGTCGGAACGATCGTGATCGCGATGTTCCTCCCCCTGGTCAAGATGATCTCGTCGCTGCAGGGTGGCGGCGCGGTGTGACTGTGGTGTGCCGTCCTTGCAGGGCGGCGCACGGAAAGGTGGACATGGGCCATTCGAACGTGCAACGCGGCGGGACCCGTGGGCGACGGGCCTTCACCGTCATGGAGCTGCTGGTCAGCATCGGCATCATCGCGGTGCTGCTGGGCATCGCGGCCTTCGGTGTGCACGCCATGCACAGCGCCGCCAAGGGTGCGGTGGGTCTGACGACGGTGAACCAGATCGGTACCGGCATCGAGAAGTTCGAGGAGTCGGTGGGGTTCCCGCCGCCGCTGGTCAAGGACCGGCTCAACACGGGCGCGGCACGGGCGATCAGCCAGCTCACGCACCAGCCGTCGGGCACGCGCAATGCCATCCTGGTCTACGAGCCGGACCTTGCGCCCGACATCGCCGACCTCAACACCCTGAACACCGTCGGCAACATCAATACCAACCCGTTCCAGGGCGAGTTCCGGTACAGCGAATGTTCCCTGGCGTTCTACCTCGTCGGTGCCCTGGACGTGGAGTTTGTCACCGGTTCCGCGGTGATGATGGACGGTGTGCAGGGGCCGGGCCTGTACAAGCCAACGTACGAGGGCGAGTTCCAGGTGCCTACCGAGCTTGTCCGCAGCAACGGCGCCAAGCGGTCGGGCACGCCCATGGAGTCGTTTGTCAACCTCAACGGGGGCGACGCCAAGCTTGCGTACCCGCAGCAGGGCGAGCCCCGCAGCGTGAAGCTGGTGGACGGCAAGAACGTCCCCTTCCGCTACTACCGGTGGATCAACGGAGATCCCGCCAACGGCATGAAGGTCACGCAGCTCCAGGACCTGCGCATCCCGCGCATCGTGGGCCGCTTCAGCGTGGACGCCAGCAACGCTGTGCCGGATCAGACCTCCTTCCCGACGCCGCCGGACCGGGATATCCGCCAGAACCCAGCGCTCCGCAACGCGAAGTGGGCGGTGGTCGCGGCGGGCCCCAACGGGGTGTTCGGAGACGAGCCGCTCGCTCAGATCGCCCAGGCGCTGGGAAAGCCCAACGACCCGGGTGAAGAAGCCAAGCTGCGTGGCGAAGCCGAGAAGGACAACATTGTGAGGGTGGACGATGGCCAGTAACCGTCACACGCAGGTGCACGCACGGGCGTTCTCGCTCATCGAGATGATGGCCGTCCTGGCCATCCTCGCGATCCTGCTCGCCATCGGCGTGCCCGCCATCAAGAGCATGATTTACTCCTCGGAGCGGTCCCTGGCGGAGAATCAGCTGCGTGTCGCGCTGACCGCCGCCCGTGACGCGGCGGTGCGGTCCGGCGGAGGGGACGGCGCGGCGGTCTTCTACTACCGCGACGGCCGCACCGAGATCATCCCGTGCGTGAGCGTGGGCCGGTTTACCGACAACGTCCTGCAGGCGGGCACCAACAACGGCGGCGTGGCCGAGCGGGAGGTCTTTGTGCCCGTGGAGGGCATCGAGCCGGTGCGCATGCCCCGCGGATGGAATGTCCGCGGCTACGCATCCCCGGGCGCGATCGCGACGGGAACGCAGGCGACCAGCAACGACAACGGCTGGTACGACTGCGTCTCGAGCATGCCGCTGGCGATCGCGGACCGCGGCCACTGGGTCTTCCCCGAGACCGACTTCTTCGATCATGCCGGCCTCGACGTGGGCGGCAGCGTGCAGGGTGAGGACGAGGGGTGGAAGCGGTCCACGTTCATGATCCGCTTTGAGGCCGGCACGGGCAACGCGGCGGTCACGGCCCGCGAACCCGCGGTTGTGCTGGACCCGCTCCCGGTGCTGAGCGGCGAGGGGTTCCGCAGCAATTCGCCGTACAACAACGACGCGGCCCTGCAGGGCGCGGGCGGGTCGAATGATCCCACGCAGGCGCCCTCGCTGGAGTCCTATGTCAAGCAGGTGCTGGGGCGCCCGGTCCTGAGGGGGGGCGGCGCCATGTCGCACCTTGCCAAGCTCATCGGCGACAGTTCACCGGACACGGTCCTGGCGATGCCGCTGACGGAGGTGGCGCTCTACGACGAGGCACGCATGGCGAGCGCGATCGGGGCCACCCGCCTGAACGCCACCACGGGGTGTCTTTACGACAACACCACCACGCCCGCGATTGACGTGTCCCAGCGGCTCTGGGGCGTCGGGGGCATGACCGTGGATGATGTGCAGAAGCGAGTGGACGCGTACATCACGCGGAACGCGACCGGCGACCTGCCGGACAGCACGGTCCCGCTGGAAGCCCGCGTGTTCACCGTGCAGCGGTACATGGGGCAGATGCAGGAAGTCTCACCGGAGGTCGAAGAATGAACACCGCTCTCCGCACGAACGCCAACGCCCGCGCCTTCACGCTCGTGGAGGTGCTGGTGGGGATTCTCATCCTGGGTCTGGGCCTGCTGGGCCTGGGCGCGATATACCCCGCCGTCGCCATCCAGCAGCGCGGCGCGGGGGACGCTGTGGAAGGTCAGGCCGTTGCAGACGCTGCCGAAGCGTTCTTCAAGGGCAACGCGTGGCTGAACTACCAATCCGTGCCGGCCCCGGATGCACCCACCATCACCCAGGGCACCCCGGTCCACTCCCGCACCATCGGGGGTTGGGAGGTTGCCCTCTTCGCGGACGGGGGGACACGCGGTCTTGATCCTGTCGGCCAGGAGTGGTCCACTGTCGAACCCGGCAACAACCCTCCGCTCATTTCCTATGACATCACGAACAACTTCGGGCAGATGCGCATCGGCGCTCAGACTCTGACGGGCACAGAGGTGCAGTACTACGGGGCCGGTGAGATGGCCATCGACGTGCAGGAACGCCTGCTACCCCGGCGTGATACGGGCGCTACCACGCTGTTCGGCAACGCCCGTTTCGTGTGGGACGCAGTAGCCCGGCGCATCCCGAAGACCCGTGTGGCGACCCCCGGGGAGACGCCGATGCAGCGGATCCGCCGGCACCTGCAGGACGCCGTGCAGGTCGCCGTCTTCGTCCGTCGCATCGATCCGGGCATCCGCAACCGGTCCGGTCAGCAGTACGTCCCGGTCGCCCAGACGGCGGAAGGGCTGGCCGCCCTGGACGGTGTGGGTTCCTTCCCGCTCGGCAACGCGAGCGGTGTCCCCAACTACTCGCCCATCCGCCGGATGGAGCTGACGCCCGTCGCCGAGGTGTTCTTCAACAGCACGATCCCGCCCGACGCGATGATCCGCTATGTGCGGCTCACCGACGGCTCGGTAAGCAACGGCATGACGCGGGCCAACGTCAACGCCGCGATCGCGCAGGTGGGTCAGAAGTTCGTGCTGGGTGATGGCACGGTGGTGACCGTCCGGGGTGTGGAGCACCCCGCCGGGGTCGACTACAGCGTTCTGCGGATCAACCCGGAGGTCCCCAACGCCTCGTTCGACCCCACGGGACAGAACTCGATGCCCGCCCTGTTCACCGCCCAGGTGCCCGTGGCGGTCCGTGTCATCAACCTGCACACCGGGGGGGCCCTCTAAGTGCGCCGCACAGCCCAGACAATCAAGCCTTCGGTCCCCGCTGATCGCCCGGCTGGACGTCCGGCGTTCACGCTGCTGGAACTGCTCGTCACCATCGGCGCTGTCGCTGTCGTGGCGGTGGGGCTCGCGGCGGTGTTCGGCGCCGTGGGCAATGCCGTGGCGACCGGTCGGCGTGTGAGCCGCATGACGCAGTATTCCCGCATGCTCGAGGCCCAGCTCCGCAAGGACTTCGGGTCGATGACGCGGGAGGGGTTCCTGGTCATCCGCCAGCAGTATGCCGACCGCAACAACAGCGGAGTGCTCGAGAAGCCCAGCGCGACGGATGTCGGTGACGGTGTGCGTCTGGGCGAAGCAGACTTGGCCCCGCGCCCTCGGCGCGTAGACGAAGTCATCTTCTTCGGCAAGGGCGACTTCGTTACCTCTCGGCCGTCACTGCCTGATCCCAGCTGGACCGCCCGCAGTGACGCCGCGATGGTCTACTACGGGCACGGCGAACGCATCGACCCCAACGACGGTCAGGCTGGCGACCCTTACGGCGAGCCGAAGCTGGACTACGCCCACATCGGGAACGACCCCAACTACCCCGGTCGTGCGGGCGGGTACAACCGCTTCGCGGGCAAGTGGACCCTCGTGCGCCACGCCACGTTGTTGTGCCCGCTGCCATCGGTGAACTCGCTGCCCGCCGCGCCGATGTACGGCGTGCCTGTCAACACGGCGCCGGGCATCCAGCTGCTGCGGGACAAGGACTGCCAGTTCCGTGGTCAGCCCGCGATGTCCAGCATTTTCCGGGCCATCAACAGCGCGCAGGGTGTTGGTGTTCCGGCCGCATCGGTGGTGACCAACCCCGGCAACCTGCTGACCGACTACCTCTGGTACGCCGACGACACGCAGACCAGCAACCCGCTCCCCGGGGCTGTCACGCAGAACTTCAGCGGCACCACGTTCCGTTCTCCGATGCTCTCCTCCGGGCTCGTGGACATCGCCACGACCAGCATGGAAGAGGTGATGCAGCGTCTGCTGGGCAGCGGCAACGCGGCACTGCCCGACGGGTTCGACCCGGCAGTTCCCCAGACCAACCCCGGGACATCCACCTCGACGCTGGCAACGCCGGCGGGACTCGGGCGCACAGGGCCCGCGCACGAGGTCGATGTCGCACACGCCTGGATGGACAACGCGTTCCCGGCACCGACGTCCACGATCGATCCCGCGGCGACCGGCACGCCCTACCCGTCCGCCAACGGGTCGACGATCCAGCAGGAAGTCTCGCCGGGGTCGCGCATCCGGTGCGAGGAGCGCGCGGTGGAGCTGCTCGCGGCGGTTGGCGGGGTGGGGACCAACCCCAACCAGCGGCGGTACGGCGCGTATACCCGGGGTGACCGTCTCATGCTGCCGATGAACAGCCTGGCGCCGGCGTGCAGCGAGTTCCAGGTTGACTGGACGTTCGGCCAGATGGACGCGAACAACCAGCTGGTGTGGCACGGCCTTGTGCCGCTCACGCCCCCCGCCGGCGGTGCGGATCCCAACCCGAGGCCCTACGACGACACCGATGCGGGGACCCGCCTTTTCTACGACGTTCCGCTGATCGGGCTGCAGTACCCGGGGAGGTACTACGTGCCTGAGCGGCTGATTTACGGGAACGACGTGCCTGCGGGCACAACGGCCGCAGGCGGGCAGATCCAGGCGCTGACTTCCTACTTCGGCCAGGTTGACCCGGTCTTCAATCCCGACAATACCAACACGGCACCCACGAACATCAACGGCACCCGCGTGATCGAGTTTGGTCCTCCCAGCGCTGCCGGCAACGGCTCCTGGGGCGATGCGGCGGATTCGGCGCGAGTCCGTGTTCCGTGGCCGTGGCCGACGCTCATCCGCGTGCGTGTCACCCTGGCGGACCCGGTGGATCCCAAGCCTGAGACCGAGCAGACTTTCGAGTACGTCTTCGAGGTGCCCACCCGCAACGGCACGTAACAACCCACGCGGCCCCGGCGCACCACTCGTCCGGCGCGAGGAGCAAGCATTATGCAAGGACCCATCCCCATGAACAGTGTGGCGAGCCGTGCGCGCGGCAGCGATGGCCGTCTGGCCGGCGTGGTGAGTGCCCTTGCCGGCGCCCCCGCGGGGTGGCAGCTGCGCCAGGATCCGCGCCGACGCGGTTCGTTCCTGGTGCTGGTCGTGGGCACGCTCGCGTTGCTGGCCGTGATCACGATCGTGTACGTGGCGTTGGGCAACCAGGACCATCGCACCAGGGCCGCTGCGGAAAAGCGTGAACAACTCGACGAGGTTCCGCAGAAAATGGCGGATTACATCGCGGGCGTGATCGCGAACGACGCGGTGGCGATCACCAACGAGCGGAACCCCGATGCCGATCCCGTCGATCCCCGGGATCAGTTGCTCGAGTACCGAGAGGCCACCGATGCTCCGGGCGTGCGATTCTCTGCGCTGTCCGAGCCCGGCCTGACGCTGACGCCCGCGCCGCCGGCGGGCACGATCCTTTACTACCGGGCGAAGTTCAACCCCGAGGGCACGGTTCCCACGGACTACACGCCACCCGCGGGCAGTCCGCTCGACCCTGCCCTGGTGGGCCCTGAATCTCAGCTGGACCGCTGGTACAACAACATCGAGGCGAGCGACCCGTGGCTGGCGTCCTCCGAGCCCGTCTTCCTCAACCTGACGGCGCCGCTGAACTTTGATCCGGCGCGCATGTACCTTTTCCAGCGTGACTGGTTCTCCATCTCCAACCTCGCGCCCGACGGCGCGTTCGTCAACACGGCGAACTTGCGTCCCGAGTACGGGGGTTTCGCCGCTTCGCCCGAGACCTTGCGGGGCACGACGAACACCAGCGCCAAGAAGACCTTGTACGACGCTTCGGGCAATGCCCTGACGACGACGCCCTGGGGCGACAATGTAGCGTCGATTGCCGCCCAGAACCGGCCGTTCTACTGGACCATGTACCAGGAGAACGCGTACCGCCCGGCCTACATCGGGGCCAACGAGTCCACCTGGGGCGGGCCCCACGCGTGGAGCGATCCCAACTTCCGCCTCTACCAGTGGGTGGACACCGATGGTGACGGCATGCTCGACTCACGCATCTTTGAGATGCGCAGGGCCGAGCGGGGCGCAAACGGCGTGGTGTACAAGGACGTGCTTCCGCTGTCGGGGAAGTACCGCTGGTTCTTCGGCACGCGCGTGGTGGACCTGTCGGGGCGCGTGAACGTGAACACCGCGGGCGATCTGGCCAGCATGCCGGTCGCTCCTTCGCAGGCCGTTGGCAACACGGGACTGTTGTACACGTGGCGTGTGGGTACGACGCCCGCGGATATTGACCTGATGCGCCTGCTGCGTCAGACGGACACGATGTCCGAATCGATCACCTCCGCCACGTGGACGCTGGACCAGATCGCGGACCCCCTCAGCCCCGGCGATCCCATGCTCGCCTACGGCACTACACCGGTGGACATCGCGTTCCTCTCCGGTACCGGCGCGTACTACGCCCTGCGGGCGGCTGTGGACACGGGAGTCATCCCGCCCGCGACCTCGCCCGCCGACCCCGCCCTGTTGTACGCGTTCGACGGTGAATTCGACAACCCGGGGACAGCGTCCATCCTGGACTTCTGGCAGGGCGTGACCGGTGCGGGAGTGCGGAACCGCTGGCTTTCCAACTATCCGCAGTTCCCCGGCGAGCCCGTGCCGTTCGCGTCGGACTTCCCGGGCCAGCGCCGGCAGTCCTACCTGAACCTGGTTTCCAAGACATGGGGCGAGTACAACGCATCGCCCGTGCGGACCGGTGCCGGAACCGGACCCGCCGATGCGGTGCGCACGACGTCGCGTCCCACCTTTGGTGCTGACGATCTGGCGGAACTGCTGACCCGCGAAGGCATCAATGATCCCGCAGTGCTGAGTGCGCTGGAAGCAACGCTCAGCGCCCGCGACGCCAACGAACCTCTCGTGTCCCCCGTCCGCTCTACCCGCAGCTTGGCGATGGAGATGGGCACCGGGAGGCGGCGTTACGACGTGTCCCTGCAGCCGGACAGCGCGGTTCCAGCCATCGGCACCGACCGCGACCGGGCACTGCTTCAGGGCGCCATCGATATCCGGCACGATCTCACGACCATCAGCGGGGCGCGCGCCCTTCGCACCGGCTCACGCATCACGGAGGTTGACCCCTCCTACCAGCGGGGTGGTGCAACAATTGAAGGTGCGACCAGCGGCATCGTGACCGGCGCGTACCTGGATAATTCTTCGGTCAACCCCGGTGAGTTGACCGGCGATGAACTCAAGCTGGATCTGCGTGCGGAACTGGGCGCGTCGCTCACACGCCTGCAGCGCAGCGGGACCGACCCGCTCCCCGCGGTAAACCCGAACCTGGAGGCCCCGGTCGAGGCCGACCGCGAGGCGGCCATGCGCCGCATATTCCGGGCGTACGCCGACGCGTTGGCGCCCTACTCCGACTCGCTGGCCGCCTGGCCCACCACCCCGCCCTTCACGTTCTCCAACCCGGAACTGCGCACGCTGTTCTACGGGTACAACGGGCCCGAGACCGCGCTGCTGACAGCGGCGCACATGGCGGTCAACTTGCGGGACATGATCGATACCGACGCGCGGCCGACTGTCGCGGCGTTGGCTTTGAGCAGCCAGATCGTCGGCACCTCCGCATCGGCGACCTCCATTGCAGGGCGTCCTACCGGCGGCCCGGCCGGTCTGCCCGCGTACCCCGCGTGGGGAAACAACGAGATCAACGCGCAGGGCAACCCGGACGCGACCGTTCCCAGCCCGGCGAAGGACCACTTCCGCCTCTCGATCGACAGCCGACGCATCCCCGCGCCGATGTCTCAGGTCATTGCCCCCGGCGTGAACGTGTACGGGATTGAGCCTCAGCCGTTCCTGACGCAGGTCATTACCATCGCCGCGTACTACGACTCGGACGGGCACAACCAGGGGAGCACCGACAACATCCGGGGCACCATCCCGCAGATGGGATCGCCGGTCAGCGATAACCCCGATCTGCTCTTCCGCATGGTGGCCTTCACACTCACCAACCCCTTCGACCGGGACGTGACGCTGTCACCCTCCTGGCTCAGCGATGCTGAGCGGGAGCCGGTGCACACCGTCAACAACATTCCCAACGCGGGGCAGTATGTCACGCTGGCAACGATCAACGGCCTCTCCGCAAACCAGCGCATCCACACCGCGGACGACTTCTACTACCTGCAGTGGGGCAACCGCACGTTCTACCTTGGGGAACTGGAACGCCTGCACACCGTGCACGGGCGGGAGTTGCAGGAGGAGCAGGCCATCAACTCTCCCATTCCAGCGGGGCAGGGCGAGTTCAGCACCGGAGGCGGTGCCGATGAACTCGACCAGGTCATTGTCCGGCCCATCACCATCAGGGCGGGCAAGTCGGTCGTCTGCTATGCCATCAGCAGCAGCCCCAAGGCGGTGCTCGACAAGCTCCGGGCGATCACGCCCAACCCCGTCATCTTCCTGAACGGGCAGAACGACGAGAACGGTTGGGTCACGGAGTTGCTCAAGGGTCAGGTCATCGAGAACTCTCCCACGGGTCTGCCGAACCCCAACGACCTGGACCGCACCGACTTCAAGTGGATCGGCACGATCGTTACCAACCCAACCGCCCCCGAGTACGGCCAGATTCTGGCGGCGGCGGATTCGGTGTACGACCCGATCCCCGGGGATGACAACCCGTACAACCTGCCGCCCGCCGTCGCGAACACCGCGGGCGCGGGTGAAACGGTCAACCTGTGGCGGACGGTCCGGGCGAGCAGCACCGATGCGAACCTGGATGAGTACACCGCCCGCACAGCGGTGACGCCCGGATCCATGTTCAACGGGACCGCCATCCCCGGATCGCCGCTTGTGCGCCGTCCGAATATTTACGAGAACGACCAGCTGATGGACCGCCTGCGTCTCACGCCGGAGGCCAGCGATCTGGCGGCGGACCCGCTGGCCAAGATGAACGTCCACCTGCCGGTCGGCAACAGCGATATTAACGGGTCGGACGGGGACCTGGATACGCAGAATGGGCAGCCGTACATGCTCACGCTGTGGAGCGCGTGCGCCCGACGCAACGACCAGAAGCACGCGACCGGCAACGGGGCCAATCCACGGGCCGACAGGCTGCCCTCCGATGTCATCCCGGCGTACTGCATCGAGCCCAAGTGGCGCGATCGCAATGATCCGTGGAATATCGGGTGGTCCGCCAACGGGATTCCCACCGGTTCGATGGACTTCAACGACTTTGATGATTCGGGCGACAGTTCCGTGAACGCCGGGCAGGTCATCGCCAAGAAGGACCCGCACGACTGGGTCGACGCGATGAAGTCACCGTCGATGTATGACACAGACTCGCAGGTGACCTTGGCGCCCCAGTACCGGACGACGCTTTCCAGCCAGGTCGACAACGCGGCATCAAACACCACGAACCAGACCGAGACGGGCGGCTTTGCCAACGCCAAGAAGTACAGCGACTTCTACCCACAGATCAATTCCGCGCCGCCCTCCGCGATCCCGCTCAATGTCGCCAACGCGCAGCAGCCTGAGAACATCGAGGATGGCGCCAACCAGACGATGGTGAATCACGTGCGTGTGACCGATGCGCTGCTCCCCCTGGGCATCGGTCCGCAGGAAACGCCGTACGTTGGATCTTCGGCTACACCGCTCCCGCTCAATGATCAGGATGCTTTCAGCCGGCGCTACACCACGCTCGGCGAGGCCTTGGCGATCGCGCAGGGTTACGACATCGGCCCCCGTGCGCCGCTGAATGTGGCGAACCCCGACCAAGCGCAGTACTGGGGCTCGCTCTCGAACGTAATTCCCAACGCGAGCGCGATCCCTGAGCACGAGCTCATGTTCGACCGGGGCAACCTGCACCTGGACGCGTTCGTGCCATTCCTCGACCTGAACAGCGGCGGTCCTGCGACATCGTTCCTGTTCAATCCCGGTTCCGGCCCGGGCGATGATCGTCGTGTGGGGCTCGGAATTCCGGCGGCCCTCAACGTCCTCGAGCAGTTTACCGTGAGCCCGGCGGGCAACACCCTCAGCCTCACCTCCGGCGTGGCGGGTCTCATCAATATCAACACCGCCACGCGTGACGCCCTGCGGTGCGTGCCCTTCTTCTCGCCCCCGGACCTGCTCAACACCGTGCCTGCAGCGTACCTGACAACGCAGCAGACGGAGAACTGGTGGATGGGTGTCGCGACGGGCGCCCAGCCGTACCCGCAGCTCCCCTCCGCCCGGTCACCCTTCGAGCAGTCGAACGCGCCGAACGTCAAGCTCGATCTGGCTTCCGTCGTCGACGCGTACCGCTTCAAGTACAATGTGCAGAGCCGGACGGTCACGGGATTGCAGCTCCAGGCCATGATCGGTCTGAACCCTGTGGACGATGTTCGGCAGTTCCTTGACACCGATCCCACGACCGACACGCCGGGGAACGAGCGAGGCGACTACGCCGACATCACTGGCCTGAGCGATCTCGTTGGGCTAAGGTCCGTCGGCGAACTGCTGGCCGTACGTCAGCGTCAGACGTTCGGAACCTCTGGTACACCATGGAACGGAGCAAATACAGCGGCATGGAGCTTCCCCCTTGGCGTGGACTTCATGGGCCTGGACAAGATGACCCCCGGCACGTACGGACCCGGGTCTGTCGATGTTGAGAGCTCCGTGGCCTCGCTGGAGTCGTTCGTCACGACTCCGCTGTCGCAGGTCACCGTGCCGTCCCAGCAGCCGACCACGGGCAACGAGTATGACGAAAAGCTCGCCATCGCCGGGGCCGCAATCGGGACAACCAGTGTTCGGAGCGACGTCTTTGCCGTGTGGTTCGTCGCGATGGGCTACCAGCCGTCGGACGTGGACGCGTGCATCAGCGCCGATGATCCGCTGGTTCCCAGCGTGCAACGGCGGTTCCTGATGATCGTGGACCGCAGCAACGTCACCAAGAAGGATCAGAAGCCCAAAGTCCTGCTCTTCAAGGAAGTGCCCATGTAGCCGGGCACGCTTGTGCCTGCCCCACCGGGCCTTCCG
Organism: Phycisphaerales bacterium; assembly: GCA_046350475.1. Classification (GTDB taxonomy): domain Bacteria; phylum Planctomycetota; class Phycisphaerae; order Phycisphaerales; family UBA1924; genus BJHL01. The sequence continues at coordinate 373,849 of JAXMAJ010000002.1, read as the reverse complement.
GCGTGTTGCCGGGGGCCCTTTTTTTTCACGCTGATGCTGCCACGCCCCGGTGTTGGTGGGGGCGGTGCCCCCCCGGGGCGACTTCTATAATCTGTGCTTGACAGACCCGGCTCCCAACAACCCGTCCAAGCCCTCCCGCACCGTGTTCACCCGAGGCAAGTACGCGCCGCCCATGGCGGCTCCGCAGTACAACCGTGCCCCAGCCCAGGCGCGGTTCTCGCCGGGCACACCTGCCGCCAAGCCACCGCTCACCAAGCCACGCAAGGTGAAGAACGGGGTGAAGCTCAGCGTGACTGCCACGGGTGAGGCTGTTCCTGTGGGCGCATGGGCGGCGCAGAGGTGGATGCGACTGGTGGAGCAGGCAGGCGAGGGCAACGCGCTGGTGGAGGGCCTTGAGTACGCCAAGGAAGGCCAGACCAAGAAGCTGGCCATCACGCCTGGGCGCGTAGAGGCGGTTGTGCAGGGCCGAGCCGATCGGCCGTATACCACTTCGCTGACGATGGACGTGATTGGTCACGAGGACTGGGACAAGGCGGTGCACGCGATGAGCGAGGGGGCGATCTACGCCGCCAAACTCCTGGCGGCTGAACTCCCGCCGAACATCGAGGATGTCTTCGGCCCCCTGGGGCTCAGGCTGTTCCCTGCGGGGCCGCAGGAGATGCGGGCGTCGTGCACCTGCAGCGACTTTGAGCGCAAGACGAGAGACGCGAAGGAGTCCGGGGTGGCGGTGCACTGGTGCAAGCACCTGTGCTGTATCGCGTACCTCGTGGCCAGCCGCCTTGCGGGCGAGCCTTTCCTGGCGTTTGGCCTGCGGGGCATGGATACCCACGAACTGCTTGACCGGCTGCGCCAGCGCCGGCAGGTGGTGGGCGCCGCCATGGGGGCCACACCGGTCTACCCCGCGCGTGTGCCCGGCGTGTCCGACATCGATTGCCCGCCATTGGACGCGAACCTGGCGGCGTTCTGGCGGATGGGGGACGGGGCGAAGGACCTGGACCTGTCCCCGCAGCCGCCGCAGGTCTCGCACCCGCTGCTCCGCCGCCTGGGGCAGAGCCCGTGGACCGGGGCGGCCCCCGCCCCGTCGTTTCCGCTGGTGGGCCTGCTCGCTTCCTGCTACGAGACCATCAGCAATCAGGCGCTGGCCGACATCCCAGCGTCGGACGACTCTTCGGAGACCAAGGAATCGTCAGGATGAGCCCGGCGCGATCCCCGGGGCACAGTCGGTGTCCCGAGCTTCCGTAGCACCTGAGCGGAGATAGACCATGCCTGCAACCAGAACCTGCTGCGTCGCTCTGTGCCTTGCATGGGCCGGGGTCGCGCGCGCAGAGCCTGACGTGCGGGTGGTCGTGACGGGGACGGTGGAGAGCAACGCCTTCTCGAGCGGCACGTACGCGGGAATCCCTCCCGGTGCGCCGGTGACGATGACTATCGACCTGGATTCGCACGACTACCTCGACAGCCCATCGCTGCCCGGCGTGACCCGGGGTTACCGGTTCGGTGCGGGAACTTTCTCGCTGTCGGTGGGCGCAGTCACGCGGAGCCTGCGCACCGTGCCTGCTCTGCCGGCCTACTTCGTGTTGCGGAACAATGACCCCCGCGTGGACGGGTTCTTCCTGTCACAGGGCACGGACATTGACACTCAGTGCCCCCTGAACATGACGCCGAATAACTATGGCATCGCGTTCAGCCGCACGTTCGGCAGCGTCCCGCCTGTCGGCAACGACCCCACGCTGCCGTCGGTGAACATCATGGACGCGCTGGGCTCGTGGGGCCTGGACAACATCTCGTCGTACAACTTCACGATCGAGCTCAACGAGGTCGTCACGCCGATGATCTTCGCCTACCAGACGATCACCCTCAGTCCGCTGGGCCCTGTCTGCGACAGCATCGACTTCAACCAGGACACCCTGCTCCCCGATGCGGCGGACATCGCGGACTTTCTCTCGGTCTTTGCCGGCGCGGCGTGCCCGACGGCTTCCTGCGGTGATATCGACTTCAACAACGATGGCCTGCTGCCGGACACGCAGGACATATCCGCATTTCTCAGCGTGTTCAGCGGCGGCCCCTGCGTGTGAGTCGCGCCGGTCGATGTTCCTACGCGGCTCTCAAGTGCCCCGCATTTCCTGCTCCACACTCCAGCGCATTTCAGGCCCCCGGCAATCGATGTGCACGGCAAAGAAGCCGGGTTTCCCCGCGGGCGTCCGCGGGTCTGCGGCGTGGATGAGAGGCCAGATGATGCGCCGGTCGGTCTCCGGCAGCGGTAACTTGTCGATCTGGTCCCAGGTAAACCAGTCGAGGCGGCCTTCGCGCATGTCATGTGGTTCCAGCCAGGTGGGGCCAAGGACCCGGTACACGAACATGAGCCAATGTCCCTTGCCCTCGTACGACTGCTCGCTCACCATCCCGATCAGGTGGAAGCGAGAGACGGGGATATCCAGCCCCGCCTCTTCCAGAACCTCCCTCTGGGCGCACTGCGCCGGGCTTTCGCCGACGGCCACGTCGAGCTTGCCGCCGATGGGGCTGCACAGATCCTTGTTGGGCTCCTTCAGCCGGCGCAGGAGCAGCACGCGTCCCTGGGCGTCACGCAGGTCGCACAGGCACGCAAGGCGGTAGGGGAGTTGCGGGGAGGATCCGAAGGCGGACATGCGCCCGGACAGTACGCCGTACCCGTCGGGCTACGCTCCGCGCATGGCGGACCACTCTTGGGGGCGAACTCGGGTCAAGATCTGTGGCGTCCGGGACGTCGAGACAGCTCAGGCCGCAGCGGCGGCGGGCGCTGACGCCATCGGCCTGGTGTTCGTGGAAGAATCTCCCAGATATGTGGATCCGGACTCGGCCTTTGAGGTGATGAGCGCACTGCCACCGTTTGTGGCCAGCGTGGGAGTGTTCAGGGACATCGATGTGGACGGTTTCGCGGACATCGAGGGGTTGTGCCCGACCCAGTACACCCAGTTCCACGGCGACGAGGACGTCGCGACGGTCAAGGGCTGTGGGCCCGACGTCATCAAGGCGGTGAGGTTTGACCCTCTGACCATCGCGCGGGACCTTCTCAAGTGGGCGAGCCTCGACGAGGTGTGTGCCGTGCTGGTGGATGCTCCCACCCCCGGTGCCGGCCAGGCCTTCGACTGGCGCGAACTCGAGCCCCACATGGGCCTGATCACCAAGCCCATCATCCTCGCAGGCGGCCTCACTCCGGACAACGTTGCGGAGGCGGTACGGGTGCTGAGGCCTTACGCCGTGGACGTGAGCAGCGGGGTAGAGAGCGAGCGTGGAGTGAAGGACACGGGGAAGATCCGGGCATTCTGCGCCGCCGTGCGGGGTTAGGATTGGGCGCAGGATGCACCGCCGGGGGACGCCAGCTGGGCTACGACTTCTTCCGGCGTCCCGGAAGCGTCGATGATCTTGTCGGCGAGTCGCGAGTAAAGCGGGTCACGCCGCAGGAACAAGGTGGCCACCTCGTCGGCGGCTGGGGCCCCCGTCAGGGATGGGCGGGACTGCTCCCCATCCGCCCGCAGGCGCTCCGCGAGCAGTTCCGGGGTAGCCCTGAGGTACGCCACCACCGCGACACGGCCGGCCTGTGCATCCAGCAGCAACGCCGGCGCCCCCGGCGCGGTCGGGGTGCCCCCACCCAGGGCGATCACCGTCGGTTCGCGCACCGCCAGCACTTCCCGCAGAGCCTGCATCTCGGCCACTCGAAAGGCTGCTTCGCCCTCTGTGCGCAGCGCCTCCGCGGCATTCGCGCACCGCATCCGAGCCGCCGTCTTCTCGTCAAGGTCGATGAACGGCCAACCCAGCCGCCGGGCGAGGAGCTTCCCGGCGGTGGACTTTCCCGAGCAACGCAGTCCGATGAGCAGCACGTGCATGGACAAGAATAGATGCCGGACAAAAAAAGGACCGGGCCGCGTTGGGCGGCCCGGCCGGCTCCAAAAAGTCACGGCTTCAGGCTCGGCTCTGGTAGGAGCCGTCGGTAGTGCTGATGCGGAGGGTTTCACCAACCTTGATAAAGGCGGGCACCCGGACCGCCAGCCCCGTCTCCATTTCAGCATCTTTGGTCTGATTGGTGACGGTCGCACCCTTCACTTCGGGTGGGCAGTCCTTGACGGTCAACTCAACCGCCGGGGGCAGTTCGACGAGGATCGGGTTACCATCGTGGAGCAGCACGATCGTCTTGGCGTTGGGGCGGAGGAACTTGAGGGCGTTCCCCAGCACTTCCTCGCTGAGCGTGTACTGCTCGTACGACTCGACGTCCATGAACGTGGCGCCGGTGTTGTCAGAGTACAGGTACTCCATCTCACGCCGGTCCAGATCGATGACCTCGATGTCGTCGCTGGGCTTGTACCGCCGTTCGAGCGTCTGTGCCTTGAGGACGTCCTTGATGGTCAACTGCACGAACGCGCGGAGGTTGCCGGGCGTGCGGTGCTCGATGCCGGTCACCACAAAGAGCTTGCCGTCGATCTTGACGCCCATCCCGGGGCTGAGGCTGCTGGCTTGCATGGACTGAGGTCTCCAATGGGGTGGCTTTACGTGTGGGGGGCGATAGTAGGAGGAGTGCCGGTGAAAGGTGCGGATTTGCGGTGTTTGGTAGGTGCCAGCATCTTTCTGTCAGGACTCCACGAAAAACGCCACGTGCTCCGGGAGCCGCGTGGCGTCGGTTGGTGGCAAGCCCGGTCGGTCAGCCCACAAGGTTGAGCAGCGTGCCCGTCTGGGTCGTCTGACTCTGGCTGGCGGAGGTCGTGCCCGGGGTTGTTGCAGAGCCGGTCGCCTGGGTACCGGGGGTGGTTGTCGTCGGAGTGGTTGTGGGGGGGGCAGGTGTAGTGGGGCTGGCGGGTGTAGTGGGGGTAGTGGAGTCAGCGGGGGTGGTTGTCTGGTCGTTGCCCGGGATCATCGCAGCGAACTTCTCCGCAAGTGCCCACGCACGGTCGGCACGCTTCATGAGCTTCTGCGCGCGGGCGTCATTGCAGTCGCACCCGTCATCGAGCATCTTCTGGGCGCGAGCCTCCAGTCTTTCCGCCCGGGCAGCGAACTTGTCGGCAAGACGAGCGGCGCGCTCGGGGTCGATCTGCCAGCTGTCGTGGCCCGAGTGCTCGGCGCTGCGCACGCCTTCCGTACGGTCGCATGCGCAGCGGGCTTCGTGCGAGATATCGCACGAGTCAGCGCCACGCGTGGGCGGCGTCGTGAGTGAAGGGGTGGGAGCAGGAGTGGAAGGGGTCGGGTCGGCTGTGGTGGCGCTCGCAACGCCGGACACGTTCGTGGCGGTCGTTGTCAGTGTCGGGGTAGTGGTCGCGGGTTCTGCGGTGTGCGGTGATGTGTCCGCAACAGACGGCGTGCTCGCCGCGGGCGTGGTCACGCGCGGCTGGCCACTGGCCCGGAGGTTCAGTGCAGACAGGATGATGCTCTGGAGCGAGGAGATGTTCTGGATACTCATGCCCATCCCCATCGGCGGTGGGGACTGGCGCCTGAAGCGCGTGTACCGACACAAACCAGATACACCGAGCAACTTCCGCGCAGAGGTGCCGATAATCCAATGGGGCCGCAGCGTCCCGTCGTGGTGCCTGCTTGCTGCTGCCTCCATAACTTGACGGGCAGGAAATGTTAGCATACACTTACACATGGCCAGCGGCCCCGAGGTCAACCAGGGCGAGGAGCGTCCGCTGCTTGATCGCCTCGCCGCGCTGGAACGGCGTGTCGAGAGCTTGGAGCGTCAGCAGCCTCTCATCCGGCCTGGCGAGGTCCAGACGACCGTTTCGCAGCACCGGCCGGCATTGGCAGGGGATCAGCCTTGTGAGCCCGCGTGTCCGGATGGGCCGGCAGCGCAGGGGGCAGGAGGCGGTGGTGCTCCGCAGGTTTCCCGCGCGGCCCACCCTGGAGCTTTCGGACGCCTGCTCCACGCGTCAGTGCAGCCTGAGCACATTGGCTCCGAGCCTCCTGGTGCCCACTCCGACCGCGTGGACGCGCACGGAGTTCCGGAGCTTGGCGAAAGGCAGGAGCAGAGCTTTGCCGAGCGGGACTCCTCTTCGCTGGATCTCGAGCAGTTGGTCGGCGGGCGCTGGTACGCGGTGCTCGGCGCGCTGGCGGTGACGGTGGGGGTGGTGCTCTTCGTGAAGCTTGCGTACGACCACGGTTGGTTGCGCGTGGCCCCGGTGTGGCGCTGCCTGGGTGGCGCCGGGTTTGGTCTCGCGTTGATCGTCACCGCCGGGTGGCTGCGCCGGCGGTTCGGCACGTGGGCAGCCTTCGGCGCGTGCAGCGCAGGCCTTGGAGCTGTCTACGTCTCGACGTACCTTGCATATCGGCTCTACATGCTGCTGGCGGCGCCGGAGACATTTGTGCTCCTGGGAATCGTCGCGGTGGCTGGCTTGCTCATCAGCGTCCGGGCTCGTCTGCAGGCGGTGGGGGTGGTGTCTGTCCTGGGTGGCTACCTGGCGCCGTTCCTCCTCAGCAGGGCGCCAAGCGTCCCCATGGCGCTGCCAGCGTACCTCCTCATGCTCCACCTGGTGGGCATGAGCCTGGTTGCGTGGCGGGGTGGTGCATTCTCCGTATTGAGGCAGGTCGTGACCTGGGGCACACTTGCCCTAGGGCTCGTCTGGGTCTTCGGGGAGGGGGCATCGGTTGTCTGGGGAGCGCAGTCCTTTCTCGCGGGCGTGTGGCTCATTACGCACGGGGAATTGACCTGGTCATCCGTCCGGGCGAGCGAGCAGCCCGCGCCGAACACCCTCCGTCGTGCGGGTGTTGCCATGCTGGCGAGCATCGCGACAACCGGCTGGTGGGCCGGCCTGGGTGTGTTCCTGGCGGATCGCACAGGCACACTGCCGCTCTGGCTGCTGCCTCTGGCTGCGTGCGCAGCGACGCTGATGCTGGGGATGTTCCTCAGCGGCTCGGGCCTGATCCTGGACCGCGGCGCACGCAGTGTGCGTGAGGCGGTGGGGCAGTCGTTGTCGGCCCTGGCGGGCGCGATGTTCGCCCTGGCGATTGCGCTGGGGCTGCAGGGACCGGGCGAAGTAATCGCGTGGCTCGTGCTCGGTGCCGCCGCGGCGATCATCGGCTGGAGGATGCGCGCGGTCGCGGTGCGGGTCTACGCGTGCGTGCTGCTGGCGATCGGCACCGGGCGCCTTGTGCTCTACGACGGCTGGACGGGCATGGCCACCGGGGGCTTCGCGCTCGGGGGTGCCGTGTTCACCGTGTGGACCGCGATGATGACGCTCTCGGGAATCGCGTGGTTGACCACGGTGGCCACGAGGCGATCCGGCCGCCCACCCCGCAACCTGGTCGATACCGGCCTGACCGTTGCCGCACTTCTCCCGGTGTTCGCCGGGGTGCTGCACGCCAACACGGACGCTCAGAGCATTGCCTGGATGTGGCTTGCGTTGGCTGCGCTGGCGGTGGCACTCCGTGGAACGGTGCGGATGCCGCTCGACAACGCGGGACAGCTTGTGGCCCTGCTCCCGTGCATTGCCTGGGTGGCGGCTGTGGCATGGGCGGGGTTTGGGAATGGGCGCGGTACCCCGTACTGCGCGTCCATCAGCCTGCAGGGGTTGGCGATCGGGGGAGTATGTGTGGCCATGGGGCTACTCGCCTGGGCACGTGACGTCGGCGGCAGGCGCTCTCTGTGCCTGGTGGCGGTCACGGCCGGCCTGGTGCTCCTCTTCGCGGCCTCAAGCATTGGTGTCGCGGCCGTCGCGATCGCTGCGACAGATGACCTTACCGTCCGCCGCGCCGCGATGTCGCTGTGGTGGGGCGTGGCGGCGTCCGGGGCGTTGGTGTTTGGCTTTGTCCGCTCGCGGGCTGCTGTGCGCCACGCTGGCCTGGCGCTGCTCGGAGCCGCGGCGATCAAGGTGGTGACGTTCGATCTTGCGGAGGTGTCGCCGTCGTGGCGGATTGCCTCGTTCCTTGTCCTGGGCCTCATGATGCTTGGTGTTGCGGTCGCCTACGCGCGAGCGCAGGCGCGGTTGAAGAAGCCCAGGATCTTCTAGGGCTGCAGATCTGTGGCCTTCAACCCTGCGCGGAGAGCGATTCCCCCTTGACGGTCATTCGGGCCCGGCCGGACTGCTTCCCCTTGCCCGGGGCCTCCTGGTGGATCTTCTTTGCCCGGTGCGTGGACCAGTCCGTCACTGCAAGGTCCGGGGACAACGGGCCGGAGTGCACGCGGAGGATGTCGTAGGTGTTGTTACGCTGAGCGGGGATGAACCCGCTCTCGCGGATGAGCCTGCAGAGTACCGCCTCGTCGAGGCAGTAGGTGGTGCCTGCACTACTGACGACATTCTCCTCCATCATCACGCTGCCCATGTCGTTGGCGCCGTACATGAGCGCGACCTGCCCGATATGCGGGCCCATGGTGACCCATGATGCGCCGATCGAATAGATGTTGTCAAGCACAAGCCGCGACAGTGCCTGCGTGCGGAGGTAGTCACTCGCCCCGCTCATGCGCACGCGGCGCCCGAAGTTCTCCGCTCCGGGAATCGTGCGATAGTCGGCGTCGGGATGCGCACCCCAATCAAACGCGCGGGCAACGAGATCGCCTGGGAACGGGGCACCCAATTCTCCAGGCTCGGCACCCCAGTCTTTCACCCGGCCCAGCGGCGTGTTCTCCCGCTGGAAGGGCCATGAAATGAAGGCCTTGTAGTGTCCCATGGCGGGCCTGCCGTGCACGGCCCCGCCGTCCTGCGAGGTCGCCTCGAGTGAACGGTCCTGCCATGCGCGCACGCGCAGCATGTGGTGCACTCGGTCTGCGTACCCCTCGATGTGACCGAACATCATCGTGGCGCTGGTGAACATGCCGAGCTGGTGCGCCACATGCATGACCGTCAGCCACGTCTCTTCGTCGCACTTGCCCAGACCGATCTTGCTCCGTACGGGGAGGGCGAAAATCTCCCCTCCCCCCCCGGGGATGCTGTCCAGCCCCGCGTCACGCAGGCGAACCATGACCCACCGGACTTTGTCCTCGAAGGTCGCGCCCGGGGGGTCGAAGAAGTGAACGAACTCGACGAACTCCGGCGGACTGAACGCGTGCACGTGCACCCGGGGGAACTTCGCCTTGATCCGAAGCAGAAGCTCCAGATACCAGTCGAGGGGCAGCGCAGGGTTCATCCCCCCCTGCATCAGGATCTGGGTGCCGCCGATCGCGACCAGCTCTTCAATCTTGTTCTCGATCGCCTCATATGAGAGCGTGTAGGCGTCCGATTCGTCCGCGTCTCGGCGGAATGCGCAGAACGTGCACTTGGCGTTGCAAACGTTGGTGTAGTTGATATTGCGGTCGATGATGTAGGTGCGGAAAGCGTCCCCGTGAAGGCTCCGGCACCGGGCGTCGGCGTATCGGCCTAACTCCGGCAGCGGCAGCTCGTGAAAGACCGTGATGGCCTGGGGCCCTGTCAGACGGGCGTGCCCAGCGGAAACCGCCGCCAGCAGGCCAGGGTCTGTGCCGTGGATGGTGGGGTGCGTGACCGGGGCGCGGAAGATGCTGCTGGCCATGGTGGCTAAACCATAGGCATCCAGCAGTGGTTTTCAATAGTTCCTGAAAGTCGATGCTTAAATTGAGGACTTGCAAGTCCTTGACAGGATCTGTCAATGGACTTGCGGCAGCGTGTTTGCCTGAACGACGAGTCCGAAAACGCCGAATTCGGGGGTGCACTCAGGAGCCGCCCCATGAATCGCAGACTCTCCGCAGTTATTGCGTGCGCATTGACATCAATGGCGAGCGCACAGGCCATTACGACCGCGTGGACTTATCAAGGAAGCCTGTCGCAGGCGAGCCAGGACTTTTCCGGCAGTGTGGACATGCGATTCACGCTGTGGGACGCCCAGCAGGGCGGGGGTGTCGTGGCCGGTCCGCTGACTTCCCTGGGTGTTCTGGTGGTAAGGGGACAGTTCGCCGCAAGTCTCGACTTCGGTCAGGCGGCGTGGAACGGGAACCAGCGCTGGCTCGGAATCGAGATCCGGAGTCCGGCAGGCGCTGGCGCTTGGCAGGCCATGTCCCCCCGTCATCTGATCGCTCCGGCTCCCTACGCCATTTACGCCATGAGTGCAGCGACGGGCCCCGTGGGGCCGCAAGGCCCGTCGGGGCCTGCTGGGCCACAGGGGCCTGCGGGGACGAATGGAGCGTCTGGTGCCTCCGGGCCGATGGGGCCTGCTGGCCCGGCCGGACCGGCGGGCCCGATGGGTCCCGCGGGCCCCCAAGGTGCCCAGGGTCCTGCAGGCTCCTCCGGCGGAGGTGGCCCGTTCATCATGAACGGAGGGAACGCGTACTTCAACACCGGGTTCATTGGGCTGGGCACGGCCATCCCTCAGTACCCGATGCACATCGAGACAAGTCTGCAGCGGGCGCTCTACGCCAAGAGCACGTCGAACGCCAGCGCAGGCTTCGGCGTGTTTGGTCAAGTCTCGGCCGGTGACGCCTCGGGCGTCGTCGGCTGGAACACGTCCGTTACCGGCATCGCCAACGGGGTGTTCGCGCAGAGCGACTCCTTCTCCGGCAATGGTCTTTACGCCATCGCCTCCGCGGCGAGCGGGTCGACCAACGGTGTGTTCGCCCAGGCCAATTCTCCCGACGGGACCGGTATCGCCGGCCTGGCCCCCGCGTTCGCCGGGGTGACCACCGGTGTGCTGGGGCGGGCCGATTCCTCGAGCAACGACGCGACCGGTGTGTACGGCGCGGCGGCGGGGGCGAGCGGCGTGACCAACGGTGTGTGGGGTGTCAGTGTGAGCAGCAGCGCGGGAGCCGCAGGTGTGTACGCCGCGTCGTACGCGGCGAGCGGCGTGGGCATCGGGATCCTCGCCTCGGCGGACAGCGCGGACGGTTACGCGATGTACAGCGACGGTGACTTCGTCTCCGCGGGCGCGAAGGCGTTCATTATCGATCACCCGCTCGACCCGGCCAACCGGCTGTTGTTCCACTACTGCAACGAGGGCCCGGAGCCGACCAACACGTACCGCGGGACCGTATTTCTTGACGGGGAGGGCAGGGCTGTCATTGAACTCCCGCCCTACTTCGCGGAGATCAACACCAACCCCACGTACCAACTCACCCCCGTGGGCGCGCCTATGCCGGGGCTGTATGTCAGCACCGAGGCGGGCGGTACCTTGGCGAATCAGTTCGCGGTTGCGGGAGGGGCGCCCGGTGCGCGTGTCTCCTGGACCGTCACCGCGACTCGCCATGATCAGCGCTTGCGTGCTCACCCGACGGTGACCGAAGCGGACAAGCCCGAAGGGTGGAAGGGCCGGTACGTCTCTCCCGCCGCGTACGGTTTCCCGCTCGAGATGAGCGTGGTGCGTCGTGCCCCCAAGGTGTGGACGCCGCCCGCTCAGCCGACCGCCCGCGACCTGGGCGGAGAGTGAGCGCCCCAGCGGTCGTGCCGGTGCATGCGGCTACGGTTGGGCATGAACATGTTCTGGAAACTCGGATGCGCCGGCGCGCTCCTGCTGACCGGCTGCGCAACCCGGCATCAGGCCCCTGTTGTGCAGGTGCACGCCAATGATGCGGCCATGGCGCCGCGCGGCATTATCCTCAAGGAACTGACGTACGAGGGGCAGGTGTACAAGTACGCCATCTACGTCCCTCGTGCGTACACGCCGCAGAGGGTGTGGCCGTGCCTGCTGTTCCTGCACGGGAGCGGAGAGTCGGGTACCGACGGACTCAAACAGGTCATCCAGGGGATCGGCAGCGCAATCCAGTGGAACGAGAAGGAGTGGCCGTGCGTCGTTGTCATGCCTCAGAAGCCTGTCGAGAAGAACCAGTGGGAGTACTACGACGCGCCTGTCATGGCCATGCTTGAAGCCGCCAGAGCGGAGTACCGCATCGACGACGACCGCATCGGGCTGACGGGCCTTTCTCAGGGTGGTCACGGTACGTGGGCCCTGGCCGCGGCCCACCCGGGAGTGTTCTGCGCGATCGCTCCCATCTGTGGCTACCCCCGGCCGCTGAGCCCGGCGGAGATCGCGGGCAAGATCGGAGACGTGCCGGTCTGGGCATTCCATGGTCTTGCGGACGAAGTGGTACCGCCCGCGGGAACGACAGAGATCGTCGATGCCGTCCGGGCCGAACGGGCGGGACGGGGGAGCAGCGCTGAAGTGCGTCAATCGCTCTTCGATGGCGTGAACCACGGCTCCTGGGATCGGGCCTACCGGCAGGAAGGGCTCGCCTCCTGGCTCCTGAGCAAGCACCGACCGTAAGCGCCCTCAACCCAAATCCATGCAACCGGGAGCGGCCCTCGCTGGTATGAGCGATAGGTGGGTGGGCGGGTGGGTGCGGGGCACAGGATGCCATCCCCGCCCCCCGGTGGATTGCCACGTACGCTGGCGGGTGGTCGACCCAAGACCGGCTGCCGCGAAAGGACCTGCATGAGCGCACTCTCGTCCGTCTTCACACTTGCTCAAGGAGGCGCTCCCGCGACCGGCACGGCGCCGCCGCCCGCCGCGGCAGACTCGATCAACATCCTTACGTACGTCCACCAGGGCGGCGTGCTCAGCTACATCCTGATCGGACTGTCGGTTGTGGCAGTGACACTGGTGATCCGCAACATCATCGCGATCCGCTACGAGCGATTCGCGCCCAAGGACGTCATGGCACGGTTGGAGTCGCTGCTGGGCACGGGCAAGCTGGTCGAGGCGGAGGCGTTCTGCCGCCAGGACGAGCATGAATGCATGGTGACCCGCGTGCTCGCGCAGTCCTTCGAGCGGTGCGCGAGGTCTGACTTCGGCATGCTGGAGTTCCGGTCGGTGGTCGAGCAGACCGCCCAGCTCGAGGCGGACGAGGTCCACCGCATGAACGACGGCATCGGCATCATCGCCGCTATCGGCCCGATGCTGGGCCTCCTGGGCACGGTCTTCGGCATGATCGGTGCGTTCCGGGCCATTGGTGCTCTGGAGGGCGCCGCCCGGAGCAACGAGCTGGCGACCTTCATGTCACTCGCGCTCGTGAATACCGCGGAGGGCCTGGTGGTGGCGATCCCCTGCACGGTCGCGTTCGCGATGTTCCGGCGTCAGATCGACAAGGTCATGTCACGTGTGGGCAATGATCTGGAGCACCTGGTGTCCATGGTGTCCGTGCGTAACGCCCCCAAGGGCGGCGCGGCCCAAGCCCCCCGCCCGTCGCCGGCACGCGGGGGCGTCTCGTGAACCTGAGTGTTCACCACCACAAGAAGGAGGCGACCTTCGATCTCACTCCGATGATCGACGTCATCCTTCTGCTCATCGTGTTCTTCACGATGACTTCCCAGTTCAGCAAGAGCAACCGGTCCGCCATGGACCTGCCCCGGGAAAAGGGCGAGCCCGCCGCGGCCCATGCGCCCAACTCGATGGTCATCGATGTATCGCGTGATGGCGCAATCTCCGTCGAGGGAACCCGGTACGACGTGCAGTGGCTCGCCCAGGCGCTGGCACGCGCCGCCAAGGCATCCCCGTCGGGTGCATCGGGAGTGGACGTCACTGTCCGTGCCGATCGACAGTGCCGCACAGGCAGCCTCGACGGTGTGCTCGCAGCGCTGAAGGTCGCGGGGATCAGCCGCTGGAAGCTCGCCGCCAGCGGCGAGGAGGGCGGCCGGTGAGGCTTGCACGACGCAGGAAACACCGGCTGGAAGTGGAGGACCTGCGCCTCCCCCTCATCGCGCTTATCGACGTGGTGCTGTTCCTCTTGTTCTACTTCATCATCGCGGGGACCATGGCTGGGGTGGAGTCCGAACTGCCCTCCGCCCTGGGAACTTCCCGCGGCGGCTCCGGGCAGAGCAGCAGCCTGCAGCCGCAGGTCCTGAGCATCGTGTGGGTAACCGGCACCGACTCCCACGCGGAGTACAAGATGGGCCAACGCACGATGCGCGAACGCAGGACGCTCCAGAATGTGCTGGGCGCGCTGCCCAAGGACGTCGGCATCATCATCCGCCCATCGCCGGACGTGCCGGTCGAGGCGACCGCCGCCGCTATCCAGGCGGCACGGGACGCCGGGTTCCGACGCATCAGCTACGCGCCCTCGGGCTCCTGATCGTGGGGCCACGACGCTGATCTCCACACCCCGGCAACAAGCTCCCTCAGGACTCCTGTATCTAACCGTACTTCTAGCCGTGGCACGGCGACCGGGAACGGGAAATCGCGCCCCGAGAGCTTTGCCCAGTCCTTCCGGGTAACCACGAGCGTGTCCGCTCCGCTGGCCCGGACCTGATCCGTCAGACGGCGCACAACAGCCTCCCGGTACGCATCGTGGTCCGGCAAGGCCAGGACTCCTTCAACCGTTGCGTGCCGGCGGACCTGTGCCACAAACGCGTCGGGATTGCCGATGGCGCAGCACACGAAGCACCGCTTCCCGGCAAGCCATGAGAGCGATTCCACCCCGCGGGCGACGGCGTCGTGCACCATGAAATCCTCCCACACGTGCGACGCATTGAGTACGGGCGCGCCAGGGCGGGTATGGCGTGAAACGCGCTCCGAGAGGGCCTGGAGCTCTGCAGGCGGCACAGACTCCGCATGACTCAGGACCACCAGGTGCGCACGCGCAAGACTCTCCAGCGGCTCCCGCAGCCAGCCCCGCGGCAGCAGGCAGTCGGAGCTTGGGTCACGGGTGGCGTCGATCAGCACAATGTCCAGCTGCCGGGCGATCTTCCGGTGCTGGAACCCGTCGTCGAGGAGCACGCAATCGACACGCGAGCCGTTCTCGCTGGCAAACAACTCGAGAAGGCCATCCGCTCGGTTGGGCTGCACCACCATGGGCAGGTCGGGGAAAACTGATCGGTACTCGGCTGCCTCATCCGAAAGACCGGAGTGCTGCCTGTAGCCCCGCATCGCCACACAGGGCCAATGACCCTGCTCCCGCAGGAGGCGTATGAGCAGCCGAGTGGTGGGGGTCTTCCCTGTGCCCCCGACCGAGAGGTTGCCAACGCTGATTACGGGCCGATCGAATTCAATGACGCCCCGACCCCGGTCAAACCTCTGATTGCGTCGCCCCAGGACGTACCGGTATACCGGCTCTGCAAGTGCCGCAAACGGAGCAAGCAGTCTGGGGGCTGGTCCCGGCCTGGGGTGGTTGTGCGGGCCTTTGACCTTGGCGATCATGTGTAGGGAGGGTTCGCACCTTCCCGACTGTCCGCCACTGGGGGGGGCGGCGCGGCATCGGCACTCGCGCTGACGCAGCCCGGTGCCCCAGTGGCCAATCGGCTTTGGGCGGACCTTGCTTCCTGGACAGCCCGTGCGCGGGCTAGGGCGTACTCGTCCAACAGCTCCCGATGGGCCTTCCGCGCGATGACAAAGGTGGAACCCAGGTCCAACGCGGCCAGGATGACCACGATCATGATGAGGCCCGACGCCGCCATCCACGTAAGGACGAAACGCCGCTGGTCCGTGGTGTCCACCGCACCAAAGCCGTATGAAAGCACGGGGATCGCCATCATCATGACCAGGCCATTGGCGGTGCGCAGGCGTTTGCGGGACGCGGGCATCTCCGCCCTGGCGAGCGCAATCCAGTGGCCGGCCGTGACGAGCAGGGCCAGCGCGGCCATCGGCAGCACGAACCAGGCGGGCGCGATGGACTGGGCCAGTGAGATCATGGAATTCTGTACGCAGGCGCGGCCTGTGGGATGCCGCTGGGTAGCCTTTCCACTTAGTCCATGCGGTCGAGCCGGCGCACCAGGGCGTTCATGGGGAGTCCCATGATGGTCGTGTGATCCCCCTCAAAGTGGATCGGCCACCCCGCTTGGATGCGTTCCGAGAGGTTGTATGCGCCGGCCTTGCCCTGCCACTGGCCGGACGCGAGGTACTCCCGAATCTGCGCGCCGCTCACGTCGCCGAAACGCACGCGAGCCTGGTCGGTGAAGATGTGACGCCGGGATTCGGGGAGCATGTCCAAGGACCCTTCGTGACCGCGCAGGTCGAGCATCGCAACCCCAGTGAGCACATCGTGCTCGGTGCTGACGAAGGAACGGATGATCTGCTCGGCCTCGAGCACGTCCGTGGGCGTTCCGATGAGGCGCCCATGCAGGAGGCAAGCGGTGTCCGCGCCCAGCACGATGCGGCCGCCCTGTTCGCGGGCCTGCTGCTGTGAAGCGCCGGCCCACGCCTTGAGGTACGCCAGCGACGCCACCCATTGGGCAGGAGAGACTGATCCGGGGACCAGCACCCCGTCCTCAAAGCCGGGCTGGATTGCCTCGTGCGGAATTTCATGCTCGGTAAGCAGCGCGCGGCGGCGGGGCGAGCGGCTGGCCAGCAGGACAAATGGTCGGGCCCGCCGCGGTGCGACAGGCGAGGTGTTGGGTAACGGGGTTGGCACGATGCAGACCATGGAGTGCGGGTTGTCCAGCGGATCGCCCGCCGTCCTTGTTCGGGCTGTGGTGTGCTACGTTTCGGCGATCGGGCCCGGCGGGCGTGATGATTTGACGTGGGCCAAGTACGGTCGTTTGGGCGGCTTAGCTGCGGGAGTTGTGTGATGCCGGCAAAGTCACAAGGCGTCATTGGGAGCGGCGGCGTGGGTGCCGGAACGGGTGGCACTCGCCACCCCCACGCACACCTGGTCCAGATGGACATTGCCTGGCACGAAAAGACGGTCAATCACGAAAGAGTCCTGCAACTTCTCGACTCTGTGGATGTGCGGCCCGGCGACTTCGTGCTTCTTCCAGAGATGTTCGATACGGGATTCTCCTTCACAATCGACAAGACAAATGACCAGGACGGGCGCACTTTGGCGTTCATGCTGGAGTTGGCCAGGGACACAGGTGCGATCGTTCAGGGCGGCCGCACGATCGCCCCCTGCCACAAGTGCGCAGCTCGGAACGTCATGTCAGTTGTCTCCGGAGACGGGCAAGGGCGTGTACTGGCCGAATACGCCAAAATGAAGCTCTTCTCGCCCGGCGGTGAGGACAACAGGTTTGAACGGGGTCGGGGAGTCGAGAGCTTCCGATGGGCGGACACGACGGTCATGCCCGCGATTTGCTATGACCTGAGGTTCCCTGAGTTGTTCCGGGCGGGGCTGGCCCGGGGTATGGAGGTCATCGCGCTGGGTGCATGCTGGCCCAGTGTGCGGCAGGCGCACTGGCGCGCCTTGCTCATCGCTCGCGCAATCGAGAATCAGTGTTTCGCCTTGGGGGTGAACCGGGTAGGGGACGACCCCCCGCAAACCACGCTCGGCGTCGGCATGACCCCTGGTTTGCATTATGGCGGTGGGACCATCGCCGTGGGCCCAAGGGGCGAAGTGCTGGGTGAACTGGGCGATCGTCCCGGGGTGCTGAGCGTCGCGGTGCAGGTCGAATTGGTCCGGGAGTGGCGTGAGCGATTCCCGGCCTGGAAGGACGCCGGGCTGTGAACCCGAACACATGAGATCCCGCAAACGTACGGGTACGCGCGGGAGTTGCGCGGCTCGGGGTCCGGTGGGATGGAATTGAGCGTCACCCCGGCTGCAGGATTGAAGTGGGTTTCCGGGCCTTCCGATGGGCATGGGGTATGCCGCCGATGGGCGGCGTGGTTCGGCATGGGCCGCGAGGAATGCGCGTGGTGCACAACATCCAACCCATGGAGGACGCGAGGCTCCGCGTGCTCATCGTGGACGACGCGGTGGAGGTCCACCGGCTGCTGCGCGCTCGCCTCAAGGATGACGACCTGGAATTCGCGTCGGCGTTCGGGGCCACGGAAGCCCTGGAGAAGGCGCTCGTGTGGAAGCCGGACCTGGTGCTGCTCGACATCGTGCTGGGCGGGGACGACGGGCTGCGCCTGCTCCGAACCCTGAAGGGCGACGAGCGCACCCGGGACGTCCCGGTGATCGTGCTGTCGGCCCAGCAGTCACCGGAACAGAAAGTGCTCGCGTTCGACCTGGGAGCGGTGGACTACATCACCAAGCCGTTCGAGATGGTCGAGCTGCGCGTGAGGATGCGGGCGGCGTTGCGCGTGCACCAGCTCGTGCAGATGCTGGCGGCCAAGGCGCAGATCGATGGCCTGACCGGCCTGTGGAACCGCGCCTTCTTCGACCGGCGCTGGGCCGAGGAATACGCCCGGAGCCACCGGCACTCACACCCCCTGTCGATCGCGCTGGTCGATATCGACCACTTCAAACGGGTGAACGACAAGTTCGGCCATCCGGTCGGTGATATGGTGCTCCAGAACGTGGCCCGCGTGCTGAGGCGTGAATGTCGTCAGAGCGACCTGGTGTGCCGGTACGGCGGCGAGGAGTTCGTGGTGGTCATGCCCGACACCAACGGGCGCGACGCGGCGACCCTGTGCCAGCGTCTCCGGGCGGCCGTCGAGGAAATGGTCTGGTCACGCTCCAGCGAGCTGCACGTCACGGTTTCGATCGGCGTCGCCGGGTCGCACGGACCAACCATGCTGACCGCAGAGCAGTGGGTTGAACTCACGGACCGCAACCTCTACCAGGGCAAACGCGCAGGACGAAACCGCGTGGTGGCGACCGAAGTGCCGGCGGGCCCCAGCAGCCCCGCGCGAGAGGCCAGCTGAACAGGCAGCGTTCACACCCCTGCCGGTTCCGCCTGCTCCAGATAGACGCCCAGTTTGCGGTACCTCTGGTACCGCTGCTCGAGCAGCTCATTGATCGGCACCTTCTTGAGCTGTGACAGGCGTGAAAGTATCCAATGCTGCACGTTCGAAGCGGTCGTCCGCGGATCGCGGTGCGCGCCGCCCGTGGGCTCCGGGATCACCTCGTCCACGATCCCCAGCTCCAGGTTGTCCTTGGCCGTCAGACGCAGCGACTTCGCGGCGGCCGAGTTGGTCTGCTCGTTCGCTTCCTTCCAGAGGATGGCCGCGCACCCCTCGGGGCTGATGACGCTGTACCACGAGTGGGCGAGCATGGCGACCTTGTCCGCCACCGCGATGCCCAGTGCGCCGCCGCTCCCGCCCTCTCCAATCACGATGCTGACGATCGGGGTGGGAAGGCGGCTCATTTCGAGCATGTTCACCGCGATCGCCTCCGCCTGACCCCGCTGCTCGGCACCCAGGCCCGGGTAGGCGCCCGGGGTATCGACCAGCGTGACGATCGGCACACGGAACTTGGCGGCCAGCTGCATCTTGTGGAGGGCCTTGCGGTAGCCCTCGGGGTGTGCGCAACCAAAGTGGCACGAGATCTTCTCGCTCGTCGTCTTGCCCTTCTGGTGCCCGACGATCAGCACCTTCATGCCGGGGCTGGGACCCAGGCGGGCAAACCCGGTCACGATGGCAGGGTCATCGCCGTAACGTCGGTCACCATGGAGTTCGGCGAAGTCGCGGCACATGTGCTGGATGTACTCACGAGTCTGCGGGCGGTGGGGGTGGCGGGCGACCCTGACCGTCTCCCACGGCGAAAGGCT
The DNA here is from genome assembly GCA_046350475.1 of Phycisphaerales bacterium. GTDB lineage: Bacteria > Planctomycetota > Phycisphaerae > Phycisphaerales > UBA1924 > BJHL01. The sequence goes on along the minus strand of JAXMAJ010000002.1, from coordinate 354,596 downwards.
GGCGTAGGTCTTCTGCAGCAGCGCGGCGCGTTTCGCTTCCAGCTCGGTCACCTCCTGCTGGATCACCTGCACGCCCGGGGATGAGGGCGAGTTGGGCGGAGCGGTTTCGATGGCCAGCCGCTGCTGGGCCTGCTCGATCTGGTGATCCAGGGCCGTGATGGGCTTCTCGAAGTCGAGTTGGTAATAGGACGCCATGGCGGGGGATGGTACGTGGTGTGCCGCGCCGGGCGATTTTGAGGGGTATTCCATGTGTGCGGGCCCGGGAAAGTGGATAAGCACGCCGCGACATCGAGGCGCAAGGCCTGCGCGCCGTAGACTGAAACATGGACACGCCCCTCGCGGTCATCGGTGGCGGCAACATGGGCAAGGCCATTGTCGCCGGAGCGGTCAAGTCCGCACTGGTCAACCCCGAATGGTGCGTGGTCGCCGAGCCCGACCAGGCAAGGCGTTCCGACCTCGCCCGGCTGGGCGTCCGCACCGCTGTCACCAGCGACGAGGCGATGCGCGACATGTCATCCTGGGAACTCTCCGGCGTGAGGGGCCAGGTGCTGCTGGCCGTCAAACCCCAGTCTCTGGGCGAGCTGGCGAAGGAGGTGGGCCACCTGCTCACCGGGAGCGATCGCATTGTGATCAGCGTGCTCGCGGGCACCCCTTCCCGCAAGATCTTCAAGGAGTTCGGCGGCGGCATCCGCGTCGTCCGCGCGATGCCGAACCTCCCGGCGCTCATCGGGCAGGCGGCGACCGCCGTCTGTCTCGGAGAAGGCGCGATGGCGGGCGACGAGGCCTTCGCGCAGACGCTCTTCCGGGGGCTGGGGCCCGTGGTGCTGCAGACACGCGAGGACCTCATGGATAGCGCCACAGCTGTCGCGGGGTCCGGTCCGGCGTACGTGTTCTATCTCGCGGAAGCGATGGAGGAGGCGGCCGTGAAGCTCGGCTTTTCTCCGGAGGAGGCTCGCCGCCTGGTACGCCAGACCATCATCGGGGCCACGGCAATGATGGCCGAATCCAGCGATGCGCCGGCGGAACTCAGGGCGATGGTCACCAGCAAGGGCGGGACGACCGCCGCGGCGTGCGAAACTCTCGACACGCTTCAGGTGCGACAGGCGGTGGTACGCGCCATCGAGGCGGCTCATGCGCGCGGGCGTGAGCTCGGAGGCTGACCGCCGGCCGGGGCCCCTGCATGAAGTTCGCGTGCCGTGGCCGGCTGTGCAAGCGGGGGATGTCTGCACTCCTGCCCGGGCCCGGGGGCTCTCCATCGGGCCGATGCTGGAATCTACCGAGATTGGGTGCGGGGCGCGCCGGCCGGGACCGCCCTTCTTCCCGTTTGTGAGAACCGCCGCAGGGGTCTTCCCCGGGGTGATGTTCCCTCATTACACTTGCCGTGAGTCTTGATTCACGGGCCCGATCCTGTGACGGGCCCGCCGAGCACCTACCACCGGCGCCGCAGCGCCAGGAGCACGTCATGCCCACCCGCCCTGCTTCGGACATCCGCAACATCTGTCTTGTAGGTGCGGGTGGTTCCGGCAAGACCACCCTCTCCGAGCGATTGCTGTTCTCCACGGGCGTGGTCAAGCGCATAGGCACAGTCGGTGAGGGCAACACCGTCAGCGACTTCACCGAGGAGGAAAAGCACCACAAGCACAGCCTGCAGCCCTCGCTTCTCCACTTCGACTACGAGGGACACCTCGTCAACATGATCGACACCCCCGGCCTCGCGGACTTCACCGGGCATGCTATCGCGTGCTTCCCGGCGTGTGAGACGGTGGCCGTCGTTATCGACGCCCAGAAGGGCATCGACAGCGTTACCCGGCGCATGATGGCGGTCGCCGCCGAGCGCAGAATCCCGCGCATGATCGTCGTGAACAAGATCGACGAGCACAACCTGGACCTGCCCGGCCTGGTCGCGGCGATCCGCGAGACTTTCGGGCCCATATGCCTGCCCATCAACCTGCCGTCGGGCGGTGGCACCAAGGTCATCAACGTATTCGAGCACGACGGCAACGACTCCGCCGGCGACAAGACCGACTTTTCCAGCGTGCACGAGGCCCACAAGCAGATCGTGGAACAGGTCATCGAGATCGATGATGAACTTACCATGGAGTACCTGGAGAAGGGCGAGGGGGGGTTCGACTCCCGGAAGCTCCACGCCGCGTTCGAGAAGTGCCTCGAGGACGCTCACCTCGTGCCGGTGTGCTTCGTTTCCGCAAAGGCAGGGGTGGGGGTGGACGACCTCATGCACGTGTTCGCGAGCCTCTGCCCAAGCCCCGTCGAGGTCAACCCTCCCGAATTCGTCAAGCGTGAGACCGCGCCGGACGGGAGTGCCGGCGAGGAGCACGAGTGGCACGCCCGGCCTGACCCGGCGGCCAAGCTGCTGGCCCACGTCTTCCGCGTTGTCACCGACCCGTTCCTGGGCAAGATCGCCATGTTCCGCGTGCACCAGGGCACGCTCCGGTCGAAGGCCGAGGTGCTGCTGGACGATCACAAGAAGCCTGTACGTGTCGGGCACGTCTTCCAGATGCAGGGCAAGGAGCACGTGGAAGTGAACGAGATCGGCCCCGGCGCGATCGGGGCCATCGCGAAGGTCGATGAGCTGCTCTTCAACAGCGTCATCCACGACTCCCATGAGCTGGACTCGGTCCGCCTGTCTCCGCTGCCGCTCCCCCGCCCGATGTTCGGGCAGGCGATCGAGCTCAAGAACCACGCGGACGAGACCAAGTTCTCCGGCGCGGTGCACAAGCTCACCGCCGAGGACCCCTGCCTGCGCGTGGAACGCATCGCGGCAACGAAGCAGACTGTCCTCCGAGGGCTGGGCGAGCTTCACCTGCGCATCGTGCTTGAGAAGCTCAAGAGGGCGGGGATCGACCTCCTGACGAGCACGCCAAAGGTCGCGTACAAGGAGACAGTGACCGCCAACGCGGAAGGGCACCACCGCCACAAGAAGCAGACCGGCGGCGCCGGCCAGTTCGGTGAGGTGTACCTCCGCATCGAGCCGCTCGCGCTGGACCACCCGGAAGGGTTCGAATTCCACAACGATACCGTCGGCGGCACCATCCCCCGGCAGTTCATGCCGGCGGTCGAAAAGGGTGTCCGCATGGTGCTTTCTGATGGCGCAATCGCCGGGTACCCACTCACCGGTGTTGCCGTCCGCGTCTACGACGGGAAGTACCACGACGTGGACAGCAAGGAAATCGCGTTCATCACCGCCGGCAAGCGGGCGTTCATCGACGCCGTGGGGAAGGCCCGCCCAGTTCTCCTCGAGCCCTACGTCCTTCTCGAGATCACCGCACCGTCCCGCTACATGGGCGACATCGCGGGGCACCTGTCCACCAAGCGGGGACGTGTGCAGAACAGCGAGGTCCTGCCCGGTGACGTCTGCCTCGTCAAGGCCGTCGCACCCCTGGGCGAAGTCCAGAACTACAGCAATGAGCTCAAGAGCATGACCGGCGGTGCCGGCAACTACTCCATGGAGTACAGCCACGACGAACGCACACCCGCGCATGTGCAGGCGGCGGTCGTTGCGACCTACAAGCCCAAGGCCGACGAGGAGTGACCGACCCGCAGCGATAACGCAGCGCCGCACCCGAACAGCCCGCGACCTCACGCGCAAGCCACGCGTGATGCGCGGGCTTTTTCCACACCGCGTCCACAGGCGCGGGCCAGGAACCGTGCGCACTTGCCGGCGGCCGGGAATCCGCTAGAGTGTCCGTAAGCATGGACGCGATCTCACCCGTCGGAAACGGAACTTCCGCTGGCCCCCCCATCTCCTTTGCCGCTGCGCAGCGTGCCGCCCGTGCGTATGGCGGAAAGGTCACGCCCGCCGCCCCGCAGCCGGCGACCAGGACCCCCACAAGCATCCAGCGCCTGGTCGCGGCGGTCGTGCCCGGCTCCGTGGACTTCTCAGGCTCAACGCCGTCGGCGGCGCCCGGCGCCATGGCCTTCTACCGGAATCCCGCGGACCGCAACGCCGCCGCAATCGGGGTGGAAGCGGGCCGCTCGCTGGACGTGACGGGGTGACGGCCAAAGGCGGGCGTCAGTGGATGGCGATGTCGACGACCTCCAACTCCACCTTCGACGCGCCATTCCAGGCGTTGATCCTGGGGGTTGCGAGCACATCGACAGGCGTGCCCTGGGGCAGCATGCCCGCGTGGGCCGCCCAACGCCAGGCGACCGCACGCACCATGTGCCCGTCGCGCGAGCGCAGGTGCAGGGAAAGATGATGCGCATCGGCGCCCATGAGCACCGGGCGCTGGGCCACCTGCAGCCCAGGGAGGCGGATCACAATCGTGGGATTGCCACGCCCGAACGGCGCGAGTGACTCGAGCGATCGGACGGCGGGAGCCGTGATCTCGTGCAGGCCCGCGTCTGTGTCGAACTCGGCCCTGCCGAACATGTCTTCCGGGCGGAGCACCCTTGCCACGCTCGCGGCGAACGCGCCCCGGAAGGAGTCCAATGCCCCCGCCCTCAGCTTCAGGCCCGCCGCCATGTCGTGACCCCCGAAGCTCTCCACGTGGGCCGACGCGTCCTGGATGGCCCCGTGCAGATTGACACCCTCCACGCTCCGCCCAGACCCGTGGAGCAGCACACGCCCGTCCTCCTCCTTCTCGCACAGCAGGATGGCGGGGCGGTGGTACTTTTCGACAAGTCGTGAGCACACGATCCCCACGACGCCCGCATGCCACCCCGGCTGCGACAGCACGATCGCGCGGGACGCTTCGCCGGTCATGCCGGCAGTCTCGGCGAGGGCGCAGGCCTGCTCGAAGATGACCTTCTCGGTTTTCCGGCGTTCATCATTCTTGCGGGTCAGGTCCTCGGCGATGGCCCGGGCCCGCGCGCCCTGCGCCGTCGTCAGTAGTTCCACCGCTTCCCGCGCGTGCCCCATGCGCCCGCAGGCATTGAGGCGGGGGCCGAGCTTGAAGCCCACGTCCTCGGCCTTGATGTTCTCGCCCGAAAGTCCCGACGCTTCCACGAGAGCGTGCAGGCCCTCGATGGTGCTGTGCTTGATCCTCGACAGCCCGAAGCGTGCGATCACCCGGTTCTCGTCCACAAGCGGCACGACGTCAGCGACCACCCCGAGCGAACAGAGCCCGAGCAACTCCAGCAGGACGCCCCGCATCCGCTCGTCAAGCCGGGCGGATCCCGCGGCGAGCGTCATCAGACGCCAGGCAAGTTTGAAGGCCACCCCTGCGCCGCACAGGTCACCGAACGGATACGCGGAACCGGGCAGTCGCGGATGGACCAACGCGAACGCCCGGGGGAGTTCCTGGCCATCCGTCGGCGGGTTGTGGTGGTCTGTAATGATGAGGTCCGTGCCTAGCTCACGGGCCACGTTGGCCGGAGCGACCGCGGTGATACCGCAGTCGACCGACACGATGACCCGCGCGGGCGGGCTCTCCGGGGTGCCCCTGCACAGGTCCGCGATGCTCGCAGCGTTTAGCCCGTATCCCTCCTCAAGGCGGTGGGGCACGTACGTGCCCAGGTCGCACGACGGGTCGATCGCCCTGAGGGAGTGGTACAGGATCGCCGTTGCGCTCACACCATCGACGTCGTAGTCACCGTAGATGACCACCCGCTCCCCTGCGCGGACCGCGTCCAGCACGCGTTGAGCTGCGCGGTCCAATCCCGGCATCAGGCTCGGATCGTGCAGCTGGCTGAGCTTGGGCTCAAGGAACGCCGCCGCCTGTTCGTCGCCGATACCCCGTGCGCCCAGCACACGCTCCAACACGGGAGCGGCGAGGAGTGTTCGCGCTCCAGGCCTGCGCGGCATCCACACCCTGGTCAACCCGCGCGTGCGGGTGCCCGAGGCAGGTTCGCCCGCACGCCCAGCATCGACATCTCGCGCACTTCCCTGCACGCCCATGCTCTCCCGCCTGCACGATCCCTCCAATGATCGAGCGTACGCACCTGCCCCGGGCCTTTGCGTGGCCCCACGGTGTGGCACCCCTTGATGGATCCGCCCCATGCCCCGGCTGACGAAGATCTATACCAAAACCGGCGATGATGGCACCACCGGCCTGGTGGGTGGGGGCCGGGTGTCCAAGAGCGATCCCAGGGTGGAGGCCTTTGGTACTGTTGACGAAACCAACGCGGCGGTTGGCGTAGCCATCGCGGAGGTCGAACGCGTCGTTGCTCTCCACGGGTCCCTGCAAACACGCCCCGTGGTCGCGTATGTCGAGCAACCAAGTGTATTGTCCGAAGTCGGCGCACTGCTGCGGACCATCCAGCACGATCTTTTTGATCTGGGGGCGGACCTGGCTACCCCGATTGCGTCTGACGAGCCTGGTCCGTCCGGGGCCTCTCCCCATCTCCGGATTGTCCCGGTTCAGGTCGAGCGATTGGAAGCAACGATCGACAAGTACAACGCTCGCCTTGCCCCCCTGACCAACTTCGTGCTGCCGGGCGGGAACCCTGTGGCGGCAGCGTTGCACATGGCCCGGACCGTCAGCCGGAGAGCGGAGCGAAGTGTGGTCGCCCTCGCGACTCTTGTGGGAGCGCAATGCATCAACCCGCACGCGTTAACCTACCTCAACCGGCTGAGTGACCTGCTGTTTGTGCTGGCCAGAGTCGCCAACGATGGCGGAAAAAGCGACGTGCTCTGGGTGCCCGGGAAGAGCCGTTGACGTGGGGGCATATCAGAGGCACTCGGCAAAGCACTCCCGGAAGGCACGGGGCCTGATATTGAGGTCTTCGCGCGCTTTCGTCAGATCGGCAACCGCGTCCTCCGCCCCCATGCGGGCCATACCTTCGTCAAACGGCAGGAACTGACCCAGCCCCATCCATCCAGCAACCTTGGCCTGGATCGCTGCGACCTCCGCCGGAATGCCGACCGGGTGAAGGCCGGGCAGGGCACCGGGTATGTTCTCCTTCATGTGCATCAACATCTGGGGCCACGACAGGGTCTCAGAACCCACGAGGTTGTACACCTCTCCCACCGCCGCGTCGTTCACGAGCGCGTTGGCGAACGCTTCGCACACATCCTCGACACGGACGGGGGCAACGCGCGGCTCCGTCCGCCTGACACTTCCCAGCGGAACCCGCTGGTCCTCAACGCCGCCGCTGAAGTAGGGCAGGAAGAGGTACGGCTGCGAATGCCCCGTGCACCATCCCTTCGCCAACTCGACGATGACGCTGCCCTTGCCGAAGATGAGGCCCGGACGCAGGATGGTCCACCGCAGGGAACTCTGGCGGAGAGCCTGTTCTGCCTCAAACTTGGTCGTCTGGTATTCACTCACACCCACCGGCCGGGCGTTCAGGGCAGACATCTGGAGGAAACGGCTGACCCCCAGTTGTTCACACTCCCGGACAAGCGTCCGCGTGACATCCACGTGCATCCGCTGGAACGTAACACCTTCGCGCGGCACCTCGCGGATGATCCCGACGAGGTTGATGCACGCGTCAACGCCACTCAGAAGGTCCTTGAGGTCCGCGGCGTGGAGGGCGTTGCCGATGACAACGGTGAGGCGACCGGCATATTCGCCCGGACGGGGAAGTATCGCGTCGGCCTTGTCGCGGGACCGCGCAAGGGCGCGAACGTTGATCCCGCGTTGGAGCAGTTCACGGACGAGGAAGCGTCCGACGAAGCCGGTGCTGCCGGTGATGGCGACGGTGTGGGCGGTGGTCATGCAAACGCAGGGTACACCGCACGGAGCGCCGATCACGCCTTCACTCAAAGGGGGCCATCAGGTTCCGGTGCCGCCGAGTTCACTACAATGCGGGAATCGCCATGGATACAGCGTCCAGCCCCTATGCCGCACCGCCCCTCGCCGTGGAGGAGGTGTGGGCGGGTTACGGGGAAATGGACGCGGTACGGGGCATCACTTTGCATGCCCGTCCCGGCGCAGTGACAGCAATCATCGGGGCGAACGGGGCGGGGAAAACGACCCTGCTGAGGGTAATGCTGGGGGCAATCAAGCCCCGCCGCGGCCGGGCCCTTCTCGACGGGAAGGATGTGGCCGGTTTGCGACCAGCGGTGCGCGCCGCTCGGATGGCGTACATCGCTCAGCGTCCGGGTGTTGCCTTCGCGTTCAGCGCCCGGGAAGTCGTGCAGTTGGGCTGCCCGTGGCTCGGGGAGGCGCGGTCCCGCTCGGCCGCCCGGGAAGCACTGGCCAAGGTGGGGTTGCTGGATCGGGCAGAAGAGCCGCTGGGGGCGTTGTCCGTCGGTCAGCAGCAGCGTGTGAGTGTGGCGCGAGCGATTGCGCAGGTGGCGACCAGGCCGAGCGGGTCTGCGTCGGCGGTGGTGCTGGCGGACGAACCTGTCGCCTCCATGGACCCTGCGCATGCGATTGAGACACTCGATCTGCTCAGGGGCATGGCCACGGACGGAGCGAGCGTTGTCATTGTTCTGCACGATCTTGTGCTGGCTTCAAGGTTCGCAGACGAGGTGCTGATGATGAACGCGGAAGGAACTGCCGCGGCCGTCGGTCCCACCCGGGATGTGCTGACCCCCGCGTTGTTGGAGCGCGTGTATCACACCGCGTTCCGGGGCGTCGGGGCAGGCGTGCTGCTGCCCGCTCGACTTGTGGCGGAGTGAGTAGGATTGCCCATGCCGTCCTGGCTTCAAGGCCTGCTTTCCAACCCCCGGATCTGGGCCGGTGTGCTTTTCTTCGTGTTCGTTCTTGGTTCCAGCATCGTCAAGCAGGTGAAAGACGCCAAAGTCAAGCGTGAAGCCAAGCAGAGGGCAATGCAGGAAGAGATGGACCGAATTCGCACGGGGGGCGTGCAGCCCACCCCGGTTTCCCCGCCCCATCGACCGATGATGGCTCCGCCTGCAGCCGCGCCCGCGTCGCCACGCCAGGCGTCGCTGGAGGAAATTGCCGAGTCTCGGAGACGCAAGATCGAGGAACTCCGCCGCCGCCAACAGGGAGGATCCTCTCAGGCGTCTGCTTCTTCTCCCGCCGGCACACGCACGGTCCGCTTGCCCAATGGCATCGCGATCGAAGTGCCTTCCGGCAACCAGCCCGCGCCGGTCCCACCGCCGGTGCCCCCCCGGGCACCTGCACAGCCGCAGCGCCCGCAGCCGCCCCGCCGGCCATCGCCCAAGCCGCCGCGCCTTCCGGTGACCGAACCCGTGCGGAGTCAAGAGCCCGCCGCGCTCGCGCCCGCATATGAAGTGCCGCCACCCCCAGCCTCCCCGATGAACGCCCCGCCCCGTTCGGCCCAGCGCCCAAGATCTGACGGGCTCGCCGCGATGCTCCGGGCCGGTGACCCTGCGGCTGTTCGCCGGGCGATTGTGATGAGCGAGTTGCTTGGACCTCCGATGAGTGCTCGGCCGTAAGACCCGCCTCTGCTCCGACCGACGCGACTTTCAGAACGGCCTACACACTTATGGCACATCCGCTTGAAGTCTGGCAGTCTGTGGTACTTGGGCTGATCGAAGGGGTGACCGAGTACCTGCCGATCAGTTCGACCGGCCATCTCATCATCGCCAACGCCCTGATGGGGCTGGATACCCCGGAGCGGAAGAGCGCGGTGGACGCATTCTCCATCATCATCCAGGGAGGGGCCATCCTGGCCGTCGTCAGCCTCTACTGGCCCCATGTCCTGAAGATGATCCGGGGACTGCTTGGCAAGGACCCGCAGGGGCTGCGATTGTTGATGAATCTCGGGCTGGCGTTCATCCCCGCCGCGGTCTTCGGCAAACTCCTGGATGATTGGATCGAGGCCCGGCTCTTCTCCGCGGGCCCGGTGCTGCTCGCGCTCGCAGTCGGTGGTGTCTTCATGATGGTGCTCGACCAGTGGCAGGCGGGGAAGGTCACGTTCCTTCCCCCGCACCGTCATACGACCGAGAGCGTCTACGACCTCTCGTGGCGCCAATCTCTCCTGGTTGGTTGCCTTCAGTGTGTTGCGATGTGGCCGGGCACAAGCCGAAGCATGATGACGATTTCCGGTGGGATCCTCGCCGGCCTGAAGCCCAGGCAGGCGGCAGAATTCAGTTTCCTCCTCGGCCTGCCCACGTTGGGCGCAGCGACTTTGTACAAGACCTACAAGAACATCTCTCACGCTCACCAGACGCACACCGAGAACATGTTCCAGCAGTTGGGGTGGACGGCGGTGATCGTCGGTGTGCTCGTCGCCGCCGTTTCCGCATTCATCGCCGTGCGCTGGCTGGTGGGCTTCCTCAACCGGCATGGGCTGTCTCCTTTCGGCTGGTACCGGCTGGCGCTGTGCGCCGTGTTGTTGGTGCTGGCCTGGAGGGGCGTCGTACACATCGGCCCGCCGATCCCCGGCGCGCAGGGCGCGGTTCAAGCAGATCACGCGCCGCCAGCCAAACCCGAACCCCGCTAGCGGGCAGCGATTGCGCAGGCAGATGCGCCGGAGCGTGTTCCGATAACTCGCAGATGCCAATAGGCACGCCTCGCCGTGAATGAGACCGTGTCGCGCGCCGATGCAACACCGGCCTTTGAGTGCGGACCTATCGGACGACCGGGTGTCCCGGCGGCCAGCGTCCCCATCCACGGAGAAGCGAAAATGAAGCGTCTTGCCGCCCTCACACTCGTTGCGTTCCTCGGTGCGTGCTCGTCCCCGCAGACAACCAACACCGCCAACGCCCCCAGCCAGAACAACAACCAGCACGCCACGGCCAACACCGGCGTCCAGAGCTGGAACGTCGCCGCAGCGCAGAAGAGCCAGAACCACGGCACGGTCCTCAGCAACCTCGACAAGCCGACGCAGGAGTGGTTCAAGTCCACCCTGCCCAAGTCAGAGCACGCCGAACTGTTCGGCAGCATGCTTGGCCAGTGGAACACGACCATGACCTGGTCCATGGGGCCGGGCGAGCAGACGGAGACCAGCACCGGCACGGCGAGCAATACCGCGACGATGCAGCGATTTGTCCGCCAGGAGTTCCAGGGCGAGATGTTCCCGGGCATGAACTTCCAGGGCTTCGCGCTGTTCGGTTACAACGCGACCACCGGGCAGTATGAGAGCGTCTGGTGCGATAACACTTCCACCGCCATTACCACTGCCAACGGCACCAAGCAGCAAGATGGTTCCATCCTCTGGACCGGCACCTTCGTTGATCCCACCACGGGTGAGCAGAAGACCAGCAAGGCAACGCTGTCCTTCAACGGCCGCAACACCATGTGCTACACCGTGTGGGACAAGGACGAGGCGGGCAAGGAATTCCCGTCCCTGAAGGTCGATTACACTCGCGCCCAGACCGCGACCAACACCCCCATCATCCCCCGCGTGACGGGCGTCAAGACCAGCAAGACCAGCATGAACAATGCGCCAGTGGACAAGTCCAAGTCGCTCCAGCCCCGCGCTGTCGCCGGCTGCAGTGATGAAGAGCAGAACTGAGCGCACGCCCCTCCGGGCCCGACCAGCCGGAGCGCCATGCACCTTTCTCCGCGAGGCCCCGCCCCAGTGGCGGGGCTTTGTTTATTGGCAAGGGCCCGCACGTGTTCTGGGAACGTGCCACGTCCGCGTTGTCCGTAAGCCTGCGCGGGTGGGCGGTCGGGGACGCCTGTGCAGGGACCGCGTGGGTCATACCCGGTCCTGGCGGGAAGCCCAGCTCTCAAGGTGCCGATGCCTGAGCCCGAGCGGGCAGCCCGGTGGTCGGGGCCCGCCCTCACCCCCCTCTCTGGAGCAACTGCATGAAAGTCACCAACACCCTGCTGACCGTTGTCGCCCTTGCCGGCCTTGCCACGTCCGTGACCGCCGGTGACGACTCCACGTCCAAGACCACTCAGGCGACGCAGACGACGCCCGCCTCAGTGGAATCCACCCTGGGCAAGCTCGCGGGTGAATGGGAAGGCACCGTCGAGATCCGCTGGAACGAGAAGGAAACGTCGTCCAGCATCGCCAGCGTTTCCGCAAAGACGACCGATGATGGATCACTGCTCGCCTGCTTCGAGGGCTACGCCAAGGGCGAGCGTTTCGAAGGCTCCATGCGGATGCGCGTCGACAGCGATCACGCCGTAAGCGTGTCGTACGACGGACGTACCGGCTCCACCTCCAAGACGGAAGGCAAGGTCGGCGAGGTGACCAACGTGTTCACCATGTCCGGTGAAGCAGACCACCCGCTCCTCATGAAGAAGGTGCAAGTCCGCCAGGTTGCCCGCCTGATCAGCGAGAACGAGTGCAGCATCGAGTGGCTCACCGTCGAAGCCGACGGCAAGGAGACCCCCAAAATGCGCCTCAACCTCGTCCGTATGCAGAAGGGCGAGCTTTCCAGCGCCAACTCGCTCTTCGACAACAGCAAGCTCCTCAGCCGCGTGGACAGCAAGCAGTTGCCCGCGGTTGCCAGCGTCGACGAAAAGTAATCCCTCCCCTAGGTGACTTCTGCGTGCCGGTTGCGCCCTACGGGCGCAACCGGTGCTGTTTTTGTGGGTCTGACTAGCCACGTATTCGTCGCCGATTTCCCCTGAGTGGGCCACCTCGCCCGACTTGCATCATCTCCGCGTTCATGCTCTACTGATGGGCATGAGCGGGCAGAGATTCTCTATCACACACGGGCCGGGGAAGTGGGCGATGGTGGGTGTTCTTGGCTTCGCCGCCGCAGCCGGCGCGGTCTGGTCAGTCGTATCGCGCGGTGGAGCTCCGTTGACGGTAGTGGACGCGAATGTACGGACACGAGAAGTGCCTGCACCGCTCCCCGCTGATCCTGTCATGGTCGCGCGGGCGGAAGTTCCCACGTCGAGCAACCACAACACAGAGAAGGCGGCGGAAGCGCCCGAGGTCGGGGAGCGCGAAGTGAACCCCGCCGGTCGAATTCCATCCGGGCCGGTATCCACCGCACCCGAGCCCCGCATAGTCGAGCGGAGGCCTCTCGGACCAGAAGTGCCGGACGAGCTGCTCGCACCCGAGCCTGCGGTGCGCGAGGATTCTCCCCTTCCCTTGGCCATGGCGCCCGCTCAGCCGACAGTTCAAAGCCCGTCCACCGCGACGGAGGTTCGCTCGAAGGCCGCAGTGCAAGTGCCTAACCGCAGAATCAACATCAACTCCGCGTCCAAGGCCGAGCTTGAACTGCTCCCGGGCGTTGGCCCTGCCCTCGCCGATCGCATCATCGAGGCGCGATCCAAGAAACGATTCGCCAACCTGACGGATGTGGACAAGGTGCGTGGCATTGGACCCAAGATGCTCGAGAAGCTCAGGGATCGTGTTCTCTTTGAAGACCCACCTTCTCCCACAGGCCGCTGACGCGAAGCCCGACTATTCCTCCACAGCCCGGAAACACATCATGACCTGAGAGCCGTACAGCGGGTAAGTACTCCGGCACCGGTACGCGCGCATCTCAGCAGGGTCCCACCCCAGCGAACCGGTCACGTGGCTCAGCAGGTCGCTGTACCGGGGCACGTCCCCCGACCGACACCGTCGCAGGCCAAGGCCCAGGGGCTCGATCGTTTCGAGCACGTCGAGCCGATCCGCATCCCGCGCGGGATCGTTAGGGCTTGCGACCCCTTCAAGCGCTGTGTCGTACACACGAAGCGACGGGTCCTGGCCCGGGTAGAGGTCACGGTGCACGAGAACGTCAAACTGCAGGACCTCCGAGGGTGGCGTTACTTCTGCGAAGAAGTACGAAAGTCGGTTGGACCCTCGTGCAACCCTCAGTGGAAGGTCCGCGCGGCTGACTTCCGCGAACACCACGCTTGTGGCTGCGGATGCGCCGAAGCCGTCCCCGGCGAGCAGGTAGGTCATGACCTCACCGTTCTGCCGCACGTCCAGGGCCGGTGCGGGGGAGGCGCAGAATTCCGTGAGCAGCGTGTCCTTGGCATCCACTACGGGCCTGCCCCGCAGGTCTTCGGGCACTCGGGCCGACCCGGTGGGCGTCATCCGTCTGGTCGTGAGCTTTGCCGTGACGCCCGGGCGAACGCGGTGCACGCCCAGCATGCCGTTGATCCACACCACGTCCGCGAACCCTGGGGTTGCGCTGGGGTGGATGACGACCGTTGCTGCGAGAACCTGCGCCTGGATGCCCTTCAGCTGCGCCAACGCCCGGAACGCCGTCTGTTTGCGCCGGAGCTCGAACTCGCGCCGTGCCTGTGGAGCCCAGGCGCTCAGCACCGCATCGAGTTGGCTCCGGTCGCCAAGGCGGTCCCGGATGAGGGATTCAAAGGTGTCGATCGCGGCGTGCGCCCGCCCGGTCACGGCCTCAGGGACGCTCTTGCGGGATGCGGCCCGCACGAATCGGCGTAGCGGTTCGGGCCCCGGCATGGCGTGTGCGGCGCTGATCGGATCGGCCGCCCTCATGGCCTTGAGAAGCCGGCTCGTCAGCACTTTGTCCAAGCCAAGTTCCTTCGCGAGGGCGGCCGGCCCGGACTGGGCGCTGCGGGTCTTGCTGACAACTTGCTCAAGTGATTCCACGAGCGAATTGGTTGTGGATGAAATTTCGGATTCGAGCACAAGGACTCCGGTAAGTCGCTGTAATGCACTGAAAACAATGCGTTTGTGTCGCAACTCTCACACCGAATGGGCACGCATGTTAGCATGATATCAGGAAAAACGCAAAGGCATTCGATGTATTCCGGAAGTTTCCGTGAAACTCTGTTTGCGGGCCACGCGTACCCTGCATCGTCGACCATGTTGCTTGACAAGGCGGCGGTGTCTCCTGCATGGGCGGGCAGGCGATGCCAGTGCCGGGACACGCTCGATGAAAAGGAAAAGGGCCATGAAGCAGGGCGCGGAACGGCTGTGGGTGCTCGTCGGTTGCCTGACCGTCGCGGCGGGGACAGCCTCGGCGGATGAGCAGATTGAGTTGATGGACTACGAGGGTGCGAGCGTCAATGGCTGGCTGGTGAACGGCCAGGACATGACGTTCTTCGGAGATGGCAACCCAGGCAACTGCGGCGGTGTGCCACTGCTGGACTTCTGGGGGGTCACGGTCCGCAATGAGTCCATGGGGTGCACGCTTTGGGGCGACGTGTCGCGACATCACTCCGCGCTGCGGGTGACGGTGGACATCAAAGTGGTCACGCTGAACAACTTCTTTGACGAACCGATGGACCCGGCGTGGTTCCCGCTGAGCATCGAGTTCGTGGACTACTCGGACAATGGGCCGGTTTCCGTGTACTTCACGGGCGGTGGACTCGCGCCGACTGGAACGTGGGGACATTTCGACTTCCAGGTGCCCGACCCGACCCAGACGGCGCTGCCGGCTGGTTGGGGCGGAACGGGGGACGAAGACCCGGTGACGTTCGAGCCCAGGCTCCCCGCGGGGCGGACCTACGCCAACGTGCTCTCATCAGTCGACGAGGTGCGTATCACCACCATGCGTCCCGGGTACTTCTACAGCGCCAACTGGTGGGAGGCACGGGTCGACAACATCGCGGTGTGGGCTGCCACGGGTGGTCCGGTGTGCGACAGCGTCGACTTCAACAACGACTCGCTGTTCCCCGATACGGCTGATATCGACGACTTCCTCTCCGTGTTCAGCGGCGGCACCTGCTCCACAAACGCCTGCAATGACGTGGACTTCAACAACGACGGTCTCTTCCCCGATACCATGGACATCGACTCTCTCCTGAGCGTCTTCTCCGGAGGAAGTTGCATGTGACGGTGCACGCCCGCTCGGCCTTCCGCACCCTCTCCGAAGACCCCCGGGTTGTAAACCCGGGGGTCTTTGTTTGCCTTGCGTTCCCCGCCGTAGCGGGTGGGGCCAGAACTCCGCGGGCGAATCTACGGTGAAGATGGACCAAATTGAGGTTGTCTGCCGTCCTCTTTTCTGTACCATGGGTGGAGGAGCCGGGCGGGCGGTGCGTGAGCGGTGCCTGCCCGGCGAGAGAGAGAAAGGTGGGAGTTTCATGGAACGTTCGTGGAGCGTGTCGGTCGCTGCGCCGGTGCTGGGCATCGCGCTGGGATTGGTGGTGTGCGCGGACGCCCGCGGGCAGTACGCGCAGGTGGTGAGCTTCTCGCGTAACGCCTCGGGAAGTTCTGCGGCTTCGGCCGGCACCACGACCAATGGTCCGGTCCCGCTGGCTTCCAGTTCCACATCGTGGGCCGCACTCCCGTTCGGCACACTTCTCGCGCCGGCGGTTGCAACCGCACCCGACCCGGTGTGCGGGCCCAACGGCGTTCTCTCGCAAGGAACTGCGCGGGTCGACCAGTTCGTCGGCATCACCAGCGCGGACCAATTCGAGATAGCCAGCACGGTGTACGGCATCGCCAATGTGTCCGCACACCCGTGCACCATCCTCAGCGGGAGCGGCGACGGCCAGACGGCCTGCGCATGGACGCTGGGCTTCCATGTCCTGCAGCCCACCACTTTGACACTTTCCCGCGCAAATGCCGCGTTCGCGGCAGGGAACACCACCAATGCCGGCGCGACGACCAGCTACACCCTCAGTGGCCCCGGCGGAGCGGTGGTGACCGAGACGCTGACCGCCCCTTTGCCGGTGGGGTCCGAGAACGGTCAGGGCCCGCTCACCTTCGCCCTCATGCCCGGCGCGTACACAGTCAACGTGTCGGCAAGTGCCTCCATGCACGGATCGGGCGATTCGGCGATCTCGATCGGTGGAACCGCATACGCCGGGTTCGACCTGGGCTTTCACTTCGGGCCGGGGTGCGATTCCGTCGACTTCAACAACGACGGTCTCTTTCCCGATACGCTGGACATCGACGACTTCCTGTCCGTCTTCAGCGGCGGCACGTGCAGCAACGATCCCAACTGTGGGGACGTGGACTTCAACAACGACGGCCTCTTCCCGGACACGCTGGACATCGACGCCCTCCTGAGCGTGTTCAGTGGTGGCGCGTGCCTGTAGCCTCAGCTTCTCAGCGGGTGCGGGCAGAACTGCGGTGCCGCCGAACTACTTCCGCTGCTTCCAGGCCTGGAGGACTTCGCGCTCCTGGTCCGCCGTGAGCATCTCCGGCAGCACCTTGCGCCTGGTCTCCTCGGGCAGCCCGCGGTACCAGTCAAGGCTGGCCAGGGCGGTGTCGGAAAGGTCACGGAAAGTCAGGCCGGCGTCGACGGCGCGGTCGACGCTAGTCTGGTGCATCCCGGCCTGCTCGGATCCCCGCGGGATCCACAGCGGGAAGTACGCCTGACCCTCAACCTGCTTGGACTGAAGGAAGTCCGCTTCCACCCAGGTCGGTTGGAGGGGGCTGTCCTTCGGGGCAACCCCCCGCGCGATGTCCGTCACGAACTTCTTCATGGTCATGCCACCCTTGGGCCCCGTGACGTTGAACGTGCCCATGGTGCCACGCTCGATACAGGTGACGATGAAGTCGGCAAGGTCGCGGACATCCACGACCTGGATGAGGTCATCCTCGCTGCCCGGCAGCAGCATCTCTCCCCCCTTGCTGCAGCGCACGGGCCAGAACAGGAAGCGTTTGCTCGTATCGCGCGGCCCGACGATGAAGCCCGGGCGCATATTGGCTACTCGCCCCGGCATGGCGGCAGCCGCGGCCTTCTCACACAGCGCCTTGCCCGGGCCGTAGTTGCGGAAGTCGGCGCCGAAGTCTTCGACCGACTCGTCCTGCATTGTGGCAAGCGCGTTGTCCTCGTGGCAGGGCTTGTTCTGATCCGCGTAGACCGAGATGCTGCTGATGACGATGTACTGCTTGATGCGGGGTGCGAGCAGCGTGGCGCTCGCCCGGACCATCCGGGGCCAGTAGCAGGACGTGTCGATGACCGCGTCCCACTCGCGTGCGCCTTCCAGTTGTGACAGCCCTTTCACCGCGTCGGGTCCGGGCGTTGCCGCGGGTCCGGCGTTCTCGTCCTCGTTGGTCTTGTTCGGGTCGCGGTTGCCGTAGAGAACCTCAACGCCTTCAGGCACATTGCTGGGGCGTCCTGCGGCCTTGCGCCGGGCCTCGGTCTTGCCGCGGTTGAACAGGGTCACCGTGTGCCCGCGTGCCAGGGCCGCTTCGGTGCAGGCCGGGCCGAGAAACCCGGTCCCTCCCAGGATCAGCACACGCTTTCCCTTGCCGGGCCTTGCCGGGGACTGGGCTGCCGACTTGGGGACACACCCCGCGGCCGCCGCGGCGAGCACAAAGCCCGCGGCCGCGGTTGACTGAAGAAACGAGCGTCGAGAAACATCGGTGGGGGGGTAGTGGGTCATGGGGGCTGGGGGGTGGCTCATCGCGCGTGGGTTGTATGCGGGCCCGACCCCGCGCGTTACGCAGGTAGTGCGAATCGGACTATGCCGCCTCGCCCGGGGCGGGCGGCGCGGCGCCAGCGGTAGTACCCTCGTCCAGTGAACAGCGAAACGGCACACCTGCTTGTACGTGCATGGAGGCACCGGCTGCTCAAGGACCGGTGGGAAGTGGGGTTCGTCCGCTCCGCCCTGCGGCCAGGCGACTGCTGCCTGGACATCGGTTCCCACAAGGGCGCGTACGCGTACTGGATGGCCGAACGCGTGGGGCGGGGTGGGCTCGTCGTGGCGTTTGAGCCTCAGCCCGGGTACGCGTCCATGCAGCGGAGGCTCTGGGAGCGGTCGGGGAAGCAGCACGTGCGGGTCGAAGAACTTGCCCTGTCGGACGCCGCCGGGGAGGCGACTCTGTGGATCCCTTCATGGGGACCGTCGCCCGGGGCCTCGCTGGTGCGTTCGTCGCTCGGTGAGGGAGCAACCGAGGTGAGAGTGCCGATGCTCTCACTGGACGCTTACGCAGCCCAGAAGCAACTGCCGCGGGTGGCGCTGATCAAGTGCGATGTGGAAGGGCACGAACTGTCGGTCTTCCGGGGTGGGGAGCAGGTGCTGCGACGCGACAAGCCCGCACTGCTGTTCGAGTGCGAGGCCCGTTTCGGTGGTGAAGACCGGGTCCGGTCGGTCTTCGCCTACCTGCGATCGATCGGGTACCGTGGATGGTTCGTGCACCGCGGGCGGAAGGTGGCCTCGGAGGACTTCCGCGCAGCGGTGCACCAGTCGCCGGAACTCAAGCGGACGTGCAATAACTTCGTGTTTGAGCCGTGCGAGTGGCCCGAGGGCACGCCCAAGGTACTCTTGTCGCGTGGAACTCACCCCGCTCCGGTACTTCAAGATGATCGCGTCGACGGGGCACCTCACCCGGGCCGCCCGCCAGCTAGGCGTGACCCAGCCGGCGCTGTCGGCGATGCTCAAAAAGCTGGAGCATGAACTGGGCGCCCCGCTCCTGCACCGGCACGGCAAGGGCGTCGAACTGACCGAAGCCGGCAGGGCTTTCCTCTCGCACGCGGAGCAGTCGTTGCGTCACGCCGAAGCCGGGCAGAGGGCCGTCCGGGAGATCGTGGGGCTCGAAGCGGGCACCATCAGGGTGGGAGGCGGTGCGACAGCGATCACCTATCTGCTCCCCCCGGTCGTAAGCGAGGTCCGGAGGTCGCACCCTGGCCTGCGTTTCTACATACGTGAGGCCGGAAGCACTCAGGTGGCGCTCGCAGTGCTCAGCGGGGAACTGGATCTCGGTATCGTGACGCTGCCCATTTCTATCTCAGAAAGCGACAACCTGGTGCGAGTTCCGCTCGTCGAGGACGAACTGCGCCTCATCGTGCCGGACGATGGTGCGCCGCACCGCGCGCAGAAACCCCAGAGGAAACCGGACGCGGAACGAACCTTTCCTACCGCCGTGCCCGGCGGCCGGGCAGCCCTGACAAGATCTCCCGGCATGGCCACGACGATCGGCGCCGGAGGGTTCTTCCGCTGGAGGGACATCGCTGCGGTCCCGGTCGTGGGCTTTGAGGGCGGCTCGGCGGTCCGTGAGGTGATCGATACCGCTTCCGCGAAAGCCGGAGTTGCGCTCAACTACGTCATGGAACTGAGGTCGATCGAGTCCATCAAGACCATGGTGTCCGCGGGCATCGGGGTGGGCTTTGTCAGCCGCTTCGCGCTGGGCGAAGGAGAAGGGCTGGTGTGCCGGGACGCCAGGCTCTCCAGACGCCTGGCGATCATCAAGCGTCGCGACCGCGCGCTCTCCCCCGCGGCGGCCGCATTCGAACGCGGGGTTGTTGCCACCGTGGGCGGGAGGGGCGTGAGGTGATCCGCCCAGCGACCCCCCATGACCACGAAGCCGTCGCGATCCTGTGCGGGGAACTCGGGTACCCGACCCCTGCGGCGGAAGTGGCGGCCAGGCTGGAGCTGTTGGGGAGGGACGCATCCACCCCGGTCTTTGTCTTCGAACAAACCGGGCAGGTCGTGGGATGGATGCAGCTGCGTGAATCATCGACGCTCGAGAGCGGAAGAAGCGTGGAAGTCATCGGGCTCGTCGTCGGGCACGCGGAACGGGGGAAGGGGGTGGGCGCAGCCCTGATCGCCTTCGCGAAGGGGTGGGCCCGTACCCGCGGCCACACCAGTCTGCGGGTGCGCACGAACCAGGTCCGCACCCGTACACATGCGTTTTACGAGCGTCTGGGCTTCTCACTCACCAAGGTGCAACGCGTGTACGACGCCCCGCTGTAATCCAGGCACAACCGGGAATGCAGGCCTCAGCAAGTTCCCTTGCATTCCAGGGCGTTCTGTTAGAATCTCACGCAGGCAAGAGGGAGTCGTCCATGCTGAACCGTCGTGAATTCCTGGGTCGCGGGCTGGCGGCACTCTCGGTAGCGGCGGCGTATCAGGCACGCTGCGTGCTCGGGCAGCCTTCGGCGCCGTGCGTGCCCACCGGCGGTGAGCCGCTCTGGTCGACGGGGCCGGTGAGGTTCCTGCCCCACCTGGGGCCATGTGCGGAAGTGGGCGGTCTGCCGTTTTCCCTGGGTTGGTACGGCGACTACTTCCCCAACACACTGATCCCGTTCCACGGCTCCGAAGAACTGCTGCCAGGCGGCGCGCCCCCGGTACCGCAGGAGAGTGTTGACATCGCGATTGTCGGCGGGGGACTTTCGGGCCTGACCATGGCGTACCTGCTCCGCGGGTACCGCCCGGTGGTGTTCGAACTTCAACCCAGGTTCGGGGGTACGAGCCAGGGTGAGTTCTTCGGTGGCGAGACGTTCTCGCTCGGTGGCGCTTACTTCATCACGCCCGACGAGGGTTCATACCTCGAGGGCTTCTATCGTGAACTCGGCGTGGACCGGATGCGCCGGGAAAGTCCCAGCAGCGACGACCCGACCGAACTCAACGGCTCCGTGGTGCCGGACTTCTGGAGCGGCCACGGGCTGCCCCCCCAGGAACGCGATGCGTTTGCCCAGTACGCTGCCCTGGTGCAGCGGTACGTCGACCAGTACCCGGAAATCCCTTTGGAGGAGGGGGCCGATAACGGCTGGATCCTGGATCTGGACCGCAAGACCCTGCGTGACCACATCACCGGCGCCCTGACTGTCCCGGTGCCGACACTGCTCAGATCAGCCATCCAGGCCTACTGCTACTCGTCCTTCAACGCGGGTTGGGACGAAGTATCAGCGGCGAGTGGCATCAACTTCATCGCGGCGGAGGAATTCGGTCGGTGGGTGCTGCCGGGCGGCAATGCTGGGCTCGTGGCGGCCCTCTGGTCGAGGCTGGTGGCGATGGAAACAAACACACCCCGCCATTGCCCGCCACGCCACCTGCGGGCCGGGTGCCGGGTTGTGGATGTCCGGGTGCTGGGCCAGGATCGTTGCCAGGTGACATGGCGGGATGGCGCGGGCGCATTCCGGTCGCTCGTTGCCAAGCGGGTGGTCGTCTGCTCACCCAAGCACCCGGCGCGCCACTTCATCCACGGCTTCGAACAGCTGGAATTCGACCAGTACCAGGCGACCTACCAGATCAACTCCAACGCGTACGTCGTCGCGAACGTGCTCCTCGACCGCCCCGTGCACAGGCGCTTCTACGACCTGTTCCTGCTGCGCGATGGTCTGTCCCCTGATGGCCCTGACGGCGTTGAGGCCTACTCGCGCGTAACCGACGCGGTCAATGGCGGATTCGCGCTGCACCCATCGCACGGGCGGGTACTGACGCTGTACTGGCCGCTCCCGTTCACCACGGGAAGATTCACCCTTATCGACGACGCGGGGTGGCAGGCTTATGCGGAGCGATTCGCGACGCAGATCCGGACCATCCTGGACGTGCTGGACATGCGGCCCCGGGATGTGCGCCAGGTGCGCATGGCCCGCTGGGGGCACTCCATGCCCGTGGCAGCTCCGAACTTCATAGCACGGGGGTTCCCCCAGGTGCTGCGCCGTCCGTTCCAGGACCATGTGTTCTTCTCCCACCAGGACAACTGGTGCCTGCCGGCAGTGGAGACCTGCCTCCTTGAAGCGGCGTACCAGGCGCCGCGCGTGGCTGAAGGGCTGTAGAGCCTGCCTCCTGTTTGCCCGCGAGCCTTCAAACAAACCGGCTGGCGACGGGGACAAGCCCGATGGCCAGTACCGCAATGGGGATGGAACGGAAACCCGCGTCCTGGGCGTTGTTCTCTTCGAAAAGCCAGTAGACGCCGGCCGCAGCGACGAACTCAATGAACACGAGTGGGGCCCAACCGCCCCAGCCCATCGCGATTGATCCGACCGGGAAGAGCCAGTACGCGGCGATCCGCGTCAGGCCATACGCAGCGGCGGTGCGAACTCCCACAAGCCACCACGGCGCGTCGTCGACCTCGATCAACTTCTCGATCCCCATGACCAGGATCGTGCCGCCAATCGCAGCGACGCCGAAGCACCCGGCCTCCAGCGCCGCGCGACCGACGCCGTGCCGCGCCCCAAACGCACACACCACAACCAAGCCGACCAGGGAGACGATGGCCGGCACGCGGAGTGAGTCCCGGACCGTCTTCTCGTCGTCATCCCGCATGAAGAGGCGAGAACGACCGAGCAGCGCACCGCACTCGGGGCACTTGCGCACTTTCAGGCCGGTGAGCGAGTAACCGCATTCAGGGCATGTGGGCTCCGCCATTCAGGAAGCCTAGAACCGCCACTGGGGCCTGAGAAAGTTGCCGTCCTGGTGGAACAACTCGCCGTCCGCCTCGATGGTCCCGCCGGTGATGGGCTGGCCGCCGGAAGCGGTACGGGGGCGGAGGTCGCAGACCATGTCCCAGTGCAGGGCACTCTGGTTGCTGCTGCCGGAAATCGGGTACCCGGCGCCGACGGCGGCGTGGAACGTGCCGCCGATCTTCTCGTCAAAGAGCGTGTTGCGCATGAAGTTCTTGATGGCATAGTTGGTGCCGATGGCGATCTCCCCCAGCGTGCGGGCCCCCGCATCCTGGTCGAGCATCTTGATGAGGTATTCCTCGTTCTTGGTGGCGCGGGCATCGACGACTCGTCCACCCTTGAACGCCAGGCGTACACCCGTCACCTCGCGTCCCAGGTGGCAGGCCGGGAACGTGTAGTTGACGTGTCCCTCCACACCCTTGGGACCTGCAAAGACCTCTCCATCGGGGAAGTTGTTCTCACCCGCACAGTTGATCCAGTTGGACCCGTCCACGCTGACACGCAGGTCCGTGCCGTCGTGCCCGTCGCAGCTGGGGGCGCGGAACCGCACCTCTTTCTTCGTGTTGAGCCAATCGCAGAGCGACTGCTGCTTGTCGCGGATGTGCCGCCAGGACGCGGCCGGGTCCGGGTGGTCCAGAAGCCCCGCGCGGAACACGAAGTCTGCGTACTCCGTGAGGCTCATTTCCGCGTCCTGGGCCATGCCAACCGTCGGGTACGCCGTGCCCACCCAGCGCAGGGTCCCGGCGCTCTCTCGCTCCATGAACGTCTGGAGCCATTCTCGCCGGGCGGCACTCGCCATCGCCTGGCGGGCCGGGTCGATGCTGGTGAATGCCCGGCTGTTCTCCTCCGCCCAGAGCTTGATCCGCACGTCAACGGTCCGGATGGCGTGCATCTCGATCGGCGGAAGGTGCCGGAGCTGATCGTCACTGCCCAGCCTAAGGCGGAGTTCGTCGAGCTCCTCGCTCACCCCCATCCATGTCGGGTGGCCCCCCGCCCGCAGGACCTCCTCGTACACCGCCGCGACGCCGGGCATGGCGGTAGACGCGGCGTAGATCGCGACCACGTCGCCCTTCTTCACCTGGCAGCAGTAGTGCACGAGCGTGTGGGCGAGCTTCTGTACGCGTGGGTCCTTCAGCATGCGGTGAGGGTACGGGGAGGGTCGCCGGCCCGGGCGCGTGGCCGCAAAAGAAAACCAGCCGTCCGAGAGGACGGCTGGCGGTGCGGAGCAGAGGATGGACCTACTCGAGGGCCGCGGCGCCCGAGATGATCTCTGTGAGCTCGGTAGTGATCTGCGCCTGCCGCGCGCGGTTGTAGATGCGGGTGTACCGCTTCCCGGCCTTGCCGGCGTTGTCCGTCGCGCTCTTCATGGCGACCATGCGTGCCACGTGCTCGCTGACCACGGCGTCATTGAACGCCTGGAACAGCAGGGCCTTGATCGCCGCGGGCAGCAGGGTGTCCAGCAGCTCGCCCGCGCTTGGCGAAAACTCGTAGATCTGCACGGTGCCGGACCCGCCCGATGTGGCGCCCTTCCTGGCGGCGTTCTCGGTCTGGAACGGGAGAAGCTGCAGCACGTGCGGCGACTGCTTGCCGGCGGACATGTACTTCATCGAAATCACGCGCACCGCCGACAGCTCCCCCGCAAGGAACCGCTGTGTGTAGTCCTCGGCCAACGCGCGGACATTCTCGTAGGTGGGCTTGTCGCCGAACTGGTTGTGCTGGCGGGCCACCTGCACGCCCGCGTACTTCAGAAAGCCCATCCCCTTCTTCCCGACGATCTCGACGACGCCGTTCTTGGCGCCGGGGTTGTTCCGCAGGAACGCCATGGCGGACCGGAGCACGCTGCCGTTGTACGGGCCGCAAAGACCCCTCTCGCTGGTGATAATGAGCGTCAGCTCCTTGCCCTGCCCCTTGCTCTTCAGCAGCGGGTGGGACACGTCGCTGCCCAGAGAAGCGGCGAGCTGCGTCACCAGCTCGAAGAGGGTCTCGGTGTACGGCTTGCTCGCCACCGACGCCTGCTGGGCCCGGGCGAACTTGCTCGTCGCGATCATCTGCATCGTCTTGGTGATGCGCCGGATGTTGGCGACGGCCTTGATGCGCTTCTTGATTTCGCGTGTCTTTGCCATGGGGGGCCAACGGTAGGCGGAACGCACACCGCTCGGGCGGACCCAAAACAGGCCGGCGGCTGGTTTGGATTTTGTGTGGTATACTGCGCGGGCGGGGTACTTGGTGCCCCGGTAAAGAACGAGACTTTAAAGGAGAAACGGCAATGAAGTGCTGCACGGTGTACGGCGTGGTGGTGGGGGCGGTCCTGGGCGCGGGAGTGGTCGGGCTGACGACCACGACATGGGGTGAGCAGCAGGACGCACACGGCAAAGGCAAGGCACCCGCCCTTGACGGGAAGAAGCCGGAAGTCATGCCCGATGACGCCGCGATGATGGCGGAGATGGCCAGACTCGCGCAGCCCGGTGAGCAGCACAAAGCGATCGCCAAGTTCCAGGGCACTTGGCACGGCAAAGTGTCGCACTTCATGGCCCCCGGCCAGCCACCCATGATCTCCGAAGGCACCATGGTGAACACCATGGTGCTGGACGGTCGCTGGCTGCGTCAGGAATGGACCGGTGACATGATGGGCCAGCCGTTCAAGGGGCTGGGGTACTGGGGCTACGACACGGCCAAGAAGGAGTATGCCGGCATGTGGGTAGACACCATGTCCACCAGCTGGTCAATCTTCAAGGGGCAGTTCGATGCCGCCACCAAGACCTACACCAGCACCGGAACCATGGACAGCCCGATGGGCCCCATGAATATGCGGGAAGTCGTGACCGTGACCGACGACACCCATCACACCTTTGACATGTACATGCCGGGGCCCGACGGCAAGGAAGTCAAGGCGATGTCGATCGAGTACACCAAGAAGTAATCAGGTTGACGCGGACGCCGTGCCGCCACCCCCAGGATCCACAGACCGCCCCGCCGCCGGGGCGGTCTTTGTTTGGGTGGCCAGCGAATCGGCAACGGCCGGCGGTGGAGTTCGTACCATCGAAGTTCACACACCGCGGCTGGGTCCCCGAGCGGGGGCCGCTGCGTTCCAACTGGAGTCTCCCGCATGTCCGTTTCTGCCCGTCGTCTCGCGTTCCCGGTGGTCGGTCTCCTGGCGCTGGTGTCCGCTGCGGGCCTCCCCCGGCCTGTGCTCGCCGACTCTCCCGCACCGGCGGCCGCCGAGGCTGGGGTTGCACTGAAGGGGGCGCTGCCCAGCGACTCGAAGCTGACGACCGGTGAACTGCCCAACGGGCTGCGGTACATCGTGCTCAAGCACAGCAACCCGCCGGGCCGTGTAAACATCTGGCTGAACGTGAGCACCGGCTCGCTGAACGAGACGGAGGCCCAGCGGGGCCTCGCCCATTACATGGAGCACATGGCGTTCAACGGCAGCAAGAACTTCGCACCGGGCACGCTCGTCCCGCTCTTTGAGAGCCTGGGACTGACCTTCGGCCGCCACCAGAACGCCTTCACGTCGTTCGAGCAGACGGCGTACCAGCTGAGCCTGCCCGACACCGGCGATGAAAAGATGGACAAGGCCATGCTCTTCATGAGCGATGTCGCGTTCAACCTGCTGCTGGACCCGCACGAAATCGACGAGGAACGCAAGGTCATCCTCAACGAGAAGCGCACCCGCCTTTCCGCCCAGCAACGCGTGGGCGAAGAGATGCTGAAGCAGCTGGACCCCGGCTCGCTCATCGGCGAACGCCTGCCCATCGGCGTCGAGGACACGCTGATGAAGGTGCAGCAGCAGGACTTCAAGGACTACTACGGCAAGTGGTACGTCCCGAGCAACATGACGGTCATCGTGGTGGCCGACGCCGAGCCCGGCCCGATCGTCGAGAAAATCAAGAAGTCCTTCTCCCAGGGCACCAAGACCGCCCGCCCGGTTGACCAGGACGCGAAAGTGACGCCTACCGCCGGGCTGCGCGGAGTCGTGCTCAGCGATCCCGAACTCACCAACTGCTCCGTGGGCATGGTGCGGGTGGCGAAGGCGGACGCACCGACCACCACCTACGAGCTCATGCGGGCCCGCCTGGTGGAGACGCTCGCCACGGCGGCGTTCGACCGGCGTATCGAAGCCAAGATCGACTCGGGCGTGCTCAAGAGCCTGGGCGGTGGCGCGAGCGTGGGGAACCAGTTCAACGCCGCCAAGCTCCACAATGTCGACTGGTCCTGCAAGCCCGATCAGTGGCAGCAGGCCCTGACCGAAATGGGCACCGAGGTTCAGCGGGCCCGCCTCCACGGCTTCACCGACCGCGAGGTCGAGGACGTGCGCAAGACGATCCTCGCCGGCGCCGAGCGCGCCGTGGAGCAGGAAACCACCCGCCCCGCCGCCAACGTGATCCGCGGCATCAACAACGCCGTGGCGTCCGGCGAGACCGTGACCTCCGCCGCGACCGACCTCGCGGCTTTCAAGTCGTTCCTCCCTTCGATCACCGCCAAGGAGGTGAACGAGACCTTCGCGGCCATGTTCGACCCTTCCGCGGCGACGTTCACGCTCGAGGCACCGACGTCCTCCTCGCTCCCGGGCAACCAGGAGTTCGCCAGCATGGCGAGCCACGCGTTTGACGTGAAACCGGAGGCGGACAAGGAACAGGCCCGCGCCACGTCCCTCATGGAGAAGGCGCCCCACCCCGGCACGCTGAGCGAGGTAACCACGCACGACGCGTCGGCCGTCACCAGCGGCTGGCTCAGCAACGGCGTCCGCTTCCACCACAAGTTCATGGACATCCGCAAGGACCAGGTCTCGATCTCCATCAGCCTCGCGGCCGGCTCCATCCAGGAGAACGCCGGCACGCGCGGCGTGTCGGACGTCGCGGGCCTCGCCTGGTCCCAGCCCGCCACCGCGCACCTCACCAGCACCAACATCCGTGACCTCATGACCGGCAAGAAGGTCAGCGTGCGGGGCGGCAGCGGCGGTGGGTTCATGGGGCGCATGATGGGCGGCGGCGGAGACGACGTGATCGCCCTCAACGTCTCCGGCAGCCCCGCCGACCTGGAGACCGGCCTGCAACTGGCCCACCTCCTGCTCACGGAGCCCAGGATCGAGCAGTCGGCCTTCGACCAGTGGAAGGAAGGCCAGCGCCAGATGAACGAGATGGTGGGCAAGAACCCCATGGCGGCGTTCGGCAAGCTCGTGTCCGAGACCGTCTACCCGAAGGAAGACGTCCGGACGCAGATGCTGACCATGGACCAGGTGAACGCCGTGACGCTCGATGCCGCCCAGGCGTGGCTTGAGAACGCCATCAAGACCGCGCCGATCGAGGTGGCCGTCATCGGTGACATCCCGTTGGAGCGTGCCCGCACGCTGGTGGAGGCCTACCTGGGCTCCCTGGGCAACCGCGAACGCATCAGCACCGCCACCCTCGACAACCTCCGTGCCCTCAAGCGCCCGGCCGGTCCGATCGCCATCAGCAAGGTCATGACCACCAAGACGCCCCAGGGCGTGGTCACCGCGGGCTTCTACACCAACGATCAGGACCAGGTCGAAGACAACCGCGCCATGCAGATGGCCGCCCAGACCATCTCGTCCCGCATGGTGAAGGTCATCCGCGAAGAGAAGCAGCTGGTGTACTCCATCCGTGCCGGCAACAACCCGGGCCGTGACTGGCCGGGGTTCGGCACCTTCTCGGCCACCGCCCCCTGCGACCCTGCCAAGGCCGCCGAACTCGCCGAAAACATCAAGGCGATGTACGACGAGTTCGCCAAGACCGGCCCCACCGAGGAGGAGATGACCACCGCGAAGAAGCAGATGGCCAACACCTTCGAGGAGGGCATGAAAGACCCGCAGTGGTGGATGGGACGCATCAACCAGATGGACTACCGCAACCTCAAGCTCGACGACCTCGTGCAGGCGAACGACGCGTACCAGGCCATGACCCCGGACCAGGTCAAGGCGGCGTTCGTGAAGTACTACAAGCCCGAGAGCTTCATGAGCATCAGCCTCATCCCGGACGCCAAGGACGCCTCGGCGCCCATGGACGAGAAGCCGGCCGGGAAGTAAGCGCGGGCCAGTTCCCAGCGACGACGAAGAACGCCGGCAAGTGCCGGCGTTCTTCTGTTTCTGGGTGGCAATGATGCTCACACTGGCCCCCGCGCAGATCGCAGCAGGACGTTCCGCCTTCATGCGTGGTGGAAACTCAACCAGCCGGTGTCGAAACGGGCTCCCCCAGCACCAGCCCGTCATACGCCAGGCTGACCCCATCGGGAAGCCTGGCCTGCGTCTCCTCGTGGGGCAGGTCGTGCGTCATGTGGATGAAGTATGTCCGCGGCGCGCCGACCTGGCCCGCGATGTTGACCGCCTGCTGCAGCGTGAGGTGTGTCGGGTGCGACCGGTCGCGCAGAGCGTCCAGCACGAGCGTGCGCAAGCCCTTGAGCCGGGGCCATGCCTCCGGGGGGAACGCGGATACATCGGTGCAGTAGGCCAGCGGGAACGGCCATGCGGCCCGGTCGACCCCGGCCGGAAGTGGAATGTCGATGCGGTACCCCAGCACCGGCAGCCGGCCATGCAGCAGCGGGATCGGCGTGAATGCCGCGCCGTGGATGGTGATGGGTGCCGCGCCCCGCACCATCTCGGGGCTTATCCGGCGTGCGACGAGCGTCGCGACGAAGGAGTCGTTGACGTTATTGTGCTTCTCAAAGATGTGCCGGTAGATGCGCTGCAGCGACTCCATGGTGTGGTCGTCGGCCCACACGTCGATGGGCTCCCGCATGACCGCGTTGAAACGCCGCACCTCATCGAGCCCGAATATGTGGTCGACGTGGTTGTGCGTGACGACGATGCCGTCGCACCGCGTGAGGTTCGCCCGCAGCGCCTGGGTCCGCAGGTCCGGTCCCGCATCGATCAGCACCGTCCGGCTCCGACCACCCGCGTCCACCCACTGCACCGCCGCGGCGGTGCGCGTACGGCTGTCCCGCGGGTCGCTGCTCGTGCACACGGGGCAGGAGCAGCCGATCATCGGGATGCCGGCGGAGGTCCCGGTGCCCAGGAACAGGAATCTCGCTGCTGCCACGGTCATTTGCTGCTTTGGGGCCTCGCTGCCCCGCCGCCATCCTGCAGGTCCTCGTACTTCTTGAGGTCCTCAATGTCCTTCGCCGTCGGCGCCGCCTCCGCCCAGGCCGCCTCGATCAACGCCGAGAGCTGAGAGCTTGCGTCCGCCAGACGCCCCACGATGAAGTCCTTGCCCTTCTGCTTCTCCAGATCACCCGACTTCTTCAGCACGTACAGCGGTTCCACCTCGTGAAAGGACCGGTCGAGGTAGGTAAGGGTCTCTCCCCACAGGTTGTTCGTGTCGAGCCTGCGTTCAAAGTCAGCCTTCGCCTTTACATCAGCGTCGGAGATGTGGTGGATCCTGAGGATCTCGCCATCGATATAGGAGTGGATCTTCTTGTCCGTGGTGTAAC
Organism: Phycisphaerales bacterium; assembly: GCA_046350475.1. GTDB lineage: Bacteria > Planctomycetota > Phycisphaerae > Phycisphaerales > UBA1924 > BJHL01. The sequence continues at coordinate 324,412 of JAXMAJ010000002.1, read as the reverse complement.
CGTTGGGGTTCTCGCCTACCCAGCCGTGATGGTGCTTGGTGGTGTGCAGCGGCTGGGCCGTATCGCCCACGAAGTGCGCCAGAATGCCGATCTGCACCCGTGCATTCCACTGCGCCGTCTCAATCTGCACCGACTTGCTGTCGTCCTTCATCGCCCCGAACATGCGGACCATGCGGAACGCACCGACGAGGCGCCCGTAGTTTTCCAGCGTCGCGTACGGGACGAACCCCGGGTACTCCTGTGTCTTGGCGGTGTCCTGCGCCTCGTTGACCGGGGGACCCTTGAAGTCAGGTTTGGCGCGGGCCAGCGTGATCTGCTTCACGAATTCGTTCCGCAGCGGGGGGAGACCGTTAAGCGTCAGACCCAGCGGTTCCAGGTCCTCAACGTCCAGGTAGTGGTCCGGCTCGTTGACGTGCTTGAGCTGAGCGACCTTCACGCTCCGCCACCGGTCGGGCATCTGGGCACAATCGGGCGCTGCCACAATCGACTTCTCATCCTTCAGCCACGCCGGCATGTCGGGTGAAAGCCCCTCGAGCGCGACGCGCGTGATCATGCGGTGCCCCGAGCCATCCCAGGCAAACGCCGCCCGCGCGAGGGAGCATGCGCACAGCGCAGAAAGCAGCAGCGGGACCAACCGCCGGCGGGCACCCCGAGGGGCCGGGCGTGGGCACGGAGAAGTGTGAGCGTGTGTCATGGAGCCGGAGCGTATGGGGGCGCCGCCGGTCCGCGCCAACACCCCTGCGACTACCCCACGCGCTCTGCCTTCTGCTCCCGGCTCATCAGCCGGGCGATCGCGTCGATCGGGTCGAGGTGCTCGAACAGCACCGCGTGCACCGCGTCCACAATGGGCATTTCCACCCTGTACTTCTTCGCCAGCTCCTGCACGGCCCGGGTCGTTTCCACGCCCTCAACCACGTGGGGCGATGCCGCCAGGTACTCCTCGAGCCGCCGCCCTTTTCCCAGTGCCTCACCGCAGGAACGGTTGCGCCCCTCGGGGCTGAAGCACGTGGTGGCAAGGTCCCCGACGCCCGCCACGCCGAAAAACGTCTCCCGGCCTGCGCCCATCGCGACGCCCAGACGCGTGATCTCCGCCAACCCCCGCGCAAGCAGCGCGCTCTTCGCGTTGTACCCGGCCTGCAGGCCGTCACAGATGCCCGCCGCAATCGCGACCACGTTCTTGACGGCGCCGGCCAGCTCAACCCCCAGCACATCCGGGTTTGTGTACACGCGGAGCCACGAATTGCTGAAGAGTGCCTGCACCTGCTGGGCGAACGCCGCGTCGTCGCACGCCGCGATCATGGCCGCGGGGAGGCACCGGGCCAATTCCGGCGCAATGGTGGGGCCGCTGAGCGTCGCGATGGGACGCGGCGCCGCGTCCGGGTTGTCCCGCCCGCAGGTACGAAGGACCTCTGCGATGGTCTGCGTCGGGCGCAGAAGTGTCCCGGTCTCGATGCCCTTGGCCACCGAAACCACGCCAACCCCCGCGGGAATATGCCGGGCAAGGCGGGTCCACGCCTCGCGCGTGAACTGCACGGGCACGGCGGAGATGATCAGGTCCGCTCGCGCCACCTGCTCGTCACGCCACGTCACCTCCGCGTCCGGAGGAATGGTGCAACCCGGCAGGCGTATCGATTGGCGGGCCTGACCGAGTTCGCCGGCCTCCTCGGTCGTGTGGCCCCACATGACCACCTTCATGGGACGCCGAAGCGTCGGACCGCCCGCAGACGCAGGCCCGCCGCCGGCCAGGATGTTCGCGCAGACAATGCCCATTTGGCCAAGCCCCATGACGCACACGACCGGACGGCCATCATCCTGGGGGCGATGACGCCCGGATGTGCCCGCGTGCGGCTGCGATTGCTCGCCGTCAACGGGGCGCCGGGAAACGTGTCGATCGTCGTGGGGACGGATGGGTGGATTGGGCATTGCAAGGAGTGGAACGGCTGGGAGAACCGGCGGCCCCCGGAGGGCGTAAGCCTACGAGACCTTCCCGGGAGTGCGCGGAGGGTGCCGGCATGGACCCCAACCGACCGGAAGCCAAACTCGGCGTACGGTCGCTGGACTTGGAATATGCTTGGCTCCCCGCGAGCGACCCGGAAGGCGGACAACTTGGACAAAATGAGCACGCGGCGTTCTGACGCGGCGCCCTTCGGACCTCCTGATCGTACACGTACCCCCTGCGGCCCCCAGGCGGGCCGCCCTCCGAACGACAGTTCCTCCACCGTTCGACAACCGACACCACCATGACCCGCAACCCCATCCGTCTCCACGACCACGCGCACGACCATGCCCACGACCACGCGCACAGCCATGACCATGCGCACGGCGGGGATCCCGCCATCTGCTGCTCTCACCACGAGATCGAGATGGACCGCTGGTTGACCGTCTACCTGGCCGGCGGCGTGCTGGTGCTGGCGACCACCGTCATGATGTTCTTCGGCATGAACGACCAGCTCGCTGCGCAGCTGCCCGCCATCGTCGGCGCCGTGCTTCTGGGCATGCCGCTGTTCATCGCGGCGTGGAAGGAACTGCGGTCCGGGCACGCGAGCAGTTCCTCCCTCGCGGCACTGGCCATCATCGCCGCCATCGCGAACCAGAACTTTGCCACGGCCGGCTGGCTGGCTTTTATCCTGGTTGTTTTCGGGCAGCTGGTCAGGCGTTCCGCAAGCGGTGCGCAGCGTGCCATCGAGCAGCTCGTCAAACTGACCCCCGATGTCGCCCGCCAGGTGGTGGACGGCAACGAGCTGGAAGTCCGCGTGCCCAGCCTGAAGGTGGGGGACATGGTGCGCGTCCGCCCGGGCGAGAACCTGCCGGTGGACGGACGCATCGTCTCCGGGCGAACCACCATCAACCAGGCTTCCCTCACCGGTGAAGCCGCGCCCGTGGAAGTCGCCACCGGCGACCAGGTGTACGCGGGCACGACCAACCTCACAGGCCTGATCGACATCGTGGTGACCACCGTCGGACAGGACACGACCATCGGCAAGGTCACCCAGCTCATCCGCCAGGCCGAGCAGAGCCGCACGCCCCGCCAGCTCCTCATCGAGCAGGTGTCACGCTTCTTTGTGCCGGTCGTGGTGTGCGCCGCCGCGACGACCGCCTTCATCCTGTCGCAGAGCGAGATCGAGGCCGACCGCAACAACGCGATGCCGACCTTCGTCACCATCCTTGTGGTCGCGTGCCCCAGTGCTCTGCTGCTGGCGAGCCCCAGCGCCATGCTGGCCGCATTCGCGGCCGCCGCGCGGCTGGGCATCCTGATCAAGCAGCCCTCGTTCCTGGAAGCCTCGGGCAACGTGACCGCTGTTGTGCTGGACAAGACCGGCACCCTCACGACCGGCAAGTTTCAGGTCACCCGCCTGGCCCCGGCGCCCGGCGTCGAGGGCGCAGACCTCTTGGCCGCCGCCGCCAACGGCGAACAGAACTCCAACCACCCGCTCGCGCAGTCCATCCTCTCTACAGCCAAGGCCGCCCGCATCACCTTCGACGGGAGCCGGGACTACGAGGAAGTGCACGGACGCGGCGTGCGCGCCCACACGTCGATGGGCGAGGTGTGCGTGGGCCGTTCCTCATGGCTCGTGGAACTCAACCCCTCCGTCAAGCAGGACGTGGCGGGTGTCGAGAGCAAGATCGAGGGCATGACCGGCGTGCACGTGATGCGCAACGGACAGTACCTGGGCGCAGTCGGCCTTGAGGACACCATCCGTCCCCACGCCCGCAATGTCATCCAGCGTCTGCGAGACCTGGGTATCCGCTACATCGCCATCTACACCGGCGACAAGCTGGGCGTTGCCAAGCGCGTCGGCACCGCCGTGGGAGTGGACGCGATCGAGGCCGAGTGCCTCCCCGAGGAGAAACACACCCAGATCCAGGCCATGGTCAAGGGCGGTTACCGCACCATGATGGTGGGCGACGGCATCAACGACGGCCCCAGCCTGGCCGCGGCCGATGTCGGTGTGGCCATGGGACTGTCCGGCAGCGATATCGCCGCCAACAGCGCGGGCGTCGCACTCATGAACGACGACCTGTCCCGTGTGCCCTTCCTGATCGAACTGTCTCGGCGTACCCGCGCCATCACCGGCCAGAACATCATCGCGAGCATCCTCATCGCCCTGGTCGGGTTGGTGCTCGCGATCAAGGGCACGGCCCTCGCAGGCGCATACGCCCTGCCGCTGGCCGCCCTGTACCACTTCGTCGGCGATGTCTTTGTGCTTGCGAATTCATTCCGGCTGTTCCGGTTCGGCGAGGAATTCGCCGAAGCGGAGAAACCGGGCGAGCAGGTCGCCCTGCCCAGGAGAGCCGCCAGCGTGCGTGGTCTTTCCGCCCAGGCGACCTGAGAACACACCCCGCAGGGAGCTACCCGCAACTTGGCCGGCCCGCCCCGCCCCGGGGCGGGCTTTTTCTTCTCCGTTCAACGCACGCGGGCGGTGGGATTACCCACCACCCGGGCTGCGATCCGCAGAACACCCCAGGCCCCCGACAGGTATAGAAGCGCGACCACAACCATCGCAAAGGAGAAGTCCATCATCCCCCAGTTCCCGTCGGGCATGTCGTAGTTCTTGGAGCCGGAGCTGTACCCGCCGCTCGCGTACTCAACGTGGCTTGCCCCGTCCACAGCGATTGTGGCCATCGGCACCGGGTTGATGGCCATCACGGCATTGCGAGCAGCTGATGCCACAGACCGGGCCGGCTCCGGGAGCGTCTCCGACGAAATGAACACCACCGCCGGAAGCGCCGCCCACAGCAGGAGCCCCAGTGCGATGTTGCACACGGTTGCCGTGGTGCTCTTCTTGAACCGGGCGGAGAACAGCACGCCGCAGGCCAGCTGAAAGGCCATCGCGCTTCCCAGGATGAGCAAGACATGGAAGAGCGCCACGGGGTTTGTGGTGTTGGGGTCAAGCTGCCGGGAGCCCGACAGCCGGGGTATGGTGGTGTCGATTATTCTGCAAAGTGCGGCCCCGGGGACCGCCCCCATGCCCGCGACCAACACGTGCACCATCACAAGTCCCAGAGGCACCAAGGCGCGCCGGGCCGCCCCTGCAAACTTCGCCCACACGATGTCCCATGCCGAAAGAGGTGTGCAGAGAAGCGCATCCAGCGTGCGGCTCTCACGCTCCTGGCTGATGCTGCCCGTGCTCAGCACGCAGCCCGCGAGCACCGCGATAACTGCGCCGATGGCGGTCAACGCCTGCTGGACAGGCTCCTGGAACCCGGTGAGGTAGTACACCAGCACCAGCAGTCCGGCCACCAGAATGCCCCCGACGACGGTCGTCGTCCTGGAACCCATGAGACCCTGCTTGAGCTCCCGCCACATGATGGGCGAGTCGCCGACCACCCGCGATGACCCTTCCGGCGCGACCCTCCTGCGCCCGGACCGCTTGTGCGCGGGAAGGCCGGTGGACACCCCGGGTGGGCCCGCGTCTGCGCCCCCATCCTGCGGGAGCACTGTTGCAGCGGCCTTGGTCTTCCTGCGGGCCGGCCTGGGGGCGGCGGGTGCAGCATCCCGGCGCAGGGCGCGCCGGAGCGCGATGCACGACAGCCAGAAAAAGAGCACGCACAGCCCGAGCGTGTACGCGATGTGCAGCATCCAGACGTCGAGGACGGGCACCGGCAACGGTGCGCCGCCGAACGCAGACTCACCCATCAGGTAGGAAATCGACTGCAGGAACACCGTCATCGGCGCGCAGGTGATGACCATGGCACCCAGGTCCCAGCCGAGAGGGCGACCCCCCATGCCGCCCGTGAGCTCGCGGATCACAATCGTGGCCCACACCGTCAGCATGGGCAGGAACATCACCGCCCCCAGCAGGAGGAACGCCAGCACAATCGCGCCGGTCGCACGCCGCGAGACAGTCGACGTGAATATGCCGATCTGCACCGCCAGCATCGCGTTCGCGATGCACGTGACAGTCATGGTCACGATCGCCTCGGTGGTGACGCCGCCGAAAAGGCGGATCGCGAGCAGCAGGGGCACCGGCACGAGCGCAAGGATCATGAGCTCGACCAGCCTTCCCATGCCCTTGCCCAGCACGATCTGCCACGTCCTCAGAGGAGTGGTCAGCAGCGTGGCCAGCGTCCCCATCCTCAGCTCATCGCACACCGCGGGACCGGCCAGGGCGACACCGATGAGGATGAGCATGACGAATTCCACCCACACGACCGCCATGGTGACCGCCGGGGCAAGGCTCTGGTAGTGCTGCAGCTTCCCCGCCGCGCCCTCGCCGGACGAGTAGGAGTTCGACATCCCCATGAACACCATCGCCACCACGAACACCAGCACCGCCACGTGGGCGAGGCGCAGCCACGCCGTGCTGGGCCGCTTGCCCAGCATCCACACCTCCTTGGTGAACACCGGACCGGGGAACCTCATGTGCCAGGGGATGTGACGCCTCGTCTGACGACGGGCATCATCGATGGCGACGGCGGGTGCACCGGTCATTGCAACGCCCCCGTAGTCAGCTTCAGGAACGCGTCCTCCAGACGGACCTGCTCCGGCTGGAAGCCCGCGATCCTCCCGCCCGCCCGGATGATCGCCTCGATCAGGAAGTGGTGGCTGAGCTCCCCAACCGCGAGGTCCACCGTGATGGTCCCCGCGCCCTCGTCCGCCAGTGCCTTCGCAACCCGCCGGTTGTCCGCGAGCGCCCCGACCACCACCCCGGCCGACGCACCCTCCTTCTCCAGCGTCACCACGATGCGATCACCGGTGGCCGCCGCGGCCTTCGTCTTGGCGAATGCATCAGCGATGGAGCCTGCGTACAGCAGCTTCCCCCTCTCCACGATGCCGATACTGGTGCACATCTCCCCCAGCTCGGAGAGAATGTGGCTGGAGACCATGAGCGTCTTGCCCATCCGCCCCAGCTCGATGAGCAGGCTGCGCATCTCGATGCGGGCCCGCGGGTCCAGCCCGCTCGCCGGCTCATCCAGAAAGAGAACTTTGGGATCATGCACCAGCACCCGCGCCACGCCAAGACGCTGCTGCATGCCCCGCGAGAGCGAATCCACGTTCGCGTGCCGCTTCTCCGTCAGGTCCGTCAGCTCCAGCACCTGCCCGATGATGCCGGACCGGCTCGACCGCGTAATGCCGAACGACGCCGCAAAGAACTGCAGGTACTCATCCACGGTCAGGTCGTCGTACACACCGAGGAAGTCCGGCATATAGCCGATCACACGGCGGATGTTGTCCGCGTCCTGGGCAATGTCCAGGCCCGCCACCCTTGCCTTCCCAGCATCCGGGCGCAGAAGGCACGAGAGAATCTTCATCGTCGTCGTCTTCCCGGCTCCGTTGGGCCCGATGAACCCGAACACCTCCCCCGGCCCGATGTCGAGCGTCAGGTCGTCCAGGGCGGTCAGTGTTCCATACCGCTTGGTCAGTCCACGTGCTTCGATCATGGGGTCGCTTCCTGGAGCTTGTCGCTCTGACCGTCGGGTGTGTCGCCGCGAGCTGCCGGCCGGACGCCCCGCACGGACGACGCCGGCAGGACGGCCCGGAGCAGCACCTCGTGCCTCGTCGTCGCCGGGTGCCACCGGGCGCTGTCCCAGTCCAGCGGCACGTTGGACAGCTTCATCCGTACACAGGCCCCTCCCTGGGCCACCCGCGTCTCGATCGCGGCGTTACGCCCCCGCTGCAGGGGCAACGCTGCATTCTCGGCCACCAGCCGGTTGACCGCTCCGTACTGGCCGGCCGCGTCCCACCCGGTTTCCTGAGGTGTGAAATCGTCCAGGCGCTCGCGACTGTGCGGACCAGACCCCATCAGCCGCAACACGCCCCCCGCGGGCTTGAGCCCCTCCGGGCCCCCGCTCGGTCCCAGTTCGACCTGCTGGCCGTCAAGCATGAGCGCCGCCTGGCCCACCTCGCACCCCTCGGGCAGCCCGCGCACCGTGAGCACATACTGCTCATCCTTCAGCGCGAGGGACAGCGTGACGCGAGCGATCGAATCCGGCGCGGTCGACTGCTGGTCCAGGAATGCCCGGTACGTCCATTGCCCGAACTCCACGGGCTGGACCAGCGTGCCCTTCCGCTGCCCCGCACCCCCCGGGACCGTGACCAGGCTGAGCGCAGGCTGCCGCGACCACGCGGGGCTGTACGCGTAGACCGTGGATACACCCCGCCACCACCCGCCCGTGGGCGCGTGCTTGATGTCCTCACTGCCCGGGAGCGCCACAAACCCCGGACGCCCAGCGAAGAAACTCGTGATAGAGGTTGACCAGGCCCGCGATAGAGAGCCATCCTCATCGCAGAGGGCGTCGACCGCGCTCAGGCGCGCCGCCGCGGACTCGCCCGACCGCACAAGGTTGGGGATGAGCCACCCGGCCACCGAAACCACGGCGATGCAGGCAATCGCCGCAAGCCAGGAAGCGCTCAGCCATCTCCGGCGCTTCAGCACGACGCGCCCCACCGGGCCGATCAGGAGACCCAGGGCGAGCACCGCCGCCAGCGAGGCAATGAAGAACGACGACCCCACCGTGGGCGGCATGGTGATCGAGTTGAGGGCGCCGGCGATCGCCGCGCTCGTCGCCTGATCCACGCCGGAAGTCCCCCATGGATACGCGCCCGGGCTGCCCGGCGACCTGTTCCAATGAGGAATCAGCGGCGAGAGGATGGTCCGCCACAGGCTGTCGTGCGCCGACACATCGATGCCGCACACACGCTTGGGGTTCATGCCCACCACCGCGACAAGCCCAAGCCCGCTGGGGCCGTGCGCAACCAGACCGCAGTCGGAGTCGGCGCCGGCCGGCAGGTCCGCGACCGGAAACCGAACGATCCACCCGGCTCGCTTCCCCGCAGCCGTGAGGTGGAGCAGGCGCACCGGCGTGCGTGCGGGATCAATGGTGGCAACCGGCCTGCGCTCGGCCTCCACCAACGCCGCCGGCTTGGGAGACGTGGGCGCGCCAACCGGAGGAGGCGAAGGCATGAACGGACCAGTCGGGGCACTGTCATCACCCCGCGTGGTGGGAGTCGGCCTGGACTCGGTGAAAGCCTCCTTCGTCGACGCGCCCGGGGTCAATTCCAGTGGGTCGTCGATCGTGAGGTAGCCTGCAACGTCCGGTGGCACCGCTTCAAAAGTCCGCTGACCCGCCTGGCTCGCCTGGATGACCAGCCGACCCCCGGCCTGCACCCACGTGTGCAGGGCCTCGCGGGCGGCGGCGGTGGCCTGCAGGATGTCATGTTCCCGTGCCACCACAACGTCAAAGGACTCATACTCGATCCATGCATCTGGCAAGACCGGGACCTTCTGTGCTACCGCCGAATCCCACCACCTGGCCGTCACCCCGGTCCCCGGGCCCGACGAATTCTGCCAGATTCTCGCATCAACCGCGAGGGTCACCGAGGGCTGCACCTCCACGCCCCCCAACAGGCCGATCCGGCACGCAGTGCTCGAGACGATCGGCAACGAATGATCGCCCACCATCGAAGCCAGTTCGAGCCGTGCAGAATCGCCCCTGTCGTCCGTGAGCGTCAACCTCGCCTTCTGGCAATTGCGTGGCAGACAGGCAAGCAGTTCCACCGCGGTGGACGTGTTTGGAGTGGTGGCAAAGGGTGCAACAATCCGGACATTCTGCGAGGCGTCCTGAGGGTACTCCAGGATGAGCACCCCCTGCACCGATTCTCCCCCCGAACTCACCGTCACAGTGACCGGCGCGTAGCACTCCGCCGGCATCCCCTGATTCTCCGGATCGAACCCCCAGACGACTTTGTCCACCGACAATCGCGACGAACCGAGCCGCATGACCTGCGCGTGGGCTCGGCCTGGGAGTAACCCCAGCAGCACAAGGAGCGGGATGAGCAGGACGCCTCGCATGGGTCTCGCGCGATGATGACACGCCGTACCGGCACGGATTGTTGGGATTGCCGGCGACAAGGTTGCGCCGTCCATCGAGATAGTTTCCCCAGATCCCTACACGTACACCTTGCGGTTGTAGATGAACCACTCCAGAAGAACCACCACCAGCCCGCCCATGAGCAGATACGGCCACAGGGCCCGGTCACTCTTCGTGGACTTCCCGGACTGGGCGACCAGCTTGTCGCTGGAGACCTCCACTGTCTTAGCCGCCCCGGCATCGCTCTCCTGCGGGTCCAGCAGGTTGCTGGCGTACACACGCAGGACCGAGGACCCGTTGGGCTCCTTCACGTCCCCGGGGCCGGCCGGGCCGTTCCACGTGACCTCAATGACGCCGGAGATGCCCGGCGTCCGGTAGACGATCGAACCGTCCTCCGAGGGAGTTACGTCCTGGGACACGGTCCCGCCCGTAAGAGTGGGGGCGGTGACCCGGGCCTTGGTGACTCCCAGAGGCAACCGGTCGCGCAGCTCTGTGCCGGGCGTCAGCGCCCGGGCGTCGTACCCACCGGAAACCTCCTGGCCAAGGTACTGGCTCGAGGAGGCCAGGAACACCACAAACGACAGGTGCATCGGCCAGTTGGACTCCATGTAGTCAAACGGCACGAGGATGGCGTGCGTGTCCGTCGTGGAGAGTTCGAGGATCCCCGGCCCCGACTCGCACGACGCCAGCGTCTGGACGCCGCTGCCCGGAGCCACCTCCACCCGCCGGAAGTTGGCTATCTGCACCGGGTCCAGCGTCAGGTACCGCGTCACCGCATGATCACGGCGCCAGTCGATGAACGTTGCCCCCTTGGTTGTTTCAACCTCCTTGATGCCGCTGGCTGCAGGGATCGCATTGAGCACGATGTAGTTGCCCGGCGGCAGCGTCCGGCCGATGCCGGCCGGTGTGGCCCCCGCGGGGGTCGTGCCGCCGGGCGCGGGAGTTGCAGGCACCGCCGCCACCGCCTGCTGACCGACGTTGGGAATGACACCATCCAGCACGATGACGTCGTACTGGCCCACCTTCCCGTCGGTCCATGCACGCTCAAACTGCGTCGCGGTGAATTCATCCAGGCGAGACAGGGGCATGCCCTCCAGGGCCGACTTCACGAACAGGTTGCCCCTCCCGACCACCGCAATGGACAGCTGCTTGGCCGGCGGGATGCTCAGCCACGCCCGGTCGTCCGCCGCAAGCACGTTGTTGTCAGGCGCCGCCCCGGTGCTGGGGTCCCGCAGACGCACCTGCGCAAGGGCGCCGCTCGTCCGGTCCAGCTTGAAGACCACCCCCGACGTGCCAGGGCGTACCAGGCTCTGCTTCGACGTGGCCGCGGCCGCGGAAGTCCCCGTCGCGGCCGCACCCTCTGCCTCCCGCGCAGCGGCCCTCGCCGCCTCCGCTGCCCCCAGTGTTCCCTCGCCCGTGGACGCGCCGGGGATCGAAGCGTTCTGGATGCCCGCCACGGTGCCGTCGATGACCAACTCCACGTCGCAGGTGCGGGGAATGTCCTGGGTGTTCAGCAGGCTCACGAAGATGGTGAGCTTCTCGGGATGTTCGAACTCCCGCTCAGCCTTGAGGGCGGTAATAGCCAGATTCGGCGCCTTCTCGTCCCCGACCTGGTGGAACACCATCGTGTTCTCCGGCCCGGGCTTGGCCTTCTCCGCGTCCGGGATCTTCCCGTCCGTGTACAGATGCATCGTGACGGGCTCGCCCTCCGTGATGCCCTCGATCGATCGCTCCACGCCGTTCTCGATCAGCTTCCGCCGGGGAAGGTTGGCCAGCGCCACCGTAACGGCCTGCTCCATCCCGGTTGTCTTGTGCGTCGGCTGGATGCCCCGGATCGCGGCCTTGAGCGCATCCTTGTCATTCGTGAACGGCTGCAGGGGCTCAGCCTGGTTGTCAAACGCGATGACCATCGCCTGATCACCCGTGTTCTTGGTGGTGAAGAAGCTGGACGCCTCCTTCATCGACTCTACCAGCCCGATCGCTTGTTCCTTCGCGATGTCCAGCCGCGTCTTGACACCCGACCCCGGCTCGCCGTCCGTCGCCGTCATGCTCGCCGAACGGTCGATCAGGATGACGAGCTTGGACCCCGTGAGCGTCTGGGCTTTGATGATGGGTTGCGCCAGCGCGAACAGCACCGCGCCCAGGATGAGCAGCTGCAGGAACAGAAGCAGGTTGCGCCGCAGGCGCTGGAACGGAGCGTTGGCCTGCAGGTCCTGGATCGCCTTCTTCCACAGCAGCGTCGTGGAAACTTCCAGGTCGCGCCGCCGGAGCTTCAGGAAGTAAAGAATGATGAGCGTCGGCACGGCAATGGCCGCGGCGATCCCGGCGAGGGTGAGGGAAAGGAACGTCACTTCACCACCCCCTTCCTCCTCAGGTAATCCAGCACCAGCACCTCGACCGGCGTATCGCTCCGCACCGTCAGCAGGTTCATGTCCCGCCGCAGGCAGAACACCTCGAGCTGCTTGCAGTACGCGGAGAGGTTGGCCTTGTACCGCTTCAACAGCGGAGCAGAAATCGTCACCTCCGCCTGATCAGCGTCCTCGATGTCCTTCAGCCGCAGGTCTCCCGTGATCGGAGGCTCCAATTCCTGCGGGGAGAGCACCTGGATGCAGAACACGTCGTACCCATGGCCCACCAGGCGGCGCAGGCCCTCCTCGTACCCCTCCTTGAAGAAGAAGTCGCTGAAAACGAGCATCACACCCTTGCCGCGCCGCGTGAGGGCTATCCGCTCGCACGCCTCCTTGAACTGCACGCCGCCCGACGGCTCCAGCCCGCACAGGAACGCGCACAGGTCGTGCAGGCGCCGCCGGCCCCGCAGGTCCCGCACCGCGCCCAGCACCCCGCCCTCACGCTCGCCCATCGCCGTCACCGTCACGCGGTTGAGGTTGATGAGCCCGATGTACCCCATCGCCGCCGCGGCCTTCTGCATGAACAGGAACTTGTTCGGTTCGCCGCAGTCGGCGCTCGCCGAGCAATCCAGGATGACCGAGAGCGAAAGGTCCTCCTCCTCCAGGAACAGCTTCAGGAAGAGCTGGTCCAGCCGGGCGTAGATATTCCAGTCGATGTGCCGGATGTCGTCGCCGGTGGCGTACTGCCGGTGGTCCGCAAACTCCACGGACTGGCCCCGCTTCTTGCTCCGGCGCTCGCCCTTGAGCTTCCCGAAAAAGACCCGCTTGCTGGACAGGTCCAGCGGGTCAAGCTTGGCGATCAGCTCCGCGGTGAGGAGGTCCTCAACGGCTTTGGGTCGTGTGATGGTGGCGGTCTTGAGCATGGCGCTGGAGCGGTGAGAGCGTCGGACATCAGGCGCAACGGCCGGGCAGGGCTGCCCGGCACCCGATCAAACCTTGACCGGCTCCGTCGCCGTCGCGTCCAGGATCTGCTTGACAATGGTGTCGCTGTCCACTCGGTCAGCCTCGGCCTCGAAGTTCACGAGGATGCGGTGCCGCAGGCACACCGGCGCGATGTACTTGATGTCGTTGAACGAAACGTGGTACCGCCCTTCGATGAGCGCCTTGACCTTGCCGCCCAGCAGCAGGGCCTGGGCCGCGCGCGGGCTCGCGCCGCACCGGATGTACTTGTTCGTCACCCCGCCCGCGCCGCCGCTCGCGTACTGACCGCCCGGGTGCGTCGCCAGCACCAGGCGGGCGACATACTCCTTCACGTGCGGCGCCACGATGCACCCGCGGATCAGCTTCTGGGCATCCAGAATGGTCGGCCCATCCATGACCGAGCCCACCTCAGGGCTCGCCGCCCCCGTCGTCCGGTCCAGGATCGTCATCAGGTCGTCAAGCTGGCTGTACCCCACGACGATCTTGAACATGAAGCGGTCCAGCTGCGCCTCGGGCAGCGGGTAGGTGCCCTCCTGCTCGATCGGGTTCTGCGTCGCCAGCACCAGGAAGGGCGAATTGAGCTTGTACGTGGTGCCCGCCACCGTCACGCTGCGCTCCTGCATGGCCTCCAGCAGCGCCGACTGCGTCTTGGGCGTGGCCCGGTTGATCTCGTCCGCCAGAACGATCTGCGCGAAGATCGGGCCCTTCTGGAACTCGAACCTGCGCCGCCCCGTCGCCGGGTCCTCCATTACCACGTTCGTGCCCAGCACGTCCGCGGGCATCAGGTCCGGCGTGAACTGGATGCGGCTGAACGGCAGCGTCAGCGACTGCGCCAGCGTGCGTACCAGGAGCGTCTTGCCCAGCCCCGGCACGCCCTCCAGCAGCACGTTGCCGCCCGCGAAGAGCGCGATGAGCGTGCCCTCCACCACCTGGGAATGACCGACAACAACCTTGCCGATCTCGGTCTTGAGCTTGCCGAAGTTCGCGCGGAACGCCTCGCACTGGGCGCGCACTTCGGCGGGTGTGTCGAGCGAGGGCTGCTTGGTCGGTGCGGCGGACATGGGAACTCCTTGATTCTCAGCACTTCAGCAGGTCAATCCACAGGCGAACATCACGAATTCTCTCGGTGTGGCCCGATGCAACCATCGCGCCACCTTCTACTGCCCCGGCCCATCCTCCATCCCCTCTTGTGCCTTCTTCTTGGCCTTGAGCAATCGGCTCATGCCCTCATCAGGCGCGGGCGGCTTCCCCCCGGGGTCGGTGGGGCGTTGCCGTTCCTCGACCTTGCGGACCTGGGCGTCGGCCCCACCCATGGCGACCGGGCCCTTCCCGGCATCCCTGAGCATGTCGGGCGTTGCCTCGAACTTGGCCTTCGACGTCTCCTGCGCCTGCCGGGCCGCGGCCTTGGCCTGCCGCTCCAACTCGGCCGGAGAGAGCGAGGTGGCCCTCGCCGCGATCTTCTCACGGGCCTGCTCGCGCGCCGCCCGCAGCCCGCCCAGCTGCTGGTTGGAAACCGTCTTGCCCCGCCCGAACCCGCTCCGCACCCACGACGCGATCGCCGGGATGTCGATGCGCACGCGGCGCACCGCAACATCCACCAGGAACAGGCCCATCCCCATCACCGCCATCGCCAGCCAGATGCTGGTGCGGGCCACGGGCATCGTCAGGCCCTTGTCATCCCACAGATTGACGCCCTCCGGGGAGCGGGGCAGCACTCGCCCTCCCGTCATCTCTGCAATGCGCGTCAGCAGAGCCGAGTTGTCCTGCAGCACGCGGTACTCATCCGCGAACGGACGCGAAATCGCCGCCTGCACGCTGCCCTCCAGCGTCCCGCCCTGCACCTTGGGGTCCGGCGCCGCGTACCGAAGGCTCAGCATGTACGACCCGGAAAGATCCGTCGGCATGACGGCCTGGTACCGCCCCGGCGCTACCTGCGTCAGCCGCACGTCCTCGCCCCCGCCGTCCGGCCGGGCCAATCGCCCCACAAAGTTCGCGAAACTCAGCCGCTCCCCGCCGCTGTCCAACGCCTCCACCGTGACCAGAGTCTGGTCGCCACGGTTCTCCGTCATGACGCGCAGGTTGGCCGTCCCCTGCGGCCGCAACGCCCACCGCACGTGCTGCTCCCAGAACTGCTTGTACCCCTCCCAGCCGGTCCACTGCGGGTTCCACCGCGGTGCCGCGTCGCTGGTGTACGCCACCACGCGCCCGAGCCCGTACTGCCACTGCGCCAGCAGCGGGTCGCCCTGCGGGTTGCTCTGGTTCTTGTTGATCTTCGCCGTGACCAGCGCCAGCCCGTCGCGCTCCGCCGTCACGACGTACCCATTCACGTTGGGCAGCGCCCGGATGCCCCGCAGCGCCTCGCTCGCGCCCGAAAGCAGGTTGGGCGGAAGGCCGTCGCCCGACTTCTCCCAGATCAGCGACCGCCGGACCGTCATCGCCTCCTTCATGAAGATCTCGGGGAGCTTCGCCAGGCCCGCCTGATCGTTGATGAAGTAGTACTTGCCCTTCGTGGTGTCCGCGATGTACTTCATCCGCCCGGTGTCCGCCCCGCCGTGCGGGAAGACACCCACGCACGACACCGTGATGCGGTTCTGCACATACTCCTGCAGCAGCGAATCCGGGGGAGACTGCGGGTCGCCGTCGCTGATGACGATCATGTGCTTCTGCCCCGCGTCCACCTCCTTGAAGCCCTTGAGCGCAAGCTGGAACGACGGGGTAAAGTCCGGCATGTCGCCGAACTGCAGCTTGTTGATCGCCCGCTTGATCGACGTCCCGTCCCCCACGGGCTGGATCGAGTGCACCCACTCCGTGCCCCCGCCCCACGTGTACTCGTTGATGCCCGCCAGGTCAAGGCGCGACAGCCGGTTCACCGCCGCCTCGCACACCTTCTTCCCGTAGAACACACCCTCGGGCATCTCGCACGAGTGGATCGTGAGCACCAGCGCGCCCCGCGGCATCTGCCGCTTCTGGGGCGGGTCCAGCTTCAGCGGCAGAGCCTCCTCCAGGGGCGACCCGATCCAACCCCCCGCCCCGTACGACTGGGGCCCGCCCACCATCACAAGGCCCCCGCCCGTGTCGTACACGTACTGCCGCAGCTGCTCCTGCTGCTTCTGCGAGAACTCGCTCGCCGGCTGATTCACCAGCACGATCGCCTCGTACGCGTTCATCTCCGTCAGCGTCGTCGGGGCCTGCGCCGGGGACACGAAGTCCACCGTGATCTTCGCCTGCTCCAACGCTTTCACCAGCCCGTTGTACTCCTCCGGGTTGTCGGTGCTGTCGCTGGGGTGGCCGCCAATGACCAGCACCTTGCCCTCGCCCGAGACGAACGTCACCGACTCACCCCGGTTGTTCTGCGCCAGCGAGTCTCCCAGCGCCACGCCCCCCTTGGTCTCCGCCTCGAACACCGCCTCGAACTTCTGCGGCCCGCTCCGCAGCGCCGTCACCGGCACCTGGAAAACGTTCTGCCCCCGGCGCAGCTCCACCGGCATGCCCATGCTCGCCGGGTCCTCGTTCAGGTCCACCGCCTGACCGTTGAGCAGCAGGTTCAGCCTGCCGTTCGCCGGGCCGGACGCCTGCAGCACCACACGCACGTTCATCGTCTCGCCCTCACGCGCGTTGGGCGGGCTCAGCAGCTTCTCGACGATCACCTCTCGGTCGTACTTGAACTGGATGGGCAGCACGTCGACCGGGATGCCGATCGCTTTCGCCGCGTCCGCCGCCTCCAGCACATCACCCGTCGTCTGGTTCCCGTCCGTGATGAGCACGAACCGGTTCGCCGCGTCCTTGGGCGCCGTCGCGATGCCAAGCCGCAGCGCCGTCGCCAGATCCGTCGCGTCCAGCGTGCCCTGGTGCGCGTATTCGAGGTTCCCCAGGTACTGGCTGGCCAGCCGGCTGACGTACGCCTCCCGCGCGGTCGTGATGATGCCCATCTCCGAACGGTCACGCTCGGCCTTCTTCGCCGCCGCCTCGATATAGCCCTGCACCTCGTGCTGCGCCTGCGTCGGGATCGACTCGCTCACGTCCATGATGACCGTGACGGCGACCTTCTTGCTCTCCTCCCGCAGGTACGGGTCCGCCACCGCCATCACAAGGAGCGCGATCACGATGAGCCGGACCGCCAGCGCGACCCAACGCCACACGCTGTCCAGGCCCGAGAGGCTCTTCCTCGCGATCAGCACGCTCGCTACCGCCAGCACCGGGAAGACCCACAGCCACACCGGCGCGTCGAACTCCATCGGCCCCGCCACCAGGGCGGGAGTGAGGCACGGGGAGATGGCACTGCTCAGACCCATGGTTTAGTGCTTCGGCGTAGCGGCAACGCGTGCGGTCCCGTGCGGCATGGCGAACGCCTGCACCCGGCTGTTGCCCGAGTCCAGGACGTAGACGGTATCTCCCAGGACCGCCACGCCCCAGGGCGTGGCCAACTGGCCCCTCGACCGGCCCGGCTGGCCGAACAGTCCGAGGCAGTCGCCGGTCGCAAGATCGATGCGCTGCAGGCGGTTGTTCCCGTACTCCGCGACCATCGCCGAACCGTCTCCAAGCAGCGAGAGCCCGTACGGGTACTTGAAACGGCCCGGCGCCGTCGATGGCTCGCCGGACCTGCCGTACCACGCGACAAGCGCCCCCTCGAGTGTGAACCTGCCGACCCGGTGGTTGCAGGCATCCGTCACAATCAACTCGCGCGTCCGCGTGTCGACAGCCATCGATTGGGGCCGGCTGAACTGCACGTCGTCACCGCTGTCCCCGCTGCCGAAGTGGCCGAACGACCGGACATAGTGGAACGCCGGAGCGCCGCCGGTCGGGCTCCACGGCCCCCCGTCGGGCTCGTAGATGCTGATGCGGTCGTTGCCGCCGTACTCCGACACGTAGAGGCGCTGCACCGCCTTCCGGTCGTCGGTGCTCAGCACCGCTACGTCCGTCAGATAGATGAACTGCCCCGGCCCCTCCCCCGAAGTACCGAACGATGCCAGCAGGGCCGGCGGCGCTTCCTCCGCGGTCGACGACGCGGGATGAGGAGCGCCCTGGTACACCATCACCCGGTGCTCGTGCGTGTCCGCAACGAAGATGACCGGACCAGGGGCCGCAGAGTCTGCGCTCCTCCACACCGTGACCCCCGTCGGCTTGCCGTTCTCGAACCGGGGCATCTTGAAGACCGTGAGCGCGTATCCAGTCTTCGGGTCCACACGCTGCACCCGGGCAAGCTTGTCGATGATCCATAGCGTGTTGTCGTCTGCGTCGATACATCGCGGGTACCCGTACTGGCCCGGTGCATTGCCCGACCCGCCGAACATGGCGGTGGTCTCCAGAAGGCCACCCGCCGGCGGCCTGGAGCAGCCCGCCAGCCATGCCAGCACCATCAGAGACGCAGAACAGAAGGTGGAGAGAACGTATCGGGGACGCATCCGGGGCTCGGCAAGGGTGGGGCTGGCGGTGCACGGGGGGGTTGCGCCCCGGGGCATGATACCTGCAAAGTCCTTCGGGGTTTCGCCCGAACTTCTCCTACTGGCACAGAGAGCTTCCTGTTCGTGGAAAGGGAACGCCAGACCTGATTCCCCGGGGCGGAACGCCGCCCCGGGGGCACTACTGTCGCCCCCGTGACCGAACGTGCCCCCCCAACCCCAGTCGGCAGCGTGTACGGCTTCACGTTCGTGAACTCGCTGGGCACGGGCGTCATCACCGGCGCACTCTTCTTCCTGGCAAACGGCGCCTACGGATTCTCGCGGAGCGAGAACTTCCTGCTGGGAATGGTCCAGGGGGTCACGTACATCATCGCCGCGTCCTCCTCCGGCCGCCTGGTCACCTGGCTGGGAAAGCGAGGACTTTCCCACCGCACCCTGCTCGGCATCGTCATGACTGCGCTGGCCGCATTGTGCTGGGTCCCCCTCCTCGCCAAGTGGGGGTCCGGACCGGGCGGAAAGCCGCGCGCCTGGCCTATCTGGGTCCTTGCCGCAGCATACATGCCGGTCACCGGCGTGCTCTGGCCTCTGATCGAAGCTTACCTGTCCGGCGGACGCTCCGGCGCCACGCTGCGACGCGCACTCTCCTTCTGGAACGTGGTCTGGTCCTCCGCCATCCCCGTCGCGTACGTGGTCATGGCCCCATTTATCAAGACCAGGGCTGACGGAGGCACCCTCGCCGCCGAGGGAATCGCCGCCATGGGCGGCGCGCACGTGCTGGCCGCTTTTCTGCTCACCCGGTTCGCTCCTTCGCCTGCGCCGCACATCCATGAGGAACACGAGCCCCACCCCGAGGTGTACGAACGGTTGCTGGTATCTTTCCGCTGGCTCCTGCCCACCTCCTACCTCGTCCAGAGCGCTCTTACCGCATACCTCCCGGAGGCCATGGGCGTCCTGGGCATCGTGAAGCAGCACCGCACCGTCGCCGCGACCGCGTGGCTGCTTCCCCGAGTCGGCGTATTCGCACTGTTCGGTTTCTGGGGGCGCTGGCACGGCCGCTGGTGGCCGACGGTGGTCGGGGGAGCATCGATGATCGCGGGATTCCTGCTGTGCGTAGCCGCACCCATGCTGGCCGGCAGCGCCGGGCTCGTCGCGCTGTTCGCGGGCCTGCCCCTGTTCGGGGTCGGCATGGGCATTATCTACTCCGGCGCAATCTACTACGCGCTCGAGGTCGGCAAGGCAGAAGTGGATGCCGGAGGTACCCACGAAGCCCTGATCGGCGTGGGGTACCTTGTGGGGCCGGGGTGCGGGTTCGCCGCGGCTTGGGCAACAGACCGGGGCTTGTTCCCTGAAGAACGCTTCAACCCGGTCTTCATGGCGGTCGTCGCGGCAATCGCCCTCAGTGTCTGCACGGGCGTCTTCTGGCGGAGCACCCACGCTTCCCGCCGGTAACGAAGTCTCTGTCAACGGCGTTCAACGGGGAAGCTGTCCGGGCAGGAGGTCAAGATGATCGCAGCTGTTCTCTCGTTGGTGCTGGCCGTGCCCCCCAGGGTCACCTGCGCGACGCCCGATCACGGCGATGCCGCCGTCAGCCCCGCGTTGACCCAGCTCCGTGTGGAGTTCGACCAGGACATGTCCACGGGCGCCTGGTCGGTCTGCGGCGGGGGTGACACGTTCCCCAGGATCGACGGCAAGGTGCGGTGGGAAACGCCCAGGGTGCTGGTTATTCCGGTCAAGCTGGAGCCCTCGCACGAGTACCACATCTCCATGAATTGCCCCTCAGCGCACAACACCCGATCCGCCGCGGGCGAAGCCGCAGAAGTCACCCCGCTCTGGTTCCGCACGTCGGAGGCCCCCGCCGCACCACCCGCCCTACCGACACCGCAAGAAAATCAGCATGCCCTCGATACCTTGCAGCGGGTCGTGCAGGAGGAGTACTCGTACCGAGACCGTGTGGTCAAAGACTGGCCCGCGCTGTTCGCCCAGCACCGTGCCGCCCTGGTGCAGGCGAAGTCCCGCGCAGCCTTCGCCCGCGAGGCCGGACGCATGCTGGCGCAGGCGAACGACCTGCACGTGTCCTTGGCCATCGGCGACCCGGACGGATGGAACGTCCGTTTCCCGTCCGCCGTGCGCAGCGTGGTGCCGAACGTGGACCTCAACACGGTCGAAGCGGTAGTGCCAAACTTCAGAAAAATCAGCGAGCTGGTGTCCTCGGGCAGTTACCCCGACGGCGTCCTCTACCTCGCCGTCCATGAGTGCTCGGACACAGCCGCCGATCAGGCGGCGAACGTCGTGTCCGAAGCCCGTGCTCCCGGCGCCGTAACGAGGGTGGTGCTCGACCTCCGGAGAAACGCGGGTGGCGACGAGCTCGCCGCACGTCGCATCGCAGGTTTGTTTCTGGAGAAGACAAGGGTCTATTCCCGCAACCGATACCGTGATCCGACTGCTCAAAATGGATGGGGCCCGATGCACGACCGCGAGGTACTGCCGGTTCCCGAGTCAGATCGGATTTTGGTACCCATGGCCGTGCTTGTCGGCCCGTGCTGCATGAGCTCCTGCGAATCGCTGGTGCTGATGCTCAAGGGCGCTCCCCGGGTAACTACCATCGGCACCCGCACATACGGCAGCTCGGGCAACCCTCGCCGCACCGACCTCGGCAACGGGGTCGCGGTCTGGATGTCAAGCTGGGAAGACTTCGGTCCGGCCGGAGAGCCGGTCGAGGGTGTCGGCGTTGCGCCGGACGTTCAAGTGAGGACAGACCCCGGCGACTTCCAGGCGTCAGACCCGGTCCTGGAGCGGGCATTGAAGGCCCTGCGGAAAGAATGACGTCGGAAGGCCGGATCTCTCGCTCTCTGCACCGGGAATCCGCCCTCCGATCGAGAGGCAGCATTCATCCCTGATGTCAACGCCTGACGAGGAAAGCGGTACTTGACTGTTGCGAATCCCCTTTGTTTGCGGTATCTTATGGGCGTGCACAGCGAGCAACGCTCGCGTGTTTGGATCGTGGGTGTGCGTTCGCCACTCGAGGATGCTGAAGACGCGGGTGCCCGCTGATGGGCGCATGGTTGTGCCGTGTGCCCGCGATGGTGGTGAGTTGCTCCGTACGGGGAACGTGGGCGGCGTAGCTGACCCGTAGATACGGTCGGCGAGAGAAGGAGTGAACACATGAGGAGTCGGAAACTCGGAGTGCTGCTCGCGGCCGCGGCATCGGCGATGAGCATGGGAGCGGCGTGGGCGCAGGAACGCCCCCGGTGGATCGATCCGCACGCTGATCTCGTGCCGGACGAAGTCGTCCAGAACGGCTATCGCCGGGTCTATCGAACCGAAGTGCAGCCGGTGACGCCGGAACAGCTCGCGGCCTTGGTAGCCGCAGGCAAGGACTTTGAACTCGACCCCGCGACAGGCGGAATAGTGCAGCACACCTTCACGGACTACCTGCCCAAAGGATGGCTCATGGAGCCTCCGGCAGATGGTTCGCGGGTGGATTCTTTCGGGAATCCCATCGTCAACGACGTGCCCGGTCTGCCCGCGTGGTCGCAACGCGATATCGACTCTCTGCGGGCGGAAGTCGCCAAGCACCGGGACCAGTACCTCGCCGTCGTGGCGTCCGGCGCGGACGCCACCGAAGAAGCCGGCGCCCTGGGCAACTTCCTTGGTCAGGCCGTGGTGCGCAACATCCGCGTGGATGATCTGGTGAAGCTCGAGGACTCCGCGGTAGTCGACGGCAAAGTCGCCGGCTACGTGATCGACTACATGCACTTCTACGAGAGCGAGCGTCTGAACAAGCAGGACATCTTCCACTACGCCTACACGCCCACCACGTACAGCCCGCGTGTCGCCGCGTTTCTCGTTGCACACGGCACGTCCCTGCAGGCCGTGCAACAGGTCGAACAGGGCCAGCCTTTCGGTGACCGCGGAGCGTACTGCTATGAAACGACCACGTTCGCTCGCGGCATGACGTACCTGACTACCCCGACGATTCTCTGGAATGCGGCGAACGCGGACGACGAGCAGGCCGACATCCCGACAGGCTTCGGCATGTTCTACTTCTACGACTGCACCGATAGCGACAACAACGATCAGATACGTGTCAGCACCGATGGATACCAGACGTTCTTCCAGCAGGGCGGCGGCGCACTGAATGGAACTGTGTACCAGAACCAGGCCATCCCCGACGCGTCAGCCGGTCGGCCGGACGGGTTCACCGCCCCGTTCTGGGATGACATGTACGTGAACACGGCGAACGGCGACTGGATCCAGTACAAGACGGAAGGCGCCGTAGGCAACCGTGTGCTGACCGTCGAGTACTACTCGGTATCGCACATCAGCAGCACAAACTTCTACTACCTGCAGAGCCGCTACTACGAAACTAGTGATGTGGTCGAATTCCATTACAGCACGCTTTGGTCGAATTCCACGTTCACGTCTTCCACGATCGGCATGGAGAACTACGACGGCCTGAGCGGCAACTGCGGCCCGGTGTGCACCGCGAACAACACCGACGCGCCCGCCAACAACTACCGCTTCTCGTACGGGCGTCCCTTCAATGACTCCTGCGCCTCGGCCTACCAGTTGTCCGACGGATCGACACTGAACAACTGGTCCCTCCACAGGTACACCTACGACGGCGATGCCAGCGGGTGTGGGTACGGCTACCCCAACCGTGACGCGTGGTTCTCGTTTGTCGCCCCGTGCGATGGAAACCTCGTCGTCAGCACCTGCGGCTCCTTCGACGGGGGCGGAACCGACACGATCATTTCGGCCCACTCCGCCTGCCCGGGCAACAACGGAAACCAGCTCGCGTGCAACGATCAGTCGTCCTTCCCGGGCTGCAGCGGCAACGACTCGCAGGTCACCGTTCCCATGACCGACGGTCAACGCGTGTACCTCCGCGTCACCAACTACAACGTCACCCCCGCCTGGTTCCAGAACGGGACGTTCGACCTTTCCTTGAACTTCAATGAATCGGGCGCCGCCCCCATAAACGACAACGCCGAGAACGCCTTTGCCGTGTTCAACGGGAGCGCAGGAGACCAGGACCTGGGATGCGCGACCAACGACGGATCAAGCACGTGCGGCAGTTCAGGCACCAACCGTGACCTGTGGTACGTGTTCACGGCTCCCTGCGACGGCACGTTCGGCGTCACCACCGCCGGGTCCGCTGTCCTCTCGGGAATCGACACCGTCCTGAGCGTGCATAGCGCGATCCCCGGAACGCCCGCGAACACCATCGCCTGCAATGACGACAACCCGTACCCGGACTCGGCTATCACCTTGCCCGTAACGGCTGGACAGCGTCTTTGGATTCGAGCATCGCACTTCGGCGTCGCCATGGCCGACGGCCGCTTCCACATCGCGTTCTCGTACACCAGCACAGCGCCCGTCCCCGCGAACGACACCTGCGCGGGAGCTATCCCCATCGCCTGCAACGACAGCTTCGTCGGCAGCAACTGCGGCGCAACCGCCGACGCCCTGGCCGCCGGTCCATGCGGATTCGTGCCCAACAACGCCGTGTGGTACCGCGTGGTGGGGGACGGCAATGCCTTCGCCGCCTCTACGTGCGGCGCTGAAACCAACTTCGACACACTCCTCCACGTTTACTCCGGCTCCTGCGGCGCATTCGTGCCCGTGGCGTGCAACGATGACTCCACCTGCACCTTCAGCGGCACGCAGTCCCGTGTGTCCTGGGTGACTACACCGGGCGTGAACTACTACATTCTCGTGAGCGGTTGGGGCGGCGGAAGCGGCACCTTCCGGCTGACCGTCTCCAACGGCGGCAGGCCCTTCAACGATGATTGCTCCAACGCACTCACCGTGCCAATCGGCTCGTACGCCGGGAACCTGCGGTGCGCAACCCCGGACGGCTCGTCGTCGTGCGCAACCACCGCAGCGAACCGGTCCGTCTGGTACCGCTTTGTGGCGCCGGCGGACGGCACACTTGTTGTCGACACCTGCGGCAGCCGGAATACCGGCGGTGTGGACGCTGGAGTGGATACGGTCCTCTCGGCATTCGCCAACTCCTGCGCCGGACCCCAGATCCTCTGCAATGACGAAGGCAGCACTGGTTGCAACGTCCACGACTCCAGGATCTCAAGTGCGATGACCGCCGGCCAGGTTGTTCTGGTGCGATTGACGCACTGGGGCACGTTCGACAACCCCACCTGGATCGCCAACGGCAACTACGTGATCAACTTCTCCTTCGCCGGGTGCGACAGCATCGACTGGAACGGCGACGGTCTCTTCCCGGACACCCAGGACATCACCGACTTCATCACGGTCTTCGGCGGCGGCTTCTGTGCAGCGCCCAACCCGCCCGTCTGCAACACCGACATCGACTTCAACAACGACGGCCTCTTCCCCGACACCGACGACATCTCCGCCTTCATCACCGCCTTCGCCGGTGGGGCCTGCCCCTGATCCGGACCTGATTGACTGAATACGAGGGCCCCGGACCTGCGTCCGGGGCCTTTTTCATCCACTCTCCCCGAACCGCCTCTCGGCCGGCCAACACAGTCCATCGTCCAGACAATTTTTACTTGCAACTTCCTGGGCAAGTACGCGCCTTGTCTGCAACAACAAACAGAACGCAAAAACGTTGCGTCACGACGAGACAAAAAGCGCCGTCCGTGGGAGTGAATATCGCGATTGCAGGTTGCAGGAGAGGCCAGCGAGGGGTATGTTGATCGCTGCACCGCTGACGGGTGCACGGGTTAGCGGGTGTGCGTTTACCACTCTGGATATGCAACGACCGCGTAGCGAAAGTCGCATGGTTGTGCCATGCGCTCGCTGTGCTGCCAGACCGTGCCCGCGTTGCTCCGGCAACCGCGGGGGTGCCGGCCGGAATCATCCGGCCCGCGAAAGAAGGAGTGAAGCAATGAGGAATCGTGCGTTGAGAAACTGGATGGGAGTTGCTGCATTGGCCGTGGCCGCAGGTGCCGCGCAAGCCCAAGGGGCAGGAAAGGCCGACCCCGCCCTGCCAGACACCGGGGGTTCGCCTGATCAGGTGGTGCAGAACGGCTACCGGCGGTTCTTCCGGACAGACATTCAGCAGTCCTCCCCCGCGGAAATCGCCAACCTCCTCGCCGACGGAAAGGCGTTCGAACAAGACCCGGCCACGGGAGGCATCATCCGCCGCACGTTCACCGACCACCTGCCCGCTGGGTGGCGCATGCAGCCGTGGGACGACGGCGTGCAACGCGATTCGATGGGGAACCTCATCGTGAACCAGGCCATGGGCCTGCCGGGCTGGGCTCAATGGAACGTGAACGCCCTCCGCTCCGCCATCACCGACGCGCAGCAGCGTGCCGTCCAGGCAAGAGCGGCCGGCGTCGACGCCCGCGAGGTGGAGAACGAACTCGGCAACTACGTGGGCCAGGCGCTGACCCGGTCCATCCCGATCGACGACATCTTCAACATCGACAGCTCCACGCTGGTAACGCCGGGCGTGGGGCAGGCCATGGTGAGGTACTTGGAGGTCTACGAGAACCTCAGGTTCAACAACCAGGACCTGTTCCACTACACCTACCAGCCCTCCACCTACCCCCCACGCGTCCAGAACTTCGTGGCCCGCCAAGGCGGCTCGATGAACAGCATCTACCAGCTGGAAGTCGCCATGCAGGACCGCGGCGCGGGCGGTTGCTTCTCTGAAACCACGCTGCCCACCGGCTTCACCTTCCTCGCTGGCGATACCAACATCTGGGCCGGGACCGGCACGGACGACGACTCCGCCGACATCAGCACCGGCTTCCCGCTCTTCTTCTTCTACAACTGCAACGACCGCGACAACAACGACCAGGTGCGCGTATCGACCAACGGCTACCTCACGTTCTTCCAGCAGGGCGGGGACGCTCTGGACGGCACCGAGTACGTCAACATGCCGATCCCGGACGCCACAGCCTTCGAGCCCAGCGGGTTCGCTGCGCCGGCGTGGGACGACTACTGGGTAGCCCCTGCGCAGGGCACCCAAGACCGCGTGTCCTACCTCACCGAAGGCGTCTCCCCCAACCGCGTGTTCAGCGTGCAGTACTCCTCTATCTCTCACCTGGGAGGAACCACCACCGACTTCCACTGGTTCATGATCAAGCTCTACGAGACGTCCGGCGTGGTGGAACTGCTGCTCGACTCCGGCGGAAACTGGTCCGCGGATACCAACGACAGCGCCACCATCGGCCTGGAAAACTACGCCGGAGATGCCGGCGATTGCGGCCCCAACTGCACCGCAACCAACGCCGGCGCTCCCACCGAGAGCTACCGCTACACCCCGGAACGCCCGTTCAACGACGACTGCTCCTTCCCCCAGCAACTGCTGGACGGGACCTCGCTCAATAACGTCGATATCAACTCGGCCGCCGCTGACGCCTCCTCGACGTGCGGCACGAACGGCACACGCGACCTGTTCTACTCCTACACCGCCACCTGCAACGGCAACCTGCGCGTCACGACCTGCGGCTCGCGCAACAACGGGGGCGCCGGCGCCGGCCCGGACACCGTCATGTCATTCCACAGCGCCTGCCCCGCCACAAACGCCAACACCATCAGCTGCACCGACGACACAGGCACACCGGGGTGCGGAGACACCGACTCGACGCTCTCCCAGGCGATGGCAGCCGGGCAGACGGTCTACATCCGCGTGGCCACCTACTCCAACACCGCTTTCCGCCACGGCAACGGCCTCATCGACATCAGCGCCGACTTCACTCCCTCCTCGCCCCCCGCGAACGACAACTGCACCGGCGCCGAATGGCTCGGCTGCGGCCAATCCGTCACGGGCAACACCAGCTGCGCCGACGATGACATCGCCCTCTCGGCAATCGCCTGCGGCACTTCCATCTCCACCCCCGGTGTCTGGTACCGCGTCGTCGGCACCGGCCAAACCATGACCGCCACCACGTGCAACGGCGCCTTCACCTACGACACCAAGATCACCGTTTTCGCCGGCCCCTGCGGCGGCCTGACCTGCGTCTCAGGCAACGACGACAGCTGCACCACCTCCGGCCTGTTCAGCACCACCTCCTGGGGCTCCGTCGCCGGCGAGGTCTACCACATCCTGGTGCACGGTTTCGCCGGCGCGACCGGCGCATTCACCCTGTCCGTGTCCAGCGCCGCGCCGATGGTGAACAACGCGTGCGCGAACGCCATCCCGGTCGGAGCGGGCGGCCTGTACGCAGGCACCCTCTCGTGCGCGACAACCGACGGCGCCGCCTCCTGCGGGTCGTCCAACTCCAGCAGCGACGTCTGGTACAGGTTCGTGGCGCCCACCAACGGCGCACTCTCAGCCAGCCTCTGCGGCAGCCGCGCCTCCGGTGGCATCGACGGCGTGCTGACCGTCTTCGGCGGCTCCTGCGCCGGCCCCGAGGTGCTCTGCAACGACGACGCCGGCGGCGCCGGATGCGACTCGCTGGACTCCTTTGTCACCGGCACCATGACCGCCGGGCAGGTCGCCGTCATCCGCGTCTCCTACTTCGGCGGCTCCACGTTCCGCCTGGGCAACGGCAACTTCTTCCTCTCCATCGGCTTTGCCGGGTGCGACAGCATCGACTGGAACGGCGACGGTCTCTTCCCCGACACCCAGGACATCACCGACTTCATCACGGTCTTCGGCGGCGGATTCTGCGCAGCGCCCAACCCGCCCGTCTGCAACACCGACATCGACTTCAACAACGACGGCCTCTTCCCCGACACCGACGACATCACGGCGTTCATCAACGCCTTCGCCGGTGGCCCCTGCCCGTGACAGACCAGGCAGCAAGGCCGAACTTCAAGCCGTAAGCACAAGGCCCCGGACCATGGTCCGGGGCCTTTTTTCTTTCACCCGCGATGCTCAAGTCCCACGCCCAGTCTAACGCACCCCCGCCTGGGCACGGGGCTCGGACGTCCGCGTCCAGCGCCGCAGGTCGGCCGCCCAAGGGTCGTTGCTGGTAAACCCCTCCCCGTACTTGCGCTGAACCGCCGCCGCCACCAGCCCCATGAACATCGGCTGCGGATGCAGCGGCCTGCCGGTAAGCTCCGGGTGGAACTGCCCGGCCACGAAGAAGGGGTGCGTCACCCCGGGCTTCTCTCCGATCGTGCTCGCCGAACCCGCCCGCGCCCGCACGCCAGGGCCGGACGGCGCCAGCGAGCTGGGCAGCTCAAGCATCTGCATGATGGGGCGGCTGGGGTGACGCCCGGAGAAGATCATCCCCGCGCCGGTCAGCCGATCGATATACGCCGGCTCAACCTCGTACCGGTGCCTGAACCGCTCGTGCGCCGTCCGCTGATGGTTGTACAGGAACGATGCCAGCGACCCGGGAGTGATCACCACGTCCTGCGCGCCCAGCCGCATCGTCCCGCCCAGCCCCTCGACCCGTTTCTGCTCCGGCAGCTCGCTGATGACCGGGTGGGGCGTGTGCGGGTCAAACTCGGTGCTGTTGGCCCCCTCCAGGCCCAGCACGTTCCGCGCAAACTCGATCACGGCGACCTGGAACCCCAGGCAGATGCCCAGGTACGGCACACCCTGCTCACGGCAGTACCGCACGCAGGCGATCTTGCCCTCCACGCCCCGGTTGCCGAACCCCCCCGGCACGATGACCGCGTCCAGGTCCGTCAGGGCCGTGCCCACATTGTCCTCGCTCACCTCCGTGGTCTCGATCCAGTGCAGGTCTACCCGCGTGCCCAGGTACGCCGAGCAGTGCTCCAGCGCCTTGTCGATGCTGGCGTAGGCGTCGCGCAGGTTCGCGTACTTGCCCGCCACGCCCACGGTCACCTCGCGGTCCTTGCGGGCCGTGAGCCGCCGCACGAAGCCCGTCCACCGCTCCCGCGCCCGGTCCTCGTTGGAATAATCCACCCGCTCGTGCAGGTTCAGCAGCGTCAGGATCTCCCGGTCCAGCCCCTCCGAACGCATGTCCTCGGGGATCGTGTAGATGCTCGCCCGGTCGTGCATGCTGAACACACGCCGCAGCGGCACGTTGCTGAACATCGCGATCTTCTCGCGGATCTTCTCGCCCACAGGGTTGCTCGCGCGGCACGCGATCACCTCGGGCTGGACGCCGGCCTCCATCAGCCGCTTGATGCCCAGCTGGGCCGCCTTGCTCTTCTGCTCGCCCAGCGCGGGCGGCTCGATCACGTACGTCAGGGCGACGAAACAGACGTTCTCACGCCCCTCCTCGAAGGCCAGCTCGCGCAGCGCCTCGATGTAGATCCCGTTCTCGTAGTCGCCCACCGTGCCGCCCACCTCGACGAATACCACGTCCGCCGGCCGCGATCCGTCCCCGCGGGCCGCCAACTCCCTCAGCTTGCGCTTCACCTCGCCGGTCACGTGCGGGATCCACTGCACGTCGCGACCCAGGTAAGCCCCCTGGCGCTCCCGCCGCAGGATCTCCGAAAAAACCTGCCCGCTCGTCATGAAGTTGTGACGCGACAGGTTCTGGTCCAGCAGCCGCTCGTACGTCCCCAGGTCCATGTCGCACTCGGTCCCGTCATCGAGCACGAACACCTCGCCATGGCGGTACGGGTTCAGCGTACCCGAGTCCATGTTGAGGTAGCCCTCCATCTTGATCGGCGCGACCACCAGCCCCTTGTCCTTGAACATCTTCGCGAGACTGCTGGAGAAAATCCCCTTGCCCAGCCCGCTCATCACCGTGCCCAGCACAACCACGAACTTGTGCCGTCCACGCTGGTACCCAGGCGGGATCGGGCTGTAATACTCGCTCTCCGATGTGTTGCCCGCCTGGTCCACCAGGTCGCCCGGCCGGTGACCCCGCACCAGCTCCGGCGGCACCTCGGGCTTGGGCACCGGGAAGGTCTTGCCGCCACCCTGGCCCGCCACGGGAGCGGCGTCCGGGCCAAAAAACTCAACGGGCGGGCTTCCCGGTGGGCTGACCGGATTGGCCGACTTCTCCGCAGATTGGGGGGGCATGAGAGAGTGTATTCATCGCCTGAGACTGGGAAAGCCCGGCGCGTCGGATTCGACCCCGGGAAGTGCGGAAGTGGGGGGGTGAGGGGCGATAAGGGAGGACCACCGGAGTTGATACTGTCTCGCCCGTGCAAGACGGGCCCCAGAACGGGCAAGTCTGATCCAAAGGACCTCTCGTGACCCACACCTTGATCTCGTTGCCTGCCGTGCTCTCCTTGGTCGGACTGGCGGGACACGCCCTCGCCCAGCAGGTCGCCGAGCCGCCACCCCCCGCCCCCACCAGGGAACCAGCCACCCAGCAGTCGGTAAGGGCCCGGGATTCTGAAGACCGTGACCCCGCCATGGGCGCAGACGAGGGCGACCCCCGCATCGACGATCAAACCGGACGGGCCGTCCAGACGTTCCGCAAAGACCGCGCGTTCGACTTCCTCCACCAGCGCATCGAGCTCGATATCCCCGACATGGGCACCGCCGCCCTCTCCGGGAACACCACCATCACCGCGACACCCATCGCGTACGCCCAGCCGAACATGGTGCTCGACTGCGACGGCCCCCTGGTCACCGCCGTCCGCGTCGATGGCCAGCCCGCCAGGTTCGCCCCCGCTGAAAAAACGGTCCGCGTCGACTTCACCGCCCCCATCCAGCCGGGGCGGACCGTGACCGTCAACATCGACTACACACTGGACTTCTCCTCCGCCAAGGGAGAAGGCCTCACCTGGTGCGCGCCCCGCGACAACGCCGACTCGGCATCCTCCAAGGTCCCCATGATCCACGCGCAGGGCGAAGCCCAGCTCAACTCCCGCTGGTTCCCGTGCTTCGACTCCCCCGAAGAGCGTGAAACCAGCGAGGTCATCGTCACCGTGGACAGCGACTACACGGTCGTCAGCAACGGCCTCCTCGCCGAACAGGCCGCCTCCACCGTCGGCGCAGGCGGCAAGGCCCGCACCCGCTGGCACTGGAAGCAGGACAAGGAACACCCGCCGTACCTCATCACCGTGGGCATCGGCGTCTGGTCTGTCGTGGAAGTGGGGGGCGATGCCACCGCCCGCCCCGGCCTCGCCATGCCGGTCTACGCCCTCGCGGGCCAGGAAGAATCGGTGAAGAAGGTCTTCGCTTCCACGCCCGAAATCCTCGCGTTCTTCGAGAAGAGGTTCGACGAGCCCTTCCCCTGGGACAAGTACGCACAGGTCCTGGTCCGCTGCTTCAACGCCGGCGGCATGGAGAACACCAGCGCCACCTTCCTCGCATCACGCACCGGCGGCCCTGGCGAGGCCTACTCGCGGGACGACCTCATCTCCCACGAAATGGCCCACCAGTGGTTCGGCGACCTCGTAACCTGCAAGGGATGGGAACACCTCTGGCTCAACGAAGGCTGGGCCAGCTACGCCGAATCGCTCTGGGCGGAAGAGCACGCCAGGCGCGTCGCGACCGCCAAGGGAGAAGACGGCAACGCCGCCGCCCGGGCCGAATACCTCCGCCTGGTGGGACGCACCCTCCGCTCCATGACCCGCCGAGCAGGCGGGGAGGCGCCGCTGACACCCGCCGTCGTTTCCCGGCGCTTCTACAACCCCGACGCCGTCTTCGAGAAGCGGGACAACCCGTACAGCAAGGGGGCGATGCTCCTCCACATGCTCCGCGAGGCCATGGGCGATGAGCCGTTCTTCAAGGCCACCGCGCTGTACCTGGACCGACACAAGGGAACGGCGGTCGAAACCGAGGACTTCCGCGCCGCCTGCGAAGAAACCTCCGGGCTCAGCCTGGGCCGGTTCTTCGAGCAGTGGGCCTACCGCCCCGGCTTCGCCAAGGTCACGATCACGCCCACGCTCGCCGGCGGCACGCTCACCATCAAGGCGGAGCAGACCCAGCACATCGACCGCCTCAACCCCGCCTACGTGCTCACGCTCCCGGTGGTGGTCACCGCGGGCGACGGCACAAAGCTCAGCCTCGCGTTCTCGATGGACTCCAGGGAAGCCACCGCCACCTTCAGCGTGCCCGCCGACGCGAGCCGCGTCGACATCGACCCCTCATACTCCATGCTCGCGGCAATCACGCCACGCGCGTTCAACCCCGCCACGGGCGAGGCTATCCGCGAGCCCGCCCAGGAAAACCGCGAACGCAGGCGGGGCCAGGGCAACTAGGCCCCGCATCCCCACGCCCCCGCAGCCGGCGCCCCACCCGCCCCCTCCACGCAGATAAACCCCGCAGCAACCCATGAAAACCACCCTCCTGAACCCCGCGATGCTCCTCGCTCTGGCCGGCCTCGCCGCGCCCTCCGCCGCCGCCGAAGAAGACGGCTGCGCGTCCGGCTCGCTCGAGGCGGCCGCCTGGAGCCAGTCCGGCGATGCGCCCCTCGGGTTCGACGAAGCCTCCGGGCGTTCAACCGCCCGCTTCGCGCCCGACCGCAACTGCGACCACGAGCACATGCGCCTCCATATCACGATCCCGGACATGAACACGCCGAAGGCGGCGTGCCGCATGCAGCTGCGCGTGCGCCCGATCGCAAGGCCCATGGACACGATGACCCTCGACGCCCGCGCCATGAAAGTCGAGAGCGTGAGCTGCGAGGGATACACCACCTCCTTCGACCACGACGGGCGCGTCCTCACCGTGCACATCTCACCCCCCGCGCCCCCCGGCGAGTCCGTAACGCTCGACGTCGCGTACTCCCTCGACGACCCGGCCCGTGGACTGATCTGGACGCCCGAGTCGGACCGCTACCCAGGCAGGGCCGCCCAGATCCACACGCAGGGGCAGACCGACACCAATTCCTTCTGGTTCCCCTGCCACGATTCACCGGACGAAAAGCTCACCACCGAGATCGTCGCCGACGTGCCGTCCGGCTTTGTGGTATCCAGCAACGGCAGGCTGACCGAACACGCCTCGGCGATGATCCGCGTCCCCGGACCGCTGGGGGAGCCCCGCCTCCAGCAGGCCGAGACCTGGCACTTTGTCCAGGACAAGCCCCACGCCCCCTACCTCGTCTCCCTCGTGGTCGGGAAGTTCGACGTGGTCGACGTGGGTGACAGCCACCTCCCGATGCCCGTCTACGCGCCCCCCGGACGCGGCGCCGACGCGAGAAAGACCTACGCGAACACGCCCCGCATGGTGGAATTCTTCTCCCACCGGCTGGGCGAGCCCTACGCCTGGGACAAGTATGCGCAGGTCGTAGTCTGGAACTTCGAGGCCGGCGGCATGGAGAATACCAGCGCCACCTCCATGCACGACAACGCAGTCGTCTCCGATGAGGCCCGCGAAGACTACGACCTCGACGGGCTCATCTCACACGAACTGGGCCACCAGTGGTTCGGAGACCTGACGACCTGCAACACCTGGGACGAAGTCTGGCTCAACGAGGGCTTCGCCACCTACATGACCGACCTCTGGTTCGAGCAGAGGGACGGCCTGGACCGCTACGACGAACAGGTCCGTGACCACATGGACGGTGTGCTCGGCGCGGACCGCGGCTCGGCACCCACCTCCCACGCCATGATGTCCAGAGTCTGGGACGCCGCCTGGGAGAACTTCCGCCGCCCGGGCAACCCCTACCCCAAGGGCGCCGCCATCCTGCACATGCTCCGCCGCGAACTCGGCGACGCCGTGTTCTTCGGCGCCCTGCACGACTACCTCGAGCAACGCAAGTTCTCCACCGTCCAGACCTGGATGCTGCGCCAGGCCTTCGAGAAGCGCAGCGGCAGGCAACTCGAGCGGTTCTTCGAACAGTGGACGCTCCGGCCCGGCACACCCACCGTTGCCGTCTCCTGGACGTACGACCCCCAGCGCCGGAAGCTGCGCTTCACCACCGCGCAGAAGCAGACGATCGACGCCGACAACCCCGCCTTCGAATTCTCCCTCCCCGTCTTCGTGCGCAACTCCGCGGGCCCGGACGTCGTCATCGAGCCCTTCCTCTTCGCCAAGAGCGATACGTTCGAGGTGGACCTCGAAGGGCCGCCCCGCTTCGTCGCCATCGACCCCGACCAGCACGTCCTGGCGAAGTACGAGGTCACGCAGGACCCCGCCATGTGGCTCACCCAGGCCCAGCAGGGCCCGACGCTCGTGTCGCGCATCGCCGCCATCCGCGCCCTCGCCGCCTCGCACGAATCCGCCGCCTCCGAGTACCTGCGCCGCGCCGCCAGCGATCAGTCGGAGAAGAAGTGGGCCCGCGTCGAAGCAATCAAGGCCCTGACCGCCCGCGGCGATGCGCCGGACGTGCGCGGGCTCGTCTCCAGCGCGCGGGATACCTGGGAGGTGCGCCTCGCCGTCACCGACGGACTGGTCTCCCTCCTCCAGACCGACAAGTGGAAGGGCGACCCCTCCCTGCGCCAGTTCACTGCCCGGACGCTCGCCAACCGCGCCGGCAGCGACGAGTCGCTCCGCGTCCGCTGCGCCGCCGTGCGGGGCCTCGGCAGGCTCAATATGACCGAGCACGAAAACCTCGTCCGCGAGGCCATCGAGGTCTCTTCGCAGAACGACGACATGCGCCAGGCAGGCCTCGCCGCGCTCGCCGACCTGCGCACGCCCGACGCCCTGGACGTGATGATCGCCTACGCCCAGGAAGGAAGCGACAACCGCACCCGGGGCGCCGCAATCGACCTGATCGGGAAGCTCTCCAGCCCGCGCGACGGGCTCGCCCCCCGGCAGAAAGACCGCGAAGCAGGCGTCAAGGCCCTGGGCGCACTCGCCTCCACGCGATCGGCACGCCCGCGCTTTAGCGCGATCGAGGCCCTCGCCGAAGTCGGTGACGCCGCAGGCCTCCCCTTCCTGACCGCCGCGGAGAAACAGGCCGCCGCGCCCGAACTCGCCGCCCGCATCAGGCAGCAGCGCGAAAAGCTCGAAAAGAAGCTCTCCGAGGCCAGGTAGCCCCAACGCCCCGGTCCAGGTGACCTAGCGAGCCCCGCCCCCGACGCGCCGCACAAACGCCTCGTACTGCTCCGGAGTGTCGATGCCGGCGCCATGGCACTCCGCCGTCGCCACCGCGATACGGAAGCCGTGCTCCAGCACACGCAGCTGCTCCAGGCTCTCCGCCCGCTCAAGCGGCGTGGGCACAAGGGTGGGGTACAGCCGAAGGAACTCCGCCCGGTAGACGTACAGCCCCACGTGCCGCAGGACTGTGGCAGCTCCAGCCACACGCGGATAAGGAATCAGAGAACGGGAGAAGTACAGCGCGCACCCGTCCGCACGCAGGACCACCTTCACGATGTTGGGGTTCTCCGGGTCCTCCCCGGACGCGAACGGCGACGCGACCGTCGCCACCTCCGCCCCCGAACGCTGCAGCACCGCCACCGCCGCGTCGACAACGCCCGGCTCCGTCTCAGGCTCGTCGCCCTGCACGTTCACCACGATGTCGGTGGGCGCCAAACCCAGGGCCGCCGCAGCCTCCGCAAGCCGGCTGCTCCCGTTGGGGTGGTCCTCCCGTGTCATCACCACCTCCGCCCCGAAACCCGCGCACGCGTCACGCACCCGCGGATGGTCCGTGGCGATCACCACCCTCGAGAGCGATGCGGCCCGGCGCGCATTCTCCCACACGTGCTGGATCAGGGGTTTGCCCGTCGCGCTCGCCAGCACCTTCCCGGGAAAACGCGTGGAAGCAAGCCGGGCGGGGATGATCGCGATCGTTGTCAACGCAGGCTTCCAGAGGAAGGCAAACCCGGACCCTCACCACCCGCGCCCCTACGCCATCGCCGCCAGCAGCTTCTTGATCTCGTCCCGCCGCACCCGGATGTCACGGTAATTGAACTGCTCCGTGGCAATCCCGGAAGCCAGCTTGTCCGCCTCGCGCAGAGCGTTCGCGTCCTTGTGGCTCTTGCCCTGCTCGGTGAGCGCCAGCATGAGGTTGTACCGCACCTCGCGCGACAACTCCGGCGCCAGGTCCCGCCCCTCGATGACCCCCTTGAACGTCTGCACCGCCTCGTCGTAGTAGTGAATCCTGTGGAACGCCTGCCCCAGCGCGTTCAGCACCTGCGGGCGGATCTTCGCGTCGGTCTGCGCCTCCTGGAACAGCGGGATCGAGTCGTCGAACTTCCCCGCCGTGAAGTAGCGCTTGCCAAGCTCGAACTTCATCGAGAGGTCCGTGGGGTAGTTCTCCACGCGCAGCCTGAACTCGTCCATCTCCAGCGCGTTGAGGTCCTCAAGCTGGTGGTCGATCAGGCGCTGCACCATCTCCTTCTGACCCTCCGGCGCGCCCGCCAGCATCTTCTCGAGATCGGCCACCTTCCGCCGCATCTGGCGGATACGGATGTCACCCGCCATCTGACGGAACCGGAACGCGTTGCTGCCGGTGTACGCCGCCATGTAGAGCTGGTGGGCCCGCTCCTCGTCGGACGGCTTCCCACGCTCCAGCAGCCGCTTGCCCAGGGTCTCCACCGTCGGCAGGTCGTTGGGACGCTTGATGTACTCCGTCTCCGCCGCCGTCACGAGCCGCTCCACCGTCTCCTCGGTCTTGGAAATGCGGTCCGCGTCGTCCAGCTCCCGCTGCTTCGCGGCGTCGCGGATGTTCTGGCGGAACCCGCCCTCCTGCCCGGGCTTGTCGTACCCGCCCTTGTTCATCGTCGCCGTCGCCGCAAGGCTGCGGATGTGCGCCGCAAGCTCGCCGTCGCTGGGGTCATGCCGCAGCGCAGCCTCGGCGGACTGCACCGAAGCCTCGTACTGCCCCAGCGCGCCGAAGTGCTCACTGACCTTGATGAGCAGCTCCTTCGCCCGACGCGAGTTCTTCTCGGCGTTGGCACGCGCGAACGCCACCCGCCCGATCCACCCGCCCTGGTCGTTCGCCCTCAGCTTCGCCGCACCCTCCATCGCACGCACCGCCAGGGCCGCCTCGGTCGGCTTCAGCGACCACTCCAGAAGCGAACGCAGGTACTTGTCCACCTCGCCCGCCCCCGAAACGCTTTTGACCACGTCCTTGCCGATCCCCTTGCGGCTCGCCGGCGAGTTCAGGAAGTTGGCCGAACAGTGGAAGAACGCCTCAAGCGGCGCCAGGGACTGGATGTCCCACCGCATGCCGCTCAGCCACAACTGCATCGCGTACTCGTAGTTCTCGGTGTCCTGCACCGTCCGCGCGTGGTCGAAGAACTTCTTCGCCTTCTCGGGGTTGTGGGACGGCTCGCCACCGCCCTCATCGCCTGACGAACCGGTCTTCTTGAAGATCGAAATTGCCAAGCCGGGGCTCCTGTCTCAACATATGGCGTCCGCGGCGTGAGGTGGCAAAGTGCCCGGTGGAGGGTCGCCCTGGGACGCCGCCCGGGGGTGCCGGGTGGGGTGGTGCGGGGGGATAGGGTACTCGCCCTTGACCCGGGTTGCAAAGTGGTTGCCGGATGTTCGGTACGCCCGAATAGAATCCCCGGATGCCCGTCGACCCCGGTTCCCTCCATATCCGAACCTATCCGGACGCTGTGCTTCGCAGGAAGACCGGACCGGTCCCCGCCGGTGAAGACCTCCCCGGGGTCATTGGCCGTATGTTCGAAATTATGGCCGAGGAAAAGGGCATCGGACTTGCCGCGCCCCAAGTGGGCCTCTCCTGGCGCCTCTTTGTGCTCGACGTCCCAAAGCCCGAGGAGGACGACGACGCAGCCCCATACCCGCCCGGCCTGCCGACCCATTCCCAGGGCCGCATGGTCTTCCTCAACCCGGTGCTCAGCAACCCTTCAGGCATCCCCGAACCGGAGAAGGAGGGGTGCCTCTCCCTGCCCCGTATTTCCGGTGAGGTCATCCGCCCGCCGGTCATCACCGTCACTGCGCAGGATGCGCACGGCAAACAATTCACCCTCACCGCCACCGGCCTCCTGGCGCGGTGCATCCAACACGAGAACGACCACCTCGACGGGGTGCTGATCCTCGACCGCATGACCCAGATGTCCCGCATCAAGAACCGCGCCGCCATCCGCGACCTCGAGCGGGAGTGAACCAGGCAACCCGACGCAAGGACGCACCAATCACCACCCCGCCCTCCACCCCCCAGCGACCGCTCCGGATCGTGTTCTTCGGCTCCGGCGCATTCGGACTTCCCACGCTCCAACACCTGGCCCGGCACCACGCCGTCGCAGCGGTAGTCACTCAGCCCGACAAGCCCGCAGGACGGGGCAGCCGCCTGACGCCCACACCCATCGGCGCGTGGGCCGCAGAACACCTCGCCGGCGTGCCGCTCCTGAGGCCCGCGAAAGTGAACCTCCCCGAGTGCGTGGAGCAGATCCGCGCGTGCTCAGCCGATGCATGGGTCGTGATCGCCTTCGGCCAGAAGCTCGGACAAAGACTGCTCGCCGACCGCTTCGCGATCAACCTGCACGCATCCCTCCTCCCTCGCTGGCGCGGCGCCGCACCCATCAACGCCTCGATCCTCGCGGGCGATCGCGAAGTGGGCAACTCTGTCATCACGCTGGCGGACAGGATGGACGCCGGTTTGGTGCTCGGACAATCCCGAAGACCCCTGGACCCGATGACCACCGCCGGTCAGCTCCACGACACGCTCGCCGCGGACGGCCCGGCGCTGGTGGAGCAGGTCCTCCTCAGACACGCGGCGGGAGAAGAGTGGGGGGACGCTCAGGACGAGCAACTCGTCACCATCGCGCCGAAAATGTCCAAGGCCGATGGCGTCGTGGACTTTGCGGAAGCCGCGTCCTGCCAGCGCCGCATCCACGCGTTCAACCCCTGGCCCGGCGTCACAATGGTCCTGACGCCCGATGCCGCGAAACCATGCGACACGCTGGAGATGAAACTGCTCCGTGCAGCCCCCATCCACCTGCCCGCACCGCACGGCAAAGCACCCGGAAAAGCTGTGAACACGCAGGACGGCACGTTCGCCTGCGCAGATGGCTCAGCCCTGAAACTGCTCGAGGTGCAGCCCGCGGGCAAACGGCCGATGCCCTGGGCTGACTTCGCCAGGGGCCGCGCCCTCGCCGAAAGCGCCGGACTTTCCCCCAGGCCGCCGGGGGCGGAGCCATGAATCAGATGACCCTGTGGACCTGGGTAAGGTCCATTTTCCAGCAGCCCACGCGGGTCACCCGACGCAAACCCGCGCCCGGCCGGCGCAAGGGACCGACCCCCCCGCGCCGCCGGCCGGCCCTGCGCAAGGCCCGCCCGGAGCCAGAAGGACAGAAAACGACGGCTCCCGCACGCGCGCAGGGCAAGTCTCTGCCGCCCCAGAGCGAGCCCGCCCGCGCGAAGTACGCCTCCAAGCAGGCTCTCTACGACGACATGGTCCGAGTGCTCTGCGCACGCCACGACATCCGCGTGAAGAAGTGGCGGACCAGCATGTCCGGCGTTGCCTGGGAGGCCCGGTACCGCGACGGTTCGGTGACGCGCTTCCTCGAATCCCCGCAGCCCAAGAGCCCAATGTCGGCCGCCATCTTTCTGCACGAAGTCGGCCACCATGTCATCGGCCTGGGGGTCCACAAGCCACGCTGCCTCGAGGAGTACCACGCCTGGATGTACTCCCTGGCCCAGATGGAGTGGTGGGGCGTGGAGGTGACCGACCGCGTCCGCACGCGCGTGCACCGATCCCTCCGCTACGCCGCCCGCAAGGCCCAGCGCCGAGGAATCAGGCAGATGCCTCCCGAACTGGCGGAGTATCTATGACCGCCGCCCACCCGTTCTGTCCTTCGCGTCGCTTGCTCGCGAACGGGATCAGCCAGGCGCCCAGCCCTGCCCAGGCGACGGCCGCCAAACACAGATACCGGCGATCGGCTCCCCGCGTGTCCACCACCCGCGGTGCGTAACCACCGTTCCAATTCTCGGCAGACCCGGATAGCCACCAGCCAATGCGGGTCCGGACGACCGCCGCGACTTCAAGCACCTCGCCCTCGCCCAGGCCGGAGTCGGCCAACCAGCTGGACACGCACGCGGAAGGAGGCAAGCCCGTTGTACGGGTGATATTGCCTCCTGCCGAGGTGAAGATCGTGTGCATCCAGCCCTCCGGATCCCCGTGCCTGGTCCAAGGCAATTCCATCGTCGCCTCTCGACCATCAAC
Organism: Phycisphaerales bacterium; assembly: GCA_046350475.1. GTDB lineage: Bacteria > Planctomycetota > Phycisphaerae > Phycisphaerales > UBA1924 > BJHL01. The sequence goes on along the minus strand of JAXMAJ010000002.1, from coordinate 284,029 downwards.
TAGGATCACAGTGATCAGACCGCGGCAGCGAATATCTGTCGTTCCCAACCGATCCCACTGGTGCGACGTGCCCGCGTTGCGAGCCCACTCAACTTGCACCTGAGATACGGCCGGCCCTGATCTGGTCACCGTCTCGGCACCGCGCTGGTACACCCTCTGCGGGAACTTCTCCTCCGCAATAACCCAGACGAGAGCACCGATGCTGACCCACACTACGAAGGCCGCCGCTCCCGCAACCACCCGCCGCGGGCGCCACACCCGCACACCGGATTCAACCGTCGCCGGCGTCCACTCGCTGCCGCATTCAGGACACCGCGACGTGCCCGAATCCTCAGGATGCCGACCGAGAACGCCAACAAGACCCGAGAGATCGTACTTGCACAGGCGGCACACGGGTGGGCCACGGTGCCCGGACCGACAGCCGTACACAGCGTCTCTGAGCGTCAGCAGACTGGCCGCAAAGGCGAGCCCGAGGAATGGAAGGAAGATGCCCAACGTCCAGCCCAGTAATTGCACACCGTGACCAATTCAAAGCCCCTTGCCAACTACGGGTGCGGTGTCGTGCCGTCATCCGGATTCGATTGTCCCCGCACGCCGGGCTTTCCCCTCCGAATCTTCGCCATCGGCCTGGTCGGCTTCCGGCAGACCCACCAACCGATTGCGAGCGCGGCGGCGACGAGCAGCCAACCGCACCAAGGGCACTTGACCGACAGGGCGAACCGGCAAAGTACCCACAGCACCCCCAGAGGGGCCGCCAGCAGCAGCAGGACGGCAGGGAAGCGTACCCACCGCGGGTGCTCGAAGAAGCGTTCCGCTCCCGCCTTGATCGTGCCGTCGCCTTCCAGGCGGGCGCCGCACTCCGGGCAGTGGTCGACGCGCCCGTCGATGCCGGTGAGCTCGTAGCGGCAGGCGGAGCAGGTGGTGGGGCCGCGGTATCGGCGGGTGCGGCCGGTGGCGAGGAGGCCCAGGCCGATGGGGACGCCGAAGGCGAGGACGGGGAGGAGGAGGAGCGCGATCCAGCCATCCATGCAGATGTTCCGGGGCCGCCCGCGAGGAAGACCTCACAGGTACGCCGGTGCCGGCGCCGGGTTCATGCGGATTGAACGTCCCCGGTGCGATTCGAACGCACGACCTGCCGCTTAGAAGGCGGCTGCTCTATCCAACTGAGCTACGGGGACCCTGAACCCCGGGGGCGGGGCCGGGAAGGCCCCGCGTGGTGCAAAGCGTGCCCGGCGGGAGTCGAACCTGCAACCTTTGGCTTCGGAGGCCAACGCTCTATCCAATTGAGCTACGGGCACAACGCGGGGGATGATAGCGGGTGGTGTTCCGGCGGGCGAGGAGGAGGCCGACGGCCCAGGTGACAAGGAGGCCGGCGCCGATGACGATGATGGCGCCGGCGCTGGTTTCCTCCTGGCGGGCGAAGTGGAGGTTGGCCAGCATGGTCTGGGGCAGGCTGAGGAGCCCGGGCGGCTGCACGACGATCGACGACTCGATCTCGTGGAGGGAGAGGCTCGCGACGCCCACCGCGACACCTGCCAGGGTCGGCCAGGAGAGGCCGGTGCGGGCCCAGGCCAGGAGGGACGGGCCTGCGTCGATGGCTCGGGCGTCCCGGGTGTCTCTGGGCTCCAGCGCGGCGAGGGCGCAGCCGGCCAGGGCGGCGACGCCCGCGGACCGGGATGTGTGCGCCAGCACGGTGGGGAGCGCCGAGTCCATGAGCGCATCGGGCGCGTGGACAAGCGTCCAGAATGCGGCCCACGCGTGGCCCACGAGCACGCCCGGCACGAGCGAGGCGAACACGGCGGCGCAGAGCGCGGTCCGCAGGGCAGGCGCCCCGGTGCGCCGGCCGCTCGCGCACGCCCACCAGAAGACTCCGCACACCAGCGCGCCGGCGATCCCGGCAAGGGAAGAAGTCTCGGCGCTCGTCGCGGCCGCGTCGCCGCTTACGCGGAGGAACGCGGGGATGGAGTGCCAGGTGCGCAGGAAGAGTGCGTACAGGACCAGGGGGAGCACCGTGGAGGCGCAGACGAGGGCCCGGGTTGCCCAGAGCGTGGTCCTGGTGGGATCGGGGCGGGCTTCGCTCTCGGACTCCGCGCGCAGCACGCTCCCGGAGAGCACCCATGCTCCTGCGAGGGCGATGACCAGGAGGGGCCAGGTGGTGAGCCACACCGAGGGCGACCCGGGGTGGAGCGTCACTTCCTGCCAGGCGGCAACGGCCAGCGTCGGCGCGGCGGAGAGGTGGAGGGGCACGGCGGATCCGAGCATGACCAGGGCGACCAGCCCTGCGGCACGCGCCCACGCGCCCCGCACCCGCAGGGCGAACATGAGGTGCCGCCTCATCGCTCCGGCACCGTCCATCTCCAGGTTGTCCGTCAGTTCCGGCTCGGCGGTCCGCAGCGCGCTCCCGAGGACGAGGGCCGCGAGTGGCCAGGCCCAGAGTCCCAGCCCGACGAACGCCAGTACGCGGCCCACCAGCACGGGCACAAAGAACAGGCCGGGCCCGTCCGGGGGGGCGGTGGCCGCGTGCTCGATCAGGTTTCCGAGCCAGGTCGTGGGGTCGCGGAGGAGACCCAGGCTGTGGTACGCGAGGTACGAGGGCACGAGCATGGGCGTCAGCATCGAGGGCCGCAGCCCACGCCGGGCGACCACCCAGGCAGCCGGCCAGGCAAGGAGGGCGGCGAGTGCGCCGATGCCGATCGCCCAGAGGACGCTGGAGGTGAGGAGCCAGGGGTCGGGGATGGCGGTCGTCCAGTCGGTTATGTCGGCGCTGTGCTGCGCGAACTGCGCGGCGACGGCGGTCACGCACGGGAGCGTGAGGATCGCTGCGCATGCGCATGCAAGGGCGGCGGGGGCGGCGGGTTTGTGCGGGTGTTCGGATTCCATCCGGAGCAGGGGAACGGGGTGGGTGGACAGGGGGAGGGGGTGTATCATGGGCACTGATGCCCACGGCCGTCGGATCCAGATCTCGCCCAGCCAAACCCCGATCGGCGCCGCGCGCGTCGAAGGGGGCCGGCGGAGCCTCTGTGTACGCGTCGCGGCTGGAACGTGTCATCCGGGCGTTGGACGGGGCGCCTGTGGAGGGTGTTTCGGGCGCGTGCTTCCTGGTGACCAACCCGACGGACGTCGCGTATTGCACGGGGTTTCTGGGCGGCGACTCCTACCTGCTGATGCCGCACCTGGGATCCAAGGGCCGGCCGGTCATCATCAGCGACTTCCGGTACGAGGAGGAGCTTGCGGAGCAGCGGTCCATCTGCGACATCCACATCCGCAAAGGTTCCCTGGTGGACGCCGTCGCGCAGTTCATGTCCCAGCATGGGATGAAGACGTGCGCGGTGCAGGCGGACCACCTGACGGTGGCCGAGCACCACGCGTTGGCGAAGGCGGCACGGCGGGCGAGCGGCTGCAGGCTGCTGGCGGTGACGGGGGTGGTCGGGCGTCTGCGGGCGGTCAAGGACGCGCAGGAGGTGGCGCTTATCCGGGGTGCGATCAGGATCCAGGAGGCGGCGCTCAAGGCGGTGCTCCCCACGCTGCGGCCGGGGCAGTCGGAGTTGGAGATCGCGGCGGCGCTGGAGGCAGAGATGAAGCGCCGGGGCTCCAGCGCGCCGGCGTTTGAGACGATTGTCGCCGCACGGGCCAACGGCAGTCTGCCGCACTACCGGCCCGGTTCTGCGAAGACCGGCGCGGGGCGGCCTCTGCTGATTGACTGGGGGGCGGTGCACCGGGGGTACCGGGGGGACATGACGCGGACGTTTTCGTTCGGGAAGTGGCCCGCGGGCATCGCGGAGATCTACGACATCGTGCTCGAGGCTCATGAGCGTGCGGCGGAGGGGCTGCGGGCGGGCGTTTCCACCCGTGAGGTGGACACGCTGGCGCGGGGTTTCATAGCCAAGCGCGGGTACGGCCCGCGGTTCGGGCACGGCCTGGGGCACGGGGTGGGGCTGCAGACGCACGAGGCCCCACGCCTGCACCACCTTCCGTCGGCGGATGAGCCGCTGCGGGCGGGCATGGTGGTGACGATCGAGCCGGGCATCTACCTCCCGGGCGTGGGCGGCGTGCGGATTGAAGACAATTACCTTGTGACCGAGGCCGGCAGCGAAAACCTCAGTTCCCTCCCCAGGTCGCGCTCGTGGGCGACGTTGTAGCGTGCAGACATCCATGATCCGTGAAGAGTGACAAGTGAACCGTGGGCCGGCGTGGCGGGCTTCTTCCGCCCTCTTTTCACCGACCCCTGCCTCTGCTTTCAGGACTTTCCCATGATCGACCTTTCCAAACTCAAGGACCTCGTCGGGCTCATGAGCAGCAATGACCTCTCGGAGGTCAGCATCAAGCACGGCGATGAGTCCATCGTGATCAAGCGTGGCCAGCAGGCCCAGACCATCATCAACCACCAGCCGGTGGTGTACGGCGGCGGGGGCGTGCCGATGGCTGCCCCGGCGCCGGCGGCCCATGCTCCCGCGGCGCCCGTGGCCGCCGCGGCTGCGGCCGCTCCGGCCGGTGGGCCGGCGAAGGCGGTCGCGGCGGGGGGTCCCAGCATCGACAGCCCGATGGTGGGGACGTTCTACAGCAAGCCGAACCCGGATGCGAAGTCGTTCGTGACGCCCGGGCAGGCCGTGGGTCCCGACACGGTGGTGTGCATCATCGAGGCGATGAAGGTGTTCAACGAGATCAAGGCGGAGAAGGCCGGCACCATCGAGAGCATGCTGGTAAAGGATGGTCAGGCGGTCGAGTTTGGACAGAAGCTGTTTTCGATGAAGTGACGGTGCGTTTGACGGGCACCCTGAGTGCACGGCGGCGGGTGGCAGGGCCTTTGAGCTCTTTGTCATTTCTGTTGCGTCCTCCTGGGTTCTGTTCGTAGCCCTGTGGTGGACTGCCTATTCCCGGAGTTCCGATGTTCCGACGCGTTCTGATTGCCAATCGTGGTGAGATTGCCCTCCGCATCCTGCGCGCGTGCCACGAGCTGGGGGTGGAGGCGGTGTGCGTGTACTCCGAGGCCGACCGTGGTGCGCCGTACCTGCGGCTGGCGGACCGGGCGATCTGCATCGGGCCGGGGCCGGCGAAGGAGAGCTACCTCAACATTGCGCGGCTGATCGCGGCGGCGGAGATTGCGGACGTGGACGCGATCCACCCGGGGTACGGGTTCCTGAGCGAGCGGCCGGACTTTTCGGCGGCGTGCCGGGACTGCAAGATCGAGTTCATCGGCCCTTCTCCGGAGGCGATGGGGAAGCTGGGGGACAAGGTCGAGTGCAAGAAGACGGCGAAGGCGAACGGGGTGCCTGTGTTCCCGGGGTCCAAGGACGCGATCGAGGACGAGGACGAGGCGGTGAAGGTGGCGGCGGAGATCGGGTATCCGGTGATCATCAAGGCCGCGGCGGGGGGCGGCGGTCGCGGGATGCGGGTGTGCCACAACGAGGCGACGCTGCGGAGCAACATCAAGCAGGCGGGGACGGAGGCGCTGGCGGCGTTCGGCAACGGCGCGGTGTTCATCGAGAAGTTCCTCGAGGATGCGCAGCACGTGGAGGTGCAGTGCCTTGGGGACAAGCACGGCAACGCGATCCACCTGTGGGAGCGGAACTGCTCGCTGCAGCGGCGTCACCAGAAGGTGATCGAGGAGGCGCCGAGCCCGGGCGTGGACCGCGAGAAGATGCGGGTGATCTGCGAGGGGGCGGCGAAGCTGCTGACGGCGGTGCAGTACGCCGGGGCGGCGACGTGCGAGTTCCTGATGGACCGCCGGGGCAGCTTCTACATGCTCGAGGTGAACACGCGCGTGCAGGTGGAGCACCCGGTGACGGAGTTGATCACGGGCGTGGACATCGTGAAGATGTCCATCCGGATCGCGGCGGGCGAGAAGATCCCGTACAAGCAGGGCGATATCCGTGTGAACGGTCACGCGATGGAGTGCCGCATCTGTGCCGAAGACCCTGACCACAACTTCCGGCCCAGCGCGGGGAAGATCGACACGTGGGAGACGCCGGGCGGGCTGGGTGTGCGTCTGGACAGCCACGTAGTGCCGGGCTACACGGTGCCGCCCAACTACGACAGCATGATCGGGAAGCTCATCTGCCACGCCGACACGCGCGACCAGTGCATGGACCGTGCGCTGCGGTCGCTGCAGGAGTTCCAGGTGGGGCCGATCAAGACGAACATCCCGCTGCACAAGCGGCTGATGACGGACGCGGGGTTCCGGCAGGGTGGTGTGGACATCCACTACCTGGAGCGGATTCTCCGCGGCGCGGCGCACTAGCGGTCTGGCGCGCGGGTGGCCTTTCTCCCGGGGGTCGGTAGGAAGTGCTGTGATTTCAGGGTTTTTTGGCGTGGCGCGTGGTCCGAGAACGGCTGTTTTGTGCACTTGCGCTGTGGGGGGTGGACAAGGGGCAGAGGGGGAAGTAGCGGAGTGGTCAAGAGGGGAGTTGGAGTGATGGTGTGAGGGGGCGGGTGGGGGCTTTGAGGAGGGGTTGGGGATAGCGCCGGCGGGATGAGGTGCGGGGAGGATGACGCCGCGGGCGTGGGGCGTGCTCATGGCGCAACGTTACTTGGGGGGGAGGTCGGCGCCAAGGGGGAGCGGGCGCATCGACGTGAAGTGTTGCGCGCGGGGGGTGAGTCCGGAATAGAAAGTTCACTTCGGGGGTGGTGAGAGGGCGAGTGAAGGGGGCTGGTGGTGCTGCTGGGGGAGCCTGAGCGGTTGCCAAGCCTGGCAGCTTGGTGTCGCTGATGCCGGAGGGAACCTAGGCGGTTCCCCTGACCGGCAGCCCACATGTCGCTGATGCCGGAGGGAACCTAAGCGGTTCCCCCCGGCACCCCCTTCCCTTTGAGGAACGATGTGCGGGAGTGGGGTGGTGTGCAGGTGGGGGGAGCGAGTTCGGTTTGCGGCGGGAGGGTTATGCGCGGGAGGGGCTTTCGGAAGGGTGTGGGGGTTGGTATATTGATGGCGTGATCCTGACGGACACAGACCCTGATTCCTGGAACGACGCGGGTACGGGCACGCTGTCGGTGCGGCGGTGCGTGCTGCAGAAGAGTCCACGTTTCGGGGTCACCCAACCAAAGACGCTACAGAACAAAAACAGTTAGTTAAGACAGATTTCAACAACTCATCCGACGCGGACGACGGACACCTGTTCATCACAAAGCTACCGCTTGTTCATGATGCAATTCGCAAGTACATAAAACAGGCGCCAGCCGACAGAAAGGATTGGAAAAACTAGAATGTTCAAGTCGCTCATTGTTTTCGCGCCGCTGCCCGTTCTATTTCTTGCATCTTGTGCGCCCACTCACTTTGACGTTGTAGTTAGGGACGCCGTGGAAGAAAAGCCTATCGGTGGCGCAATAGTGCACCTTTTGGCCCGCAATAAGCGCGATTTATGTCGAACAACTACCGAGGGCCTTACAAGTGCTAATGGATTCGCGACCGTGACGACACGTCGCAGTGGTCGTTGCTCACTGATTATTAAGATGCCTAATAATTGTGTATATGATTATGTAGTGGATCTCTCTGCAATTTCCACAACCCCGTATCAATTTGAGTCTGCTGCATTCACAGATGCCAACTGCATTAAACTTCTTGTCGATGTTTCCAGGCGTAAGTGACCTGCACTGAGAATCCTGATCCAGTCATGATGAGAGCTTTTCGGGTACTTGGTCTTGACCCCAACTTCGGTCCAGGTCGGATGAGAGCCAAGGGCTTCAACCGGCCAGGGCCTCTCCCTGTGGTAATACGCCACGTACTGCCGCAACAAGTACCCCAGGTGCCGCTGACCGAAGGCCACGAAGTGGTCCAGGCACTCACGCCGGCATGACTTGATCCACCGCTCGGCGTAGATGTTGAGTTGCGGCGTGCAGATCGGCAGGCGGACTGAGTGGCACCCCCGCGTCCGCAGCCTCTTCTGAAACTCCGTCCCGTACTTGGTGTCCCGGTCCTGGATGAGCAGCCTGGGCTTGGAGATGATCTCCTTGAGAGCGACCCCCAGCGGTGCGCCCAGCCGGACCAACTTCCGCTCTTCGACCGGGGTGAGCCGCACCCGTTCGGGCAGCCGCTCCCGGAACATCCGGTTCTCCGCCTGCAGGAACTGGACCTGCTGGGCCTCCGCCGCGGAGGAACGCGTCCCCCGGCGGGGGTGGATCTTGGAGAGGGGGTTAGTTGTGGATGGTCCAGGCGCGGAGGGCAGTGAGGGAATCTCCGGCGGTGCCGGTGGTGTATTCGCGGATGACTCGGCCGCTGCGGAGGTAGATGGTGGTTGCGTTTTCGTCGGTGCCGACGGCGACGACTTCGATGAGGCCGGTGTTGTCGGAGATGGCGAGGGTGCAGAGGGGGGAGATGGGGGTGGTCAGGCCTTGCAGGTGGAGGCGGGGGGCGGGGGTTTCGCAGAGGAGTTTGGTGAGGGCGGCGAGTGCGGCGGCATTTTCGGGGGCTGCGGGGGCTGCGGGGGCTGTGTTGGTTGCGGTGTCGGAGCCGGGTGACTGGTGCGTCCAGCCGTCGAGGGTGCGTTGGAAGGACTGGAGGACTTTGGCGGGGTCGTCGGCGTCGCGGAGGGGCGTGGCGAGGTCGAAGGCGTGGTCGGGGGGGAGCAGGCGGATGCGGGTGACGTCTGCGGCGGGGGCCTGGACTGCGCGCTTGGAGACGTAGTACTCGGGGGTGCGGGCGATGGCGGTGATGGCTGCGCCGTCGACGACGCAGGTGATCGGCCCCCATGCGGTGTCGGGTTTCTGGGCTTTGACTGCGAGGACCTCGCGTGAGGCGAGCGCGGAGGCGTAGAACGTTTCCTGGGAGGTGTCGGCGGGGCCGCCGATGGAGACGGTTGTGGTGAGCCACTCGGTGTCGCCGCGGGTGTTGTTGATGCGGGAGGTGCGGGTGAGGGTGGCGGCTGGGTTCTGCATGGCGGCGGCCTGGGGGCCGGTGAGCATGCGTTTGGCGGGGAGTCGGACGGCGAGGAGTTCCTTCATGGCTGAGGGGTCGACGGGGGCGGGCACGGGGAGCATGAGCGTCCACTTGTCGTCAACCTGTTTGAAGGCGAGGGTGGAGCCGTTGCTGGTGACGCTGACTTCCACGGGTGCGCCCGGGGCGGCGAGCAGGTCTTCGCGGCGCCAGGCGAGGATGCCCCGGGGGGAGAAGACTTCTGCGGTCTGGGCGGGGGCTGCGAGTTCGAGGGCGCCGGAGGCGGTCTGCTCGAACATGCGGGTCTTGCCGCCCAGGGACTGGGCGGAGAAGAGCAGCGTGAGGTCTGGCTGGGAGGGGAAGCTGAGTGTGACCTTTGTCGTGTCGGCGGCGTCTGGTGCGGGGACGGGCTGTGCGGGGAGGCGTGCGAGGTCGCGGAGGAGGCGGAGTGCGCCCTGGGCGGCGCCCTGTTCGGCGGGCCAGGCGGGGCCGCCTGCAGTGTCCTGGACGAGCCAGGTTTCGAGGTCGGCGGAGTAGGTGACGGAGGCGGTTTCGTCGGCCCGGCTGACGGTGAGGGCGGTGGCCTCGGACGCGCGTGTGAGGCGTGAGACGCCGGCGGCGGGGGCGGGGGGCGTGGTGCCGGTGCGGAGGGCGAAGAAGGTGATGAGGCCGAGCAGGAGGGCCGCGGCAGCGGCGAGGATCGCGGTCCGGTTGTTCATGGCAGATGGTTGGGGCGCTGCGGGCGGCTGGGAGAGGGCGGGGGCCTCTTCCGTCCCGCGTCAGACGCGGTCGCCTTCGCCGATGGTGCGGAGGACCTTGAGGGCGCGGTGGCCGCGGAACTGGCCGATCTGCGCGAGGTACTTCTTTTCGCCCTCGACGCAGATGACGACGGGGCTGGTGCCTGCCTTCTCGGTGACGACGATGTCACCCGGGGAGAGGGCGAGGAGTTCCTTGACGGTCATGGTGGTCTCGGCGAGCATGCCGGTGACGTTCATGGGTGCTCGGCTGAGGTTCCTGGTGATGGTGTCCTCGGTCTCCTTGCTGCGCTGGTTCTTGGCGGCGCTGAACCAGTTCTGGCTGGAGAGGTGGTCCATGAAGGGTTCGATGACGTTGTAGGGGATGCACAGGTTCATGGTGCCTGCGCGGTTGCCGAGCTTCAGTTCGAAGGCGATAACGACGACGACCTCGTTGGGCGGGACGATCTGGACGAGCTGTGGGTTGCTCTCGCTGGCGGAGACGCGGAACTGCATTTCGCGGATTTTGGCCCAGGCTTCGGAGAGGGCGTTGAGGCCGCGGTTGGTGACGTTGTTGATGAGGCGCGTCTCGATGAGGGTCATCGGGCGCTGGGGGATGAAGAGTTCCTGGTTGCCGCCGCCCAGGAGGCGGTCGATGATGGGGTAGATGATGAGCGGGCTGATCTCGAGGCACATCTGGCCTTCGAGTCCTGCGGCGGCGACGAGGTTGAAGGAGGTGGGGTTGGGGAGTCCGCTGGTGAACTCGCTGTAGGTCATCTGCTCGCAGGTGGCGACCTTGATCTCCACGATGGTGCGGAGGTAGGCGGAGAGTGCGACGCCGAAGTTTCGGGCGAAGGCCTCGTGGAGTGTCTGGAGGGCGCGCATCTGGTCCTTGGAGACGCGCTCGGGGCGTTTGAAGTCGTAGGCCTTGATCTCGGTGGTTTCGGGGTCCCGGGGGCGGCGGCTGAAGATGGCCTGGGCGGGTGAGGTCTCGATGACCGGCGAGTCGGTGTCGCTGGCGGCGGCGTTTGCCAGCAGCGCGTCGATATCGCTTTGGTCGAGGAGGTCGGACACTGATTGGGCTTTATCGGCAGGGGCGGGCGGCGGGGGTGAAGAGTGGGGGCGGCCCCTATCGTGCGGGCGGGAACGGCGGGGCGGGCCCGGCGTAGGAGTTGGGCGTGGGGGTTGTGATATTCAGTGGCGTGGAACGATGATTACCGAACGTATAGCGAACATGGGTTTCCATTGCGCGGACTTTGGCATGGGCGTGCGTCGCTGGCTGGCGTGCGTGGTGGTAATGGTGCTTGCGCTGGTGCCCCGGGCTGCGGCGCAGGGGGACGACCCGGTGACGGTGTCGGTGGCGGCGAACGTGTCGCAGGTGGCGCCGGGCGGAGAGTTCGTCGTTGCGGTGGTGATGGAGCACCAGTTCAACTGGCACACGCACACCAACAAGCCGGTTGTGCCGGCGTCGTGGGGGGACTTTCCGGCGATCCCCACGGAGGTGGTGGCGAGGGCGGCGGAGGGCGTGCTGGTGGGGCCGGTGCAGTGGCCCAAGGTGCACTTCATTTCGCTGGACCTGGTGGGCAGCGGCAAGCCGGAGAAGTATGGGGTGTTCGAGGGGCGGGCGGTCTCGCTGGTCCCTTGCAAGGTGAGGGCGGACGCGGCGGGGCAGGTGCGCGTGGCGTTCACGGTGGCGTTCCAGGCGTGCGACGACTCGGTCTGCCTGATGCGGGAATCTCATGACGTGGAGGTGACGGTGCCGGTGGGCGCCGAGACGAAACCTGCGGAGGGCGTGAAGGACTTCCGGGCGCTGGACGCCTCGGTGTTTGCGGACGCGGGGAGTTTCCGTGCGGTGGATGCGGCGGGGGTGGGGACGGGGGCGGGCGGGGCGGGGACGGGAGGGGCGGGGTCGGCGGCTGAGAGCAAAAGCAGTTTCTTCGGGATTCCGGTGCCCCAGGGGGCCGGGGGTGTGTCGGTGCTGGTGCTGTTTCTGCTGGCGGCGCTGGGCGGGTTGATCCTGAACCTGACGCCGTGCGTGCTGCCGGTGATCCCGCTCAAGGTCATGGCGTTGTCTCAGCACGCGGGTTCGCCGGGGCGGACGCTGTACCTGGGCGCGTGGATGGCGGCGGGCGTGGTGGCGTTCTGGGTGGGGATCGGCATCCCGGTGATCGTGTGGAGCTCGTTCGGCGATCCGACGCGGATTTTCGGCATCTGGTGGCTGACGTTCGGGCTGGGGGTGGTCATCGCGGTGCTTGCGGTGGGGCTGATGGGTTTGTTCAACCTGACGCTGCCGCAGTCGGTGTACATGCTGAACCCCAAGGCGGACACGGCGCACGGGAGTTTTCTCTTCGGCGTGATGACGGCGGTGCTGGGTCTGCCGTGCTTCGGGTTTGTGGCGGGGGCGCTGCTGGCTGCGGCGGCGACGCTGCCCAAGCTGGTGACGCTGGTGGTGTTCTTCGGGCTGGGGGTGGGGATGGCGTTGCCGTACCTGCTGCTGGCGATGAAGCCCGGGTGGGTGCAGAAGATCCCGCGGACGGGGCCGGCGAGCGAGCTTGTGAAGCAGGTGATGGGGCTGCTGCTGATCGCGGCGGGGCTGTACTTCGCGGGGTCGGGGCTGGTGGGGCTGGTGGCGGAGAAGCCGTACATGGCGCGTCTGCTGCACTGGTGGGCGGCGGCGATCTGCGGGGTGATCGCCGCGGCGTGGCTGGTGTGGCGCACGTTCGGCATCACGAGGAGTCCTGCGCGGCGGGCGGTGTTCAGCGTGCTGGGGGCGCTCATTGCGTTTACGGGCGTGTGGTTCGTGAGCGACCTGACGCAGAGCGCGAAGCACTCGCGGTGGGTGCCGTACTCGGCGGCGGCGTTTGCGGAGGCGCGGGCGCAGGGGAAGGTGGTGGTGGTGGACTTCACGGCGGAGTGGTGCACCAACTGCAAGGTGCTGGAGACCAAGGTGCTGTCGAAGGACCCTGCGCGGACGGCGCTGGGGCAGCCGGACGTCGTGCAGCTTGTGGTGGACTACAGCGGTCCCAACCCGGAGGGTGAGGTGTTCCAGAAGTCGCTCAACCGCAAGGGCATTCCGCTGCTGGCGGTGTACGGCCCGGGGACGGCGCAGCCGTGGCTCAAGAATGCGTACACGGGGGCTCAGCTGGCGGACGCGATTGCGGCGGCCCGGGGGGTGCAGACGGCGGCGACGACGGGGCGGTAGGAGGGGTGTAGGCCCTGGGGGCGTGCGAAGGGCGTTTGGGAGCCCTATTTGACGTTTGACCGGGAGGGGTCTAACTTTCCCTCCCTTGTGCGCCGATGGTGACCCCACCGGCGGGCAGTGCTGGTTCTGCGGGCGTAGCTCAGTGGTAGAGCGCTACCTTGCCAAGGTAGAAGTCGAGGGTTCAAGTCCCTTCGCCCGCTTTCGGAAGTCATGCAGCAGACCACGGTCAACCCGGTCCTTGCGACGCTCGCTGTGAGCGCGGTTGCTGCTTCCCTCAAAGGCAAAGTGAAAGGCCCCCCGGCCCGGCGCTGCTGATCTGTCCGGAGCGTGTGCTCTGGTCGTCTGATCGGGCTCGCCGGCGTTTCGGCGGGCCCGCTGTGTTTTTGGACTTGCCCGGTTTCGTACCACTCATATGGGGGAATCGGGTGCAACTCAGGAAGGACCTTGTCATGACTGTTTCTGCTTCATCGTCCCCGCAGGCGTCGGCCCCGACCCGGTGCGCGTGCCCGGAGTGTGCGGGCGGGGTGTTGTTTGCAAGGCCGCCCCTGAGCGGCGAGGTGGTGCGCTGCGGGGACTGCGGCGTGGAGCTTGAGGTGACGAGCGCGACGCCGCTGACGCTGGCGCTGGCGCCGCGGGTGGAGGAAGACTGGGGGGAGTGAGCGGGTGGTGCGGGTGTTCGCGGCGGTTGTTTGTCGCGGTCTTTGGAGGGACTCTGGAATGAGAATCGCATTGCTTCACTCGCGCATCCGCGTCGAGGAGCGGCTGCTGGCGGAGGCGTTTGTCGCGCGGGGCGTGGAGCCGGAGGTGATCGACGTGCGTGAGAGCGTCTTTGACCTGCACGAGCCGTCGCGCTGGACGGCGTACGACGCGGTGCTGGACCGTTGCCTGGGGCAGGTGGGGGCGCTGGCGGTGGTGCGGGTGCTGGAGGGTTGGGGGGTGCCGGTGGTGAATTCCTCGCGGGTCATCGGGACGTGCGGGGACAAGCTGGCGACGAGCGTGGCGCTGGTGCGGGCGGGGGTGCCGACGCCCCGGACGCGTGTGGCGGTGGACGAGAGGTCGGCGCTGCGTGCAGTGGAAGAGACGGGGTACCCGGCGGTTCTGAAGCCGGTGGTGGGGTCGTGGGGGCGGCTGCTGTCGCGGGTGCACGACCGTGACGGGGCGGAGTCGGTGATCGAGCACAAGGCGACGCTGGGCGGGCCCGGGCACTCGGTGTATTACGTGCAGGAGTACGTGGAGAAGCCGGGGCGGGACCTGCGGGTGTTCATGGTGGGTGAGGAGGCGGTCTGCGGGATAGCGAGGCGGAGCGGGCACTGGGTGACGAACACGGCGCGGGGGGGGACGGCGGAGCGGTACGAGGTTCCGCCGGAGGTTGCGGAGGTTTCTCGGCGTGCGGCGCGGGCGGTGGGCGGGGGCGTGCTGGCGATCGATCTCCTGGAGGACCCGGATCGGGGCGTGCTGGTGAATGAGGTCAACCACACGATGGAGTTCCGCAACTGCATCGAGCCCACGGGGGTGGACATTCCCGGGCGGATCGCGGAGTGGGTGATGGCGGTTGCGCGGCGCGGCGCGGCGGAAGGGGTGGGGGCATGAGCGCGGCGCTGCGGGTGTCGATCGTGGGCGGGTCGGGGTACACGGGCGGGGAGTTGCTGCGGCTGCTGCTGGGGCATCCGGGCGTGTTGGTGGAGCAGGTGACTTCGCGTCGGCTGGTGGGCGGGTTTGTGCACAGCACGCACCCGAACCTGCGCGGGGTGACGCGGCTGCAGTTTGATTCGCCGGACCAGCTGCGGGCGTGCGACGTGCTGTTCCTGTGCCTGCCGCACGGGGAGGCGTGCCGTGGGGTGGAGCGGTATGCGGGGCTGGCGCAGCGTGTGGTGGATCTTTCGGCGGACTTCAGGCTGAGGGATGCGGGGGTGTACCGGGCGTGGTACGGCGGGGAGCACCCGTCGCCGGCCTGGCTGGACCGGTTTGTGTATGGGCTGCCGGAGCTGGAGCGTGAGCGGCTGCGGGGCGCGAGGCTGGCGAGCGGGGTGGGGTGCAACGCGACGGCGGTGAATCTCGCGCTGCTGCCGTTGGCGCGGGCGGGGCTGATCCGTTCGGTGGTGGCGGACCTCAAGGTGGGTTCGTCGGAGGCGGGGGCGGAGCCGAGCGCGACGGGGCACCACCCGGAGCGGAGCGGCAGCGTGCGGAGCTTTGCGCCGGCGGGGCATCGGCACCAGGCGGAGGTGCGGCAGGCGCTGGGGGACTTTGAGCTGCACATGTCGGTCACGAGCGTGGAGCTGGTGCGGGGCGTGCTGTGCACGGCGCACGTGTTCCCGCGGCGCGGTCTGGCGGACAAGGAGCTGTGGGCGCTCTACCGGGGGGCGTATGGGGGCGAGCCGTTCGTGCGGCTGGTGAGGGACCGGTCCGGCATCCACCGGTACCCGGAGCCGAAGGTCCTGGCGGGCACGAACTGGGCGGACGTGGGGTTTGAAGTGGATGAGTCGACGGGGCGGGTGGTGGTGATGTGCGCGATCGACAACCTGATGAAGGGCGCCGCGGGGAGCGCGGTGCAGTGCATGAACCTGATGTGCGGGTTTGAGGAGCGGGCGGGTCTGGGATTCTGCGGGCTGCACCCGCTGTAGGAGTGCGATCATGATCGTGGTCAAGGTCGGCGGGAGCGAGGGGGTGGACCTGGACGCCGTCGCGGAGGACGCGGCGGCGCTGGTTGCGCGGGGGCAACGCGTGGTGCTCGTGCACGGGGGCTCGCACCAGACCAACGTGCTGTCGGCTGCGCTGGGGCACCCGGCCCGGTTCATCACGTCGCCCTCGGGTCACACGAGCCGGCGGACGGACCGTCGCACGCTGGAGATCTTCCAGATGGCGTGCCGGGGGGTGATGAACCAGGCGCTGGTGGAGCGGCTGGTTGCGCGGGGCGTGGGGGCGGTGGGCTTGTCGGGGTTGGACGGGCGGCTGTGGGTGGGCACGCGGAAGGGGGCGGTGCGGAGCGTGGAGGATGGGCGGGTGGTCATCGTGCGGGACGACTACTCGGGCAATGTGGAGCGGGTGAACGCGGGGTTGCTGCGCACGCTGCTGGACGCGGGGTTTACGCCGGTGCTTTCGCCGCCTGCCGTGACGGAGAGCGGCGAGCCCATCAACGTGGATGCGGACCGGGCGGCGGCGGCGACGGCGGCGGCGCTGGGGGCGGGTTCGCTGCTGCTGCTGTCGAACGTGCGGGGGCTGCTGCGGGCGTTCCCGGACGAGTCGAGCCTGGTGCCGGTGGTGCGTCGGCATGAGGTGGCGCAGGCGGTGGAGTTCGCGCAGGGGCGGATGAAGAAGAAGGTGCTGGGCGCGGGCGATGCGCTGGCGGGGGGAGTGGCGCGGGTGGTGATCGGGGATGCGCGGGTGCGGGGTCCCATCAGCAGCGCGCTGGCGGGGGTGGGGACGGTGTTCCAATGACGGCGACGGTGAACGGGGCGGCGTCGGGCGCCTGTGAAACGGCGGACGAGCGGCTGCTGCGGGAGGTGGTGGAGGTCCGGAGCCATTCGGGCGAGGAGCAGGGTGTCGCTGAGCTGCTGGTGCGGCGGATGCGTGAGCGGGGCATGCGTGCGCACATCGATGCGGCGGGGAATGCGGTGGGGGAGGTGGGGGCGGGGGCGGGCTGTGCAGCCGTGGACATTGTGCTGCTTGGCCACATGGACACGGTCCCGGGGGACATCCCGGTGCGGCGCGAGGGGGACGTGCTGCACGGGCGGGGCACGGTGGACGCGAAGGGGCCGCTGGCGGCCTTCGTGTGCGCGGCGACCGGGTTGTCGCTGCCGCCGGGCGTGCGCGTGGTGGTGGTGGGTGCGACGGAGGAGGAGTCTGCGACATCCCGTGGGGCGCGGCATGTGCTGGGCGTGTACCGGCCGGCGGCGTGCATCATCGGCGAGCCGAGCCACTGGGACGGGGTCACGCTGGGGTACAAGGGGCGGCTGCTGGTGGAGTACCGTGCGGGGCGGGGCGCGGGGCACACGGCGCGACCGGTGGCGAGCGTGGGTGATGAGTGCGTGAGCTGGTGGGAGGCGGTGCGGACGGGCGCTCAATCGATGCGGTGCGCGGGGCGTGTGTTTGACCAGGTGCAGGCGACGCTGCGGCGGGTGCGGACGGACTCGGACGGGGTGCGGGACACGGTGGTTGCGCAGGCGGGGTTCCGGCTGCCGCCGGGTGTCAGCCCTGCGGAGGTTGAGGCGTTGTGCCGCCGGCATGCGCCGGGGGGTGCGGAGCTGGAGTTTTCGGGCGCGGAGGTTGCGCACGTCGCGGACCGGGGGAACGCGGTGGTCCGTGCGTTGTGCTCGGGCGTTCGCGTGCACGGGGGGACACCGCGTCTGGCGGTGAAGACGGGCACGGCGGACCTGAATGTCGTGGGGCCGGTCTGGGGGTGCCCGATCGCGGCGTACGGGCCGGGGGACAGCCACCTTGACCACACGCCCGAGGAGCGGGTATCGGTGGCGGAGTACGCGCGTTCGATTCTTGTGCTGCGGCACGCGATTGTGCAGGTGGCGGGGGAATTGGGGCCGGTTGGGGCTCTCTCCGTCGGTTCTCGGGCCGGGTGAAGGTGACAGTGCGGCCCGGGTCCTGACGCATGACTGCTTGAGGCGCTCATCCCGGCCGCCCCGGGGTCTGTACGCTTGTGCGAGAGGCATCCATCGTGGCGACGACACCCGAGCACGCGCACCCACCTTCCGCATCCACACCCGGTCAGCCGGCGGTGACCATGCTGCTTGCGCGGGCGCAGTCGGGGGATCGGCGTGCGACGGACGAGCTTTTCCCGATCGTGTACGACGAGCTCAAGCAGCTTGCGCAGCGGTTCCTGAAGGGGGAGAGCCGCGCGCAGACGCTGCACGCGACCGCGCTGGTGCACGAGGCGTACATGCGGCTGGTGGGCCCGACGGAGGTGACGTGGGACAACCGGGCGCACTTCTTCGGCGCCGCGGCGAGGGCGATCCGGCGGATCCTGACGGACCATGCGCGTGAGCGCAACCGGCTCAAGCGCGGCGCGGGGGTGCGTCCGGGCGTGCTGGACGAGCAGGCGGTGCTGGCGCCGGACACGGGGGGCGTGGACGTGGCGGCGCTGGACGCGGCGCTGACGAAGCTGGCGGCGGTGGACGAGCAGAAGGCGCGGGTGGTGGAGCTGCGGTTCTTCGCGGGTCTGACGGTGGACCAGACGGCGGCGGCGCTGGGGGTATCTCCCAGCACGATCGCGCGGGACTGGCAGTTTGCGCGGGTGTGGCTGCACCGGGAGCTGGAGAGCATGGCGGGGGGTGCGTCGTGAGCGGGACCGACCAGGCGGGTCCCGGGGGAGGGAGCGCGTCGGCTGCGGAGCGCCTGAAGCAGGCGGAGCGGGTGTACTTCGAGGTGGCGGCGCTGCTGCCCCACGAGCGCGATGGCGCGGTTGCGCGGGCGTGCGGCAACGACAGCGCGCTCGCGGCGGACGTGCATGCGCTGCTGCGGGCGGGGGACCAGGTGGGCGGCTTCCTGGAGAGCCCGGCGCTGGGCGGGCAGATCGGGAAGCTCGCGGAGGTGGCGGGGTTCACGGACGAATTGCTGGGGAAGTCGCTGGGCAACTACCGGATCGAGCGCCGCATCGCCAGCGGCGGCATGGGCACGGTGTACCTGGGGGTGCGTGCGGACGGGCAGTTCAACCAGCAGGTCGCGGTCAAGGTCGTGAAGCGGGGCATGGACAGCGAGGAGGTGCTCCGGCGGTTCGCCGCTGAGCGGCAGACGCTGGCTGCGCTCGACTACCCCAACGTGGCGCGCCTGCTGGACGCGGGGATGACGCCGGACGCACGCCCGTACCTCGTGATGGAGTACGTGGACGGGGTGCCGATCGATGAGTACTGCGACAGCAAGCGGCTGAGCATCAGGGAGCGGCTGCGCATCTTCCGGACGGTGTGCGAGGCTGTTCACGCGGCGCACCAGGCGTTGATCATCCACCGGGACCTCAAGCCGAGCAACATCCTGGTGACGAAGGACGGCACGCCCAAGCTGCTGGACTTCGGGATCGCCAAGCTCCTGACGGGGGGGCCGGGGATCGACCAGACGATCGAGGCGGACCGTCGCCTGACGCCCGAGTACGCGAGCCCGGAGCAGGTGCGGGGCGATGTGGTCACGACGGCGAGCGACGTGTATTCGCTGGGCGTGGTGCTGTATGAGCTGCTCACCGGGCTGAGGCCGTACCGGTTCACGACGCGGTCCACGGATGAGGTGCAGCGGGTGGTGTGCGTGGAAGTGCCGCCGATCCCCAGCCAGGCCGTCACGGTCCGGGTGGGCGGGCTGGGCACGGGCACCAAGCCGGCTCCGGATCCGGCGGGAATGCCCCAGACCGGCGCTGCGCCGGTGCGGCCGGCTGGCGGGGGGCCGGCGGGCCCGGGCCCGCGGGCCACGCCGGATGCGCCGCGGACGCGTGGTGTTTCGTCCACTCGGCTTCGCGGGCTGCTGCGGGGGGACCTGGACACGATCGTGATGACTGCGCTGCGGAAGGAGCCGCAGCGGCGGTACGCGAGCACGGAGCAGTTCTCGGCGGACATCGGGCGTTACCTCTCAGGGATGCCGGTGACGGCGCGGCGGGACACGCTGTCGTACCGGGTGTCCAAGTTCGTCCGGCGGCACGCGGTGGGGACCGCCCTGACGGTGCTGGCGGTGCTGCTGCTGGCGGGCGCGACGGGGGTGCTCTACCGGCAGCGGCAGGAGCTGCGCGTGCAGCGGGCGGAGCTGCTGGCGTCGAACATCCGACTGGGCGAAACGCGCGACTTCCTGGTCTCGATGATTTCGCAGGGCGAGACGGGCAGGTTGGGGCCCAGTGCGCCTCTGTCTGAGGTGATGACCAACGCGCTGACGCGGCTGCGTGAGTCACCCCCGACGGACCCGGTCACCCGGGCCGGCTTTCAGCAGGCGGTGGGGCGCTGCGCGATGTACCTTGGGATGCTCAAGGAGGCACGTGAGCAGCTGGGTGCTGCGGGTGCCACGTTCCGCGCGGAGTTGCCGGCGGACGCCGACGCGAATATCGAGACGCGGCAGGACCTGGCGGTCCTCACGTTCTTCGAGGGCAGGGCGCCCGAGGCGGAGTCGCTGATGCGGGGCCTGCTGGCGGAGGAGCGGGCGCGCAGCGGGGGCGTGCACACCGCGCGCGAGGCGGACCTGCTGAACAACCTGGGGGCCTGCCTGCGGGACCAGCACAAGGGCGATGACGCCCTGGCGGTGCAGCGGGAAGCGCTCACGGTGCGCGAGGCCCTGCACGGCGCGGACAGCCTTCAGGCGGCGGAGTCCCACAACAACATCGGGACAGCGCTCTTTGCCAAGGGCGACTTTGCCGGTGCGGCCGGCGAGTTCCGGAAGACCATCCAGCTGCGTGCCGCGCGGCTGCCGGCCGACCACCCGCTCATTGTGCGGGTGAAGAGCAACCTTGGGCTGGCGCTGGTGCGCCAGGGCGACCCCCAGGCGGCGTTGGCGCCCCTGACCGAGGCCTACCAGACGTGGAACGCCGCCTTCGGGCACCTGCACGCCGGGCGGGTCGCGGCGGGCACTTCGCTCGCGGAGGCCTACCGGAAGCTGTCGCACTTTGACCAGGCGCTTGCGGTGCTGGAAGAAGTTGCGGCGTGGCAGAAGGAGCACACGCCGGGTGATGCGAACGGGATTTCGGCGACGGACGCCAACATCGGCGTCACGCTTGCGGAGGCGGGGCGTGACGGCGAGGCGTTGCCGATCCTGGAGCGGACGCTGCCGATGGTGGAGAAGGCGAACCTCAGGACGCTCACGGCGCGGGTGCGCGCGGCGCTCGCGGGGGTTTACGACCGGGCGGGGCGCGGCGATGACGCGGCGAAGCTGCGGGCGGCTGCCCCGGACGGTCAGGCGGACGGCAGGCCCCGTTAGCGGCGGCGGCGGCGCATGGCGGCTGCGGCCAGGAGCGGCAGGACGGCGGTGCCGGGCGCGGGCACGGTGAAGTTCAGGCCGAACTCGTTGTCCTGCAGTGGGCCGGTGATGATCGTCTCGACGATGTACCTGAGCCGGTAGTTCCCGGGCTGAAGCGTGCCGCTGAAGTTCACCACTTCCGGCGGCGACGTGTTGTCCAGCTCGAAAACATCAGAGTTGATGTCCAAGTTCTTCAGCTTGATCTCGAACTCTTCGAGAAGGCTGGTGCCGGGGCGGGCGAGCGCGAAGAGGTTGAAGGGAGTCGCGGTATCGATCTGGAAGGTGACGTCGATGCGCACGCTGCCTTCGCCGAAGACGTCGCCGCCGCCCTCATCGGTTCCGCCCTCGCCGGAGATGTGCCCGGCGGCGCGCACGGAGTTTGGGTCGAGCTGGCAGTCGATGGTGGAACTGCCGGTGTTGTTGGCGGTGCCGCCGCCCTGCTGGTTGAAGGTTGTGGAGGAGACGAGCGTCTGGATGAATGGTCCAAAGTCTGGGGCCGTCGCGGTCAGCGAGCCGCCGTTGGCCGAGGAGGCCGCGGTGATCGACCGGCTCTGGGTCTGGTAAATGATGTCCGCGCCTGCTCCGGCGGTGATGCCGCACAGGCAGAGCACAGCCATCGCGTTGGTTCTCTCCCGCGCACCCATGCAAGTTCCTTCCCAAGGCACCGGGGCGCTCGGCTTTGCCGAGGGGACAGCGCAGCACCGGCTGGTACCCCAGTATCATGCGCTGAAAGGTCGGCATTGCCACCAAATGTGGAGAATTTTGTCGTGGGCGCGGGTGTGGATTGGCGGGGAATCCCCGGCTTTCCACGGGATTCCGGGTGGGTCCGGAGTCTTCTCGGACAGGGCGCGGATGTCACCGGCCGGGGTCAGGGGGCGAGCGAGGCTCGCGCCGACCGAATTGCCTCGCCGACTGCGGCAGGCCCGGTCCCTCCGGGCACTTCCCGTTTGGCCAGGGCGGCCTGTGGGGTAAGGGCGGGGAAGACGTCGGGTCCGCATGCGGGGGCGTGCTCCCGGAGGGTTTCGAGGGGCAGGGCCTCGAGGTTGAGGTTGCGTCCGATGGCGGCGCGGA
The DNA here is from genome assembly GCA_046350475.1 of Phycisphaerales bacterium. Lineage (GTDB taxonomy): Bacteria > Planctomycetota > Phycisphaerae > Phycisphaerales > UBA1924 > BJHL01. The sequence continues at coordinate 262,233 of JAXMAJ010000002.1, read as the reverse complement.
CGAGGCGTCCCACCTGGTCGTGCGCGTCGCGGAAGGGGACCCCCTTGGAGACGAGGTAGTCGGCGAGTTCGGTGGCGTTGGTGTGCCCGGAGCGGGCGGCGCGTTCGCAGGCGTCCTTGCGGACGGTGATGCCGGCGAAGATGCGGGCGGCGGCGCGGAGGCACAGGCTGGCGTGCTTCATGGCGTCGAAGAGCGGCTCCTTGTCTTCCTGCAGGTCCTTGTTGTACGCGAGGGGGAGGCCCTTCATGCTCGTGAGCATGGCGACCAGGGAGCCCACGACACGCCCGGACTTGCCCCGGAGGAGCTCGGCGGCGTCGGGGTTCTTTTTCTGGGGCATGAGGGAGGAGCCGCTGGAGAAGGCGTCGTCGTACTCGAAGAAGGCGAACTCGCCGGACCCGTAGAGGATGAGGTCTTCGCCGAGGCGCGAGAGGTGCACTGCGAGGATGGAGAGGGCGGCCAGCGTCTCGATGACGAAGTCGCGGTCGCCGACGGCGTCCAGAGAGTTGGCGCTCGCGCGTGCGAAGCCCAGGTCCGTCGCGAGCTGATCGCGGTCGACCTGGTAGGAGGTGCCGGCGAGGGCGCCGGAGCCCAGGGGGCACACGTTGACGCGCGCGAGGCAGTCGGCCAGGCGCTGGGCGTCCCGGGAGAGCATCGCGTCGTACGCCATGGCCCAGTGGGCGAGGAGGATGGGCTGGCCGCGCTGGAGGTGTGTGTACCCGGGGACGACGACGCCCTCCTTGAGCTGCGCGTCGGCGAAGTCGAGCAGCGTGCGGCGCGCGGCGGCCAGTTCCTGGGTCCTGGCCAGGATGGCGCGGCGGGTCCACATGCGGAGGTCGGTGGCGACTTGGTCGTTGCGGCTGCGGCCGGTGTGGAGCTTCTTGCCCAGGGGTCCGACCGATTCGATGAGGCGGCGCTCGACCCAGGAGTGGATGTCCTCGTCGTGGGCGCCCCTGCCGTCGAGCGGCGCTTGCGGGTTCTTCTCCACTTCCTGGCGGAGTGCCTGGAGCGCGCCGGTGAGCCTGGTCAGCTCGTCTGCGGTGAGCACGCCCGCGCGGTGGATGGCCCTGGCCCAGCCGGTGCTCCCGTCGATGTCCTCCAGCGCGAGCCGGTAGTCGAACGGGAGGGAGTCGTTGAGCTCCTGGAACAGCGGGTCGGGCCCGCCCTCGAATCGACCGCCCCAAAGCGCCATGGTGGATCCTTTCGCGGGGACAATAGGGGTGAAGCGGGTGTGCTATGCAGGTCCGGGGGCGGCCTGTTCCGGGCTATTGTGCTGCCGGCCATGGTCGCACCAACGGAGGGTGTGTGCTGCAGTCGACCGCTGCATCTAGGCGATCGCGCGTGCGGTGGGTGGCCATCGTCGTGGGCGTTCAGGCCGTTTTTCTCGCCCTGGGCTGGGCGCTGACGGCCCGCTACGTGCGCCACACGGCGGAGGCCGCGGTTGCCCAGCGCCTGAACACTTTGGGCGTGGCCACCGACGGGGCGATGCTGCCGGGCTCGTGGGCGCGCGACCTCCCCCTGGTTTCCGTCGCGGTGGGTCTCATCGTGCTGTCGTGCACCGGGCTCATCACCGCCCGCCTCATGCGGCGGCACGACGGCGAGATGGACGGCATCAACGCCGGTCTGGAGCGCGAGGTGCGCCGGCGCGTGGCGCATTCGCTGCGTATCCGCACGGCGATGATCACGGGCCTGGCCCGGCTCGCGGACTATCGCGACACGGACACGGGGGCGCACCTGGACCGCATCGCCGAGTATTCCGTGATCCTCGCGCGGGCGCTGCGTCCCCGCTTTGCCGAGATCGACGATGAGTGGATCGCCATGCTCCGGACCGCGTCCACCCTGCACGACATCGGCAAGGTCGGTGTCGCTGACGCGGTGCTCCTGAAGCCGGGCCCGCTCACGGCGGAGGAGCGGTCGCACATGCAGATCCACCCGGTCATCGGGTCGGACACGCTCATCGCCGCCCGGGAGCAGATGGGCAGTGACCCGCTGGTGGAGATGAGCATCCGGGTGGCGATGTACCACCACGAGCGGTGGGACGGCAACGGCTACCCGGTGCGGATCGCGGGCGAGGAGATACCGCTGGAGGCGCGCATCGTGTCGGTCGCGGACGTGTACGACGCGCTGACGAGCCGGCGCGTGTACAAGGACGCTCTGCCGCACGCGCGCGCCGTGGAGGTGATCGTTGCGGCGTCCGGCTCCCAGTTCGACGGGGATGTCGTCGCGGCGCTGGTGGCGGTGGAGGGCGAGATGGACGCGGCGCGTCGGGGGCTGTCGTCGGAGGGCGGCGTGGGCTGACGGGCGCGCGTGATCGCCGAAGGCGCGCCGACGGATGGGGCAGGGTCTGCGCGGCGGTCGGCCTCCGTGCCCGTGATGCAATGCGTCAGGCGGCGGAGCGCTTTGCGGCCGGCACAGGCCGAGCCGTCACCGCGCCCGGCCCCTCTGCTTGAGCGCCCGGATGCGTTCGGGCAGGCTCAGGAGCCTGATGAAGCCGCCGGCGTCCTTCTGGCTGTAGACGTCCTCGCCCTCGAAGCTCACCATCTTCTCGGCGTAGAGGGAGTGGGGGCTCTTGCGCTGGACGGCGGTGGCGGTGCCCTTGTAGAGGCGCACGACGACCTGGCCGGACAGGGGCTCGGCGATCTTCTGTGCGCAGGTCCAGAGCGCTTCGCGGAGGGGTGTGAACCAGCGGCCGTCGTAGACGAGTTCGGCGAACGTGAGGCCCAGGTGCTCGCGGTAGTGGAGCGTCTCGCGGTCGAGCACCAGTTCCTCCAGGGCCCGGAGGCCCTCCACGATGGTGGTGCCGCCCGGGGTTTCGTAGAGGCCGCGGCTCTTCATGCCCACGCGCCTGTTCTCGACGAGGTCCACGCGCCCGACGCCGTGCCTGCCGGCGATGGTGTTGAGCTTCTCGATGATCTGCCAGGCGGGCATCTTCACGCCGTCGAGGGAGGTGGGGCGCCCGGCGCGGAAGGTGAGGGTGACGTCCTGGTGGCGGGCGGGGGCCTTCTCCGGGGACGCGCTCAGCATGTAGGCGTCCTGCGGGGGGGCGTTCCAGGGGTTCTCGATTGTGCCCCCTTCGTGGCTGATGTGCCAGAGGTTGCGGTCGCGCGAGTAGATCTTGGTTGCGCTGGCTGTGGTGGGGATCCTGCGTTGCTTGAGGTAGTCGAGCATGGCGAGGCGGCCGGAGAGGTTCCACGCGGGGTGGCGCCACGGCGCGATGATCTCCATTTCCGGCGCGAGCGCTGCGTACGCGCTCTCGAAGCGCACCTGGTCGTTGCCCTTGCCCGTGCACCCGTGGGCGAGGGCGGTGCAGCCGGTCTTCTTCGCCACGCGGACCTGCCCGGCGGCGAGGATGGGGCGGGCGATGGCGGTGCCGAGGAGGTACCGCCGCTCGTACACCGCGCCGGCGATCATGGTGGGCATGACGAAGTCGTCGACGAACTCCTTCTTGAGGTCCACGACGTGGCACTCCGCGGCGCCGCTGTTCCTGGCTTTCTTCTCGACGCCCTTGAGCTCGTCGGCGCCCTGGCCGACGTCTCCCACGACGCAGACCACCTCGCTGCCGGGGATGTTCTCCCGGAGCCAGGGGACGATGCAGGAGGTGTCGAGGCCGCCGGAGTACGCGAGTGCGATGCGTTTGGACATGGGAGGGGGACCTTTTGCCACAGGGGGGACGGGTTGACGGACCAGCTACTTCAGGATGTGCGAGAGGTAGGCGGCGCAGAATATGAACGCGATGGTGGTGACGCCGGATGCGCCGAGTGTCCACACCCCCGCGCGCCGGGAGACCATGAAGCCCAGCGCCCCGAGGCCCACCGCGAGGAGGGCCATGCCCAGCATCATGGTGTCGACCGCGACGCGGTACAAGGTATTCAGCCCATCGGTCGCTCGGTCGGACAGGTCCATGGATGAAGTGGCGAAGGGGATGACCAGCACCGACAAGGCAGAGGCGAGCACGAATGCCATGGACGCGACCGACAACACGATGAACAGGAACGAGCGCAGGCGTTGTTTCTCGTGGTGCGCAATCAGGGCGATGACACCGCCCATGGCGAACGCGCCGAAGATGGTGGCTACGAGCAGGAACTGCGTGAGCGCTTGCCCGCGGAAGTGGAGGAGTGTCTGTGCGTCGTGCATGGGGGCTGCGGGCAGGGGGGCTAGGGCTTGAGGATGTGGTACATGAGGGCGTTCTGCGCGTGGAGGCGGTTCTCCGCCTGGTCGTACACGACGCTGAAGGGCGCGTCGATGACGTCGTCGGTCACCTCCACGCCACGCTGGGCGGGGAGGCAGTGCATGAACACGGCGCGCCCGGGAGCGACGCCCGCGCCCCAGGCGGCGGGCAGGCCTCTGCTGGCGGTGTCCATGACGTCCATGTTGACCTGGTAGGCGTTGAAGACCTTGCGGCGCTTGCCGGCGGAGTCGGCCTGGCCCATGCTGACCCAGACGTCCGTGTAGACGGCGTGGTGGCGTTCTGCCGCGGCGAGCTTGTTGGCGACGGTCAGGGTGGCGCCGCTCTCTGCGCAGAAGGCCTGGCACTGCTGGACGACGGCCGCTTCCGGCTCGTAGCCCTTGGGGCTGACGACCGTCATGTCGGCGCCGAGCATGGTGGCGCAGTGCATGAGGGAATGGCAGACGTTGTTGCCGTCGCCGACGTACGCGACGCGGAGGCGGTGGCCGTCGCAGCGCATGGTGCCGCCGGTACGCTCCCAGAGGGTGAACAGGTCGGCGAGCCCCTGGCAGGGGTGGAAGCGGTCGGAGAGGGCGTTGATGACCGGGACGCGTGTGTGGAAGGCGAGTTCCTCGATGATCTGCTGGCTGTAGACGCGGGCGATGATGCAGTCCATCCACCGCTCGAGGTTCCTGGCGTAGTCCTTGACGGCCTCCCGGTCGCCCAGGCGCTGCACGCTGTGGTCCATGTAGACGGCCCGTCCGCCAAGCATGCCCACGCCGGTCTCGAACGTGATGCGGGTGCGCAGGGACGCCTTCTCGAAGATGAGCACGGCGTTGACGCCCTCGAGGGCGGTGGAGTGGAGGCGGCGGTTCTTCTTGAGGGCCGCGGCGGTGGCGAAGAGCTCGCGCACGCACGCGGGGGTGACCTGCGTGAGGGTGAGCAGGTCCCGGCCCTTCAGTTCCGGGGCGTTCTGCGCGGGCGGTGTGGGGTCGGCGGAGGGAGTCGCGGCCGGCGGGTGTGTGGGCGTTGTTCGTGACACTGTGCTGTCCTGTGCGGGCGGTGGCCCGCGGTGTGCGTGTGGTTCAGGCCGGCAGAACCCGCGTGCCGACCGGGTCGCCCCGGAGGTAGGCCGCGAAGTGTTCGGGCGCGGCCGAGAGGATGACGACGGGAGCGCCGGTGTGGCGGGCGGTTTCTGCGGCGGAGCGGGTCTTGGGCACCATGCCGCCGGCGATGACGCCGTCCCTGATCAGCTGCTCGATCCGTGCGGGCGTCAGCTCGGGGATGGTCCTGCCGTCGGCGCCGCGGACGCCCTCCACGTCGGTGAGCAGCACGAGGGCGGCGGCGCCCAGGGCTCTGGCGACCCCGGCCGCGGCGTCGTCGCCGTTGACGTTGAGGAGCCCGCCGTCCCTGCCGATGCCGATGCAGGCGACGACGGGCAGGTACCGGAGGCGGAGGAGTTCGCGGAGGAGGTTCGCGCCGGAGTCTGCGGGGTCCACGTCGCCCACGCAGCCTGGGTCGAAGGCGAAGCGCGTGGTGCGGCTGGTGCTGAGCGATCCGCCGTCGCCCAGGCAGAGGCCGACGGCGGGGGAGCCGGGCACGGAGGCGTTGATGGCGCCGACGAGCTGCTTGTTGACGGTGCCGGCGAGCACGCCGGCGATCACGTCCATCTGGTCCTGGGGCGTGATGCGGATGCCCTCGCGGCGCTCGGTCTTCATGGCGAGCCTGTCGAGGAGGGCGTCCACCATCCTGCCGCCGCCATGGACGAGCACGATGCCGCCGGCGTGTGTGCGGTGCTTCTCGACCAGGGCGTGCCAGAGGGCGGGGGTCTCGCGCTGGCGTTCCAGGGACGCGCCGCCGATCTTGACGACCAGGGGCCTGCCGGCGAAGACGGTGTGGTCCGGGCGCGGGCCGCCGGCGGGTGCGGGGGCGGTCACGCGGCACCCCCGGCGAGGAGGGCGGTGGTCTCGGGGAGGCCGAAACGGATATTCATGCACTGCACGGCCTGCCCGGCGGCGCCCTTGACCAGGTTGTCGATGGCGCTGCTGACGACGAGGTGCCCGTGGTCGTCGGCGGCGAGGGCGATGTCGCAGAAGTTGGTCGTGCGCACGTCGGCGACGGCCGGCCAGACGCCGGCGGGGCAGAGGCGGACGAAGGGCTCGTCCTGGTAGGCGGCGTCGAGCGTGCGTCGCGCGCGGTCGCCGTCCCATCCGTCGGCGAGCTCCGCGTGGATGGTGCTGAGGATGCCGCGGTCGTAGGGCCCGGTGTGGGGCGTGAAGACGGTGGGGACGCCGGCGTAGGCGTCGATCTCCGGCTGGTGGCGGTGCCTGAAGACGCCGTAGGCCTGCTGGCTGACCTCGCAGAAGAGGAGGCGCTGCTCGGCCTTGCGGCCGGCGCCGCTGATGCCGCTAGTGGCGTCGATGATGGGCCGTGTGCCGGACCGGAGCGCGCCGGCCTTTGCGAGCGGGGCGAGGGGCAGGATGATGCTGGTGGGGTAGCAGCCGGGCACGGCGACGAGCCCGGCGTCCCTGATCCTGGCGCGGAACAGCTCCGGGAGCCCGTAGACGGCGGTGCGGAGCAGGGGGAGGTCGTGGTGGGAGAGGGCGTAGAACTTCTCGAACGCCGCGGTGTCCTGGAGGCGGTACGCGGCGGAGAGGTCCAGCACGGTGCGCCCGTCTGCGCGGAGCTGGGGCGCGAGCTCCAGGCTCGCCTCGTGGGGAGTGCAGAGGAAGACGGCGTCGGGGCGGAGGGCGGCGATCTCCGCCACGTCGGTGGCGCGGACGGGGAGGTCGAGCACGCCCCGGAATCGCCCGAAGGACTGGGAGAATGCCGGGGGGCTCTGGCCCGCCTTCTCGCTCCGGCCGGAGCCGAAGAGGCCGACGACCCGCACGCCCGGGTGCGCGAGGAGCAGGGAGACCAGCTCGGCCCCGCTGTAGCCGCTCGCACCGATGATGACCGCACGCACTGCCACGATGAGTTTTCCTTCCGTGCTCGTTGTCAGGGGACGCGCAGCATATCCATGAGCGTCCGTGCGATGCGGGACGCGGTCCGCCCGCTGGCCGCCGCGACGAAGATGGTGTCGTCCCCCGCGACGGTGCCGATGACGCCGGCGAGGCCGGCGCGGTCGATCTCGAGGGCGAGGGCGGAGGCGTGGCCGGCCTGGGTGCGGATGACGATGAGTGTGCCGGCGGCGCGGGCGTCGATCATGGCGCCCTTCACGGCGCGTGCGAGGGTGCGGGGCGTCTCGTGCGGGTGGGGCGTGCCGTTGGCGGCGGGGAGGATGTACCCCTCCGGGCCCTTGAGCACGCCGAGCTCGCGCAGGTCGCGGGAGAGGGTGGCCTGGGTGGCTTCCACGCCGTCGCGGGCGAGGAGGCGGCAGAGCTCCTCCTGGCTGCGCGGGTGCGCGGTGTGCAGCAGCGTGCGGATGGCTCCCAGCCTGCGGGCCCGTGCGTTCATCGCATGAGTATTCGCGGGCTGAATAGGTATGTCAAGCGGGGGCGTGTCAGGCGAGCTTGGTCCTGCCGGGCACCGGCACGGCGGGCGTGGCGAGGGGGCCGAAGGCGTACGAGGGCGGGGTGAGGTCCTCTCTGCTCTCCCAGGCCTGCTGCCAGGAGACGGTCTGGCCGGTGTAGGCGGCCATGCGGGCCATGAGGGCGAGCATGGTGCTGCGGCACATCCACTCGCCGTCGTTGCGTGCCTGGCCGGCGCGGATGCTCCGGAAGAGCACGTCGTGCTCGTTCTGGTACATGCGGCCCACGCTCTCGGGGTCGTTCTTGCCCTTGAAGGCGGGCGTGCCCTTGTGGTCGGTGAGCTCGTAGCGGCTGGAGAAGCCGTCGCACAGGCCGCGTCCCTTGGTGCCGACGAGGTAGTCGATGTTCTCGCCCGGGCAGTGGTCGATCTGGCGTGTGGTGTGGAAGGATCGGCGGCCGTCGGCGTACTCGTAGAGGGCGGTGAAGTGGTCGAAGACGTTGCCGTGCTCGGGGCCCTCGCGGGCGGCGCGCCCGCCCAGGCCGACGCACCGCACGGGCTCGGCGTCGCCCATGGCCCAGGACATGCGGTCGATGGAGTGGCAGGCCTGCTCCACGATGTGGTCGCCCGAGAGCCAGGTGAAGTGCCACCAGTTGCGGAGCTGGAACTCCATGTCGCTCCACTCCGGCTGGCGGGGCTTCTTGCTCAGCGTGCTGGTGTGGTAGGTGGTGTGCACGGTGAGCACGTCGCCGATGACGCCCTTCTTCACCTCGTCCCAGAAGGGCACCATCGTGTCGTTGTAGCGCCAGCAGAACCCGCACACCAGCGAGAGCTGCTTGGCCTTGGCCAGGGCGGCGGCCTCGCGGACCCTGCGCAGGCCGGGCGCGTCCACGGCCATCGGCTTCTCGCAGAAGACGTGGGCCCCGGCCTTGACGGCGGCCTCCAGGTGGGCGGGGCGGAAGTGGGGGTACGCGCACAGGCAGACGACGTCCACTCCCAGGGCGAGGAGTTTCTCGTGCGCGTCCACGCCGCTGAAGCGGCGTTCGGGCGGCACGTCCACGCGGGCGCTCTCGTCCGCGAAGTGCTCCTTCACGTTCTTGAGGCAGGACTCGACCTTCTCGGGGAAGAGGTCGGCGAGCGCGTAGACGACGGTGTTCTTGTCCGCCGAGGCGGCCTGGCAGACGGCGCCGGTGCCGCGCCCGCCGCAGCCGATGAGGCCGATCCTGAGCTGCCGGGGCTTCTGCACGTTCATCTTGTCGAGCGGGCTGGTCTGCCCCAGCGCGGCGGGGATGAGGGCCAGGCCCGCGGCACCGGCCGCGGCCTTGAGGACATCGCGGCGCGAGGAGCTGAAGGCGGCGGTGGGGTTGGTCACTTGTGGGTCTCCTGGGGCTGCTGGCCGGTCTGCTGGGCGGGCTGCTGGGCGGGCTTGGAAGTGGGGCTCGAGCCGGGTGCGCGCTTCATGGGGTCCAGCGGGTCACCCGCGGGCGCCTTTAGGCCGGTTTCGGCGTCGCACGCGATGCGGAAGCTGATGAACGATCCGTCGGAGAGCCACCACTTGGACTTGGGGATCTGCGGGTCGGTCACCTGCCATGCCTTGTCGAACGGCCAGCGCCTGGTGACGGCGCAGTCCTCGAGCTTGTCGCGGTAGCCGCCGCCCTTGAGGACGGGCTGCCCGTCCCGACCCTGGACCCACTCGCGGGCGTTGCCCAGCATGTCGGCGAGCCCGAAGCCGTTGGGCTTCCGGGTGTTCACGGGGTGGGTGGTGTTCTCGCTGTTGTCGCCGTACCAGGCGTATTCGGAGGCCTTCGCCCCGTCGTCCCCCCAGGGGAACTTGGATGAAGTCCCGCCCTGGGCGGCGTGCTCCCACTCGTCCTCCGTGGGCAGGCGGAAGTGCCTGCCTGTCTTGGCCGAGAGCCACTTGCAGTACTCCTCGACGGCCTTGCTCGACACGCAGATCGCCGCGTACCCCTCGTGGCCGAAGCCGCGGTCCGGCGGGATGTAGGGCTTGCTGGGGCGTGACACGGCGTCCTCGGGTTTGCCGGACGCGGGCTTGTCGTCGTTGTCCGTGCCGTCCAGCCCGTAGACGAAGACGTCGTACGCCTCCCAGGTGACTTCGGTGGTGGAGAGGTAGAACGCGGGGAGGTGGCGGGCCTCGTCGGCGGGCACGAGCGTCATCTCCAGGTCGTAGGCCGCGGAGGGGATGGGCTGCTTGAAGGTGTGCGGGGCCTTGTCCGCGGCGGGCGCGGGGGCGGGCGTCGCGGGGGGCTGGGCGGTGGCGCCGGCGGCGATCAGATATGCTGCGCTCATGAACAGCGTGGTCATGCGGCTGGTGCTCCTCGCGCTGGGCGTGCTCCTGTGCGCGTGCCGAAGTGTTGGCAGCGTGCCGGCGCCGGTCCCGGGGCGGTACGAGTTCCACCGGCTGTGCATGGGGGTGGACGGCCGGGTGGTGGTGTACGCCCAGGACGAGCGGCGAGCGACCGAGGGGGCGCGGAGGGCGTACGCGCGATTGGCGGAGTTGGAGCAGGTATTCAGCGACTACCGGCCCGGGAGCGAGGTGATGCGGCTGTGCGACCGGGCTGGGCAGGGGCCGGTCGTGGTGTCGCGCGATCTCTTCGAGGTTCTGCGGGCGGCCGGTCGGGTGCACGAAGCGACGGGCGGCGCCTTTGACCCCACGGTCGGGGCGCTGTCCAGGCTCTGGCGTGAGAGCCGTGCGGAGGGCCGCCTCCCCGACGGGCGGGCGATCGAGGCGGCGCGGGAGACCACGGGCTGGCGGCACGTCGCGCTCGATCCGGATCAGCGCACGGTCGCGATCGGGCAGCGGGGACTGCGCATGGACCTTGGGGGAATCGCCAAGGGGTACAGCGCGATGGAGGCGGTGCGGGCGCTGCGCGCCATGGGCCTCGCGCGGGCGATGGTCTCCCTGGCGGGGGACGTAGCGGTGGGTGATGCGCCGCCCGGCGCGCCGGGCTGGTTGGTGCGCGTAGACCTGGGGGTGCCGGACGTCCCGGCGTACGACATGGTGGTGCAGAACTGCAGCGTGTCCACGTCCGGGGACCGGTTCCAGTTCGTGGAGGTGGACGGGGTCCGCTACTCCCACATCCTGGACCCACGGACGGGCGTGGGGCTGACGCACCGGGTCGCGGTGAGCGTGGTCGCGGCGGATGGGGCGCTGGCGGACGGCGCGGCGACCGGCCTGTGCGTGGCGGGCGAGCGGGGCCGGCGGGGCGTCGAGCGGTTGGGAGTGCAGGTCACGATCTGGGAACAGAAGTAAGCCGGTAGACCTCGACGATCGGAGGCTCCACGAGCAGGTCACGCCAGCGGGTAAGGAGGGCCCTCATGGTGGGGTCGTGCTCGACGCGCTGCTGGTCGCGGAGGTACGCCGCCTCGTCGGCGTAGAGGACGAGCTCTATGAAGCGGTGGTCGTCGCGCATGTCCTCGAGCAGGCGGACCTCGATGCCGCCTGGGGATTCGTAGAACGGCGTGGCCTCGCCGAGGAAGGCGAGGAAGGCGTCACGCCGGCCGGGCTTGACGCGGACGCGGAGGTGGAGATCGATGCGGGTGGGGGGCATGGGAGAATCAGGAACTTACATCGCCACCGGCACCATGTTCATCGCCCGGCGCCACGCGGACAGCTGGCCCAGGTGGGCGCTCTCGTGCTTCACCATGAGCGTTACCAGCATGTCGCCCACGGTCGGGTGCAGGGCACGCCAGCGTTCGATGGGGGTTGGGGCGCTGGTGACGTCGTCGGTCGCGGCGAGCAGGGCGGCCTCGCCGTCGGCGTGGGCGCGTTTCCATGCGGCAAGGAGCGCGTCCTTGCCCTCGTAGGCGGCGACGCTGCGCTCAGGCTTTGACTTCTGGCCGTAGCGGTGATCGGCTGGATCGTCGAGGCGTTCGGCGCGGGCCATGCGGACGGCGAGGTCCGCGTAAAGGTTGAGGTGGCTGAATATCCACGCGGGATGGTTCATGGTGACGGTGGGCAGGGGCTGGGCCACCCAGGCAGCCGGGGCGACGTCCTCCGCGAGACGCACGGCGTAGGCCGCGTTGCGCTTCCAGGTGATGAGGATGGCCGAAGCGAGAGGGTTGGGCATGGGTGGGCCGGGACCGGGGCATGATAGTGGAATGGTGGCCCCGGCAGCGTCGGTGTGTCGGCCGGAATTCGCGCGTGCTCCCCTATCTTTCCTGCATGACGACCCCCGCAGACCGCCTCCGCCAGGCTATGGCGGCCGCCCGCACCGCCGGGACCTCTCTCGCCATCCCCGGCGCCTTCAACGCCCTCTGCGCCCGGGCGATTGCTCGGCAGGGTTTCCAGGCGTGCTACATCTCCGGCGCTGCCACGAGCGTGGCGGCGGGCGTGCCGGACGTGGGGCTGCTCACGCTCGAGCACTTTGTCCGGTGCATCCGCGAGGCGGCGGACGCGAGCGAATTGCCGGTGCTGGCCGACGCGGACACGGGGTTCGGTGAGGCGGAGATGGTGCGGCGGACCGTGGTCGAGTACACCCGTGCCGGGGCCGCGGGGCTGCACCTGGAGGATCAGAAGTTCCCCAAGCGGTGCGGGCACCTGGACGGGAAGGAGCTGGTGCCGGTCGACCACATGGTGGAGAAGGTGGAGTGGGCGGCCAAGGCGGCGCGGGAGGTGGGGGGGTGCCCCGGCCAGGGTCCTGTGAAGGGCGGGTGCGCCCTGGTTGTGTGCGCACGCACCGATGCACGCGGCGTGGAGGGGTTCGAGGCGGCGGTCGCGCGGGCGCGTGCGTACGTCGCGGCGGGCGCCGAGATGATCTTCCCCGAGGGCCTCACGACCGAGGACGAGTTTGCGCGGTTCGCCCATGATCTCCGCGCGGCGGTGCCGGGCGGCAGGGTTCTTCTGCTGGCCAACATGACCGAGTTCGGAAAGACGCCGATCATTCCCCTCCGCCGCTTCGGGGAGCTTGGGTACGACTGCGTGATCTACCCGGTCAGCCTGCTGCGGGTGGCGATGGGGGCGGTGACGCGTGCGTTGGCGCAGCTCAAGTCCGAGGGCTCGGTTGCGCCCTTCTTGGACCAGATGCAGACGCGCAAGGAGCTGTACGGGCTGATCGAGTACACGCCCGGGACGCCGTGGGAGTGGCCCACGTAGAGAAAACCACGCACGATGTCGGCACCGATGCATCCCCCGATCATTCGCCGACCACTTACCTGGCGGGTTGTGTGCGTGCTTCTATCGTGCGCTGCGGTGTTCGTGTATGCAGAAGCCGCCTTGGCGCTGAACGGTTACGGCCTGTGGGCGCACATTACACCCAGGACCAACTGGTTTGGCGCCGCGGCGTTCTGGAATGACTCCGTGCGGATCAGCGGGAACCGGGGTCGGGGGTGGACTAAAACCTCTCATAACTTCTCTGTCTCGAAGCTGGATGAAGCGATGCGAACGGCCATGGTGGGACGCACTCAAGGCCCATTGCCGCCGTTGGACTTGACTCGATTGGAGGGGTTCACCCAGCCGTTCAGGGATCAAGTCAAAGACCAGATGAAGCAAGTGCGGCCGGAGAGGGTCGAGTCGCTTGAGGAACTTGGGTTGTCGTTCGACGACTGTGAGCGTCTGCTGGGCGACGAGGCGCACATTGCGGTTTCCGGTGTACGGTGGGGGTTCCCGTTCCGGTGTGCTTCGTTCGAACAGAGGACCGTTTTGACGGGAGTCCAGCGGGGCCAGTCAACGGAATCTGGTGTCGGCTACATGGGTGCTATCGCTATTCCTACCCACGTACTTGCCAAGGGCTTCGTGGGCAACGTACTCGTGCTTACGCTTGCCGCGTGCGGGGTGTGGTGGGCAGTCATCCAAGCCCGGCACACCCTCCGCACCCGGCGCGGCTTGTGCCCGGCGTGCGCCTATGACCTGCGGGGGAACGCCGCCGCCGGCTGCCCGGAGTGCGGTTGGGCGAGGGCCGCAAGCCCCAGTACCATCGCCCCATGAAGACGCTGCTCGTCCCCGCCGTGCTTCTCTGCCTCGCTCTGCCCGCACGTGCCCAGAACGGCGGCGAAAAGCCCAAGACCGGCCCGCTTTCCGGCATCTTGAAGCTGGACAACAGTCCCACAGAGCCCGACACGGACCCCGGTGCGCGTTCGTGCGTGCTCGCCCCGGACCACTTTGCGCTGGTGGACAAGGAGGGAGAGGACCCGGCATTCATCCGTCTGGAGCGTGGCGGCGAGGGGCCCTGGCGCTTCCTGGTGAAGTGTGACGAGACCGTGCTGGACCAGAGCGACGTTGGCCAGCCGGAGAACGGCTGGAGGCGCATCGTGCACGCGGTGCTGCTCGCCGAGACGCGCCCGGAGTGGACGGATGAGGAAAGTTCGACGTACCGGCTCACCATCGAGCAGATGGCCATCGACACCGTGCGTGGCGGGCTGGATGACATGCTGGCGCTGCCCACGACCGACCCGTTCCGCCCGGTGCCCGGCAAGGACGGGGCGGGGTACTACCAGCGGGTGATCCCCCGCGTGATCGGCACGAGGGGTGAGTACGAGGTGGGCGAGCGCGGAAGCCTGGAATCGTGCCGGTTCCAGATGGGGGAGGACGCGGACCTTGACGCGGTGATCGGGACCGTCATGGTCACCCGCTTTCTTCAGAACGTTTCGCTGCCGCTGCCCGACGACCGCGTCGGCCGGGGCGGCGCGTGGACCTTTGTCTCCGCCGACCTGATCGATGGGCACCCGATTTTCCCCACGCGCACCGTCACGGTCGTGGAGTCCGCGGGCGAGGGGCACGACGTGCGCGTGTCGCAGGCGTTCACGGGGACCGTGGAACACCCGTTCAAGGCCGGCATGATGTTCGCGGGCGTCGAGGGCGAGCCCAAGCTCTTCGGCACCGCGCTCGAAGGCTCGGGGACGACGCAGTGGGGCGCGAGGAGCCCCATTCCCGAGAAGGCCACCTTCGTCTGGTCCGAGGACTGCACGGGCACGTTCCAGGTGCCGGCCCAGGGCGGCGAGCCGGCGAGAGAGCTTTCCGGCAGGAGCGCAGCGCGGTGGAACAACGAGATGCACGCGATCGATGGGCCCGCGGGGCTCTTCGTCGAGGAGGGGGTGGATGACGGGGCGGCGCCTTCCGCGGAGGGCGGGGACGCGCTCAACCTCAAGAACGTCCTTGCCTTCAAGCGGGCCCAGGAAGAGAAGGCCATGAAGGAGCGGGGGGGAGCAGGGCTGGAGGAGCCCACCGAGTCGGACGTCTATTCCCCCTTCGACCTGGACAAGGTGAACGAGCACCTGGACCGGATGATGATGATGGCAAGGATGCTCAAGAAGGACCCCCTCGAGGGGAAGGAGCCGCTCACGAGCTGGTCCCTGCGGCCGACGCAGAACGCCACGCAGCGGGCGGAGGTGCTCGTGGAGTCCAAGTCCCGGGGCTATGACGAGCGCGGAGGGGCCGTGGTGGACACGGACTCGTACCGCACCCGGGCGATTCTGGCTATCTCGCTCTCCGACAAGAAGGACGAGGATGGGTTCTTCACGGGCACGGTCCGGTTCGAAACCGTGGAGCACGAAGGGGTGCACAGCGGGGCGGATGGCCCTGAACATCGCGAAACGCTGACGCCGGAGGACGCCGAGTGGCTGAAGGCCAAGTCGTTCCCGCTGACCGTGTCCGAGTACGGGAAGCTGTGGATTGACGCCACGCTGCCCGGGACCGGCGCACAGGTGGACGCGGCGAGAGAAGTCCTTTCCGGCATAGAGGAGGCGAGCGTGGAACGCCCCTACTCAGATCAGGGTGTGGGGGCCCTGCCGATCGAGGCGAGCGGCGACGTGCAGGATGCGGCCCCGAAGTTCCACTACCTGGTCACGGAGCGCAGGGACAAGGAGCCGGCGCTGACCCTGGCGGGGCGCGAGTGGTGGCTGCTGGACGGCGCGACGGCGTTCAAGTCGTGGGGCGAGTGGGCGGCCGCGAAGAAGTCGCAGCGGGCGTCTTCCGCGTTCCGGCTGAACGTGGACGGGGAGGGGCTCGTCATCTCCCGGCGGATGGAGATGAACCTGGTCGAGCGGATGCGGGCCACCTACGACAAGGGCGGGAAGGACGTGGAGGGTGAGGAGCTGCGCTGCCGGCGGGTGCGGGTCCGCACGCTGGAATAGGCCGTGGCTTGGGCGGGCACGGGGCGGTCCTTCCTGTGCGCTGCGCCCGGAAGACGGGTGCACCGGCGCTATCATCCGTGCACGCCTGTCCCGCGCCGCGCGAGTGTCTGCGGCGAGCGCGGGAGGGGCGTTCCAACCCACGAGGAACACCGCATGTCCGCCGCCACCGCTGTGAGTAAGGAACAGGCCGAGGCCCTCTTTGCGAAGGGCCTGCAGGGCATCATCGCCGGGGAGACGGCGGTCTGCTCGATCGAGCAGGACGGGCTGTGGTACCGCGGCTACGAGATCCACGACCTTGCGCAGCACGCGACCTTCGAGGAGGTGGCGTTCGTGCTGCTGGAGGGGCACAAGCCCACCCCCGACGAGCTCAAGCGGTTCAAGGGAGAGCTGGTGGCGGAGCGGAGCCTCCCGGCGCCGGTCGTCACCTTCATCGAGAGCATGGGCGGGTACCTCGCCTCCGGGCGTGCGGTGCCGATGGACATCCTGCGCTCGGCGGTGTCCCTCCTGGGCCACGTCGACCCCGACGCGCAGGACAACAGCCCGGCGGCGAACCTGCGGAAGTCCAAGCGGCTGCTGGCCAAGATCGCCACGGTGATCGGCCACATGCAGAACGTGATCGACGGTCGGGCGATCGTGGGGCGTGAGACCGGGGGCCTCCCGGCGCTGGACCACGCGGCCAACCTGATGTACCTCATGACCGGGCAGAAGCCCGACCCCGAGTACGCCCACGTGCTGGACGTCTCCCTCATCCTGTACGCCGAGCACGACTACAACGCCAGCACGTTCACCAGCCGCGTCATCGCGGGAACACGGGGCGACATGCACGGCGCAGTGACCGGCGCCATCGCCGCCCTCAAGGGCCCGCTCCACGGCGGCGCCAACGAGATGGCCATGGAGATGCTCCGTGAGATCATGAAGGACGTGGGCGAGAAGGGCATCGGGACCCGGGCCGTGGACGACTGGATGCAGAACGCCTTCGACACCAAGCGCAAGCTCATGGGCTTCGGCCACCGCGTGTACAAGAACGGCGACCACCGGGCCCCGATCCTGCACAAGCTGGGGCGCGCCATCGCCGCCAAGGACACCAAGCACCTGTCGGGCGGCCTCGAGGGCCACGCGGCGGTCAAGTGGTTCGACCTGGGCGAGCAGGTGCAGCGCATCATGCTCGACAAGAAGAAGATCCACCCCAACGTGGACTTCCCCTGCGGCCTCACGTACTACTCGATGGGCATCCCCGTGCCGCAGTACACGCCCATCTTCGTCGCCAGCCGCATCACCGGCTGGTGCGCCCACGTCATGGAGCAGCACGTGGACGACAAGCTCATCCGCCCGCTCTCCAAGTACACCGGCCCGGCGCCGCGGAAGTGGAACGGCTGACGCGTGGCCGCCACCCGCGCAGTCGCGCAGGGCGTTCCGCAGCCGCTCCGCCAGCGGCTGGTGAATGCCCTGTGCGCGAGCGACCCGGGCCTGATCGAAGCGAGGCTGCTGGGGGCGCTGCGCCGTTGCGTCGCATCGCGCGCAGGGATGTCCGGCGTGCCCGGCGTGCAGGTCAGCCTGTGCGTGGACGACAGGCCGGTGCGGTCGTTCGCGTGGGGCTTTGCCGATGCGCAGAGGGCACTCCCGATGCGCGCGGACACGCGCTGGCGCCTGGCGTCGCTCGGCAAGCCGCTGGCGTCCATG
Organism: Phycisphaerales bacterium; assembly: GCA_046350475.1. GTDB lineage: Bacteria > Planctomycetota > Phycisphaerae > Phycisphaerales > UBA1924 > BJHL01. The sequence goes on along the minus strand of JAXMAJ010000002.1, from coordinate 244,835 downwards.
GTGTTCCTGCGCCTGGTCGCACGGGGCGTCTTCACGCTCGACGAGCCGCTCAACCCGCTGCTGGAGGGCGTGGCCCCGCAGGTGTGCGGGACGGTGCTCACGGCACGCACGCTGCTGTCGCACGCCGCGGGGCTGGGCGTGATGCACCCGCCGCACTTTGAGGATGGGCAGGACCCGTCACGCCGCACGACGCTTGCGCAGGCCCTCCAGGGTGAGGGCGGCCATCCCCGGCCGTGCAGGGACACGGGCTTTGCGGGCACGCGGTACACCGGCGCGGGGTGGATGCTCCTCCAGCACGCCATCGAGCAGCGGACCGGGCGGTCATTTGTCACGCTCGCCGAAGAGCTGCTGATCCAACCCCTCGGACTGACGCGAACCTCATTCTCGCCCTCGGCCCGAACCGGAGATGACCTCGCGAGCGCGCACGGCCCCGGCGCCGCCGTGCTCCCCGCGACGACGAGTCCGGCACACGCGGCGACCGGGATGGTCTCCACCATGTCCGACGTGGTCACCGCCGCGCGGGCGATTGTGGTTGCAGCCCGGGGAAGCAGCACAGCCTTCCTGCCGGCGGGCCTGGCGCACGCCGCGCTCTCGCCCCAGCCCGGCGCAGACGCCGACTTCACGCTCACCTGTCTCGTCTTCGCGCGCGACCCCTGCACGCTGACGCACGGCGGCATCCGGCCGGGCCTGCGGTCCACCCTCACGGTGTTCCCGGCGCACGGGATCATCGCCGCGTGTGCGGCCAACAGCGACGACGGCTTTGAGGTGATCAAGCCATGGCTGGGGCTGCTGGGATCCATGGCCCGGGCGAGGGGCTGAAGCCCCGGATCGCGGCATGCGCGCGGGCGCAGGGCCGTAATGTCATGCGGCGGCGGGGCTTGTGCCGAAGTGTGCGGGCATGAGCACCATCACTCTTGAGGCGATCGGCGGGGATGAGTCCGGGGCGTCGCCGGCGGTGACCACGGTGGCGTGCAGTTCCTGCGGCGGAAAGATGGAACTGGACAGCCCGCAGCCGGGCGACACGTTCGAATGCCCGCACTGCACGGCGGAGGTCACGTACCGGCCCCGGCCTGTCTCGCAGGTGGAGGCAAAGCCTCGGGTCCGCCTGGGCCAGTCCGGACCTGTGAGTGTGCCAGAAACCTCCAGAGTCGGGCTGGTGGACGGCTCGCCGACCCCGAAGCGGAACATCCCCAAGGGTGACCGGGCGGTGGCGAAGGGGTACCCGCCCACGGACGCCCCCGAGACCGAGATCATGCGGGTCCACCCGTCGATGGCCCGGACACAGCCGTTCCTGTACGCGGGGCTGGTGCTGCTGGCGACGTTCGGGCTGCTGGGTGCGGCGTGGATGTTCTTCCGCGGGCGTCCGGTGTGGCTGTTATCTGTGCCCGGCCTGCTGGGTGCGGGCGGCGCGGTGTGGCTCCTGTGGTGGTGGCTGCAGACGCGGGGGAGCGAGATCCGCGTGACCAGCAAGCGGCTTATCGACACGGACGGGCTGTTCACGCGGCGGGTCTCCGAGGTGCTGCACAAGGACATCCGGCGGATCGAACTCCGCCAGACGTTCTGGCAGCGCCTGTGCGGCGTGGGTGAGATCGCCATCAGCGCGGACGCGGACGAAGGGCCGGAGGTGTTCATGGCGAACGTCCCCCAGCCGGAAAAGATCCGGGAAGTCATTGATTTGTACCGGCCGCTGTAGGGCCCTGCGGGCCGGGTTGGGTGCAACCCCGGGGCAGGGAATGCCGAAAAAGGAGGGGTGGGCATACGCTCGTTGCCCATGGTCCCGTCGGTCCCAGCGTGGAGCCTGTCCCGTGAACAACCTTGACACAGCTCGGCGGAGAGTCCTGTGGACGGTCACAGGGGTCGCCGCGACCGCCGTCGCGGTGGTCGCCTGGACCACGCTGCCGGCCTGGCCGGTGGTGGGGGTGGCGGTGGCGACGGCCGTGCTGGCGGTGAACACGCTGGCGAGCAAGGTGAGGGCCGACGCCTGCTGGGGGTGCGGCGAGAAGATCGCCGGGCTGCCCCGGAGCGAGCACGGCGTGATGTGCCCCAAGTGCGGCGCGATCACGGAGCGGGGCGACCAGCGCGCCTGAGGCGTGCCCGAAGGCCGAGGGCGCAGCGCACGCGGTGACGGGGGCGATGCAGCGTACAACGTCGGGCGCACACCACCATGAAAAACACGGCCGCCCGAGCGGCCGTGCGTTGGGTTGCGGGGGCTGGGCCCGACGGCCCCTGGTGCTCAGGCGTCCTTGTGGGACTTGTTGAACTCTTCCGCGGAGATCTCGCTGACCTTGGCCTTGGCGACGATGGCGTCGAAGGTCTTGTGGTCGCGGATCTGCTGCACGACGCCGCCGACCTGGTTGGTGCGGATCAGCTCCTGGCGGAGCTGGTCGGGGCGGACGTTGCGCTGCATGGCCATCTGCATGATGCGCTGGTTGACCTCCTGCTCGTTGACGCGGATGCCCAGGTCCTCGGCGGCGCGGCTGAGGATGAAGAAGAGCTTGAGGTCGCGCTGGGCGGCGGCCTGCGACTGCTGGCGGAGCTCGGCCATGTGCTCCTCGATCTTGTGCGCTTCCACGCCTCGGTACATGAGCTCCAGGCGGCGGCGTTCCAGCGTGCGGACGGCCTGCTGGGCGGAGAGGCGCTGGGGCAGCTCCATCTTGACCTTGTCCAGGAGGTGCTTGGCGATCTGGTTGTGCATGGCGCCCTGCTGCTGGACCTGCACGTTGAACTGCAGGCGCTGGCGCATGGCATCCTTGAGCTGGTCCTCGGTCTCCATGCCGAAGGCCTTGACGACGTCCTCGGTCTTGGCGGGGATGATGCGGTCGACGCGGTCGACCTTGAACGTCATCGTGAGGTCGTTGTTGCGGATGCCCTCGACCTCGTGCTGGTCCGGGCCCTTGGCCTTGACGGTGAAGGTGTCGCCGGGCTTGGGGCTGCCGATCTGCTTGTCAAAGTCGTCGACCATGATGCCCAGGATCATGCCCTTGCCGGCCTTGTCCTTGGTGGGCTTCTGGACCACGGCGCCCTGGAGGTTGTAGTACTCCGTGCCGTCCTTGCCCTTCATGACGGCGTGGCCCGTCAGGTAGTCGCCGCCCTCGGCCACTTCGCGGCTCTCCAGCGAGCCCTCGTTGATGCACACCTTCTTGAGCTCATCGGCGACGACCGCGTCGGTCACCTCCAGGATGGGCTTCTTGACCTCGATGCCGTCCAGCGAGGGCATCTCGAACTCGGGGAGCACCTCGACCTCGAGCTCGAACGCGAAGGGCTTGCCCTCGACGAGGTCGACCTTGTCAAGGCCGGAGCCCGTGGGGTCGCCCACGAGCTTGAGCTTGAGCTCCTGCATGGCCTCGTTGAACGCCTGGGAGACGAGCTGCTGCTTGGCCTCGCGCCGGACGTTCGCGCCGAAGCGCTTCTCGATGAGCGCCATGGGCACCTTGCCCGGGCGGAAGCCGGGCAGGGCCGCGTTGGCGGCGAGCACGTCCATCTGCTCACGCAGCTTGGTGCGGACCGTGTCGGCCGGCACCTCGATCGCGACCTTCTTGCGGCTGGGGCCGACATCGGTCACGTGGAACGTCGTCTTGGCGTCATTGACCTGGGCGGTAGCAGCCATAGGAAACCAACCTCTACGAAAAGACCGGCGGGGGCCCGGAAGGGTGAACATAGATACCAACCTCCCCCACATCCATTGCAGGGGAGGCACGACATCCCGGCACGAACTGCTCGGCAGGGGCGTGGGGCCAAGGATAGCCGCCTGAGTCTTCATCGTCGCTTCACCAAAGGTCCGAATCGGCGGTCGTGTCCGGACCTCTGCACACCCCCGACATGACCCGACCAAAATGCCGGGATAATGTGATCCCGTCGCCGGAGTGGCGGAATGGCAGACGCGGCGGATTCAAAATCCGCTCTGGCTCACACCAGTTGCAGGTTCAAGTCCTGTCTCCGGCATTGGCCCCCGCGCGTGGCGCGGTTTTTCGCGCCGCCCACCCCACGGAATGAAGGGGGTGGGCCGTCCGGCCCGGCGGGGGTTGCGCTTCAGGCCGTGGGGGCCTGGAACGCGAGCACGTACTGGAATCCGTGCACCGGGTAAGCAAGCGTCAGGCGGTAGACGCGGAAGTCCTCGTCGCGCCGGCCAAGCTGGCCGCAGACGCGCGAGACCATGCTCGCGTAGTGGGGGATCTCCGTGATCTCGTAGCGGTGGGAGCCGGGCGCGACCTCGGAAGGGGTCTCCTGGACGCTGATGCGGTCGGGGTCCCGGGCGGGGTCGTTGGGGTTGGCCGGGCCCTTGGCGCCCGGGTTGTACACGATGAGCGAGGGCGAACGCCCGGGGAACACGTCCTTGTGGACGATGGCATCGCACACGAGCGTGCGGGCTGGCACATCGACAAAGACCGACACGCCGCGCAGCGGTGCTTCCCTGGTTCCCAGCCGGCGCGAACCCTTGGGGTTGTGGCTCACGGCCAGCATGTCCAGGACCGCGTGCTTGCCCAGGCGGTTGTCCAGCAGGCGGTGGCGGAGCAGGCCGCTCACCATGCTGGTCTCCAGCGCGGCGGCCTCGTGCGTGTAGAAGTCGTTGAGGGTCACGGGCGCCTGCGTCAGGTCACCCTGGGCGCCCCCGGCGCGGTACGGGTCGCCAAACGTGAAGTAGACCTGCGTATCCGAGCGGAGCCGGCGCATCGCCAGCGCGCCGTGGATGGTGGTGACCGAGATGGCGTCAGGGTCCTCGACGGCGGGCACGAAGAACATCGACGTGAGCCACGTCTCCGCCTCGACCCCCAGGATCTGGCGCATGCCGTTGAAGACCTGGGACCGGCCCGACTGGTCCACACGGGCCTTGAGCGTGGAGGAGCGTGCGCCGATGGCCGCGTTGAGGGCGGCCCGGGTGCCGAAGTGGTCGCGGATCAGGGCGGCGAACGAGTCGATCGCGGTCTGGGCCTCCGCGACCAGCCCCGCGGGAGCCCCCAGGCTCGCGGCGGCCGTGGTGGCGGCGCGGAGTGACTCGGGGCCGGGTATGGCCTCCAGGACCTCAAAGGGCGTGGTCCGCTGCAGGGCGGTCAGCAGGTTGTTGATGGTGACCCGGCTGATGCCCAGTCGCTGGGAGAGAGCAGTAGGGCGGTGCGGCGCGCCCGGGACCGCGTCCAGGAGCGCGACCATCGCAGTCTGGAGCCGCCTCCCGGTGTTCTGAACGTCCGGGGGGGAGTTGGTGCCGGCGCCGGTCATGCTCTCATCCTACACGAAGTTCGATGTACTCACCCGGTTGAGGCACCACAATTTGCGACCAAACACCGCCCCAACCCAGAATGGGGAGGAATCCAGCGGAGTTGTTCCCTAGACTCGCCGCTCCGCGGCAAGACCGCCCCGCGCAGTGCGGGCCGGGGGCGCGATGGGCGCCCCACGCGGAACTCCACACAAAGGCGTGCGAACAGGCCGCCGACGACGGTCAAAGATCCGCGTTATTGCCGCGGCGGACCGACCACCCGGGGCGGGCAGCGTCCCACGAAAGGAAAGCCATGAGCGAGCAGCAGGGCGAACAGCGTCAGATTCAGTTGCGCATCGATGAGTCCAGGATGAACACGACGTACGCGAACACGATCCGCACGTCGACGACGGCCGACGAGGTGGTGCTGGACTTTGGTATGAACCTGCCCGTGCCGGGCCCGGACAACCAGCCCGCGCTCCTGTTCGCGGTCGGTTCGCGCGTGGTGATGAACTGGCAGGGCGCGAAGCGTCTGGCCATCAGCCTCGGCCAGGTGGTCAGGCAGTACGAAGAGCGCAACGGCGAGATCAACCTGAACCAGCGTCAGGGTGGCGGCCCCCGCCTCTCGCAGTAAGTCCTGAAAACAGGTGTCCCGGCCGGGTTTTCGACCCGACCGGGTTCCGGACGGGACGTCAAGAAGTGTTTTTTGCCCAGGCCCCGCGCACGCGGGGCCTTTTTTGGATGGCCAGTTCCTGTACGCTTCCGGTGCAGGAGGTGTGCATGCCGGGCTGGGGCAGGCAGAAACCGGGTGGAAAGTCCCTGCCTCAAGGCGGCGAGCGCGGGGCCGGCGCCCGTCTGCGCGCGGTGCCCCGGGCTATGCGCCAGGTCCGCCGGCTGGAGCGGGGAGATGGGACGAGCGAGAGCGGACGTGCGGTGCACGCCCTGCGGGTGTCGTGCCGGCGGGCCGCGGCGGTGCTCGAGGTGACCGACGCGGTGGTGCCGGCGAAGGGCGCGGGACGGCTGGAGCGGATGCTCCGACAGCTGCGGCGCGAAGCCGGCAGCGTCCGGAACGCCGACGTGCACATGGAACTGCTGGGTGCGCTGCTGGAGGCGGGTGGGGAGCACGCGGAGGGGGTGCGGCGTGTCATGCGCGAGGTGGCGCGCGAGAGGGGCCGCGCGTGGACGCGCCTGCGCCGGCTCGCCTCCCCGGAGCGGCGGGCCCGGCTGAGCGTGCGGGTGGAGCGTGCGGTGGGGGCGTGGAAGGGCGTGTCGATCACGGCGCCGGCGCGGGCAAGGCTGTCGCAGCTGGTGGCGGAGGCGTTGGTGACGGTGCAGGCGAGCATGCACGATGCGTCGCAGCTCCACCTGCTGCGGATCGTCCTCAAGCGGGTCCGGTACACCGCGGAACTGCTGCTGGGGCGTGAGGAAGCCGGGGAAGCCGGCCCCGCGCCGGTGCGGTGGCTGCTCGAGGCGCAGCGGCGGCTGGGCGACGTGAACGACGTGGCCACGCTGGTGTCGCGCCTGCGGGGGATGGGTGCGGGAGACCTCGCGGCCGACGCGGGTACGCTGCGGGAGCGGTTCGAGGCGCTGGAGGCCAGGCGTTTGTCCCAGGCGGCGGAGTGGGCGCGGGAGAGCGAACCCGAGCGGCGTCTCGCCGAGCTGCTGGCGCTGGCGGGAGTGGAGGCGCCGGCGCACGAGCAACCCGAGCTCGCACGGCCCACCACCGGGGGCGTGGCCGCCGGCGCGCCCGCGAGGACGGTGCAAGCCGGGGCGCCGCAGCGCAGCCTCTTCCTGGCCGGGCAGAGGATCGCGGTGATCGACGTGGGGAGCAACGGCATCCGGCTGCTGGCCGTGGAGCTGAACGACGAACGTTCGTGGAACGTGCTGGCCGAGGAGCGGGCGACCGCGCGCCTGGCGGAGGGGCAGGGGCGCCGACGCGAGCTCTGCCCGCAGGCGATGGCGCGCGCGGTCGAGGCGATCCAGAGGTTCAAGGGGCGCTGCGACGCCCTGGGGTGCAGCGTGCGGGCGTTCGCGACGGCGGCGGTGCGCGACGCCTCCAACCGCGGCGACTTCGTGTCGCTCGTCAAGGACCGGACCGGCCTGGACCTCTCGCTGATCTCCGAGATGGAGGAGGGGAAGTACACGTACGCCGCGGTGGCACGCCGGTACGACCTCTCCCACGGCCTGTGCGCCGTGGTGGACATCGGGGGCGGCTCGGTGGAGGTGGTGCTGAGCCAGCGCGGGGTGGTCGTGCAGAACTCCTCCGTGCCGCTCGGCGCCGTGCGCCTCACCGAGCTGTTCGGCGGCCCGGACGCCGTGGGGCGCGAGCGCTACCGCGAGCTGCGGGCACACGTCGATCGCGCGCTCGGGCGGGGCGTGGAGCGGCCCGCAGGCGTGCCGGCGGTCGTGGTCGGTTGCGGCGGCACGTTCACAACGATGCTCACGGTGGCGGCGGCGATGCGCGGCGTGCCCATCGAACGCAACAGCCCCGCGCTGCGCACGCTGGGGCCGGTGTCCCGCGCCCAGCTGCAGGAAATCATCGCACGCCTCCGGGTGCTGCCGCTCGCCGAACGCCTGCGCGTGCCCGGCCTGCCGCCGGACCGCGCAGACATCGTGGTGGCAGGGCTGGTCGTGGTGGATCGCCTGATGCGCCACCTGGGGGTGTCGCAGGTGCACGCGAACTCCGGTGGGGTCCGCGAGGGGCTGCTGACGCGCCTGATCGCCGAGCGCGTGTCCGAGCAGGAGGCCGAGTCCACCCGGGACGCCCGCATGGTGGCCTCCGCGCGCCGGTTCGCCGAGGGGTGCGGGTACGAACGCGGGCACAGCGAGACGGTGGCGGCGCTCGCCCTGCGCCTGTACGACCTGCTGCTGGCCCGCGGCGGCCTGGTGCCGGGCCTGGGCGGCGTGCCCCACGAACGCGCCGTCCTGGAGGCGGCGGGCGTGCTCCACGACGTGGGCATCATGGTCGAGTACCGCCGGCACCACAAGCACTCCGCCACGATCGTCCGCCACGCCGACCTGGCCCACTGGGACGCCCGGCTGCAGGAGGTGCTCGCCCAGGTGTGCAGATACCACCGACGCGCCGGCCCCCGCCACGCGCACGCGCCGTTCGCCGCCCTGGGGGAAACCGACCGCGCCCTTGTCCGCCGGCTGTCGGGCATCCTGCGCGTGGCAGACGGCCTGGACCGTTCGCACGCCGGGATCGTGCAGGACGTCCACGTGCGAGCCGACGGTCGCCGGCTGCGCATCGCTGTGGTCTCGGGCGCCGACGCCGGCACAGAGCTGCGGGCGGCCCGCGACAAGTCGGGCGTGCTCGAGGCGGTTGCGGGCCGGAGGGTGGTGCTGGAGCCGGTGGCACAAGCCCCCGACGCGGGCGAGGTCGTGGTGAAACGCCGCGCGCCCGCCCAGCCCGTGGCAAACGGGCGCGTCGCCAGGGAGTAGCGTGCAGACAACTCCCGTACCCTCCTGCATGGCGCGCCCGCGTGACCAGGACCCCGAGGCGGAGTGGCTCGCAAAGCTCGACGCGTCCATCGGTCGCGTGGGAACGCCCTGGCCGCGCCCGGCGCCCCCGGAGCCGCTGATCGTGAGCGGCCCGCACCCGGCCAGGCTCGCGCCGGACGAACTGCTCCGCCACTGCGACCTGTCGCGCGGACGGTCGAGCGGGCCGGGCGGCCAGCACCGCAACAAGGTCGAAACCCTCGTGCACCTGACGCACGAGCCGACAGGCGTGCAGGCGCAGGCGGGGGAACGCCGCAGCGCAGCCGAGAACAAGCGTGAGGCGGTGTGGCGATTGCGGCTCGCCCTGGCCGTGCAAGTGCGGTGCGCGGTGGGGGCGGGCGATGTGCGCAGCGGCCTCTGGATCAGACGCACGGCCGGGGAAGCACGGGCCGGGCGGATCACGGTGAGCCCCACGCACGATGACTACCCGGCGATGCTGGCCGAGGCATTGGACATGCTGTGGGCGTGCGGGCTCGACGTGGCGACGGCGGCCGCCCGCCTGGAGTGCACGTCCAGCCAGCTCGTGAAGCTGGTGAAGGACCACCCCGCCGCGATGGTGTGGGTGAATGCACGGCGTACCGCCATGGGGATGAGGGCGCTCAGGTAGGAATGAAAAAACCCGGCCGCGTACGCGGCCGGGTCTGGATGGATGCATGACTTCAGTATCGCTCCCGCTGCTTCAGCGGCGGCGACGGACCGCCACCAGACCGCCCAGGCCAATCAGGCCCAGCGCGGAGGGGGCGGGCACGAACGTGCCGTCGATGATCGCGTAGGCCGCGTTCGGGGTGGGCGGTGCGAAGGCCACCGGGCCCGTGGCCGTGTTGGTGGACGTGTTGTAGGTGAACAGGCGGTCGGTAAAGTTCGCACCCACCGTGCCGCCGCTGACGATGCGCCAGCCCTGCAGCGTGTCCAGGTTTGTGACCTGCACGCCGATGAACAGGCCGGAGAACAGCGGGGTCGCGCCGGCGATGTTGCTGTTCAGAAGGATGGTGGTCAGGGGGGCGTTGACCGTCACGGGCACCGTGGCGGCTGCGGCCTGCGCGCCGAGGTTCACCGAGCCCAGCAGGACGGGCGTGCCCATGGCGGCGGACGTGTTGAGGTCGCTGGTCAGCATGGGGGCGGCGTACACGTTGATCGTCGTGGCGCCCGCGCCGGCGAGGCGACGGATGCCGACCGTCACGCTGTCGAGCGTGATGGCGTTGTTGCCGCCGATGAGCGCGTTGTCGATGAACACGTCATCGAAGTTGATCACGTTCGCCGTGGGGGTCCAGCGCGAGCCCGTCTCCGTCGTGAACGAGTACGCAACCGTCGCGTTCGCCGCGCCGGCGAGCGTGGCGATCGCCAGCGCTCCAACAACAAAGCTCTTCATAAGACTCTCTCCTGCTGCCAAAGACTCGCGCCAGGGAAGGGCTCCGGTGCGCATGCATGAACGCACCGGTACCCGCGGTTGCGCGGACGACCGCCGGGAGCAGCACAGACTCCCGCTGGCCTTGGTAGAGAGAAGGGGTGTCTTGTCTCTCTCCTCCTACCGAGGGCTGAAAGATCGTACCCGCTTTCCTTGGACAGCACAAGGGTCTGCCTATATGCCAATCAGGGCATCCGCAGGGCCCGCATGGTTATCCGACCTGGAGTGCCGTCAGTCCGCGTGCCGTTCGCGCAGCCGGGGGGACAGCCTCGCCGTGAGGTGGGCCCGCTCACACTCATCCACCCAGTCCTGCAGCGTGGCCGCGATCTCGTCACCGGCGACCGGCGCACCCGGCACCGCGCACGAGGCCCCCAACGATCGGGCGGCGATCGCCCGCAGTCGGGACAGGCTCTTGTCCCCGTAGAGCGACAGGAACTCGAAGTCCTCGTTCAGGAAGAGCACGGTGGGCACACGCAGGCCGCCGCAGATGCGGACCTGCTCGGCGATGTGCTTGTGCTGGTCGCGGTCGATGAAGCGCAGGTGGAGCACGCCGGGGTTGGCGGACGCGATGTGGTCGAGCATGGGCATCTGCTGCACGCAGTCGCCGCACCACGTGCCCGACGACGCGAGGATGTTGACCTCACGCGTGAAGGACTGGATGAGCGCGCGCTGCCCGGCAGTGAGCGACACCCTCGCGTGGAAGGCGGACCAGGCCTTCTGCTGGTCGGGCGAACCCGTGGCCAGATAGGCGCTGTAGGGGAGGGCGGAAGCGAACGTGGAACGCAGGCTGTCGGGCGTAAGCATGGTGCCCAGTTGGATGCCGGTCGGGCCCCGGGCGCTACACCATGCGGACGTCCAGCATGGCGCCGGCCCAGCCCAGACCCACGGGCGCGCCCAGCAGCGCCCCCGCGGACCAGTCCAGCGGCATGACCTTGGCGAGGGGCAGCACCGTGTTGGCGTACGTGTGGGCCGTGAGCGACGCGTCACCCTTGGCAAGCAGCGGCCCCGCAATGGCGGGCAGCGCCAGCCCCAGCACGACGGACACAGGTGTCGTGCTGCCCTGCATGGACTGCGCGGCAAACTGCGACGCGGCCCCCGCCGCGATCGCCCCGAGGAACGCCGCGAAAACGGCCTGACCCTTCATCGGGGTCGCCGCCGCGAAGTAGGCCGCCGCGGCGCCGGCGGCGGCGCTCAGGGCGATCGAGATCACGGCAACCCTGGGCACGGCGCCAGCGTCGCGCGCCGTGGCGAAGTGGCTGAGGAAGGTCTGGTGCTCGGGCTTGGGCGGGCCCCCCGGGCGGTGGGCCCGCGAGGCGTGCCAGCAGATCCACGCAATGGCGGCGGACGCGAGCAGCGCGAGCGCGCCCTCGCACGCGAGCATCGGGAGCTCCGCCCCCGTGTGCGTGCGCCGGATCATGGCGTCGAAGGTGCCGGTGCGCCACGCGCCCCAGGCGATGACGAACCCGGCGCACGAGAAGCCGATGGAGATGGAGAAGAAGCGGGAGCCGACCCAGCCGACCGCCAACGCGCCGGCGAAGATCAGCAGCCCGGCGCCCAGCGTGTGGGGCGTGTCCCCGCCCACCAGCATGGAGACGGCGCGCCCGCCGTCGGCGTCCCGCGATGCGCCCATGAGCGAGGAGCAGAGGGGGCCGATCGCAAGGAGGCTGGCGAGCAGAAGCGTCCATCGGAGTGCTGCGTTGAGCGTCATGCGGGTGGATGGTGGGCGGGGTAGGGGACGAAGGCAAGTGCGGGTCGTGCCGGGCTCCGCTACGCTGCGGGCATGACCGAGCCCCAAGCCCAGGGACTTCAGGCAATGCGCGTTCCCGAGCCCGGCAGAGGCCCCGCCCGCCCCGACGTGCTGCAGGGGCGCGCTTGGGAGGCGTTCACAGGGTCCCTGGTGTGGCCGGGCCTGCTCAGGGCCGCGGGCCTTGCGCTGCGTCCCGCACGCCTGGGCATGGCCTTTGTGCTCGTCATGACCCTTGCCATCCTGGTGGTCCTGGGCGACGCCTGGGTGCTGCGCGGACACCCCGAAGGCGTGCGGGGGCTCGGGGAGATCATCAAGGACCAGCTGTCCGTCGCGGCCGGCCGCCTGGGCACGCACCAGGTGGGTCCGGGCATGGCCGCCATACTGATGCTGCCCGCGCGCCTCTTCCGGGAGCACCCCGCCATCACCATGGTGCTCACGCTGCCCGTGGCCGCCGTCAGCGCAGTGCTGGGGGGTGCGATCGGACGCTCCGCGGCGTGCGAATTCGGCCGCAGCGAGCGCGCAGCCTGGCTGGACGTGCTGTCACTCTCGCTCCGCCGCTGGTGGACCCAGGCCGCCGCCGTGCTCCTGCCCATGGTGCTCATGGGGGCTGTGTCGGCGCTCCTGGCGGTCGTGGGAAAGGTGCTGCTGGGGTACGGCGCGACCAGCTGGCTCGGCGGCCTGCTGTTCGGCGCGGGCGTGCTCGTCGCCCTGGTCCTGGTGCTGTGCCTCCTGGTCTTCGTGCTCGCCCTCCCCATGCTGGTGCCCGCGGTGCTCGTGGAAGGGACCGACTCGATCGATTCCATCCAGCGGTGCGCCGCCTACGTGGTCGGGCAGCCCCTCCGCCTCATCGGGTACTCGCTGCTGCTGCTGTTCCAGGCGCTCATCGTCGCGGCCCTGCTGGGCGCCGCCGTGAAAGCGGCGTTCGTCCTCGCGGGGACGCTCGGCGCCATGTTCCTGCCCGACCCGTACGACGCGATGGTGCGCCAGGCGGCGATCTTCGGAACCCTCCCGACGCTGGGGCTGGACGCCGGTGAATACCCGGCGTGGCAGTCCAGGGTGGCAACGATGATCGTGTTCTGGAGGGGCGTGTTCACCCTCCTGCCGGCGGTCTACGCCGCCAGTTACTTCTACACGGCGGGTTCGGTGCTCTACCTGTCCATGCGGCGCGTGTGCGATGGGCAGGACGCGGGCGAACTCTGGGACCCCATGACCGATGAGTCATCGACGCCCCGGGCGACCGCGGGCACCGCGGAGGAGGAACTGTGAGCGCCCACCGCGGGGTTATCGCCGGCGCGACCAGTCAGGAGCGGGCCGTCCGCCTGGCCGGCGCTCTCGCCGAAATGAGCCAGACCCGACTCCTGCTGCGCATCGGGGGCGCTGAGGTGGAAGTTGCCGCGCGGGTGACCAACCTGCCCGGGGCGTTGGTGGACGAGATCACCCGGGTGGGGCAGGTGCAACTCTCGGCACCGGGCATAGGTGCAGCGTTTGAGTTGACGCCCGATAGTGGTTCGTGGGAGTGCGGGGAACCCTCGGTCGCCGAGCAGCTCAGGCGTAAGCTGCAGTATTAGAGGATCTTACAAACGAACCCGCGTGACGGTTTGGCGGCGGAAGAGGGGGGGGTACAGTGGCTGCCCGCCACGGGCTCCTGGGTTGTGCGTGTCGCCGCCCTGGAGCCACCGGACCACCCGCCATGCTTGTTGCAGAAAGCCGCCCCCGCACGCTTGATTGGAAGCACGCGGGCCCGCTGCTCTTCGGAGACTGGGGCACCAGCCGCCTGTACGTACTCGGGCTCGCGTTCTACTACACCGCCCACGCCAGCGTCGCCTACCTCGCCGTCATGTCGCTGATCATGGCCGGCGTGGCCTGGGGGTACACGATCGTGTGCCGCTGCTTCCCCGACGGCGGCGGCGTCTACTCCGCCGCCCGCAAGATCAACCCCCTGCTGAGCGTGATCGCCGCGACACTGCTCCTCTGCGACTTCATCGTGACGGCCGCGTTGTCCGCGGTGGAGGGTTTCCACTACCTGGGGGTGGAGAACCAGACCGTCGTGGTGGTGGCGTCGATCGCGACCATCGCCGTGCTGGGGGCGGTGAACTGGCTGGGTGCCCGGGCCGCCGGACGGTTTGCGCTGGTCATCGCCGTGGCGGCGATCATCGCGAGCGCCGTCATCGGTGCCCTGTGCCTGCCCCTGCTGCCCGAGGGCCTGCGGACGGCAAAGCTGCACGCGGAAGGGCTGGAGTCCCCGTGGAAGATGTGGGAGAGCCTGGTGCGCATCGTGCTCGCGCTGTCGGGCGTGGAAGCGGTGGCGAGCATGACGGGCCTCATGAAGCAGCCCGTGGAGAAGACGACCAAGAGGACCATCTGGCCGGTGCTCATCGAGGTGGTGGTGCTCAACGCGGTGTTCTGCATCGCGCTCAACGCACTGCCGGCCCGCCAGGCGACCACCGTGCCGGACTACATCCGGTACGAGGAGCGGATGGGGCTCTCCAGCGACCTCACGCTGCCGGACGGCGCGACGCCCGAACAGACCGCCGCGTTCGAGGGCGAGAAGACCCGCGCGGACGAGGTCAAGGAATACCGGCAGACGGCGGTGAAGGTGCTGGCGGAGCACGCCGGCACGCACGTGCTGGGGGCCAGGGGCGGCCGGGCCCTCGCGGTCGTGTCGGGCGTGGTGTTCGGCCTGCTGCTGCTCAGCGCGGTGAACACCGCCATCATGGCGATGGTGTCGGTCTGCTACGCCCTGGCCCAGGACGAGGAGCTGCCGGGCTCCCTCCGCCGCCTCAACTACTCCGGCGTGCCGTGGGTGGGCCTGGTGATCGCCTGCGCCCTGCCCGCGGGCGTGCTGCTCTTCGTGCACGACGACAAGGCGCTGGGCGAGCTCTACGCCATCGGCGTGGTGGGCGCCATCGCGATCAACATGACCTGCTGCGCCGTCAACGCCGCCCTCCCCATCAAGCGCTGGGAGCGCTACGGGCTGTGGACGCTGGCCGCCGTCATGACAGGCACGTTCCTCACCATCGTGGTGGCCAAGCCCCACGCGACGGTCTTTGCCGGCAGCGTCGTCGCCGCCGTGCTTGTGGCACGCTTCTTCGTGCAGCGCGCGGCCCGCGCCGCCAGGCTGCGCGAACCCCTGCCCACCCCGGCCGCCGGCTGGCTGGAAGAACTCCGACTCGCCCCCGAAAAGCTGGACCCCAGCAAGCCCCGCATCATGCTCGCCGCCCGCGGCCGGGACAACGCCGAGTACGCCGTCGACCTGGCGCGCAAGCGCGGCGCCGTCCTGATGGCCGTCTACGTCCGCACGCTGCGCGTCCTGGACGTCGCCCCGGGCCAGCTCCCCCGCGTCGAGAGCGACCCCCTCGCCCAGGAGACGCTGGGCACCGTCGCGGTGCTCGCCAAGCAGCGGGGCGTCGCCTTCTACCCGATCTACGTCACCAGCCCCAACATCGCAGAGGAAATCCTGGACTACACCGTGACGTTCGGGTGCGACACGCTCATCATCGGCAAGTCCCGGCGCAGCCTCTTCGCCCGGCGCGTCGCCGGTGACGTGGTCGGCACCGTGGCCGACCTCCTGCCCGAGGACGTGTCCCTCGTGACGCGCGCAGTCACCCACCGGCACGACCACGGCATGGAGCACGCGGGGCAGCAGGCGCCCGGCGCGCCAACCGCGGGCAACGCAGAAGAACCCAAGGCCAGGCCACCGGCATGACCCGCCCGCACCCGCCAGACCAGGCATAATCTGCTGCCATGTCCGCCAAACGAACCCCGCCCAAGCCCGAGGAAAACCTCTCGTTCGAGGCCGCGCTCGAGCGCCTCGAGGGCATCGTGCAGCGCATCGAGTCCGGGGACGTCGGCCTCGAGCAGGCAATCACGGAATACGAGCAGGGGATGGCCCTGATCCGCCGATGCAAGGACGTGCTCGCGCGGGCCGAGCAGCGGGTCGAAGAACTCAAGCGCCAGCATGACGCCGGCCCGGACGGCGACGAGGAGTAGGCTTGGCGGCGACATTCCCAGACAGTCACGGATGGCTGACGCTCGCCCAGGCCGGCTGGGGGGGCACGACGTACCTCACCTTCCAGCTCGCCGTCTTCGAGGCCGTGAAGCTGGTCTTCGCCGCGGCGTTCGGCGCCTGCATCGGCAGCCTCACCAACGTGCTGGTGTACCGCATCCCCCGCGGCCTCGACTTTGTCACGCCCACCTCCCGCTGCACCTCGTGCGACACGCCCCTCACCTGGCGGGAGAACGTCCCGATCTTCGGGTGGCTGATGCTCAGGGGCAGGTGCCGGTTCTGCAGGAGCCCGATCTCGCCGGAGTACGTGCTGGTCGAGACCTTCGTCGCGTTGCTCTGGGCGTTCACGTTCGCCGCCCTGTACATGGGCAGGGGCAACCCCCTGGGCATAAGCCTCCACGCGATCCAGCCGGAGTGGGGCAACAACGGCTTCGCGCTCACATGGCCGCTGTACGTCCTCCTCGTGCTGCTCTTCAGCTGCCTCACCGCCATGACGCTGGTGGACGCCAAGACCTTCACCATCCCGCCGGTCCTGACCAACGTGCCCACCGTGCTGGGGCTGGTGGCGCACGCCGGCTTCGCGGTGTACGTGCAGTACTGGGGCGGCGGCGTCCTCGCGTTCCGTGCCAAGGGCTGGCACTGGGCCATCGCCACCCCCGGGCCCCACGGCTGGGCTTGGGTGGGCGCGGCCCTGGGCGGCGTGCTGGGCCTGTTGATCGGGAACCTCATGCTCAGGTTCAGGCTGCTGAGGCGCAGCTTCGAGGACTACACCGCCTGGGAAGAACAGGCCCTCAAGGACGCCGGGGCGGAGCAGGCAAGCCCCGCAGCCCCACCCGCCGGAGGCGCCGAGCCCGCACCACAGCACAAACCCACGTCAGAGCTCGACGACGTGCACCCGCACCTCTGGGTGCAGTACCCGCACGCCCGGCGCGAGGTGTTCAAGGAACTGCTGTTCCTCGCGCCCGCACTGTCCCTGGCGTACCTGGGCTCATGGCTCGCCGTCCGCTGGGCGGGACCGTTCGTCGTCACCAACGCCCTGAGCGGCACCCGCGAGTTCGTCACCCACGTGCCCCTCTGGCTGGACGTCCTGTCGGGCGTGCTGCTGGGCTACCTCATCGGCGGCGGCGTGGTCTGGCTGGTCCGCATCGCCGGCACGCTCGGCTTCGGCAAGGAAGCGCTGGGCCTGGGCGACGTGCACATGATGGCCGCCGTCGGCGCCTGCCTGGGCTGGATAGACCCAGTCCTCGCCTTCTTCGGCGCGGCGTTCCTGGGCGTGGGCTGGTACGTCCTCGGGCGCGTCTTCAAGGGCGTCGCGAGCAAGGTCATGCCCTTCGGCCCCTTCCTGGCGATGGGCACGATCCTCGTGTTCTTCACCAAGCCGCTCTTCGAGCACTTCTTCGCGTACCTCATGAAGACCGGCGCACCGGTCAGCATGCCGTAGTCCCCCTCACGGCAACGCGAACTTCTCGCACAACGCCCGCACCTCCGCCCGCACCTTCTCGGTTTCGGCGCCGAGCGCCCCCGGCCCCTTCAGCCCCGCCGTCAGCGTCCGGTCGATGAACCCCGCCACCATCCGCATCTGGTCTTCCTTGAAACCACGCGTCGTCGCCGCCGGCGATCCCAGCCGGATCCCCGACGTCTGCTTCGGCGGGCGCGGGTCCTGCGGCACGCCGTTCTTGTTGCAGATGATCCCCGACGCCTCCAGCCACTTCTCCGCCTCGGCCCCGATCAGGTCCGTCGACTTGCCCCGCAGGTCCACCAGCATCAGGTGGTTGTCCGTGCCCCCGCTCGTGATGCGGTAGCCCTTCTGCGTCAGAGCCGCCGCCAGCGCCTGCGCGTTCTTCACCACCTGCTGGCAGTACGCCCTGAACTCCGGCCTCAACGCCTCGCCGAAGGCAACCGCCTTCGCCATGATGATGTGCATGAGCGGGCCGCCCTGGATCCCCGGGAACAGCGCACGGTCGTACTTCTTCGCCAGCTCCTCGTCGTTCGTGAGGAACAGCCCGCCCCGCGGCCCGCGCAGCGTCTTGTGCGTCGTCGTGGTCACCACGTGGCAGTGGGGGAACGGGCTGGGGTGGACCCCGCTCGCCACAAGCCCCGCGATGTGCGCGATGTCCGCGTGCAGCAGCACCCCGCACCTGTCCGCGATTCCCCGGAACCGCGCAAAGTCAATGACGCGCGGGTACGCGGAATACCCGCACATGAGCAGCTTGAACCTGTCGCCGTGCTGCTGCTTGGCCTCCAGGCACACCCTCTCGACCGCGTCGTAGTCGATGCGCTCGTGCTGGGGGCTCCCCGCGTCGTACACCAGCGGGTAGTGCACCGGGCTGAACCACCTGCCCGACATGTTCACCTTGAGGCCATGCGTCAGGTGCCCGCCGTCAGCCAGCACCAGGCTCGCGAACACGTCCCCGGGCTGCAGGAACGCGAAGAACAGCGCCTGGTTGGCCGTGGCGCCCGAGTGCGGCTGCACGTTGGAGTACCTGCATCCAAAGAGCTGGCACGCCCGCTGCTGCGCCACCCGTTCAACCTCGTCGTGGTGCACGCACCCCCCGTAGTACCGCGCCCCAGGATACCCCTCCGCGTACTTGTTCGTCAGGCACGTCCCCATCGCGTGCATCACGGCGGGGGACACGTGGTTCTCGCTCGCGATGAGCTCGATCGTGGACGCCTGACGCTCCGACTCCTTCTGGAGCAGCGCCGCAATGGCGGGGTCCTGGGAAGCAAGCTCGCGGTGGATCGAAGCGGAGATGGGGTCGGTAGCCATGCGGGATGGTAGAAGCGGCTTCTGCCGGCAGAACGCCGCAGACACCCCCGCCTAGAACAACTCGCCTGCCCAGAACGCAAACGCATACCCCGCGAGGAACATGCACGCGTACACGCTCAGCGCCGCCGGCACGGCGTCCGCACGCCGCATGCGCCAACCCCTGAACAGCACCATGGCCCAGTAGACGCCCAGCCAGATGCCCATCACAACAGCCACGAACGTTGCCGTCCCCCCGCCCATGAGCGAGACGCCCAGCCGCGGCAGGAACGGAGTTGCACGCCACGGCGACGGCGCAACAGCCGGATTCCCCAAGGTGCCGACCGTCCAGGACGCAACCTCGACCACACGGAGCGCGATCGAGGCCACGCAGAAGGGCGCAAGCCACGCAAAGCCGTACGCCGCTGCACGGAATATGTGCGCCCCGCGGACCTTCGCCCGGGAACGCGTGTGCGGCAGCGCCAGCACCACCACGGGCGCCATCACCGACGCGCCGATCGTCCAGAGCAGCCCCGTCGGGCCGTGCGGCGGCATCCAGCCCGCGGTTTGCCACGTGGCGGTCAGGTCGTAGCTCATCGCGTCCAGCACGAGCTTCGGTGTGATGGCAGAGTAGTTGACCGGGCTGAGGCTCAAACTGCCGGCCGCCCACACGGGCGCGCGCGTGGAATACGCGGCGTTCACCACCGCACCGATTGCCGCGCACAACCCAAGAACCAGGAAGAGCACGCTGAAGGTGGCCACCGCCCAGCGAACAATGCGGTGCGGAACCACATGCGTCTCAAGCTGCACGTCCCGCCAGAAACGGGCCGTGTTCAGGGCCCGCCACGCCGTGATGACGCACGCCCGCGTGAGCCGCTTGCCCGCCGACTCAATGAACCACAGCCAGCCCGCAAGCCCCGGTGACATCACCAGCCGCCACTCAAACTCCAGCCCGCACTCGCTGCACACGCCCCGCACCGGGCAAGACCCGGACCAGGCCCCGGTCGTCCCTGAAAGGTCATAACCGCACCTCGGGCATTCCGGATGCACACCGCCCGCCCCACCCGCGGGCGCTGCGTGCTCAGGCTGGAAAGCTGGTGGCACCACTCCGTGTACTGCCCGATCAGGTGCTGAGTTCCAAGTTCTGCTGCAGAAGTCTCATACCACGGGGTTGGGGCCGGCCCCCTCTCCGCCCCGCCCCGCAGCCTGATGCCGTGCGGGGACCGCAATGAACGGCACCAGCAGCAGGCCCGGGATGTACAGGAACGCCGTGTACCACATCGCCGACACCGGCCCCCCCGCGTGCCCGGCAATCCAACCCCCCGCGAACGCGCCCAGCGCGGAAAACACGCGCCCCACGTTGTACGTGAACCCCGCCCCCAGCGTCCGCACCAGCGTCGGAAAGAGCGGCGGAATGTACAGCGGGAACATCCCGAACAACCCCAGCCCGAAGAACGCGACCGCGCCCGTCGTGACGTAGACGTTGCCCAGCGTCATGGGCACCCGGTACCCCAGCAGCATGGCCGCCGTCGCCCCCGCGAAGAAAATCCCGAACGACCACCGGTACCCGATCTTCTCCGCGAGGTAGGTGGCGGCGTAGTTGGCCGCGATGTTGACGGTGAAGTAGAACACCGCCACCCGCGCCGCCAGCGCCTGCTTGTCGGCGGGCGCCCAGGCAGCCACGTCCGCCATGGACTTCACCGCCTGCGGCGCAAAGTAGAGGAACGACCACACCGTGGTCAGCGCGATGGACGTGAGCGCCGACGTCGCGACCGTCGTGCGGAAAAGACGCGGCGCAAACAGCGCCGACACCGCCGGCGCCGTGCGCGATCGCGCCTCGCGGGCCCACTCCTCCGGCTCGGGCACGGCGCTCCGGATCCACAGCGTGAGCAGCGCCGGCGCAACCCCGATGACAAAGACCCACTTGGGGTCGTGCCCCGCCAGCAGGCCGGAAGTAAGCGACGCCAGGATGCAGCCGACCATGTAGCCCGACTGCAGCGTCGCGCTCGCCCACGCACGGTGCCGCGCATGCAGCGTCTCGGACACCAGGGCAGAGCCCGCCGCCCACTCGCCCCCGATGCCCAGCGCAGCCACGAACCGGAACGCCATCAGCATCCACCACGTGGTCGCAAAGAACGAAAGGCCCGTGAACACCGCGTACGTGAGCACCGTCAGCACCAGCGTCCGCGTCCGCCCCAGCCGGTCGCCCACCCGCCCGAACACCGCCCCGCCCACCGCCCACCCCACCAGGAACACGCCCTGGATGAGCGCCGCTCTCGCGTTCACCTCGCCGTCCGGGATGATCGGCGCCGCCGCACCCGCAGGCAGGTGCGCAAGCGCCTCCCGCTCCAGCAGCTGACGCACAAACCGCCCCGCGACCATGATGTAGAGGTAGCCGTCCAGCCCGTCAAAGCACCACCCCAGCCACGCCGCCGTCAGGGCGCGCCACTGCGTGGCCGTGATGCGGTGGCTGTCCTGCACCCCCGCAGATTACACGAAAGGGGTAGGCGCACGCAAGTCGCCGCGCCGTAGGCCACCGCCGCCCCCGCGCGCTGACGCCGCCCGCGCGCCGCGCCCCGCGGTTTTCCGGCGCCGGCCCCCCGCCCCGCGTGTACCCTGCGGCATGTCTGATCGCAAACCCTTCGTGGGCGGCAACTGGAAGATGAACACCAACCGCTCCACCGGCGCGGACCTCGCACGCGCAGTGGTCGACGGCGTCCTCTCCCTCGACGGCGTCGACGTGGCCGTCTTCCCCCCCTTCCCGTACCTCCTCACCATCCGCTCCATCCTCCGCGACCGCGGCTCCTCCGGCCGCCTCGGCGCACAGGACGTCTACTTCCAGGCCGACGGCGCCTTCACCGGCGAGGTCTCCGTCAACATGCTCAAGGACTGCGGCGTGCAGTGCGTCCTCGCCGGGCACAGCGAACGCCGCCACGTGCTGGGCGAAAAAGACGAGACCGTCAACAAAAAGGTCCGCGCCGCTCTCGAGGGCGGCCTCGAGGCCGTGCTCTGCGTCGGCGAGACCCTCGACGAACGCACCGCCGGCCACCAGGACATCATCACCACCCGCCAGGTCCGCACCGGCCTCGCCGAAATCCCCGGCTCCTTCATGGACCGCGTCATCGTCGCCTACGAGCCCGTCTGGGCCATCGGCACCGGCAAGACCGCAACACCCGACGACGCCCAGGACGCGCACAAAAGCATCCGCGCCCAGCTCGCCCGCCAGTACGGGCAGGACACCGCAAACCGCGTCCGCATCATCTACGGCGGCAGCCTCAAGCCCGACATCGCCGCCGACATCTTCGCCCAGCCAGACGTCGACGGCGGGCTCGTGGGCGGGGCGAGCCTGAACGCCGCGGACTTCGTCGCCATCTGCAAGGCCGCCGTGGCCGCCGGCCGGGCCAAGGGCTAAGCGCCCCGGCCGACGCAGGCCCCCGTTCGCATAGCATGCTGGCCCCGGGGAGTTCGCCCGGGGTCGGTCCGCCTTGGGAGATTGCTCCATGATGATCCGTGCCCGTGCGGTGTGTGCCCTGACGCTGGCAGCCCTCGCCGGTAACGCCAGCGCCCAGATGGTCGCCGAGTCGCTCTCCACCGGCGCCGTCCGGTTCTTTGAGAGCAGCGACGCCCGCGAACACGCCCTCCCGTCCTACGCCATCATGCAGGAGGTGGAGAAAGCCCCCAAGGGCAAGGTGGAAGTGGGCCCCCTCCACCCCGCGTTCTTCGAGGCCACGACCGACAAGGGCGTCGTCCAGCACGGGGCACGCATCACGCTGACGCCCGGAACAAGCCTGTACGGCACGGGCGAGGCCGCCGGCCCCCTCCTCCGCAACGGCCGCCGGACCGTCGCCTGGAACACCGACGCCTACGGGTACGACGACACCGCCCCGAGCCTCTACAAGAGCCACCCCTGGGTGCTCGCCGTCCGCCCCGACGGCACCGCCTTCGGCGTCCTCGCCGACACCACCTACCGCTGCGAGATCGACTGCGCCGCAGCCAAGCCCGATGAACTCGTGTTCCTCGCCGACGGCCCGTCCTTCGCCGTCGTGATCATCGAGGGCGCATCGCCCGCGGAAGTCGTGCAGGGCCTCGCCCGCCTCACCGGCACCATGCCCCTGCCCGCCCGCTGGACCCTCGGCTATCACCAGTGCCGATACTCGTACTACCCGGAAAGCCGCGTGCGCGAGATCGCCAAGGGCTTCCGCGACCGCCACATCCCCTGCGACGTCATCTGGTTCGACATCGACTACTACGAGTCGTTCCGCTGCTTCACCTTCGACCGGGGCTACTTCCCCGACCCCAAAGAGCTCAACGCGGACCTCCTCAAGGACGGTTTCCACAACGTCTGGATGATCAACCCAGGCATCAAGAGCCGCGAAGAACCCAGCCCCGCCGAGCCGCCCGCCGCCGAACGCGCCAAGGAACCGGCCGAGCTCAGGAGCGCCCGCGAAGCCGAAAAGAACAAGTTCCGCACCCTCCGCGACGACGGCCTCAAGCACGACGTCTACGTCAAGAACGGCGCCGGCAAGGTCTACGAGGGAGAAGTCTGGCCCGGCTGGTGCTACTTCCCCGACTACACCCAGCCCGCCGTCAGGGAGTGGTGGGGGCCCTGGTACAAGCCCTTCATCGACACCGGCATCACCGGCGTCTGGAACGACATGAACGAGCCCGCCGTGTTCAACGTGCCCAGCAAGACCATGCCCCTCGACAACCAGCACGCCGGCGACCCCACGCTCGTCGCGCCCAACGGCAAGCCCCAGGGCGAGGGCGCACAGGGCGACCACGCCCGCTACCACAACGTCTACGGCCTCATGATGGTCAAGGGCACCCGCGACGGCATCCAGGCCGCAGCGCCCGACAAACGCCCCTTCGTCCTCAGCCGCGCCACCTACATCGGCGGCCAGCGCTACCACGCCGGCTGGAGCGGCGACAACTCCGCCACCTGGTACCACCTCGAGAACAGCGTGCCCATGACGCTCAACATGGGCCTCTCCGGCTTCAGCTTCTACGGGCCCGACATCGGCGGCTTCGCCGGCGACGGCGACGGCAAGCTCTTCGAACGCTGGCTCGGCTTCGGCTCCCTCCTCCCCTTCTGCCGCGCCCACACCGGCAAGGGCAACATCGACAAGGAACCCTGGGCCTTCGGCGCAGAGATCGAAGAGACCAGCCGCCTCGCCCTCCAGCGCCGCTACCGCCTCATGCCCTACCTCTACACCCTCTTCCAGGAGTGCAGCCAGGACGGCATGCCCGTGGCCCGCCCCCTCTTCTTCCTGGACCCCAAAGACCCCGCCCTCCGCAGCGAGGACGACGCGTTCCTCCTGGGCGCAGACCTCATGGTCGTGCCCCAGATGGTGCCCGACCGCACCCGCGTGCCCGTCATGCCAAAGGACTTCGCCCGCTGGCGCGAGCTGGCCTGGCTCCCCCCAGCCGACGCCCACAACACCACCAAGGGCTCCGACAATCAGAACCAGGAACTCCCGCGCCTGTACCTCCGCCCCGGCGCAATCCTCCCCACAGGCCCCGTGCAGGAATGGACCACCCAGAAGCCCACCGACCCGCTCACCCTCATCATCAACCTCGACGCCTCCGGCGCCGCCTCCGGCGCCATGTACGAGGACGACGGTGACGGCTACGCCTACCAGCAGGGCAACTACCGCCTCACCACCTTCTCCGCCAAACGTGACGGTGACTCCGTGGCCGTCACCAGCACCGCCCAGGGCAAGCGTGCGGGCGTGTCACGCGCCGTGGAAGTCCGCGTGCTGCTCGACGGCCGCGAAGTGTCCAAGGCCTTCAAGGCCGGCGAACCCCTGAACGTGCCGGTCGGAAGGTAAAGGGCGTCACGCCGCACACGACGGATCCAGGGCCGGACAGAGAGAACCGGACAGAGAGAGGAGACAGCGTGCACAACGGAGTACACAACGGGGGCAGGGCCTGGGTCGGCGACGCGTCCCGCCACGCGCCCGCCCGCGCAGGCGCAGTCCGCAGCATCGCCGTCTTCTGCGGCGCCAGCGCAGGCGGAAGGCCCGACTACCCCGCCGCCGCCGTGGAACTGGGGCACACGCTGGCCGCCCGGGGCATCACCCTCGTCTACGGCGGCGGCCGCGCCGGCCTCATGGGCACCGTGGCCGACGCGTCCCTCAGCAAGGGCGGCCAGGTCATCGGCGTCATCACCCGCCTCCTCCAGGGCCGCGAACTCGCCCACACCGGCTGCACCGAGCTCCACGTCGTCGAGACCATGCACGAACGCAAGATGATGATGGCCAACCTCGCCGACGCCTTCATCGCCCTCCCCGGTGGCCTGGGCACCCTCGACGAACTCTTCGAAATCCTCGCCTGGGCACAGCTCGGCATCCACGCCAAGCCCGTCGGCCTCCTCAACACCTGCGCCTACTACGACAAGCTCTGGGCCTTCATGGACCACGTCGAGAGCGAGAACTTCCTCCGCCTCAACCACCGCACCCAGATCCTCGTCGACGAAACACCCACCGACCTCGTCGAACGCCTCTGCGGCGTCGCCGCCTCCTGACATCAGCCTCCTGGAGAGCCCTGAGCGCAAGCTCAGGCTGACTCAGGTCTGCCCGCACGCCCTCCAAAGAAGGTCACCAAGAAGCTGGCAAAGCGGTGAGGGAGGGAACGCGAGTTCTTTGTTCTATGATCTCGCGCGGATCGCTCGGTAAACTCCACGCGCCATGTCGATTCTCTCCGAACAACTCACCCGCGTCCTACAGCCCGGAATGTCGATTCCGGATCCGATCCGCAGGCTGTACGAGTGGTTGGAGTGGACATACCGCTACCAAGACACACCTAGTCGCAAACGAATCGGCATGCTTCCCGCGAGGTGGCCCAACGGCAATCAGCAGTTTGGCCTTGGCACCAGGGTCCTTTTCGAAGCGGACGGCAATATCAGCCTGCACCGCTGGTTCGGTCACAACCGGCCAGAGGTGCTCAATCGTCTGTGCGTGTTCGCGCGAACAGGTTCCGAAGGCTCGATGGGCGCCTTCTGGCTCGACGACGACGGTACTCAACGTATCGTGCAAATGGGTTCGGGATGCGGATCCACTTCCGTGTGCATACTCGCGGAAGACCCGATCGACTTTCTGCGGCTTCTCGCTATCGGATATGACGAGTTATGCTGGTCAGACGACTGGCCGATCACGCCGCAAGAAGCCGCAATGCAAGCAGGCGCCGACTTTTCAGGCCTGAATGACGAGTACAACGATTGGCTCATGCGCACCTTCGCGGTCTCGATCCCTGAGCGCGGCACCGAAATCGTGCGACACCCCAGCAAAATGGACGAAACCAACCCTGAAGATCGCTTCTGTCAGTGGGTGAACCAGAGCGTTGTGTGAATCGTGACAAAACTGCGGGAGACATCTCCCGTTCTGTGGGCGGGTGGCATCACCATTGTCGTGCCACCATGATCGGCTTTGCGGAATGCCATTCAGTTAGCGGAGTGCGGGTGTGCCATTTCGCGGCGGGGGACGGGCATGACGCGGAAGGTGCAGTGGGCGCGTTTGAGGAGTCGGGGGTGGAAACGCGGGCTGGTGGCACCGAGGTTGTGTTGTGATCTGTGGCTGGTGGCACGGGTCGTAATGAATCTCGGTGCCACCTGCCGCGCCTCCAGTAGCGCAGTGTACTGATAGTGTCTACTGTGCCGAATGCGCCGCGGCCAAGAGCGTCGACTGAACCAACGAGGCCTGAGCGTGGCCTGTTATCCTGGCGTCCAGTTCATCGCCAATGCGCAGTGGTACACCCAATCGCACGCTCTTGCCACTCTGATCACTTACACTCAACATGAAACCAAATACTCCGTGATCGTCAATGAGCTGGGACGTACACTGCACTGGCATTGTCAGTGTGTGGTGAACGAACCACAAAAGGCCGCCCCCGATGATGAGCGAGCCGTCAAGTGCATCGATGGACAATCGAACTCTCCACCCCATCGCGTGTCTAATTGTTCGAACTGCAAGCAAGAAGGCGAAGCACGCCAAGCACGTCATGCCGAGAAGGACCACCGCAGTAAACAGCGACGAGGCTGACGGTGTTCCCACCAGTGCGTAAATGATACCCCCAAGCAATAGGCAGAAGACAAAGAACCCGAACCCGCCCATCAATAGGTATAGAATCCTTGAAGGCCATGGCACGGCGGGATAGTAAATCGTGATAGACCGGCCAACGTGTTGTATGCTAAGCATGACGGCGTGACCTTAGCTGCAGCACTCCCCCTTCAGAAGTGCCCTAATGGTGCCGAACCCGCACTCACGCAGTGTGAACGACTTCGCCCAGTTGTACGAGCGGCTAAACCACGTGTTGCCAAATTCACCATATGCCCAGAATGACGCCCGGACCGAGCCGGTGATATCGCCCGAACACAGGTTCCGGCACACTTCGCCGCCTCCGTCCGGCTGGTGGCACCGAGGTTGTGTTGTGATCTGTGGCTGGTGGCACGGGTCGTAATGAATGTCGGTGCCACCTGCCCCAACTTGACCTCTCGTGCCACGGCTTTCGCCGGTGCGTTGACCAGGACAGCCATGCTTCCGCGCGGCGGACCTCCGTTCCACGCCCTGCGGGCCCGGAGAGCCCGAGAGGGGCGGCAAGCCCCTCTCGGAAGAAGCAACCGGCAATGGCGTCTCGATTGCCAGTCGGCCCCGGTCGGCGGCCTCCGAAACCCCTGCCGCAATCCCTTCGTCGACAGGTGAACGCGGTGGCCGACAGCCTTCATCAGAATCAGGGATGCAGAAACCTGTTCAAGCATATCGCGAACGTAGGACTCGGCATCGAGTCGACATGCAACAATCAGCAAATCATAGCATGGGGCGACCAGTGCAGAGACTCGGCGATCGACTCTGGTGATGTCAGGGCTCTCATGGCGTACGACGAGTTGTACGCTACCATTGACAGAGCATGCCAAGCGCACAGCGCCGGGAAGTGCAATGCGTCGGGAACCTGCTCGAAGCCCGGCGGCTGGTGGCAGAGCCTCAAGAACTGGTCCGGCAATCTAGGAAACTAGCATGAAGGACCAAGTACCTGAGTTTGAGTACCAGAAGATCGCCGCAGACATCCACAACGAAGATACTTTTGAAGGGGGCGTGCGTGTTGTGCGCCAGTACGTACTTCGTCTGGGGCCTATCGCGGTTGCCAGCGCCCTCGCCCGCTCCCTTGAGTCATGGCCAGAGTCCGAACGTACAAGACTTGACACTGTGGACCATGTCGTAGCGCAGTGCGGAACTCCGCAGGAACGACTCAGTGTCTTGCAAATCATGCGAGGCGTGCAGGCGCCATGTTATCGCGGTATGTACTACAGCCATTGCCACAAACACCTTTCAGCAGCCGAGTGCCGGGTTGTATTCGCTGAGCGCGGAAGCCTCCTCGCGGAGGTCGCGGCAGCAATGCCCAAGCACCGCAGGAACATTGTTTCCGACCCGTGCATTCCGTGCGAGGGCAAACTTCGATATGCCCAGGACCTTGTGCTCTCAGACTTGACTTCACTGTTTGTTCACAGGTCGCCGAAGCTGATTGACGTGAGCGAGTGGTCGCGAGACCCAATAGGTGCCGCTCTTCTTATTCGTGTTCTTAGTCTTGTCTGGTTCATTCGCTATGCAGGATCGAGGTTGTGCGTTTTCGATGACCTTGAGCCATCCTTCTGCAAGAAGTGGCAAGGCCGAACTCTACAGACACTCGCGTTGATCGACGCACGGGGCGACGGCTGGAGGAAGTTTGGCACGTCGTTGCGTATTCGCAAGCAACTCGAGCGTACCGTGCGGTCGTGGCGGGATACGAAGCAATCACCAGAGAATCCATACTGACAATGACCACTCGATCCGTCGGCTCTCATCCGACCTGGACCGAAGATGGGGTCAAGACCACTCACCCCAAGACTCTCATGGCCCTTGGTACAGGAAATGGGGGCAGGTCAGGATGAGGTTTTTGCACACTGCACAATTAAGCCGATAGATACCGCAACGCGCTTTGGTAGCTTTCTAGAACATACTCGCGAGTGATAGTTGTGGTTTGGCATATCACAGGAGCTATATTTCTATCATCTCCCAAGTCACTCATATGAGCAGCGACTATTTTGCAGTGATTATTCTGAGTTAGCATAATCATTGCAGTAGATTGCATTGACTCAGTGTTGTCCGGCGCCAATAGAAAAGTTCGCGGATTGAATTCAATCTTGCCTGAAAACAATCTTGCGCGCTTTGTTGAATACAATTGCGAAACTACCATCGCCAGTGCTTCGTTTGGTGGCATACTCCAAAGCAAATTATTATCCATACCACCCATTCGCTCGGCAACACTTTGCAATGCGCCGAAAATAATCGCATCCAGATCCTGATCTACCTGTAGGCATCCAAACAAGTGCCCAGCCACATGATAGCCAAACAAATGGCTCTTGTATTGAGGCAGCGAATCGCGCACTGGAATCAGCTGTATGCCAAAGGTATCGACAGAGCCAAAGATCATAGTGTACTCATTATCCTAGAATTGTTTTGTAATATTGATAATACGTATATATGATATAAAATCAACATTGTAAATATGTGCTTAAAGACTATCGCGGTGGACGTCCAGTGCCTCCCAATAAGCCCCAGATGTCATCCGGCACGTTGACTTGCCGTATCGAGTTGGTCTTGCCGGAAAAATGAGGCTGGTGGCACCGAGGTTGTGTTGTGATCTGTGCCACCGAGATCGGCTTTGCGATCTCGGTGCTCCTTCGCAGTACTATGCAGCGGCATGGTGTATCCACCTCACCGCAAGCGTATGCGGCGTTGGGAATGGACTGGCAGTTGCCGGTTCATCACGGTCTCGTGCCACAGGCGGTTGCAGCTCCTGGGGAACCCGGCGATCCGTGACTCTTTCCTGGACTGGCAGGGTCGCCCAACTTGCCCGCTCGTGCCACGGCGTTCGCCGGTGCTTTGACCGGCGACAGCCGTGCTTCCGCGCTCTCTGACCCACGTTCCACGCCCTCCGGGCCCGGAGTGCCCGAGCGGGGCGGCGAGCTCATGAAGTAAACTGATGGCCCGTGGCGGCCGGTGGCACCCAGGCCTCTCCTTCGTCTGCATAGCCATGCGAGTGACGCGACAGCAATTCCTGCAGACGAAGGCGCCGGGATTGTCGCCGCGATGCGAACACCGTACTGAGTAGGAGCAGCATTTGGTGATTCGATTCCCGGGTACCAAATGCCATCAGCGAGAAAGTTGCCCGGGGGGTCGGTACGACCAGTACCCTGTAAGTACCGATAGTTCCGTCCGGTAGCCAAGTCGGTGAATGTACTCTCTGTCCACTCGACACTGGCCCCAGCTATATCAAACAACCCCCAGGTGTTCGTAGTTGGATATGCACCGAGAGGGATAGTGAACGCGCCACTCTGAAAGCCAAAGTTAGCGGTGCCGCCTTGCGACGGTGGTGCGCCGAAATAGGGCGTGTTACTTCCGTTGCTGAAATTCCAATAACCCCCTTGTCCAACCCCGAACCGGTCCGGGGACCAGAACGCCGCCTTCAGCCATTCATCTAGTGTGGGTAGAAAGTACCGTGCCCCCGGCGACCGCGCCTCCTGGTCGGTGAACGTGATGCCGCTGTACCCGAACGTGCTGACGTCGTACGCACCGTTCATGAACGCCGAGCGGTCGAAGGACTTGCCGTTGTGCAGCCAGTTGCAATAGATCGCGGCGGAACGCCAGTCCGTAGCACCCACCGGCATCATTTCGGCGCCCGCGGGCACCACCCACCGCCGCCCGCCGGGCGTGTTCGGCGTTGTTGGAGTGGCAGCCCACCCTGCACCGCCAGGCGCGAACAAGTGTGGAATCCAATCTGTCTGGGGCCGGTCGAACGCCGCGTTGAGGAACTCGACGTACTGGGCGGTCGTGATCTCGAACTTCCCGATGCGGTACTCATACCCCACCGACCCGCGTCCGATTGATTGATCGTCCGGCGTCCCGTCCCCCGCCCATGGCACATTCCCCGCGTGCGTGATGGTCACGAAGTCGATCCCGCTCACCGGGTCAATATCCGCGCGGCCCACCGCCGCCGACCCAACTATCGCAGCAACTCCACAAGCCCAGCCGCGCATGCGACACCTCCGGGGTACTCACCCATACAGACGAACCACCCTCAAAGGTGCATCGTGCCAGCCAAAGAACCACAAGAACTCTCAGATTTTCTGAAAGAGGGGGCGTTTGGGCCTCGGTTTCAGGGCAGAGGGGCACAACTTGCCCACTTCAGTGCCACGGAGTCCATTGCTGCTCTGAGCGATGGTCCCCGCGCCCCCGCACATCACCCCCGTCCCATCGGTCCCATGCGTCCTATCCGTCCTACCCGCCCCGCCACCTACCCCCAAAACCCCACCCCCCAACGACTTACAACATACCAAACAAAATCCTATTGACAACACGTACTTATGCCGTACATTATCCGTACTTACATGATCGCCGCACCCGCCACAACCCCCGCCTCCCCGCCCTCGCTGGACCCCTCCCGCCTGGCGGACCTCCTCACGTCTCCATCGCTCTC
This sequence comes from Phycisphaerales bacterium, assembly GCA_046350475.1. Classification (GTDB taxonomy): domain Bacteria; phylum Planctomycetota; class Phycisphaerae; order Phycisphaerales; family UBA1924; genus BJHL01. The sequence goes on along the minus strand of JAXMAJ010000002.1, from coordinate 213,738 downwards.
CCTCGCCGAAATCGCCGCCGAACTCGGCGTTTCCTTCTCTGACCTCTTCACCTTCCTCGCCTCCCCCGAAGGCGAAGCCCGCACCCACGCCCTGACCACCCTCCACACCCAACGCGCCCGCCTTGCCGCCGTCGCGCTGCTCCCCTGCGTCCTCAAAACGCTCAACCACACACTTACCCATTACGACACCCAAGTCCAAGCAGGCACCGCCACCGACCGCCACCACGACAATGCCCGAAAGTCCTGCGCCCTCCTCCTCCGCCTGTCCAGTGGCACGGGCCTCCGGCCCGTTCCTCCTGCGCGATCCACCCCTCCGTCACCTGCTCACCTCTCCACCTCCTCACCTCTTCACTCCCCTCCGCGTTCCTCTGCGTCCTCCGCGTACGGCTCTTCTCCCTCCTCCTCTCCGCGTCTCTCCGCTCCCCCTCCGCCCCTCCGCGATCTGCCTTCCCCCCAGCACTCAGCACCCGGCACCTACTCTCCCTCCGAATGCACGCCCTGCTCGACCTCCCCGCCGACCAGCTCCCCATCGCCGACGCGGTCGCCGAGCGGCTCCTGGACGTCCAGCGGGTCTTTAACAGCCAACTCGATACCGACCTCCCCCCCGTCCGGGACCTGGTCCGCCACGTCGAGCGGTACCGCGGCAAGATGTTGCGGCCGGTCCTCGTCCTGGTCAGCGGCATGGCCTCCCACCCTTCCGCCGCGCGCACCCCCGCCGAAGCCGCAAAGTCGCTCCTCACCCACGCCCACACCGTCGTCGCCGCCGTCATCGAGATGGTCCACATGGCCACCCTCGTCCACGACGACGTGCTCGATGACGCCCAGGTCCGCCGGCGCGGCGCAACCGTCAACAACCTCCACGGCAACGAGGCCGCCGTCATGCTCGGGGACTACCTGCTCGCGAGCGCCTACCACCTGTGCTCCACCCTCCCCACCAACGCCGCCGCCCTCGCCGTCGCCCGCGCCAGCACCGTCACCTGCGCAGGCGAACTGCTCCAGCTCCACCACCGCCAGGACTTCTCCCTCGACGAGGCAACCTACTTCGAGATCGTCGCCCGCAAGACCGGTGAACTCATCGCGACCGCGGCGGAACTGGGCGCCGTCTGCTCCGGCGCCGACGAAAAAGCCCTGCGGGCCGTCACCGCCTTCGGCCGCGACGTCGGCACCGCCTTCCAGGTCCAGGACGACCTCCTCGACCTCCTGGGCGCCGAGGCCACCGTCGGCAAGAGCGTCGGCAAGGACATCGAGAACGGCAAGATGACCCTCCCCGTCATCCACCACCTGGCCCACGCCGCGTCCGCCGAGCGCGGGCGCATGCTCGCGATGCTGGAGCGCGCCTCCGGGGACACGTCCCACACCCTGGCAGAGGACCTCGCGTCCGCCCTGGAGCGGAGCGGGTCCGTCGAGTACGCCAGGCGCACCGCCGGCGAATACGTCAGCCGCGCCAAGTCCGCCCTCGCAGGCCTCCCGGACTCCCCCGCAAAGGCAACGCTCCTGGCCATGGCCGACGCGGTCGTGGGGAGGGCGTACTGAAATGGAGGCCACCCGACCATACCATCCAGCGTGCGGCAAGGCGGCCGCGGGGCGGGCCTCCCGCCCTGAGGAAAGTCCGAGCACGACAGGACACGGTGGCGGGCAACTCCCGCCCGCGCGGAAAGGCGGGGCCGCAAGGCCCTTCCGCTCAGCGTGAGGGAAAGTGGCACAGAAATCACACCGCCGATGGCTGCCGAAAGGCGGATCAGGCAAGGGTGAAATGGTGGGGTAAGAGCCCACCGCACGCCTGGCAACAGGCGTGGCAGGCCAAACCCCACCGCGTGCAAGACCAAGCAGCGTGCGCTCGAGCCCTGTCCGGGCGATGCACGCGGGTAGGTTGCTGGAGGGCGTCGGCGACGGCGCCCCAAGAGAAATGGTCGCCCCCGCCGGCAGGTCCGCAAGGAAACCGCCGGCGCAACAGAACTCGGCTTACCAGCCGCACGAGTGAGACGCGGGGCCCGTGGGAAACCACGGGCCCCGCGGCCGTTCCGGACCACGCCCCAAAAACGCAAACCCCCTACTTCCTCGCCACGACATACGCCACCCACGACGCCTCGACACTCTCCGCCCGCGCCACGTACGCATTCCCCTCATGGTCAAAGGCGTCAGCCAGCCGTGTATACACCTCCGTACGCGAAAACCCCGCGTCCCCCATGGCGTCCCTCAGCTCCGGGATCGACCACAACCGCCAGTGGTACTCAAACGCGTTGTCGACGCGCCGAACACGCCCCCGCTCCCGCCACGAGAAGTGGATGGCATTCCGGACGAGGTTGGTCCCCGGATCCGCCGCGACCTGCTGCCACTCATACGAAAAGGACCGCGGGACCACCTTGGACGTTCCGCGCGAGTGCACGCGGACACGTTGAGTGGACGGCGTGAGCGAACCCTCGCCGCCATACATGTCGCAGAAGAAGACCCCGCGCCTGGCGAGGGAGGCTCGCACGCCTTTCAGGTAACGGACCAACCCCGCGCGGTCATGGAAGTACCCGGCCGCAAAGTTGGTGGCGGCGATGATGTCGGCCCGCGCGCGGCAGCCTTCGGCGTCCACTGTGAGGACCCTCAGCCTGGAATGACGCGGAATGTGGCGGGTGACGGCCGGGTCGTTGTCGACCGCGATCGCCCGGAGCGTGTCGCCCCTGTCCAGCCAGGCGCGGGCGAGGGCCCCGGTGCCCGAGAAGTCCTCGCGGAGCGTGGTGGGGCGGCGGCCATGGGCGGCGTGCGCGAACGCGCTCAGCCGTTCTGCGTTCGTGACGGCCAGCTCGTACAACGCGAGCGTGAGCGGCATCGCCATGGGCTACGCCATCCTGACCCAGCGGATGAGCGTGGCGAAGTTCGGGGGCTTGCCGTACATGAGGACGCCGATGCGGAAAACCTTCGCAGCCGCCCATACCAGCACCAGCACGGTGAGGACGCCTACAACGATGGACGCGGGGATCTGCCAGAGGGGGACCGGTTCGCTGCCCGAGATGCGCAGGACCATCACGAAGGGGTTGATGAGCGGGACGAACGAGCAGACCTGCGCGAACGTGGAGTTGGGGTTCCGCAGGATGGGCATCCACAGCATCATGGGGATGACCAGCACAAGCATGATGGGCGCCATGAGAGATTGTGCTTCGGCAATCTCGTTGACGGCGGCGCCGACCGCGCTGAAAAGCGACGCGATGGTGAAGTAGGCGATGAGGAAGTAGATGAACAGGTAGACGAGGTTCTGCCACTCCAGGATGTGCGACATGGCGAGCGCCACGAGCACGCTGCCCCCGACGCCGGTGTAGACGATGAGGATCAGCAGACCGACTGCCCCCTTGCCCAGCACCTTGCCCATCATGAGCTCCATCGGCGAAGTGGCGGAGAGCAGCACCTCCATGATGCGGTTGGACTTTTCCTCGATGGTGCTGGTCATGAGGTGCTGGCCCGCGGTAAACACGCTGATCCACAGGAGGATCATGAATGCGCCCGGCACGAGCATCTTCGCGACCTCGTTGCTGCTGCGATCGCCCTCCTTGGTGACCGCCTTGGACTCCGACTGGGGACGCTCCATGAGGGCCCGGACCCTGTCGACATCCAACCGGGCGGTGGCCAGCCGCGTGTCGACGATGGCCTTGGCGGCCTGGTCGCGGATGTCCTCCTGCACCTCGGGGTCCAGGCGGGGTGCGACGAACAGCTGGAACGGCTCGTACGCACTCTTGCGGGCCGTGTCACCCGGGGGCGGCGGATCGGCGGTTGCGGGGGCTTCGACGCTGCCCTTGGGCACCACCACCAGTACCAGCCGCTTGTCGGCCTCGGCGTCGGTCTCGCGCCCGGTGGCGTTCAGGATTTCCTGCTTGGCCGCCTCGACGTCGGTATCCGGCGGCAGGATCTGTACGCGCAGGTTGGGCACGTCCGGCATGGCCATCGCCGCGGCCGGGTTGTTCTTCAGCTGGTCCTGGGCCTGCTTGGCGATCGCGGGGTCAACGGACAGGTGCTCGATGCCCTGCTGGACCCCGGACTGGATCTGGGCGTCGCGCCGTTCCTTGAGCTTGTCTGCCGTGAACGCGTCCTTGAGGCGCTCGCTGACGGCGTTGGTGCCGGTCCGGTCGATGATCGCGATGTGCCCGGCGACCGCGGGCGGCTTCTTGTTGATCAGGACCGGGATCACGGTGATGACCATGGTCACCAGCAGCGGGGGCAGGATCATGCCCAGGATGAAGCCCTTGGTGGCGACAACGGCCACAAACTCGCGCCAGGCGATGGTGAGGATCTTGTTCATGGCTCAGTCTCCCCCCCGGTCGGATCTGCCGCTCGGAGTGACGCCCGCGCGGCGGAGCGAGTCGAGGGCCTTGCGTTCATCGTCGGAGATCACCGTGGGCTCGACGATGCCGATGAAGATGTCCTCCAGCGATGGGCGGAGGAGTTCGACGCGGTTGGCGGGGACGGCGGTGGCGACTCGGGCAAGCAGGCTGGAGGGGGGCACGCCATCCCTTGCGTACACGTGGACGTGGCTGTTGACGCGTTCGATGCTGGCAACGTCCGGCAGCGACGCGAGCCCGGCGATGCGGGCATCCTGCTCGTCCAGGGGTTCCAGGAGGACGGCGTGGGGATCGAAGCGGTCCCGGATGACGCGGGGGGTATCGTCGAGCACCTTCCGTCCCTGGTGGATCATCACGACGCGGTCGCAGAGCGCCTCGGCCTGGCTCATCTGGTGGGTCGAGAAGATGACCGTGCAGCCGCGCTGGTGCTGTTCCTCGAAGAGCTCGCGGAGCATGCGTGCGTTCACGGGGTCGAGGCCGCTGAAGGGCTCGTCCAGGATGAGCAGGTCGGGCTGGTGGATGATGGCGGCGATGAACTGGACTTTCTGCTGCATGCCCTTGGAGAGCTCGTCGCAGCGCTTGCGGTAGGTGTGCTCGAGGCCGACGCGGGCGAGCCACGAGCGGACTTTTTCGTCGGGTGCGTGGACGCCCTTGAGGGACGCCATGTACTTGAGGAAAGCGCCCACCCGCATCTTCTTGTAGAGGCCCCGCTCTTCGGGCAGGTAGCCGATTCGGTCCTTGCTCTCGATTGCGCTCGCCTTGCCGAGCACCTCCACCGAGCCGCTGTCGGGGAATAGGATGGACATGATGATGCGGATGGTGGTGGTCTTGCCGGCGCCGTTTGGGCCGATGAGGCCGATGACGGAGCCCTGTTCGATGTCGAGGTCGAGTTTCTCGACGGCGGTGGTGCTGCCGAACGTCTTCCGCACTCCGCGCAGGCTGATGGCGTTCTTCATGGGCGTGCGATGGTACGTGGGGAGGGGTTCTCCCGTTTCCTGTGCGGTTTTCCCGCGCTCATGCGCTGGGGCGGGTGCCGCCGATACAGCGGCATGCCGCACCACATGGCGAGGACCGTCCGAGAGCACCGGCAGCGCCTGTACAGCGAGGGGGCGGCGCCCGGGGAGTCGGGGGCGAAGACGCCCCTGTGGCCGGCGGGGCTGACGAAGGGCGCGGGCGACTTCCTGCGCGATCTGGTGGTGCGCGAGGGCGCGTTGTCCACGGTGGAGGTGGGTCTGGGGTTGGGGCTGTCCAGCCTGGCGATTCTGGAAGGGCTTCTGTCGGTGCCCGGAGCAAAGCGTCGGCACGTCACGATCGATCCGGGGCAGGAGTGGTGCGATCGCGCGGGCGTCCGCACGGTGCAGGAGAGCGGGGCGGCTTCGATCACCACGATCATCGAGAAACCGTCGGCGATGGCCCTCGCGCGGCTGTGGGAGGAAGGTCAGGTCTTCGACTTCGCGTTTATCGACGGGGCGCACTGGTTCGACGCGGTGCTCGTCGACCTGTGCCTGGCACGGCGCGTGGTAAAGCACGGTGGTCTCATTGTTCTTGACGACCACTGGATGCCTTCGATCCAGGCGGTGCTGGCGTTTGCAACGACGAACCTGGGCTTCGCGCTGGAGTTGTTCGACGCGGGCTCGCCGGGGGGGCGGATGGTGGCCGTGCGGAACGGCCTGGCCCCGGACCTGCGGGCGTGGGACCACTTCAAGGCCTTCAGCAGGGCGGACCTGCCGGACTACCCCTGGCGAAAGCAGCCGGCGCCGGTCGCGGATTCCGCATAACGCTGCGCGCAAAAAAACCGGGCCGTCCCTCGTACGCGGCCCGGTTCTTCGCTCTGTCTCCTCCCACCTGCCTTCCGGGGGTAGTACACCAGCAGGTTCCGCGCATTGCAAGCGCACACGGGGTTATTCACCGAGTTTGCACCGCTTCTGCAGGCCCGGACGGAAGGCGAATCGGGGCCGGAGGGGGTATTTCGGGGGCTTTGGCCCCGCCCAAGGGCAGTCTGGACCGATAGACGCCGTATGGACGTGCCTTCCATAGCGGCCCTGGGGACCTCCATGTCCCAGCAAACGGTGTCAGACCAGGTGTCGGTGCGGGTTGCCCGCAAGGCGCTGGACGCCCAGCAACAGCAGGGCGACGCTGCGGTGGCGATGCTGGACGCGGCGGCCAGGCTGGCCAAGCAGCTCAGCGGCCAGGCGTCGGCCCGGGGCGGCGTCGACGTGACGGCGTAGTCTTCGCCATGCGTGAGGGCGAGCTGCTGCAGCGCATCTACGCGCGATCGGCTGACCTGCCAAGCCTCTTCCCCCAGGTGCTGGTCGGGCCCGGTGACGATTGCGCTGTCGTCGCGGTGGGTGATGGCGCCATTTTGCTCAAGGTTGATCAGGTCGTGGAGGGGCGGCACTTTTCATCGCAAACGCCGGTTGATCTGGTTGCGCGCAAGGCGATTGCGCGGGCGGTCTCCGATATCGCGGCAATGGCTGGCCGCCCGTCGGCGGCGGTGGTGGGGGCGGTGCTTCCCCCGGGCTTTCCCCAGGCGGGTGCTGACCAGTTGTACGACGCGCTGTTGCGATGGTCGTCGCACTTCGGCTGTCCGTTGGTCGGGGGTGATACGGCGGTGTTCGGGGCGGGGCCTGGTGGCTCGCTGACGTTGAGCGTTTCCATCATCGGCGTACCGCACAGGGCGAGGGGGCCGGTGTTGCGCTCCGGGGCCCGGGTGGGAGACGGGGTGTTCGTCACCGGAACGATCGGCGGATCTCTGGATCACAGCGGGCCTTTTCCTGGTGGCGGGCGTCACCTGACGTTTGAACCCCGGCTGCGCGAGGCTGCCTGGCTGGCGGATAGGCTGGGGTCTCATCTGCATGCCATGATGGACGTTTCCGACGGGTTGGGGATTGATGCGGGCAGGCTGGCGGAACGGTCGGGAGTAGCTGTGGAGTTGGAAGGGCAGCGGGTTCCGCTTTCGAAGGGGTGCGGCGACGTGTTGCGTGCGTGCGCGGACGGCGAGGACTACGAGCTGCTTTTCACCGCGCCGCTTCACGCGGGTGTTCCGTCCGAGGTGGCGGGCACGCCCGTGTCCCTGATCGGGCGCGTCATGGAGTTCTGCGGGGGGGCTCGGAGCGTGATGGTGCTGGACGGTCGGCGTGTGCCTGCTGACACCATGGGATGGGAGCATGCGGGATGACGAGCGGGTTCGCCCAGCACAGCAGGGGGATCGACCTCAATTGCGATATGGGGGAGCGGCCGGGTGCGGAGGGCGTGGCGGGGGACATCCGGCTGATGGAGTACGTTTCCAGCGTGAATATCGCGTGTGGGGGGCACGCAGGGGGTGCGACGACTATTCGTGCGGTTGCGGGGGCAGCGCGTGCGCGGGGGCTCAGCGTTGGTGCGCACCCTGGGTATCCGGATCCCGGGAATTTCGGGCGGGCACGCGTGGAGATGTTGCCGGGGGACCTGCGGGCATCGCTGGTGTTCCAGATGCGATTGTTGAAGGAGCATGCGGGCGGGCGCGTGACACACGTCAAGCCACATGGGGCGCTCTACCACGATGTCATGGCGGACGACGGGATTGCTGCCGTGTTCGTGGAGGCCGCATCGGCCGTTTGGTTCGAGGGGCGCCTGCCGGTGCTGGTGGCGCTTGCGGGTTCACGCCGGGCGTCGCAGTGGCGCGCGGAGGGCCTTGCGGTTGCGGCGGAGGCGTTCGCCGAGCGGCGGTATCGCTCCGATGGCAGCCTGACGGCGCGGGGCGAGCAGGGGGCGGTCATTGACGATGCTGAAGTGGCTGCTCAGCAGACGGTGGACATTGCGGTGCACAGGTGCGTGGCGACCGGTGGCGGGCTTGCCCCGGTCATGGCAGAAACAATCTGCATCCACAGCGATTCGCCCGGCGCGGAGGCAATTGCGGCCCGTGTAAGGGCTGCGCTCACGTCGGAAGGGGTGCCTGTCCGCGGCATTGCTGCGCTTCCGTGAATTCGATCGGTCGCTCAGGGGCGGCTTCGAATGCGGGCCTTCCACCAGCGGCGGAGCTGCCTGGGTTCTTGCAGGCACAGGGGGATGAACATCTGGACTGCGATCAGCAGGGGAAGGCCGGCGGCCATCGCGGCGAGCCTTGACCATGAAGGCGCTGGTGCTCCCTGGGGCAGGAGCAGCCGGGTCACGATTCCGATCGCAAGGACGCCGGCAATCCAGAGGACGGACGAACTGCGGAGCAGCATCCACATCGGGCGGTTGTCGCTTCTGTACAGGGGCACGCGCATCCATCGGAGTGCTTCCACTATGCCGGCATCCCTTTGCATACGGACAGCGGGCCCATCGGCGAGCCGGAGGTGGATCTGGAGCAGTCCGTATCGGGCTTCCGAGACCTGTGACCAGGGCGCACGCAGCGGGATCGGGCCGCATGGTGTGTGGAGCACGCCGTGGATACCGTCGCAGTTCAACACGATGTCGCTGGCGTTCAGCCTGCACCGCGAGAAGATGATGATGGCGGGCAGGGCGGTGTGGCAGATCAGCCACAATGCGCCGGCGACGGTAGTGATTGTCGCAAGGGCCGGTGCGATGGTTAAGGTCTGCTGCACTGGCCGCCAGTTCACTATGGCCAGGTAGGCGCCCATCGCGAGGAGCAGGAGCAATGCGGCTGCGCAGATCGTCGGCGCGAGCCAGCTGGGTTTGGCGGGGCTGATCGAGAGCGTGCCGGCGGCCCAATCGCGGCGACGGGCCCGCTCGCACAGGCGGCGTGCGATGGGCGCTTCGCAGAATCGCAGTGCAGTACGGCGCTTGCCTGAACCATCCGACCAAGTGGCGTATTGGTTGACCACCTGGACTTGGTTCCAGGGGAGGGAGAGTGTGCCGCTTCGCTCGCGAACCGAGAGCCCTGCGAGGTGTACCTGACGCCGGACAGGGCAGGGCGGTCGTGGCATAGGTCGTTGTATTATTGGTATTAGGGCGGTTTGTAGTGGGGATCGGCCCCAATCACCCTAAGTTGGGTGACCTGCCCATAATCACGTGATGGGCACCGAATCCACCAGCATGGCGGGTGGTGGCACTGGGCCGGACCAGCCTCATGGTGGCGGGCCGGTCGCGGACGCGATCGGGGACGTGATCGGCGAGTACAAGCTCCTGGACCGGATTGGTGAGGGGGGATTCGGGACGGTGTGGTTGGCGGAGCGGCGTGGCGCGATCGTGCAGCGGGTGGCGCTCAAGCTGATCAAGCCGGGGATGGACAGCCGCGGCGTGGTGGCGAGGTTTGAACAGGAGCGTCAGGCGCTGGCGTTGCTGGATCATCCGTCGGTGGCGAAGGTGTTCGACGCCGGTGCCACAGGTCAGGGGCGGCCGTACTTTGCGATGGAGTACGTGGCGGGGCCACCGGTCACGCGGTACTGCTCGGAGCGGGGGGTGGCGGTCGGGGGACGGCTGGAGCTGTTCGCGCAGGCTTGCGAGGGTGTTCACCACGCGCACGAGCACGGGATCCTGCACCGCGACATCAAGCCGTCCAACATCCTGGTGAGCGAGCACGACGGGCGTGCGCAGGCGAAGGTCATCGACTTCGGCATCGCGAAGGCGATGTCGGGCCCTCTGACGGACAAGACGCTGGTGACGCGTGAGGGCAACGCGCTGGGCACGCCGCTGTACATGAGCCCGGAGCAGAACGCGGGCGAGGTGTCCCGTCTTGGGCCGGCGAGCGATGTGTATTCGCTGGGCGTAACGCTGTTCGAGCTTGTGAGCGGCGGGCTGCCATGGGAGGTGCCGGCGGAGAGGGAGGGCGACCCGGAGTACCTGCGCCGGCTGGTGCAGGCGGTTGAGCCGCGGCGGCTGCGGGGGGTGGTGGGGCGTGGGGGAGGGGGCGCCGGGTTGGATGGAGCGCTGGCGCGCGATCTGGAGACGATCGTGCTTCGTGCGATGGACCCTGACCCGATCCGGCGTTACGGGACGGCGAGGGCGCTCGCTGAGGATGTGCGTCGAGCGGCACGCGGGGAGGCGGTGGTGGCGCGGCGGGACAGCACCGCGTACGCCGTGCACCGGCGAGTGCGCCGGGCGTTGGCTGGGAACAGGCCGATGGCGCTGGTGTCGGCGTGGGTGGTGGGGGTAGTGCTCAGCGTGGCGGTCTCGTGGGTGGCGTTCCACGGGACATCGGCGGCGCACCTGGGCGAGTGGCTGCTGAGGCGCGGCACGCCCGGCGCGGCGGCGGTCACGCGTTTCGAGCGGGTTCGGATCGCGGACATCGGCGCGGGCCCGGGTCCGGCGGAGGTCGCCGTGGCGGCGGGGATCTCCGGGGTGACCCCGGGGGAACGGCCCAGCTGGCGACGCCTGCACGGGGAGGTCATCACGCGGCTTGCGCGGGCCGGCGCGGTTTGCATCGCGAGCGACGTGTACTTCACCACCGACTCCCTGGCGCACGATGACGCTCTGGTCGCGGGCGTCCGCGCCGCGCGGGGTTGCAGCCCGCCCGTTCCCGTCGTGTTCGCGAGCAAGACGTGGTGGCTGGGGGAGGGGGAACGGCCCGCGGTGACCGGCGCATTGCTGGGCGAGCCGTGGCCGGAGTTCGGGGGGATCAGTCTTCCCAAGGCGGGCGCCCTGCGGCACCTGGACGCGGCGGTCTCGCGTGATGGTGTGCGGTGGCAGGCGCACCTGGCGCTGCAGGCGTTCTGTCAGTCGGTTCATCCGGGCGCTCGCGGCGTGCTGAGCGTCGATAGTCATGCCGGGCGGTTGAGCGTCGACTTTGAAGAGGTGGGGCCTGACGGGCGGGTGCGTGCGGTGGGAGAACCCGTTGTGCTGCCGTTGACGGACGTCGGGGACGCGGTGGAGGGCTTGGGGCTCCGGGGGACCGACCAGACCGCGCTGGTCGAGGTGGGCGTGCCGGGGAGCGCGGAACGGGACGCGGCGACGTGGAGTTACGGGCGAGTTCTCGCGGCATCACGGGAGGAACTGGCGGCATGGGCTGGGGGCCGGGTGGTGCTGCTTTGCGACTCGGTGAATGACGAGAAGGTGCGCGAATCCGGGGAGCCGGTTGCGGGTGCGTACTACATCGCTTCGGGGATCGAGCAGCTTGCGCGTCGCGCGGCGTGTCCCACGCCGGGTATGCTCGTTTCGCTGTCCGTTCTGGGGTTCGTGGTCGCGGCAGGGGTTGCCATCGCCTGCGTCCAATCCAGGACTTGGATGATTGGGGCTTGTGTTGCCGCCGGTGTGCTGGTGTGCCTGGCGTGCGGGCTGCTGTACGGGTCTGGCTTGTCGCTGGTGAACCCGGTGGGTCCGCTCGTTTCGCTATTCTTCGGCGTGGTTTCGGGCGTGGTGCTCGTGCCCCGCCGGTCTCGAGTCTTCCCAGGGAGTGTCGCATGAAGACGGTCATTCTGGTTGCGGCTTCGGGGTTGCTGGCGGTGGGCGCAGGGGGCTGCCGTGCGTGGCCCCGGGTGGAGGCCAGCCCGCTGCCCAAGGCGGGAGGGCAATACTCGGGCGCCAAGGACTTCACGGCTGACCCGCAGCGGAAGGCTGGCAGCAAGTTCGTGGCGGCGCCGGCGCTGACTGGTCTGCGCCACGTGCACGACCCCAGGGACCCATCTCATGATGCAACGCTTGTTCGCCTGGAGTACGCGAATGGGAACAAGATGAACCTGCTTCTGGGCGGGACGGAGCTGGACATTTCGCCCTTGCTGTCGGGGTCGGGGGTGGTGCTGACGCAGGGTTGGGCGTACGTGCACGGTGACTTCCCGGCCCACGCCCGCCTGACGGACCCCAAGGCTTGGGGCATCTGGCCCATCGTCGTGCGGTCGACAGTCGCGGCCGGTGCGGAGGGCACTTCGTTCATCGTCGATTGCCGGCAGGCCGACTCTGTCGTTGTGACGGCCGTCAAGAACAAGAACGGTGCAGGTGTTTCGAAGGTGAGTCTCTGGGACCTGTCCAATCCGGCGGCTCCGAAGCCGTTGCCGGACCCGGTGACGGGTGCGTCGACGTCCAAGTTCGTGCTTGACCAGGACAACTTTGATGCTGTCAAGTTTATCGGTGGCCGTCCGGTGCCGGAGACGCCCAAGCCGTTGTCTTCGGATCCTGCCTATATGAAGTGGGTGCAGGATGTCCTGACGCTCGCGGATGAGTATGACGCCGACGAGCTGTAGGCACCCGCTTCAGAAGCGCTTGTGGGCCGGCCTGCCCTCCGGCTCCCGGAAACCCATGATTGCGCGGGCGAGGGCGAGGTCCGCGGGCACGGTGACCTTGATGTTGCGAGGGTCGCCGTCCACGATGACCACCCGCTCGCCGAGCGATTCGACGATTGAGGCGTCGTCGGTCGGGTTGTGCCCTGGTTTGAGGCCGGCGTACGCGCGGCGGAGCAGATCGGCGCGGAAGACCTGTGGGGTCTGCACCAGCACGAGGTCGGTGCGGTCGAGGGTTTCCTTGACAGCGCGCAGGGGCTGTTTGACGGCCGGGGAGTCGCCCAGGATGGCGGCGAGGGGGTCCGCTCCACCCATGACTTCTCCCGTGTCGAAGGCGCGTTTGACGGTGTCTCCCGCGGGGACGGCGGGGATGACGGCGGCGTGGGTGCGCGCGGCCCGGAAGACTTGTGCGAGGAGTTCGTGGCTGACGCAGGGGCGGGCGGCGTCGTGGATGGCGACGTGCGTGCAGTCGGGGGGCACGTGGGCGAGGGCGGCCTGGACGGTTTCCCAGCGGTGTGTGACGCCGCCTTTGACGATGGTCGCGCTGAGCATGGCCAGGCGGTCGGCGTGGCGCTGCCGGAATTCCGCGTACGCGGCGTTGTCGTTGGGGCCTGCGACCAGGATGGGGCCGATGATGGCGTCGTCGTCCTCGAACTTGGTGAAGGTCTCGATCGTGCGCTGGAGAAGTGGCTTGCCGCCCAGGTCCTCGTCGAGCTTGCTGCGCAGGCCGCCGCGCTCAAGGTATCTCCCGGAGGAGCCTGCGGCGGGGATGATGACGGCGAGGCGGAGTCCGCTCATGGGGGAGCGTAGTAGAGCACCCGAGGGCTAGGGGCATGGTCCGCCCGAGAAGACGGAGAGGAACGCCTCGATGTCGAGCGTGTCGGGGAAGAGTCCGTCGTTGTTGAAGTCGATAGTGTCGCAGGGAGGGTCGCAGGGGCCACCGGCGAAGGAGCTCAGCAGGTCGTCGATGTCGCGCGTGTCGGGGAAGAGGCCGTCGTTGTTGAAGTCGATGTCGTTGCAGCGGGCCGGCGCGACGGCGGAGAGGACGGCCTGCGCGGGCGTCCCGGGGAGCCACAGGCCGAGGATGACGGGGCTGTCGGTGGGTGCTGGTGGGAAGGATGAGTCGAACCGGAAGTTGTACGCGGTCGCCCATCGGATGGCGTTCGCGCCGGGGTTTGTGGCGGCGGGCTCGGTTCGCCAGTCCCCGGGGCCTGTCACACTCCAGTCGGTGGCGGCGTAGTTGACGTACCCGGGGCCGTCGCCGGAGTGGTAAGAAACGTCGTGGAAGCCGGGGTTCAGAAAGTCCGGTGGGTTCCCGGCGTTGGCGACGCGTGCAATGAACAGCGACCCCACCGAGCGGTGCGAGTCCTGGTTGAAGAGGAGGTACTCGTAGTGCCAGAGTCCCGTGAGGAGCGGGGTGGCGCGGGAGAGCAGCCACAGTCGGCCATCGCCCGGGACGTCGGTGGAGGAGACGTGCACATTCGGGTCGAGTTCGGCCCAGCGCAGGACGGCGGGCTGATCGCGGTGGGTGGCGCCCGAAAGGTTGAATGTGCGGTCGCTCCCCTGCACCGTCACGGAGACCTCGCGGTTGCTGACGTTGTCAGAACGCACGCCGTCGTCGGGGGCGAGCACAATCTTCTCGGCGAAGTAGCGGGCGCCGGGCACGGGGGCGTCCGCGGACAGGAAGCGCAGCCGGCGGTCCATCGTGCTCGAGATGGGCTGCGGGAACGACATGGAGGGGAAGGCGGCCGTGGCGGCGTCCACCTCGAACCTCGGGCGCATGGTGCCTTGCGTCGACGCGATGTTTGCCGAGGTGGGCGAAGAGCAGTGAGGTCCGAGTCCGGCCGTGGGCGAGCAGTTGGTGCAGCAGAGTGTCCCGGAGAGCATGGAGAATTCGTGGCTGACCCAGCCCATGCCGATCTGCTCGAAACGGCCGGCGCCGTCGATGACCTGGAAGCGGTAGAGGTTCTGGGTAAGGATCGGGTGGTTGAGTGCCGGCGCGGGGCTGCACTGGATGGTGGTGTTGCCGACGTTGCAGAGGGTGTGCCCGAAGCCGACGGCGTCCTCCGCGCCGGCGGTTGGGTAGTTGATGATGCTGGAGATATCACCCACGAGGATGTCGGGGATCTGGTCGCTGGTGCAGGGCTGGGCGAGGGCGGCGCCGGCTGTGAGCGCGAGGGTGAGCAGTACGGGGACGGCGGCGAGCCGGCCTGGGTGTTGCATGTGGCGTGCCTCCCGGCGGCGTCGGTCGCGCCGTACCAGGGATGGTACGGCCCGGATGCAACGCGACCCCCGCGGGGGTCACGGGGGCCGCGCTGCATTGAATGGACGGGGGGTGGGCTACAGGCAGGGTCCGCCGCTGAATACCGAGAGGAAGCTGTCGATGTCCTGCGTATCGGGGAAGAGCCCGTCGTTGTTGAAGTCGATGGTGTCGCAGAGGTAGGGGGGACGGCAGGGTCCGCCGGAGAAGACACTCAGGAGGTCGTCGATATCGGCGGTGTCGGGGAAGAGATCGTCGTTGTTGAAGTCGATGTCGTTGCAGGTGGGGCCGGTGGTGCCCGTGGTGGCCTGGAGGTCGCCCAGGATGATGTCATCGCCGTCGTTGGTGTAGTGGCCGGTGCGGGTGATGGTGGCGAAGGGGACGGTGGGGTTGACGGGTTCGAACGACAGGGAGTGGACGTTGTGGATCGTGGGGCTGCCCGGGACGGTGAAGTCCATGTAGTAGTGGCAGCCGGTGAAGTACTTCTTGTAGCCGATGGTGACGAAGGTGGGGTAGGAGCCGGGGGGGCAGAAGCTGCCGTAGTCGATGGCGGCGACGGCGCCGGCCGAAAGGAGGAAGGAGGCGATGGGGTTGTCGCTGCCGTCGTAGGCTGTGACGAGGGTCTGGGTGCTGCCGACGGGCGTGTAGTCTGGCGAGAAGGTCATGGCGCCGGTCGCGGGGTCCTTGGTGACGGTCATGCGGCATTCGGCGCCGGTTGCGTCGTCGAAGGCCTTCATGAGCGTGACGTGGCCGTTGTAGACCTTCTCACGGGCGCTGGTGGTGGCCGGGGGCCACTTGACCTCCACGCCGTCCTGCCCCGAGGAGCCGAGGTTGGGGCAGCGGGTGCGGTACACGGTGTCGGGGACGCCGTCGCCGGTGATATCGAACTGTGTTTCAGCGACGGTGG
Organism: Phycisphaerales bacterium; assembly: GCA_046350475.1. Lineage (GTDB taxonomy): Bacteria > Planctomycetota > Phycisphaerae > Phycisphaerales > UBA1924 > BJHL01. The sequence continues at coordinate 198,117 of JAXMAJ010000002.1, read as the reverse complement.
CGGCGCCGGTGGCGTAGACCCCGTCGTTGTCGGTGGGGCCGTTGGGGCATCCGGCGCAGGGTTCGACCTTGATCATGGCGTCGGAGACGTCGAGTTCCGGCGTGTCGGTCATGATCATCATCGAGCCGAGGTTGGTCCAGTCTCCCGGGCAGGGCGCAACGATGCAGATGGGGCGGCACTGGATGGCGACCACGTCGTTGACGGTGATGACGCCGCCGGTGCTTGTGGGGTAGTGGATGGTGCAGGGGCTTGAGGTGCGCTTGTGCGTGACCATGAAGTTGAGGTCGCTCACGCTGACCTTCCCCGCGCCGAGCGTCCAGGAGGGCGGCGACACGGGGTCGATCGCGCATTCACTGGTCCACGCGAGGGTGGGGGATTCGCGGATCGGCAGCACAGTGACTGCGCCGGTGCTGCTGATGCACGTCATTTCCACGTGGACGTCGCCCAGGGGGGAGAAGTCGCACTCTTCGGACACGTCCTGCGTGGAGCCGTCGCTGAACGTGGCGGTGGCCGTGTAGCGTCCCTTGATGGTGCCGTCCCAGCCCTTGTAGCGTGTGCGGAGCGAGTGCCCCGCGTTGGACGGGCCGAAGTGGTGGGACATGTCCACGTCGACGCTGCCCCCTACGGCGGTGCGGAACTTGACTTCCACGCCGTCCTGGCCGCTGCTGCCGATGTTGCGGACGGGGAGGCGTCGGCCGCTGGCTGGTTCGAGGGTGGCGGATCCGATGGGCGAATGGAGAATTCCGCTTGGGAATCGAGCCACGAAGGACACCGAGTCGCCGTCGGGGTAGACCTCGGGCACCGCGCCGGGGGCGGCGGAGAGTTGGACGGTGATGATGTCCCCTTCATGAACGGAGACAGGGGTTGGCGGGTGCACCATATCGATGGGCACGAAACAGGTACAGCGGCCGTTGTACGGGAAGAAGCGGCACTGGGTGCCCTGACCGATGCAGGGCCAGTAGCAGATGAGGTCGACGCACGTCCCGACGACGGTCGCGGGTCCCAGGTAGCGGTTGGCCACGTCCGCCGTGGCGAGGGCGCCGTTGACGTAGACCTCGACCACGGTGCTGATATCGATATCGCTGGTCGAGAAGTTCGACACGAACGGATTGACGTGGATGAACGTCTGGCCGCTGGCATCGCAGGTGAGCTGGACGTCCGTCGCGTCAAGGCGGCGGTCCCACGGGGGGCCTCCTGCCTGGGCGAGCGTTGTGCCGGCGAGGGCGGTGAGGGCGAGAGCGGCGGAGAGGGTGGTCTTCATGGCATGGTCCCTTTGGCTTGGAGAGAGTGGCGGGAACGGTGGGCGGGAGTACATGGATGACGGGGTGTGCCGTGGTGCGGAAGGACGTCCGGGTTTCCGTCCAAGGCGATTGCCCTGTCCCCACCAGACTTGGCGCAAGGTGTGAGAACCTTGCAGTGAAGTTGGGAAAGAAAAACACCCGCCCTGGGGGCGGGTGTGGGCGTTTCACTGGATTGGCAGGTCACCCCGGGCGGGCGTCAGGTGCAGGGGCCGCCGGAGAACACGCTGAGCAGGTCGTTGATGTCCTGCGTATCGGGGAAGAGGCCATCGTTGTTGAAGTCGATGTCGCCGCAGATGCCAGTAGAGCACGGGCCTCCTGAGAACACGCTCAGGAAGTCGTCGATGTCGGTCGTATCGGGGAAGAGCCCGTCATGGTTGTAGTCGATTGCGTCGCAGCCAACAGCAACCGGGAGGGGTGCGGCGGGGGCATTGCCGTTCCCGTCCCAGTTGTGCACGAAGAGGTCGTAGTCGGCGAGGTCGCATAGGTTGTCGCCCGTGAAGTCGCCGGTGGCGGGCCCGACGTGGTTGCCCAGGAGGTGGAAGGGGTCGTAGTTGTCGGCGAGGAACGCGAAGTCGAGCAGGTCGACGTGTCGGTCCTGATTGACGTCGCCGCGTGCGAAGCGCTCCTGGAGCGCGCGTTCAAAGAGCGGGACGCCGGAGGGGAGTGGGTCGCCGACTTCGGGCAGGGTGAGCGCAGCGGCGAACAGGCGGACGACATCGCCGGAATTGACCGGGTCGGGGAAGTTCGCGGGGAGCGGGAGTTGTGGTGGGGAGGGGTGACGGCTGTCGAACTCGAGTTCTGCGATCCCCGTTGTGGTGGCGCTCATGGGCACGCGGCCGACGAACGCGTTGTTGATATACGCGTCCATACTGGTGTTGTACGGGCTGGTGAGGAAACCGGCGGGGAATCCGGAAATCGAGGTGAAGTCCAGCTGGATGGAGAAGCGGAACTCGTCGTTGCGGTGGACGCCCCCGTAGTAAAGCTGCAGGAAGCGCGAATGCACGCGGAACTCCGCGTTGCCGAGGGACTCGCCGGCTCCCCAGGAGGCGTTGTTCGGAATGCGCATTTCTGCGCGGATGCGCAGGTCGGCGTTTTCGACCTGTGCATGAGCGGTCTGTGCCCCCGCCCCCCAGAGCCCCACACAGAGGGTCGAGCAGACAAGAGTGGACAGTCGCATGGTGATTCTCCCGAAAAGGTGCTCGGAATGCCCGCCTCCAAGGCGGGCATTCCGTTCGGGAGTTCCATGCGTGCCGGGCGGCGGAATGCTGTCAGGTTTTTCCGCGCAGCGCCAAGCTGTTCAGGAACACGGGCTTAGAAGCAGGTGCCGCCGGAGAAGATATTCAGGTAGTCGTTGATGTCCTGGGTGTCGGGGAAGAGGCCATCGTTGTTCCAGTCGATGTCGCCACAGTGGGGATGGTTGGAGCACTGCCCTCCGGAGAAGACCAGCAGGAAGTCGTCGATATCGGCGGTGTCCGGGAAGAGGCCGTCGCGGTTGAAGTCGATCGAGTCGCAGGGGTACTGGATGAGGAAGGAGGGGGAAACGGCGAAGAAAATCTGGCCGTTGGTGGGCTCGATTTTGAGGCGAGCGGTCTGTGTTTCCGCGGAGGTGGGGAAGACGACCTGGGCGGTGCCGGTGTTGGGGAACTCGCCCAGAAGCGTTGTGAACTGCTGATCGTCGGTAAGGGAGAGGTACATCCTGACGGTGGCCGCGGTGTACGGCGCTGCGTTCGTGCCGGCGACATCCCAGGCGACGGTTGCGGTGCTTCCGGGGGAGAAACGCATGAACTGCGTCGGCTGGGTCACGCGGAAAGGGCCGGTGGCGCCGATGTTGACGCGGACGATGCTGGAGGTGATGGAACCGCCCTGCTGGTCGCGCACGCTGACGCGGAACTTGCGGACCGAGCCGGCTGCGCTGGGCATCTGCTCGCCCAAGGACGGGGAGGCCGACAGGATGTCGGCCCAGCGGGGGAAGACGCGTGTGGGGCTGGTGGTGGGGTAGAACGAACGGAAGAGCGGTGAGAGGCCGTTGTCGATCGCGGCGCCGCCGACGAGCGACTGGGCGGGGCCGGTGTCGAGCTCATCCCAGCAGAACAGCGGCGTGGGTGAGTCGTCGGAAATCTGGACAGTGAGGGCGAACGGCGTGTTCGCGGGGACCGTCAGGAGCGTGGGCGTGATCGACAGCACGCTGGGGAGCAGGTTGGTGGTAGCGACGTTCGTGGAGCACTGGGAGGTGGTGCTGTTCAGGAATGTCCTCATTTGGAGGAGGCTGCCGGAATGGAAGTAGACATCGGCGTATTGCACGAGGTTGTCGGTCGTGCCGGTGCCGTACGGGCCACCGACCGGGCAGGCGCCGGGGTAGGCCAGGAGCGTGCTGCCGCCGCCGGGCTCCCATGCGGAGGATCCGGTGATATTGCCGCCGCAACGGCCCAGCACGCCGTTGAAGGTGTGGGTGGCGCCGAATTGGTGTCCGACCTCGTGCATGACCACGGTCGCGGCGAGCGGGTCGAGTTCTCCGCCGCGGGGGATGCCCGAGACACCGCCGCCCTTGTTGTTGGTGCAGACGGAGGAGAGGTAGGCGACGCCGCCCCGGACGCGGGTCATGACATGCCCGATGTCGTAGTTGGCGGAGCCGATGATGCCGTTGATGACGGAGGTGTTGATGTTGAGGTATGGGCTGGAGCAGTCGGCGGCGGGGTCGATGGTGCAGTTGGGGTCGGCGTTGGGGTAGGGGTCGGTGGCGGGGTCGTAGAACGCGAGCAGGTCGTTGTTCGCGACGAGGACGAAGCGCACGCCAACGTCGACCTCGAAGAGGGCTGACGCGCGGTTGTTCATGGTGATCACCGCGGCGAGGGCGTCTGTCTGGTTGGGTGCGTGTCCCTGGAGGTCGCTGTGGAACGCGCCGAATTCGCCGGTGCAGGCGAGCGCCATGCGGTACTGACGCAGGGGGTTGCCGGGGCCGAGGGGTGCGGCGGCGTTCTGGAGGGAGAGGCCGTGCTCAGGGTCGAACTCGGGATCGACGCCGGCGTTGGGGGCGACCCCGCAGTTCCAGTCGCCGTTCCGGCTCTTGCTGTACTGGGAAAGGTCGTACACGCTGACGTAGTCGCGTTGGCGGGCGGAGAACGGGTCGATGAATACGGTGCCCGTGGAGGTCCGGATCATCGCACGCAGGCCCTGGCTGGTGACGTCGATGCACCCGGTTGCGGCCGGGTCTGTCACCCCTCGGACCCGGTATGTCTGGAACTGGGGGAACTTGGCCGCGAGGCCCGGCTCCATGGTGGGAGCGTTCACGACGGTGAAGTTTGCCATGGATCCGTCGGGCATGGGCAGGACGATCGGCATGGCGGGGGCGCTGTCACCCTCCGTGGGGGCTGCCTGCAGGATGGCCTGGAGCGCCGTCCAGTCGATGCGTGCGACGGCACCGGTGTCGGGGCGGACGAATTCCGGAAGTCGTGCGACGTCTGAAGGGACCTGGGTCACCACGGTCCATTGGGCGAGTGCCGGTGTGGCGGTAAGCGCGAGCGCGAGCAGGGGGCGGGAGCAGGTGCTGGGCATCGGTCGTCCTTTGGTCGCGGTCTGTGTCGGTCCAGTCACAGTTATACCGTGGGGGGGCCCCGATGCCAAGCCGTTTCCGGTGAAACTTGCCCGGATGTGCGGGGTTCTCGGTGCTGGGGCGCGGCAGGGTGGCGAACTGCCGGGGCTGGTGGAGGAGGTGTCGGTTTCCTATGGAAAGTGCTGTGTTCGCGGCTTCGACGGCGATCCAGGATGGTTTTTTGATCACCTGCGATCCGGCCCTCATCGACCGGGCGCGGGTGCACGAGATGATCAGCGGCACCTATTGGGCGGAAGGGATTCCCCGGGATGTCATGGACCGGGCGATGGATCATTCCCTGGTCTTTGGCGTGCTGGATGGGCGGAGTTCGCCGGCCCGGCAGGTGGGCGTGGCGCGCGTGATCAGTGACTTTGCAACGTTTGCGTACCTGGCTGATGTCTTTGTTGAGCCGTCCTGCCGGGGGCTGGGTCTTTCGAAGCGGCTGATGGCGTTCATCCTGGGGCACCCTCGCCTGCAGGGGCTGCGGCGGTTCTGCCTCATGACACGGGATGCGCATGGACTGTACGAGCAGTTCGGATTCGCGCAGCGGGCGGACGGCGGGCGTGCGTTCATGGAGATTGCGCGGCCCGGGATGTACCTGCCGCCAGGGGTTGCGGGCACTGCGGGGGAGCCCGCCTAGCGGCGTGCGGAGAGGTGTGGTACATTGCAGCCGGAACAGGAGACATTGATGGCGGTGCACACGGGCAAAGTTACCGATCGGCGCGAGCTTTCCTTTGGCACGCTGGCGGACGCGGTTGCGGACGCGGAACGCATTGCGTGCGCGGAGAAGGCGGGCACGCTGCGCCGTAGTGGGAACTGGACGGCGGGGCAGGCGATCAACCATGTTGCGGCGTTCATGGAGTATCCGTTCGATGGCTACCCGCGGGAGATGAGCGCCCCACCGTGGATTGTGCGGGTGCTCGTGAAGCCCCTGAAGTCGAGGTATCTGCGGCGTCTCCCGGCCGGGGTCCGGGTACCCGGGGTGCCGGGCGGCACTGTTGGTGCGGAGGACGGTCCCGTCGATGCGGCGGTCGCGCGGTTAGCGCAGGCGGCTCGACGGCTGCAAGCGACTGCCCCTCAGGCGCCGAATCCCGTGTTTGGGACGATGACGCACGGGGAGTGGCTGCAGATCAATTGCAGGCATGCGGAACTGCACTTCAGCTTCCTGCACCCGTAGAGGAGGAGCGCGTGACTGTTGAACAGATCTGCGTACGCATCCGTCCGGCCCAGATCGTTGTGCTCGCGCTCGCTATGGGCATGATGGCCTTTGCCGGTGTCACCATCGTGCTGGTGCGCGGCGGGCACCCGCCGGCCATGGCGGGAGATGTTGCGGTGATCCGGAACGTGGCCAGAGGGCTGGTGTTCCTGGGGGTCGTCTTGGGCTGGCTTCTGTGGAAGGGGTCGTGCAGGCAGGCCCGCCGCCGGGTGGAGGGGCTTGACGAGAACGACGCGCTGGACGCGCTGCTGCCGATTTTTCAGACGGGCCTGATCACGCGGGCGGCGCTGCTGGAAGGGCCTGGGCTGTTCTGCATTGTGACCGCTCTGTTGTCCGGCGAGTTGTGGATGCTCGCGTGGGGCGCGGCCTCGATCGCGGGTCTGGTCGCGATCTTTCCCACGACGGGGACGTACCTGCGTTTCGTGCAGGATGCGAGGGGCGCGGCGGGCGTGCGATAGGGGGTTGCCTCCGTCCGCTCGCGGGGTGCGAATGATGCGTCATGCATTCTGATTCGCACGACATCCTGACCAGGGCGACCGAGGCCGATCGTCCGGCGTTGTACCGGTCCATCTCGCTCGCGTTCGGCGGCCCAGTCGCGGGTGTGGACGAGTGGGTCAGCGCCTCCGGCCTTGCCAACCAGCGTGTGCTCCGCAGGGCGGACGGCGGGATCGGCGCGAGCCTGCTGCGCATCGAGATGGGGCAGTACTGGGGCGGGCGGTCGGTGCCGATGCTTGGGATTGCAGGGGTGACGGTGCCTCCGGAGTCCCGGGGGGGTGGCAACGCGAAGCGGCTGATGCGGGCCCTGGTGCGGGAAGCCCACCGGGAGGGCTGGGCAACATCGGCGCTCTTCGCGTCGACGCACTCTCTGTACCGGGCGGTGGGCTACGAGCACGCGGGTTCACGGTTCGTGTTTACGGTGCCGCTCTCTCGCATCGACGTGCACGAGCGGGGTGGGGAGGTGGTGGCCCTGGGCGAGGGAGACAACGGTCGGGTTCGTGAGTGCTATGCGCGTGCCGCGCAGCGTGCGAACGGGAATCTTGATCGGGGCGAGTACATCTGGAGCCGGATCCGGAAGCGGTGGGGGGTGGAGTACCAGGGGTTCGGCGTCGTCGGCAGCGGGGGGGCGCTCGCGGGGTACGTCTATCTCGCGCAGCAACGGAGGCCGGAGGGACGGTACGACGTTGAGGTGAGTGACCTCGCGTTCGAGACGCCCGGGGCCGGGCGGCGGCTGCTGGGGTTCCTCCGGGACTTTGAGATGATGGGGCACGACTGCACCATGTACGGGGGGCCGACCCACCCGGCGCTCACGCTCCTCCAGCAGCACCGGTACAAGGCAGAGCTCAAGGACTACTGGCTCATCCGCGTGACGAACCTGGAGCGGGCGGTTGGCGCGCGTGGTTACGCCCGTGCGGTGGATGCGGAGGTGCACCTGCAGGTGGAGGATGACGTCGTGGACGAACACAACGGCGCCTGGGTGCTGCGCGTCAGGAACGGCGCGGGAGAAGTCCGGCGTGGCGGGAAGGGGGAGGTCCGGGTGACTGCGCGGGGCCTGGCGGCGGTGTACTCCGGGTTTGTGACCTTTGCCCAGGCGCGTGCGCAGGGGTGGTGCGAGGGCTCGGACGGGGCGCTGTGCGGCGCGGAAGGTGTATTCGCGGGCCCGCACCCGTGGATGACGGAGATGTTCTAGCCGGATGGGAGGGGCGGCGTTGGTGCTCTCGCGGGCTCTGCCTCGATATACACTCCGGGATGAAGCCGATTCTCTTCGCTGTGCTCGCCGGGCTCTGCTGGGGCATCGGTGAGGTTGCGACCAAGCAGGTGCTGCAGAGCAGGCAGGTGGGGGTCATGACCGTCGTGTGCCTGCGCATCCTGGGCGAGGCGCCCTTCGCGCTGCTGCTGTACTTCCTCATCCACAAGGTGCTGCACACGGACGGGGAGCCGGCGGCGTGGTGGATGGCGGACCGGCCGGTCCTGCTCAAGCTGTTCTTCGGGACGGCCATGATGGCGGGTTTCGCTGGGGTAGCGTTCTATTACCTGGGGCTCAAGTACGGCCAGGTGAGCGTGGTCAAGCCCATCGCGTTCACCATCGCTCCCGCGATCGGCGCAGCGCTGGCCTGGCTGGTGCTGAAAGAACCGATGCCCGCGCAGAAGGTTGTGGGGATTCTGATCATCGTCACCGGTGTCGCGGTGCTTTCCACCACGAGAGCTCCGCACGCGGCGGCGGGAGCGGCCCCCCAGCCGGCGGTGGGGAGCACTCCATGAGCGGGAAGATCGTCATCGAGCGGGCGACCGTCGCGGACGCTCCGGCAATCGCCCCTCTCTTTGCCGCCTACCGGGAGTTCTACGGGAAGGAGGACGGGGACGTCGACCGGTGCGGTGTGTTCCTGCGGGACCGGATGGCCCGGGGCCAGAGCGTGGTGTTCCTGGCCCGTCGGGAGAGCGACGCGCAGGTCGCGGGCTTCACGCAGCTGTACCCCATTTTCACCAGCGTCGGGCTTGCGCCGGTGTGGCATCTCAACGACCTGTTCGTCGTGCCCGGCCACCGGCGAGCGGGCGTGGCGCGGGCGCTGGTGCTGCACTGCATCGCGTTCGCGCGGCAGGACGGCGCGGCGCGTCTGACGCTGGAGACCCAGGTGGGGAATACGGCCGCGCGCGGGCTGTATGAAAAACTTGGCTTTGTGCTCGGGACGGAGTTCGTGAAGTACGCGGTGAAGTTCTAGCCCTCAGCACATCGTCATCCCGCCGTCCACGCAGATCGTCTGGCCGGTGAGGAAGCCCGCCTCGTCGCTGGTGACGTACGCCACGGCCGCGGCGATGTCTTCGCCGGTGCCGAGGCGCTTGATGGCCATGAGGGACGTGACGCCGTCCTTGACCTGCTGGGGCAGGTCCTTGGTCATGTCGGTCTCGATGAATCCGGGGGCGATGCAGTTGCAGGTGATGCCCTTGCCGCCCAGCTCGCGGGCGATGGTCTTGGTAAGGCCGATGAGGCCCGCCTTGGCCGCCGCGTAGTTTGCCTGCCCGGCGTTGCCCACGACGCCGCTGGTGCTGCCGATATTGACGATGCGCCCGAAGCGGTTCTTCATCATGGCGCGGGCGCCGGCCCGGATTGCGACGAAGGCGGACTTGAGGTTGGTGTCCAGCACCGCGTCCCAGTCCTCGTCGCTCATGCGGAGGGCCAGGCCGTCCCTGGTGATGCCGGCGTTGTTCACCAGGATGTCCAGGCGCCCGTGCGCTTCTGTGACCGACTCCACCGCCTTGGCGAACGCTGCGGCGTCGGAGACGTCGACCGCCAGGCAATCGGCGCTGCCGCCCGAGGCCTGGATGGCGTGCTGGACGTCCTTGAGCGGGCCCTCGGTACGGCTCACAAGGACTACATGTCGTCCTTCCTTCGCGAGGCGGAGCGCGATGGACCTGCCGATGCCTCGGGATGCACCGGTGACGAACGCGACACGCTTGGGGGTGGGGGTGGTCATGGGGGAGCAGGAGGTGAGGGGTGATCAGCCGCCGCCGCTGGGCTTGGTCCCGCCGGCCTCGTTGTAGAGTGCGCGGACGGTGGGCTCGGGCAGGTTGAGGATCTGCGAGGCGTACTGGAACACCTTGTTGTCGTCGATGACGTTGCCCTGGGCCTTGGCCTGGGCGAGTCCCAGGTCCACCAGGGCTTTCACGGCAATCGCGGGCGGTTTGATCCCGGCCTGGATGGCGGCGCTTACCGCGGCGGGCGCGGGCGCAGCGGGGGAAGCGATGCCGCTGTTCTTGCTTGCCGAGTCGACGCGCCGGGCCATTTCCGTGGTTGCCCAGGTGATGACGGCGGTGAGGTCCTGGATGTTCGGCGCGGCGGCGGCCGTAGCGGTGGCGCCCGCGTCTGCGGAGCCACCGCCGGAGCCGCCGTTGTCCCAGTCGCTGGCACGGCGCTTTGCACCGTCCGGGGAGGTTGCGCCTTCGAATTCCCATGATGCGCCGCTCTTGCGGGCGGTCCAGGCCAGGGCGTAGGCCTCTCCCGGCTCCTGCACGGCGAGGACCACGCGGGCGGCGGACATCGCGCCGTCGCCGCTGGGGGCCAGGTCGGTGGTTTCCACGACCCGCACGGCCTCAAGGCGTGCGGTGGAGGACTCCCAGTCGCCGGAACCGACCAGCGATGCGAGGTCGGGTCTGGAGGTCGCGCTCAGGTGTGAGCCGAAGGCGTCGCTGTCACCCTTCACGAGCGCGTTGCCGAATTCGATGATGGCTGTGGCAAGGGTGGCGTCCGTCGGCGCGGCGCTCTGGGGGAACTGCACCCGTGGGTCGGGCTTGGCGCTCTGCAGGATTGACTCGACGTTGACCGGGTCCGGAGCCTTGGGCTTGGGTGGTGGCGGTGGCGGTGGCGGCGGGGGGGGCGGCGGCGGCTTCTTGCAGCCCGACAGCATCAGCGGTGCCGCGAGGCCGGCCATGAGGAGCACCGGCGTGGCTGCGCCCGCGAGGGCGGTGACGCAGACCACCATGGAACGGAGAGTGGAACGGCTCATCTTCATGCTCGCTTTCCTGGATCCCTCACGCCTGCCTTCAACCTAGGGCTCGTCGTGCGTCGTGACCTTGACGGACTTGTCAATCCTTCGCATCAGACCCATCAGGGTCTTCCCGGGCGCCAGCTCATGGAACTCGCCCTGCTTGTTGGCCGCGAGCCATTGGCACGACTGCGACCACCGGACGGGGCTCGTGAGCTGCTCGGCCAGCCGGCGCCGGATCGTGTCGGCGGTGAGCTGCTCGCCGTCACCGTACGCGCGCGCCGTGACGTTTGCGATCACGGGGCTGCGGGGCGTGCGGATGGTGGTGCGGGCGAGTGCCTCGCCCAGCTTCTGGGCGGCAGGGGCCATAAGGGGGGAGTGGAAGGCGCCGGCGACCGGCAGCAGGGTGGACCTCAGGCCCATCGTTTCCGCCGCCTTGGCGGCCCGCTCGCAGGCGGTCTTGTGCCCTGACAGGACAACCTGCCCCGGGGCATTGAAGTTTGCGCACACCAGCACGTCGGTTCCCCGGCCCTGCTCACAGACGGTGGCTGCCTGCTCGTCGGTCGCGCCGATCAGGGCGAGCATGGACCCACCACCTCCGGCGCGGGCCGCGGGGCTGTCCGCGGCGTCCTGCATGGCCTGGCCCCTGAGCGTGACGAGTTCGAGGCCGTCCTCAAAGGAGAAAGCGCCTGCGATCGCGAGGGCGGTGTACTCGCCCAGGGACAGCCCGGCGGAGGCGACCAGCCCCGGGGCGATGTCGGTCGGTGCGAGATTCTGCCGCGCAAGCCATGCGGTCCAGCACGCCATGGAACTGGTATAGATCGCGGGCTGGCTCGCGTCGGTCCTGTTCAGGCGTTCGGCCGGTCCATTCAGGCAGAGTTCGGTGAGGCGGATGCCCAGACGATCACCCAGCTGCGCGTCCGCGCGGGCGAACACATCTCTGGCCTCAGGGGAGGACTCCATCCATGACTTCCCCATGCCTACCGCCTGGGCGCCCTGTCCGGGGCATAGGACGATCCAGGGGGTGCCTGAGGAGTGAGGGATGGTCGTCGGGGTCATGCCGGCCCATTCTACGGGGAATGGGGCGCCAACGCACAACGGTTTGAGTGGTGGACCTCAGCTGGCCCGGGTCGAGTAGCCCTGGTTGTACGCCACCCGCCCGGCCAGCTCGGCGAGGACGGATCGGGTCCGGGGACCTACATCGAAGAACTCAAGGCCGACCTCGCGAGAAAAGAGGCCCTTGCGCTTGGACCAGCGCACCCGGCTCAGGATGGCCAGCGGCCCCTGCATGGTCTCCACGGTGACGACGAAGACCTCGCCACGCTCGGGAAGCTTGAACTTGGTCATGATGCGCATGCCCGACGCGGAGATGTCGAGGACGTCGCCGACATTGGACTCGACGCCTTGGCACACCACACGCCCATGGCGGCGGTTCTCCGGGCGCTGCTGGGCCGGGTCTTCAGCCGGATTGTCGTTCGACGCGAAGCGCATGGAGTCGAGTATCGTGGTTTGCGTGCACCAGCTTCATTGCGGTGACCGGCGCGGGAATAAACGGCCTGGAGGGAGTGACGCCTGTGACGGATCGGAAGGTCGCCCCGCAGTTGGGGGCCTCCGGGCTCACTACCCGGATATGGCCAACACGCGGGCTACCGGACGCGCAACGCGTAACACCTGCGCCCCGGAGACGTATTCGCCCGTTGGAGGCCCAGCGGATTGAGTCGGCACTTGAGATCCATCCACACCAGAGTTGCTTTGGCGGGGGCGGGCAGCCTTTGGGCCGGGCTGTGCCTGACGGCAAGCGTCTGGGCCGGGCCGCTGGACCGGTCCCGAGTGGATTCTGGGGCATCCTGGCTTGTCCACGTCGACATGGAAAAGCTGAGGGAATCGCCGGTGGGGTGCGGTGTCCTCACGGAAAGGACCGGATTCCCCGGATCGATGATCCGCGATCTGCGGGCCGATATCGGCCTGGATCCCGGTACGGACGTGAATGGGCTGACGGTCTACGGGCTCGAAGATCAGGGCGCGAGCCAGTTGATCGACAGCGTGCTGCTGATTTCCGCGACCAGCGCCGCGGACAAGTTGCCCGAGTTCATGCGTGAGGCCCATCCTGAGTCGTTCGAGATCATCCGCGAGCAAGGGGCGACGCTGCTGTCGTGGACCGTGGAGGACACACGCTGGTACCTGAGCGTGAGGACCCCCGAGGACCCCGTGGAACGGGTTGTGGTCATGAGCCGCGGGCGTGAACGCGTCGCGGCGGCGATTGCCGTCCTGGACGGATCGCGTCCTGGATTGACGGGCGGACCGCGTGCCGTGCGGGTCTTGCCGGCGGGTCTTGGGGCCGGCACGCAGGGCGGCGCGTCCGAAGGGGCCAAGGCGGGCGAGCAGCACGAGTGGCCGCTGGATCAGGAGCCCGCCAAGGGGTCGATCCTGTTTCTCGCTGCGGGCCGATCGATGTGGGGGAGCAAGGGTGAGAGTTCGCCCGCGCTCAAGTCGACGCGTGGCATGGTCATCGAACTTGGGGAACGTCACGATGACGCCGGCGACCGCTGGACGCAGCTTTCTGCAAAGATGCGCATGGAGAATGAGCAGGCCGCCGAGCAGATGGTGTCGGTCGCCAAGGGCGCGGTTTCGTTCCTGGCGTTATCAGCCAAGCAGGCGGAATCACCCGAGAGTTGCTGCAAGGCGTTGAACGAAGCTATGCCCACCCGCGTGGGCACCGAGGTCACGGTTGACCTGAAGGTCAATTCCCGTGACCTTGCGACCATTCTCGATACGGTCCGTACCGTCCATTCTCCTAACGCGGCTGGCCGACGCGAAAGAACGCGTGGAGAGGCCGAAAACCGCGATACAGACCGCGAGCGGCCTGCGAAGAATCCGCTGTCGGGAACCCCTTCCCGCCGGTAGACTGTTTCCTGCTGAAGTGACGCCATGATGCCGCAGCCTTCACAGCCCCGCAAAGCTCCTGCCCAGGCGGCGGGCGTTGCTGCGCGGGCGTTTGTAGGCAAACTCCCGATGGCCCCGCTGAGCGAGCAGAGCCCGGAGGAACTGGCGGTACGGGCCCAGTCGGGCGGCGGGCCCGCGCTGGCGTGTTTCGGCGAGCTGGTCAAGCGGTTTGAGGTGCGCCTGTACAACTTCCTGCTCAAGCGGACACGCAGCCGCAGTGACGCGGAGGAGCTGACACAGGAGGCATTCACGCGTGCGTGGGAGCGGATCGCCTCGTACGACCCGGCGTGGAAGTTCTCCACGTGGTTGTACACGATCGCGTCGCGCCTGGCGGTGAGCAAGCACCGGCGGCAGAGCCGCGAGTCCGCATGGAGTTCGTTCGATCGTGCCGGGCCCGAGGGCGCCGACCATCTTCAGGTGCAGGACGACCGGCGGCTGGGGACGCGGTTGTGGTCTCTGGCGGAAGAAGAACTTTCTGCCGACCAGCAGACGGCCCTCTGGCTTCGCTATGCGGAGGACATGTCCATCGGCGAGATCGCCAAGGTGATGGGCAAGACGCAGGTGGGGATCCGGGTGAGCCTATTCCGGGCTCGTCAGGCGCTGGCGCGCAGGGCCAGTGCCGAAGGGTGGCTGCCGGTGGTGGAGGTATCGAGGCAGGAAGAAGACGGTGCGCACGCCGCGGAGGTGGCGCGCGGATGATGAACTTCTTCTCCATGTGGCGGTCGACGAGGGTGCTTGACGGGCGCAGGGTGGGGGGCGCTGCCCGGACCCAGTCGGTGGTACATGCCCTGCTTTCCGCCAAGGACCAGGTGCCGTTGCAGGCTCCCCCCGAGGACCTGCGGCGCCGCATCGCCTACAGCCTGGAGGGCACGCGCCCTTTCACGCTCGGCGCCGGTGAGGCGTGGCTCGCGGGGACGGTAAAAGGCGGTGTGCTGGCTGTACTGCTTCTTTCGCTGGCGGGTGTGGTCATCTGGAAGACGTCCGTGACTGCCCGGCGGTACCAGGGGGCCCTGACGTCCTTGCCTCTGGACCATGACGACCCCGACCCCGACCCCGACTTGATCGCGCAGGAGCAGGCGGGCGGCGTTCAACGGGCTGAGCCGCTGGTGGACGAAGTGCGGCCCCGGACCTCGTTCGCGGTGAGGGCGCCGACGCCGGAGCAGGCGCAGGCCCAGAAGGACTTTGAGAAGATCGCCTCGACGTTCATGCAGGCGTTCCCGGTCCGGCAGGAAGACCCGCGGTAGTGTCCCGCGAGGCACCGACGCTCACTTTCATGTGGAAAACATGCCGGATCGCAGAGGGTGCTTTTTTGGGCCGCAGGAGCGGTGTGAGCACCACACGACCGGGCGGAGCCAAGGTTTTTTTCAGGAGTTTTAGGAACCGTCTTGCGTTTGACGGACGAACGGTGTAACGTGTCACTGCTTCGGTGCTCCGCCTGACCGCGACCAGACAACGCGGCGGGCGGGGTGAAGAGGGAAGCGTGGTGCGGTCGTGATCGGATCAATGCTCACTGAAAGGTGTGCAGTTCCAGCGACCAAGTCCACCGCAGACGCGCTGCCGTGAAGGGCATGCACGTCGAGGCCAATGCCACTGGGAAGCATCCCGGGAAGGCGGTCTCGATGGTTGGATCGGTTTCCGATCCACGTGCTCCAAGCCGGAAGACCTGCCGAAGCCGGGCGATCGACGTCGCCCGAGTTGCTGTTGGACCCTCGCGGGCCCGCTGGTGTTCGCACCAGTTGGGCAAGGGACCGGCGAATGTTTGCCCCGGCGCGCGTCTCCGCGCATGGGGGCTCGCCCCTCCTCATCCGTGTGTGTCCAGGCCCTTTGGCTGGAGACCGCTCCGCGCGAATCGGGGTGCACGCCGTGTTTTTCACGGCCGAGGTGGACGAGATGGTTTCGAGTCTTTGGTCGCGTGTGGTTGGGGGGGTACTCCCCGGGATCATCGCGGGTGCGGCTTCCGCGGGTGTGTCGCCGTTCGCAGCCGAGGTTGTTTCGTTCAGCCAGGGCACGGGGGCGGTGGCCAGCTATGCCAATCCGGCGAACGTGCTGGGGTCTCCAACCCGATTTACCGGTGTCGGAACGCCGTACCCCGGAGCGGTCACGCCGTTCAACCCTGCCTGGGGAAACGGCGATCTGTACAGCATCGGGAGCGGCGGGCACATCACGGTGCGGTTCGGCCAGCCGGTAGTGAACGATCCGGCGAATCCTTTCGGGATCGACCTGCTCATCTTCGGCAATTCGTTCTTCTCTGACCCGTCCTTTGATCCGGTGGCCACCGTGCTGGTGACCAGCGGCGGGGGCACGATCGAGGTCTCCCCTGACGGTTCGGCGTGGACGAGCGTTCCGGGCATAGCCGCGGACGGGTTGTTCCCGACGCTGGGGTACACGGACGGCAGCGATCCCTGGGGGGGCGCCGCGGGAGCATCTGACACCGACTTCACCAGGCCGGTAAACCCGGCCTTTGACTGGCACGGCCGGTCGTACGCCCAGCTCATCGCCGGCTACGCCGGGTCGGGGGGCGGGGCCGGCATCGACATCGGCGCTCTGGGGCTCTCACAAGTTTCGTTTGTCCGTGTATCGCATTCGGGCGCGGGCAACGTGGAGATTGATGCGTTCAGCGACGTGAGCCCCATCCCGGCTCCGGCGTCGCTGTTCGTGCTGGCTGGAGTTCTCGCAGGCAGTGGTCGCCGCCGCTGAAGGCGAGAGAGAACAGGTCGTTGCCCTGCCAAATGGGACGTGGCGGGGACATCGGCCTCTGCCGCGGGTTGCTGAGTTGCAATCCGCGGTATTACGGGTGAAGCGTGCCGCCGAAATGGGACGCGGCGGCGCGTCGATCTCTGAGTCCGGCACCGTCCGAAGACGGTGTCGGGCTTTCTGGAAGTTCGCCCCGCTGCATGGGACACGGCGGGGAAGGACACTTCTCGCCGGGGACCGCCCGAAGGCGATCCCCGGCCATTGAATGGGAATGGCTGAACCATCTGCTTCCCGGTACGCGAGGTGCACGCTGGTTGCGTGCGGGATGCTGTGCGCCGGGGGGGCTCTGGCTGAGACTCACTCACCTTGGACGTCGCCCGCGGGCGTCTGGGCATTCACGGGCGGCGCGTCCTACCACTCCTCCCTCACGCGTCGCCCGTTCCCCGAGATTTCCGCGCCCCGCTGGACGCGCTTTTACGACGACGCGGGCAATTACATCCGTTGGGTGTGGGAGGCGTCGGCGGTCGTGACGCCGGACCTGGTCCTGGCGCTGGGGTACGTATCCGCACCCGCGCAACCGCCCAACCGCCCCAAGGTGTTTGCGTTCCAGCGTGATGACGGTTCGCAGGCATGGCAGGCCGACCTGCCTTCCATCTCGCTCGGTCAGTTCTTCCAGGGGTCCCAGTCCTCGCTGTGCCTTGATGTCCTCAACCGGGACGTGCTGGCGGTGATCGGCAAGAAGGTCGTGTGCCTCGAGCTATGCCACGGCGAGGAACGGTGGGTCCGCGAACTGCCCCGCAACATCGTGAACGCCACGCCGGTCGTGACGGACGACCTGGGCGAGAGGGACCGGCTGTTCATCACGGACTACGACGCCGCGAACGGTGACGCATCTCTCTACTGCATCAACGTGGATGAGTACTGCGCTACGAACCCGTTTCAGCCGGGCGACATCGTGTGGACGGCGCCGATCAACGGCGGATCGGGGAACACCCCCGCGTACCTGCCGAGGCGCCTGGGCGGCCAGGGCAGGGTGTATGTCGCGAGCGCCGGGCATTACGGGCTTGCCCCCGGGACTGTGTACGCGTTCCCCGCGGAGGGTGACACGACGCCCGACCCGCTCTGGTCAACGGACAACGTGCTTCCGCACGGGTTCTTCGGCGGGGTCACTGTTGTGCCCACCGGGCTTTCGGGCGGGACAGAACTGCTGGTGGCGTCGTACGCGTTTTCCGGTGGTATCTACTCCGCGGACATGATCCGGATCGACGCCAGGACGGGCGCGGTGCTCGGGGCTGCGCTGGTGAACCGTTCGTCCAGCATGCCGGTTGTGATTCCGGGCGGTCAGATCCTGACGACGGGTGGGCTGGAAGGCATCAATCCCGGCGACACGGACACCGTGCCGAGTCTCTGTCTGTACTCAACCTCGTTGATGGACCCGCCCGCATCGCCCACGACGGGTTCACTGGTGTGGAACAGTGCAATTGATACGTGGATCGACCTCGACTTCGACGGGGTAATGGACCCGGGCGAGTACCTGAACATCGGCGGGTATACCCACCAGCCGCTGGTTTCGCTCTGGAAGGGGCGGCCTTCCATCGCGGTGGGCAGCTTTGCGCCCGGCTTCAGCCCGTCGGCGGCGCCATCCCTGTGGGTGCTGGACCTGCAGCTCAACCCCGTCCACCCTTCCTTCGTGAAGGACACGGTGACGGGCGCGGGTGGCAGCCCGTCGTTGGCAGGGCCCAATCTCTATAGCATTGGGTCAGAGGGCCTGTGCGCCTTTGGTCCCGAGCCGGTCCGGTTCGACGTGGATTGCGACAAGAAGGTCGACGCCGGGGATCTGGCGAAGTGGGACCGGGGGCAGGGGAACCGTGATGTGAACGGCGACGGGTCTGTGACCGGCGCGGACAGGGACGCGGTCGTGACGCTGCTGAGGGCCAACGAGCCCGCTGATATGCTGGAGGGACGACGCTGATGCACGGAGTGCGTTTTCATCCTCGTCTGAGGCGCGGGGCGGCGGCCTTCACGCTCATCGAACTCCTGGTGTGCATCGCCATCATCGGCGTGCTCATCGGGCTGCTTATCCCCGGTCTGTCCGCGGCCCGAGAGTCGGCCCGCAGCACCGTGTGCCTCAGCAACCAGCGGCAGATGATCCTCGCGTGGCAGGTCTATGCCGACACGTACCGCGATTACGCTGTTCCCTACAACACCTCGACCGGACCGCTGGGGTCCGGGCAGCCGACTTCGTCGACCTATTGGTGGGGGTCGTTCACGGGCCCGGATTCCATGGTGGTGCCGGAGGACGGGTTCTTGTCCCGCTTCATCGATTCCACGCTCAATATTCGCTCGGTGTATGAGTGCCCTTCTCAGCCGTGGGGTACCTACATCGCCCAGCCGGTCTCCCTTGTGAATCGCCAGCCCACGAGCACGTACGGGTACAACGGCTACTACCTTTCGCCGAGCCGGGTGCCGGGGTACTCAGACCAGATCGGTTTCCGTCCGTGGCGGCGGACGTCGGACATCCGCAACCCCTCCTCGCTGTTCGTGTTCGCCGACACGATGCTGGCCGGGAACCCTGGTCGCAACTGTGCGTTGCTCGACCCGCCGGAGCTGTACATGCGGGGGTACGGCTGGTACACGAACGATGCGCCGACCACGTCGTTCCGGCACGGCGGGAGCGGCGCCGCCAAGCGTGGGCAGGGCCGCACCGTCACGAATCGCGCAGATGGCTCCGTGCACACCATCGTGGCCAAGCCGGAGTGGCTGATGCCCGGGTTCATGATCGGCTCGGTGGGCACGACCAATGCGCCGCACTATGTGCCAGACGCGGCGGAGTGGCCAGCGAACTGAGATCCGCGTGCGTTACGGAGGACACGGGCGGCCCGTCAACTCAGATAAGACGGTCTGGTTAACCGAATATGCGAGTTCAGATTGCTCTTATCAGGTGAGGGGCGTCGCGGTCGGCGCCGGCGGGAAATCGGGTATCATCGCGTCATGGCAGTCTGCCGATGCATATGCCGGCGCGTGACCTTCCGGTTCATGCTCGACAAGGCGAAGGAACTGGGCCTGCTCAGCGAGCTTGGTCAGGACGACGCGGGTGTGTTCGCGCGCCTTCAGGAGGAGACCGGCATAGGTACCGGGTGTGGTGCGTGTGTGCCGTACGCGAGGGTGGCGCTCAGGACAGGCAAGTCCTCGCTCCCTGTCATGCGTGTCACGGAACTTGAGCGCATCCTGGGGCCTTCTGGCGTGGAGGTCACTCCACTTTCCCATCGGTGATGCGGACGACCCGGTCGGCGCGGGCCGCGGTGTCCTGGTCATGGGTCACGACGAGCATGGTCTGGCTTCTCTGGCGCCTGATGTCCAGGAGCATGTCGAGGACCTTTCCTCCCGTGACGTGGTCGAGATTACCGGTGGGTTCGTCCGCAAGAAGCAGTTGGGGCGAGTTGATGAGCGATCGGGCGATCGCCACGCGCTGCCGCTCCCCGCCCGAGAGCTCGGCGGGCCGGTGACCCAGGCGGTGGGACAACCCGACCTGGTCGAGCAGGCGGCGGGCCTCATCCCGGACTCGGGCCGCCTGCCCAGGGAACGACAAGCCCAGACGCACCATGGAAGCGATCACCACGTTCTGAAGCACCGTGAGCTCAGGGAGCAGGTGGTAGAACTGGAAGACGAAGCCCACATCCCGCCGGCGGTACAGGTCAAGGTGGCGCGCCGAGAGCCGGGTGATGTCACGCCCTTCAAAGGTGATCGTGCAGGCGGGCTGCTGGTCCGGGCGGTCCAGTCCTCCCACCAGGTGCAGCAGCGTGCTCTTGCCTGATCCTGACGAGCCCAGGATGGCGACAAACTCCCCTTGCTGCACAGAGAGGTTGACGCCGCGGAGCACGGGGACGTCGACGCGCCCGAGGCGGTAGGTTTTGTGGAGGTTGGTGACGGTGAGCATGGGAGTGGGGGAGGGCAGGGGCGTAGGGGGCGTGGCCGAGCCTGCGTGCGCTATTCGAATCTGAGGGCCTTGACCGGGTGCATTGCGGCGGCGCGCCAGGCGGGGATGATTGCGCCGACCGCGCTGGAGAGGATGCCACCGGTGAGCACGAGGAGCGCCTTTTGTGGATCAACCTTGTTGGGGATCACGCTGAAGTAATAGATCCGCGGGTCCCAGACCAGGATCTTCTCACCCGTCAGCTTCTGAGTGATGGTGCCGATCCACTCGTGGATGGGGTTGATGTTGTGTACGATGAAGTACGCCGCGACCCCGCCCAGCAGAGCGCCCACGATGCCGATCGCCAGGCCGTACCCCACCCACACGCCCGCGACGCCCATGCGGCTTGCGCCCAGGGCCCTGACGATGCCGATGTCCTTGGTCTTTTCAGCGATCATCGACCAGAAGATGGCCAGCACCAGGAAGACGGCCACCAGGGAGATGATGCTGAACAGGAAGAGCAGGAGGCCCGTTTCCTTCTGCACAGCGGCGATCATGGTGCGGTTCTGGTCTTCCCAGGTCATGATCTGGATGGTGCCGGGCGAGGGCACCTCGCCCGGGTGATCCGCGGCGAACGTCCTGTAGATGTCGGCGACCCGGTTGCGGAGGTCGCGGGATGCACCGAGTGTGCCCAGGTCGCCCTTGCCGCGGACCAGCACCTGCGTGACGCGGGCGGGTTCCTCGACCGTCGTGCCGACCCGGCCGTAGGCGGGCGCTTCTCCCTCTTCGGCGACGGCGGGCGTGCCAGGGCCAGGCTCCACCCTCCGCCGGCCCTTCTGCATCTCGAGCATGTCCTGGAGCACATCGAGCCGGACGAACACGACCTTCTCGTCGGCTTCGAAAAGCCCGGACTGAAACTCATTGGCCACGGGCATCCGCATGCTCCGCTGGCTGATGACCCCGCCCTTGCGGGATAGGGGGAGCACGCTGAGCACCACCTCCCCGTCCCTGGGCAGGAAGCCGTCGACGAGGACATCCGAACCATCGGCTGCGTGCCTGTGGAACTGCTGTGGCAGGTAGAACCCCTCGTCCATGCGCCAGTTGAACGTGCTGACCTCGATGCCCAGCACAATCGCGGGCTTGGGCTCGCCCGACTGCGGGTCCACCCGCATCAACGACCGGCCCCCCTGGTAGTAGAACTCCATGGCGTCCTTGAGGTCCGCGCGGAGGCGTGGGTCCTCCCGGTGCACGTCCTTCTCAAGCGGGACGGTGAGCGGTTTCCACCACAGGATGTCGTTGTACGCCGTGACGCTCGAATACGTCCTCGGGTCGATGCCGCGGACGATGACCATCTTGTTCTGCCCGTCCGGGAGGCCGAGCAGCCCGTACGACTCGATCATCGGTGTCGCGCCGGCGACGGCGGGGTCGGCCTGGAGGCGTGCGACCAGGTCGTCCGCGTACGGGAAGCCCACGTTGGGCCACGCGACCACAACATCCCCCGTCACCGTGCGGCCGGATCGGATGAACATGTCCAGGAACCCGCCCATCACGGACCAGGTGACCAGCACCATTGCGGTGCAGAGCACCACCGCGAGGGCGGCGAGCAGGGGCATTACTTTCGAGAACAGGTACTTGCGGACCAGCAGCCACTGGAACATGGGCGGAGCGTAGCGGCCCGGGGAGGGAGGGAGTTCCAACCCGACGACGTGGCGCCGGACGCTACTGGACGAGCCGGAATTCCCTGGGTGGATGGGGCACGAGCACCAGCAGTGTCCGCTCTCGCTTGGGGCGAGGTGCGAGGGCATCGGTGAGCATGAACTCGCCGAGGCTGGGCGGCTCGGGAAGGTCGGGGCCGATACCGCGGGGCGCGGGGGTTGAGGCCTGCTCTGCGCTGTCCGCGTCAGCGGGCAAGGGGTAGAAGATGAAAGCCTCGGTGCCGTCGCAGGATCCCTCGAGCACCAGGCGTGAGAGGAGTTGCCCCGCGCTCTCGTCGGTGGGCATGCCGGGCGAGCCGCTGAGGAGTTCGGCGGCCGTTCTGGGCGTGGGGTTCCCCGCGGGCGCTGCGCCGGTGATCTGGGGAACAACCTGCACCTGCGCGACGGCGTTCACTGTGGGCTGGGTGTTCTGCCAGGTAGGCGAGGGGGCCGCCCACGCACGCACCAGCAGGCGGGCCTGGCCACGCTCAACAGTCACAAGCCCGGAATCGAGGCTGACAAGCTGTGACCCCTGGGAGCGCGGGCTGGTCACGCCGGTCATCCAGCGCGGAGAAAGCGGTAGTTGCAGGCCCTGCACGGGGCCTGCCATCGCCAGGCGTTCCCGCACCCTGGTCAGGTCGCCCACAGGGACGCTCACGATTGCGATCCCGCACTCGTTCCAGGCTCTGACCACATCTGGAGCAAACGGGAGACGCCGCTGGGCATAGGTGCGCAGCACCGCCTCCGGGACGGCCGCCTGACTCCCTGGCGGTGGATCGCCGGCGATCCAGGTCATCATCTCCAGGCCGAAGCGTTCGTTGCGGGCTTCCGACCCGCCCGATGCCGCTTCTGCCGGGCGTGCCGCCGGGCCCTGCGTGAGCGTGCAGCCGGTGCCGACCAGGCACAGGGCAAGCAGCGGCCAGCGGAGGTGGTGGGTCACGCTGCGGCTCACTCAGGCGGGCTCCAGCTCATTGATGCGGTCGATAAGGGCGTGCACCATGCCGTACTTGTGCTTGGTGTGGGTGAACACCAGGCGGGGCAGCTGCGGGTGGTCATTCTCCTCGGGCAGGGGGCCGGAGAGGCGCATGCCGCCGGTCTTGATCAGCGCCTTGAAGTCGTGCTCGAGCTTCTCGATGTCCTGGCTCTTGAGGGCCCGGTTGAGGCGGATGACAAGGTCGTCGCGCACGTAGCGGGAGGAGTGATAGTTTCGGTAGAAGCGAAGCACGTGGCGGGCCGCGTCCGCCGGGTCCTTGGCGATGTAGTAGATATCGGGGTCCTCCGGGCTCACCCAGCCCCGGTCCAGGAGCTGGCTGCGGACCCACTTGTCCCACTGGGGCCAGTAGTCGCGCCCCTCGCCCTCGACACAGACGATGGGCATGGGGCTGCTGCGCCCGGTCTGGACAAGGGTCAGGGCTTCAAAGGCCTCGTCCATGGTGCCGAACCCGCCGGGGAAGAGGGCGACGGCCTCGGCCTGGCTGATGAACATGAGCTTGCGCGTGAAGAAGTAGCGGAAGTGGATGAGCTTCTCGTCGCCCGCGATGATGGGGTTGGCGCTGGTCTCAAAGGGCAGCCGGATCGCGACGCCGAAAGAAGCGCTCCGTCCCGGGCCGACGTGCCCGGCCTTCATGATGCCAAGCCCGGCGCCGGTGATTGCCATCCAGCCCGCCTCGGCCATGAGCTTGGAGAACCTGACGCAGGCCGTGTAGTCCGGATGGTCTTCGGAGGTGCGGGCGCTGCCGAAGATGGTGATCTTGTGCGGTTCCCGGTACTTCGCGAAGATGCGGTAGGCGTACCGCATCTCCTTCAGCGAGTTGGTCATGAGCTTGAGCTCGCCCAGGTCTCGCCCGTCGGGGACCAGTTTGAGGGCGGTCTGCATGATGTCGCGGACCAGCCGCGCCTGGAGCGAT
Source organism: Phycisphaerales bacterium (assembly GCA_046350475.1). GTDB lineage: Bacteria > Planctomycetota > Phycisphaerae > Phycisphaerales > UBA1924 > BJHL01. Next base: position 174,382 of record JAXMAJ010000002.1, on the reverse strand, counting down.
CCGGGGGCCGCCCCGGCCGCCGCGACCATCTGCTCCAACTGGGCGAGCACGGCGGGGTCATCGGCGTAGCGAGCCTGCGGGGTGCTCGGGCCTGGTTCGTGGAGGGAATCGTGAGGATCAAGGGGACCGTCGGCAAGGGGCATTTTTCACTCCGGGTAAGCCGCAAGCATAGGTCCGGGCTGGGTTCCAGCATCCCCGCACACCAGGAACAGAAGCGGAGGGTGTGGTGCAAGGGGACGCGCGCTGCGTGTTCGCCCCTCAGTTCCTACTTTGGCTCAACGACCTCCGACGGCTCGATGGGGGGAGTCTCTTGTCGGCGTTCACGTCGCTCACTCGAAGATACCCGGCTTTCGATGCGATCCAGGCGACGCTGTTCCGGGGATTGCTCGCGCCCGAACAGGTCCTCGATCATGCGACGTGTGCGATCGAACGCGATCGTGTCGACCTTGGGATTGTCGGCGGATCCCTGGACGACCGCTGTGGCGAACTCGCCCCTGAGGCCTTCCAGGAACGGCGTCAGGATGGGTATGCGGGAGCGGTTGCCGGCGCGGAATCGCATGTCCAGGTCCATCCCAGGCCACGTTGCCGTGCCGAACCCGTACAGGCCGACGGACTGCGATGAGATATTGACCTGTTCGAAGTTGATGACCCCGCTCTGCAGGTAGAAGTCCACGATGGCCTGGTCCAGGGGTTCGTCGTTTGGAAGTTCAAGGTTGGTGACGCGGATGAGCGGGACGACGGTGGGGAGGCTGACCACTCGCCCTCCTTCGACCACGATGTTGCCCCGGCCCCGGAGCAGGGAGGGGAGGTTCGACACGCCCGAGAGTGTGACGCTCCCGGACAATGTGCCGCGAGAGCCGTCCGCGGCCGCGGGCAGCGCCCTGTCGATGGGTTCGCGCTGCTCGTTGCGGGCCTTGAAGTCCTCGAGCAGGGACGCGAAGCGGACATTGGACGCCTCGACGGTGAGATCAAACGGCCGTCCTGGGAGGGGTGGCCCGATGAACCCGGGCGCGAGGTACGAGCGTCCCACCCGTATGGCGCCGCTGATGCGCCCGCCGTGCGCCCGCCCTGAGAACTCGGGGATCACGACCATGCCGTTCTCCTGCGTGTTCAGCCTGAAGCGTCCCTGACGCATCTCCACGCCGCCGGCTCGGAACGAGGGAAGATCGCCCTCCAAACGCACGTCGGCGCTCTCGCGTTCCGCCCGAGCGTCCACATTGAATCGGAGCACGGCCGCGGCGTCGTTGATGCGCGCGCCCATGTCCATCCCCGCGGAGTTCACCGCCACTGTGCCGGCAGTGGTGACATGTTCGACGTCACCCGCGGGGTTGAACGCGATCTTCAGGGGCGTGCTGCTGCAGACGATCGGTCCGTCGATCTGCACGTTGAGATCGGTGAGCGTCTGCCGCATCGGGCGGGGGAGCAGGGCCCGCAGGTCGGGGGCGAGGCGCTGCGCGGACAGGGAGATGAGTGAATCGAGCGAGGTGCCGGCCGGGGACTTCTCCCACGATCCTTCGATCATCAGGTCCCAGTCGGGCGTCACCGCGCGGAGGGCATCGATCGTGCCCCGTGTGTCGTCCAGCACGAGCGAGCCGGAGAGCGAGGGGAGCATGAGGGGGCCATCGTCCAGGTCCATCGTGAGCGATCGCGGTGTGACGCGCCCGCGGACATGGGCCTGACCTCCCGCGGTGCGGGTGACAGAAAGGTCCGCGTCGGCACGCACGCTCGCGTGGAGATTCGCGAGGGTCTCGAGCACGCCGCCCGCGCCGGTCTCGGTCAGGATGCGCCGTGCCGCGGCCCTGTCGGGCAGCACGCCCACTGCGCCGATGCGGAGGTCAAAGTCGTCCTGGGCTGGGGCGCTGCGCAGGATCAGGTCCCCGGAAGCGACGGCGGTGCCGGCGGCGCCGTCCTCCCCGGCGATCTCGCCGCCCAGCCTGTCGAGCTGCAGCGTGACCCCGCCGCCGTCCCCGGCCAGCAGGGTCAGTGCGCCCGTCGGGCGGCTGATCTGGACCTGGGTGCGCGGTGCCACCGTCCCGACGAGCGCAGAGAGGGCCCCGGAGGGTGTCACATCCATCCGCGTCCTGGTCGTTCCTTCCCGCAGCAGGTCGATCGCGAGCTGTCCGTTCACCGTGCCGCGCGGGTCGTGGCGTGCCCGCAGGTCTTCCATGGTGGCAGCAACGTCCGGCGCAAAGCACCGCGCGAAGTCCTCCAGCGCCCAGGTCAGGTCCACGTCGCTCGCGGACACCGAGACACGGGTGGCGCCGGCCGGCGCGTCGGGCGCAAAGTCCTCACGGGCATTCCCCCCGACGACGCGGCAGGTGACGGGTGACACCTCGGCGGGGCTTTCCACACGGTCGTCCGCTCCCTGGACCATAAGGCCCTGCAGGGCCAGGTCCAGCGATTCGTCACCGACGTGCAAGGTTCCCGAGGCGTGGCGGGCCGTGATGCGCCGTTCGCCGTGCGCGGACAGAGGGCTGAGTGTCGCGTCCGTTGCTGAAGCATCCACGACGTACCGCGCGGTGTGGTCTTCGCCCAGGCGGACACGCAGCCGTGCGTCCACGGCCCCGGAAGGACGCAGGGGCTGGATGAGTTCGCCCAGAGGCCGGTCGCTCCCGCGCGGGGTGGGGAGGGCCGCGAGCAGCACCTCGTCGATGGGAAAACCGCGAGCATCTACCTGCACGTCGGGCACAAACTCATCGGCGGCCTTCGCCGCCGCGTAATCGACCCGGGCCACGATGGTGCCCGTCCCGCCGTGGAGGCCGACCAGCTCTCCACCGCTGACAGTTGCGACGTTGTCCTTCTGGGTGATGACGACGCCACGCGCCCGCAAGGGGTACGGGAATGCCTTGGGCATCACGGCGACGTCGGGGAGCACGATTGTCACCGAGTCTTCCCAGGAGCTGTCGAGCCCGCGGTCACGCCACACGGCCACGTGCACTTCCACGTTGCCACCCAGGTCAAAGACCGGTGCGCCCGGGTTGGGCACCAGGGCATTGGCCGCTGTCGCGGAGCGGCGGAGCAGGCCACGCTGGAGGAACCTCGCGTACGCATCCTGATCAAGCAGCGTTGGGAGCACGTCCCCCTGCCCGCGTTTCTCCATGGCGGCCTGCACGGCGTCATCGAGCTTCAGGTCCTTGACGAACACGTCCAGGTTGAAGCCGGCGTCGTCCCCGGAAGGGGGCTCGATCTTGCCCTCGGCCAGGATGCGGGCCCCGCTGTCAGACACGCCGGATATCCCGGTCAACAGCACGCGCTCATCGTTGAAGTTGACCTCGCCCTGGATGTTCCTGAAGCGGTAGGGGAAGCGTTTGAACGCCGCCGTCACGTCCTTGAGGAAGAGGGATCCCCGGACCGAGATGGGCTGGCTGCCGTCCCCTGTCGGCACGCCCTTGCTGGAGATCGTGACCTCGGCGTCCAGGACTCCCGTGGGGTCGGAGAAGTCACGGAGGCGTCGGCGCACAAGGCCCGGGGCAAACTTCAGCACCTGCGGGCGTTGCTCAAGCCGGAAACCCCGGGTGGCGAGCGTGCAGGTCCAGGGCGCATCCTTGGTCACACCTTCCACGTTGAAGCGCACGTCGTAGGGGAGGTCCTCGATGGAGCCGGTCACCCGCCCGGATGCCCCGAGGTTCGACATCGTCAGTTCGCCGCTCGTGCGGGCGATCCGCATCCGGCGCTGCTGGCCCTCCGGCACCGGGATGGGATTGCCCTGATCGTCCTCGTCCGGCTGCACGGGGACGGGGAGGGTGAGGGCGACGTCCTGCAGCACAAAGCGCGCGTCCCAGCCGCCGGCGAACTGGTAGGTCACATCCGCCTGTGGCACGCGCCCCTCAAGCGCGACCTGGGAGAAGATGCTGCGGGCCGATGTTGGGATGTTCTCGGGCTTCACCCCTGAGAAGTCCACGCCCGTCAGCGTCAGCGTCAGATCGTCCTTGCCGATCCGCCCCCGCACCACCCATCCGTCGGCCCCAGCACCCCCCTCATCCACCTGCCGGAAAGAGATGATCGCCGACCCGTCCCGGTCCGCGGCCTGCTCCACCTCGCCCGATACGCGGAAGGACTTGAGCAGGTTGAACTTCGTACCGTCGTTGGAGTGTTCCGCGAGCTGGACCTCCCCGTCGCGCACGAAGAGTTCCGGCAGTGACTTCATATCAGGACGCGTGCCCGCCGCCTGGGCGCCGCGTGCGAATGGTGCGATGTTGACACGCCCGTCGTCCAGCGACTGGCTGATGCGGATGACCGGCCGTTCGACGGTCACACGCCGGATATCGACCCCCCCCGTGGACCACGCGGAGGACAGGGGGAACGCAACTTCCACGGCGTCGGCGGTCAGCACCTCCCCGGCCCTGCCCTGCACCCCGTCGGCCCGTACCCGCACGCCGTTCGCCCGCAGTCGCGCGGGACGGGACAGTGGGTACAAGTCGACACTGCCCACCTCCACCGGAACACCCAGCGCCCGGGTGACCTTGCCGAGGAGCAGGCGACGGGTCAGGAAGGAATGGCACGCCAGCCAGTACGCCATCAACACCAGGGCGATCACGACGCAACCCCAGACCACAGCCCTGCGTCGGCGCGTCGGTGAACGCTGCTGGGTGGCTGTGTCCCCGCTCATGCTGGTCGGCTGGTCGGTTCCCATGCGCTGCCCCCAACCGTAGTCGTCCCTCCCGGGCTTGCCGGAGGGCCCCCGGGAAGGGTGCACGTTCGGCCCGATCTCTTTCCCGGCACGTACCCTCGGGGATGGCCAAGCCGCGGAAAGTCTGGGTTTGTCGGGGCTGCGGGGCGAGCCAGGCTCGCTGGTTGGGCAAGTGTCCGGACTGCGGCGTGTGGGACAGCCTCGAGGAAGTGCTGGTGGACAAGAGCGCCGCGCAGGATCCGCAGAAGGCGCTGACGTGGGCCTGGCAGCAGGCCGGCGCCGGGGCCGCAGGTGCAGGCGACTGCACGGAGTGTGACGCCGCGGGGGCACGCCCCATTTCCCTGATCAACGCGGAGTCGCCGTCGGTCGGGCGTACACCCAGCGGGATTGGTGAACTCGACCGGGTGCTGGGGGGCGCTGACGCGGCGCCCGGGCTTGTGCCGGGGTCGGCGGTGCTGGTCGGCGGCGAACCGGGCATCGGCAAGAGCACGCTGCTCCTGCAGGCGGCGCACGCTTGGGCGGCGCGGGGCGAAACTGTGCTGTATGTGAGCAGTGAAGAGAGTGTGCACCAGGTGGCGGCCCGGGCCGCACGCCTCGGCGCCGCAGCAACCCTCGACGAGGACGGCGCGGGCGGGGCCGCGGCGGGGCACCAGGGCGCACGCTCCCTGTACCTTCTCCACGACACCAACCTCGCACGCATCGTCGAGCAGGCCCGTAAGGTCGCGCCCCGCATTCTCATCATCGACTCCGTCCAGATGATCTACCGCTCTGATGTGTCGGCGGCCCCGGGCAGCATCACGCAGCTCCGCCGGTGCTGCGCCGAGCTGGTGTACCTGGCCAAGGCGGCGGGCATCGCCGTGGTGATGGTCGGGCACGTAACCAAGGACGGGCAGCTCGCCGGCCCCCGCCTGCTGGAGCACCTTGTGGACACGGTGCTGAGTTTCGAGGGAGATCGCACGCACGCGCACCGCGTGGTGCGGGCGGTGAAAAACCGCTTCGGGACGACGCAGGAAATTGGCCTGTTCGAGATGACCGGGTTCGGGCTGCGGGAGGTGCCGCGGGGCGCGGGCCTGGTTGCGTTGTCATCGCTGGAGCACCCGCGTCCGGGAAGCGTCGTGTGCCCGGTCATGACCGGGTCGCGGTGCATCCTGGTCGAGGTGCAGGCGTTGACGGCCACCGGGTTCCTGGGCGCCGCAAAGCGGAAGAGTTCGGGGCTTGACCCCAATCGTCTGGCGATGCTGATCGCGGTGCTCGAACAGCACGCGGAACTCCGCCTCGCCGATCGGGACATCTTCGCGAGCAGCGTGGGGGGTGTCAGGGTGACGGACCCGGCCAGCGATCTTGCGCTGCTGCTGGCGATCGCCGGTGCGCACTTCCGGCGATCCGCTCCCCCCCGAACGATGGCGGTGGGGGAGGTGGGGCTGGGTGGCGAGGTGCGGGCCGTGCCGTTCCTGGAGCAGCGGATCCACGAGGCGGCTCGCCTGGGGTGCAGCAGGATTCTGGCGCCAGCGTTCCGGGAGGGGTCCGATAGAAAACAGCAGCGATCACGGGACGGTGTCGAGGTGATCCACGTCCGGAGCATCAACGAGGCAGTAGCGCAGCTTGGATGATGCTGGCGCCGCCTCCAGGGTGTCATTCGGGTGCCGTTTCGGAGTTCTGAACACGCGGCGGTGGGGGCTCGGCGTCTGGAGGAGTGCGTGGGGACAAAAAGAAACTCGCCCCGGCTTTCACCGGGGCGGGTCTGTCGTTTCAGAGGAGGCTGCTTTTCAGCAGCTTCGTGTGCAATCGCACGCGATTAGGCGCGGCGACGGCGGGCCGCGACCAGGCCGCCCAAGCCCATGAGGGCGATGGAAGCGGGGGTCGGGACGATGTTGATGTTGGCGCCGATGATGGCGTTGTTGGTGGTGCGGAGGCCGGTAGCGCCGGTGCCCGTGTCGGAAGAACTGGTCTGCCAAGCGATGTAGCGGGTGGCGTCGGTGGTGCTCACGCGGCGGAGGAAGTTGCCGTCGGTGCTGAGAACGACCGTGCGGAGGGCGGTGTCATCGGACGCGGTGAACGCACCGCGGAAGATGACAACGTTGAGACCCTCGTTGTGCTGCGTCGGAGCAGAGCCCTGGGAGGTCTGGTTGCTCTGGATGCCGCGGATCAGAGCGCTGGCGGCGGAGTTCGCATCGGCCCAGGCGGTGGCGCCGGAGCCGGCAACGCGGATCCACTCGCCGGCGGGAGCGCCGCTGGCGCCGCCGCTGTGGCGGAAGACCGTCGTGATGTTGCTGCTCGAAGCGTTGGTCGCAGCGAGAGCGAAGGGGAACACGCGGCCGTAAGCGCTGAGGGCAGCGCCGCTGTTCGCGTCGCTGGGGGAAACCAGGTTCGTCGGGCTGGAGTTATTGCCGCTGGCGAGACCCTGGCCAACCGACACCTGGTCGGCGGAAGCGCCGGCGCCGCTGTTGTCAGCGTTGCCGAACGTGGGCTGGTACCACACTTCTGCGAGGCCGTTCAGGGTGCTGGTGCCGGTGTACTGCACGCGGGTGCGCCACTCGACGGTCGCGCCGGGGGCCACGTCCACGGAGTTGGTCCAGCTGGAACCGTTCCACACTTCGAAAACGATGCTGGCAGCGCCAGACTGGTAGGTCTGGGCGGAAGCAGCAGCGGCCAGACCGGCCACAGCCATAAGGGAAACAACAGTCTTCATCGCTATCTCCTCCTACTAAAGGGACGACAGTTCCCGAGATTGACCCCCACAGGCACTAGACGCCTAACGCGGGAGCAGGTCTCTCTCTGAAAACGAGAATACTCGCCACGCAGGTCCCCTGCAAGGGGTTTTGGAGCGTCTTTGCGCGTTTTTTTTCTGCCACTTTCCTTGACACACGGGTTCGCGTGGTTCTCGGTCGCGACTTCAGGGGATATTACCCTAACAAACATCGTTCAGTTCGCGCCAGATTGTCCACAAGCGACGCGCGAGCCCTCATCAAGGGCTCTCGTGAGCAAAAAAGAACTCACCCCGCACGGTTGCGCGGGGTGAGTCGGGTTCAGATTGGTCGCAGGTTGAAGGCATCAACCCGCGGTTTGCACACCGCGTGATTAGGCGCGGCGGCGGCGGGCGGCGACCAGACCACCGAGGCCCAGGAGGGCCATGGAGGCGGGCGTCGGGACGACGTTGATCGTCGCCGGGACGTAGGTCACGCCGGTGCGGTAGGTGCCCGAGTCGGCGGAGCCGGTCTGCCAGCTCATGTAGCGGGTGTCGTCCGTCGAGGTCGTGCCACCGACGCGGCGGGCGGACTCGATGAAGCTGCTGAACTGAAGGCTGCGGGCGGTCGCGTCATCGCTCAGGATGATGGCCTGACGGAAGATGACGTTCGTGGTGCCGACGACGTGGAACGTCGGGGCGAGGGCCTGGCTCTGCTGCATGCTGGAGATGCCGCGGAGGATGCTGTTGATGTGGGCAGCATCGGTCGTGGTCGGGATCGCGCCCGGCCAGGAGGTCACGAAGTTGCCGGCGATGCGGATCCAGCTGCCCGCGGGGGAGCCGTTGTCGCTGTTGTGCCGGAAGGAGGTCATCAGGTTGCTGCCCGTGGCGGCGGTCGCCGTACCACCGAAGCGGACGCGGCCGTAGTCGGCGAGGGCGGTGCCCTGGTTGCCTTCGGCCTCGGTCAGCATCGAGTTGGCAACGCTGTTGCCGCTCGCGCCACCGTTACGCCACGCACCGATCTGGTCAGCCTGAGCGCCAGCGCCGGTGTTGTCGGCGTTGCTGAACGTGGGCTGGTACAGCACCTCGCCCATGGCGAAGAGGTCGGTGCGGGTGCCGACGTAAGAGGCAACGACGCGAACTTCGACCTGCTGGCCGGGGGCCGCGTCGATGCTGCTGCCCCAGGAGGACGTCGCGGGGTTGTACACCTGGAAGGTCAGGCGGCCGGCGTTTGCCTCAACCTGAGCGGAGGCGATGCCAGCGATACCGGCGACAGCAACCATGGAGACGATCAGATTCTTCATTTGCAGTTCTCCTCACGGAACGTGGTTTCGGGGGATTGGCCCCCACTACGGGATGATGCCTGAGAACGAACGACTCGTTCCTGACCCACGTAGAACATGAACCACGCTGGCGGAGAAACCAGAAATGTTGCCAAAAAGAATGCACTTTTTTGCGGAGTAGGGCTGCACGGCGGGCCCTAGGAGGGGGCGCACCCCCTGCGCATGGGGCTTCCGGAGTGCCGGAGGCCAAATAACGCACTGTCCGGGGGGGTTTCCCTCGTTGCATATGTGAAAACGATCCTCCGGGGCATCGGTCTGGCCCAGCAGAGGGGTGAGTAACAGCTGGGTTATACAAGCCCCAGGGAGGCCCGCTTGGCATCCCATTCCGCTTGTTCCCGCTTGTTGTCGCTCCGGAGCGCGCCAGTCTTGCCGGCTGTGGCAGACCGCAGGGCCTCCACCTCAAGGCGGGTGAGCCGGATGGACTCGAGCTCGTAGTCCCTCCACGCCTCCATGGTGATCGGCACAATCGGCGCGATGAGGTCATGCATGGCGTGCGCGTACTCGCGGATCTCCAGCTGGGCGTGCGGGTCCATCCGCAGGGAAAGGAAGCGAAGGATGTTGTGCAGGTCGCACTTCCAGTACCACTCGGTGTAGACGTTTACGGGCAGGCCCATGCGGGCCAGCTCTCGGGAGACCCCCTTCTCGGTGAGCTTCAGGTACTGCTCGTACTGCTGCTGTGAAGTATCGAGGAAGGCCAGGAACTCCTGCGCGGTGCGCAGCTCATCGTGAGGCTGCTCGCCGCTCCCGGCGTGCCCCACCACAAACGTCTCCTCGCCACCCTGCCGGTTGCCCTTGCTCTGCTTGCGGACAGCCTCGATGCTGGGTGTGTAGAACCGGTCTGGGAGGATGGAGTACCGGGCGCTGTATTCGTTGACGTTGGCGGTCCGGTGCCGTATCCACTGGCGGGCGATGAAGATCGGCATCGCAATATGGAACTTGAATTCGACCATCTCGAACGGCGTCGTGTGGCGGTGCCGGAGGAGGTAGCGGATCAGCCCGCGGTCCTCGTTCACCTGCCGGGTGCCCTGCCCGTACGACACGCGAGCGGCCTGCACGATTGCGCTGTCGGCGGTCTGCCCCTCACCGACAAGCCTTGGCATGGCATCGATAAGGGCGACAAATCCGTGGTCCAGGCACCTAACTTCGACCCGGGCCGCCCCGCCCATGACGTCCAGGAGCGGGCGCTCGGGTGCAATCACCTTCGCCGTAGGGGGGAACGCAAGCGGCTTGGGCTCGACTGACGCACCAGAAGCGGCGCGAGTGGTGGGGTGTTGGTGCATGTTCTCTCTCTCCCGTCCGCGTCTCGACCGGCCGGTTCCCCAGCGAGGGAATACCGGTGAGTACCCCATCATTCGCACGCACCCTGCGAGCCGCCACGCGCGGGTGGACGGCGCTGGGAAACGGGAGCGTCAGGGCGCGCCCGGCGCTCTTTCCTCCCGGCCCGGGAGACTCAGGTTTTCGCTGTCGGCGAGGTCCTCCACGACGGCCCCCAAACCCGCGACGACCTTCGCCATCGACCCGTAGTCGAGCGTGTCGACCGTGTCGGTCGCCTTGTGGTAGTTCTCGTTCCGGTGGATGGCGGTGTCGGCGACCATGAGCGACGGGTAGCCCTGCTTCCAGAAACTCCAGTGGTCACTGCTCCCGATGCGGGGGGGGGGGGGGGGCGAGAAAATCCGCGTGCCGAAGGGTAACACATACGATTGAATAACGTATACAATTTTCAATCGTGAATACTCCCCGCGCTGAACCCCTCCGTTCCCCTGCCGCCGTGCGGGCGCTCGCCTCGCCCGTGCGCCAGGAGGTGGTAGATGCGCTGCAGGCGGCGGGCCCGCGCACGGTCGCTGAACTCGCGGCGCTGCTGGGCCGGCCGGCGGACGGCCTGTACTTCCACGTCCGGGCCCTGGAGAAGGTGGGGCTGGTGGTGGAGCGTGAACGCCGGCAGGAGGGGCGTCACGTCTCCGCGGTCTACGACCTGGCCGAGCGTCCAGTCCGGCTGTCGTACGACCGTCCGGTGCGGCGGGCCGACATCGCGAGGGTGGTGCGTGGCGCGATCCGCCTGAGCCTCAGGGACTTCCAGGGCGCACTGGTTCGGGAGGGCGCGACCGCAGGGCCTGAGCGTGCCCTCTGGGGTGGTCGTGCCAAGGGCTGGGTGACCCGCGCGGAGCTGCGTGAGATGAACGGCCTGCTCGCGCGCATGCACGAGATCCTGCACGCGGGCAGGCCCAGGGAGGGCGCACGGTGCATGAGCCTCGGGTTCGTGCTGGCGCCCGTCAAGACCACCTCGCGCAGGCCCGCGCAGGCCGGCTCTCGCCGGCGGGCAGAGGGTGCGATCAAGGCGGATGGCAAGGAGAACACGCGATGACGAGGGAACATGTTCGGGCGGTGTGCGTTTGGACGGCGGTGCTCCTCACAAGTGTGGCGGGCAGCGCGTGTGCGCGGAGTGACGGGGCCGTGGGTGGGCAGGAGGCTGGGAGCCAGCAGGCGCACGCCACCGCGTCCGGGGCGGCGGGCGTCCGGGCGCAGCTTGACGCCGCGCGTTCGGGCTACGGGTCTCCGCTGCGCGGGATGCGTCAGAGCGTGCAGCTTACCGGCGCGACGTCGCTGCTGGGCGCCGATCACGTGGCGTCCGTGCTCATCAGCCCCTCGGGCGATGTCCTGGTGGAAGCAAGGGGGCAGGTGGGGATGGTGACCTGCACCACCGGCGAGAAGGCGTGGATGCGCGATATCGGCGGCGAGACGCGGTACCTGCACCTCGGAGAACTCGACGAGGCCTTGCTCCTGTCGTTGTTTGTGTCCGGCGGGTGGCGGGATGATCCGCGCCTGCTGTTCGAGGAGGGCGCCGGCACCGGCACGCTCGGGTTCTCACTCACCGGTTCGCCCGTGCGGGGCACGATCACGCTCGACCCGGACAGCCACCGGCTCGCCCGGGCCGAGTTCGGCGCGGGCGGTGAGATGAACGTGGTGGAGTGCAGCGGCGTGCTGGAATGGGACGGCGTGCGGTTCCCCGCGATGGTGCGATCAACCTCCGCCAACGGCACCGCCACCACCATGCGGTTCACCGCCGTCGGGGCGGCCCCGACGTTCATCCGCTCCCCGTTCCAGCCGGTGTTCGCGTACGCCGACGTGACGTTCGATAGCGCCAAGCCCGCGACGCTGGAACTCAAGCGGGCCCGCACGGGGCACCTCCTGTGCCGACCCACGATCAACGGGAAGCAGTTCGACTGGTTCTTCTTCGACACCGGCGCCGGGGGCACCATCCTCACGCCCGAGGTGGTGGACGGTCTGAAGCTCGAGCGCTTCGCGCAGGTGCCGGTCAGCGGGATCGGCGGCAAGCTCACGTCCTCGTTCGTGCGGGCGGGCAGCATCGAGCTTGGTCCCGTAACGATGCAGGACGCACTGGCGACCGAGCTGGACCTGTCGTTCGTCGCCAATGCGGTCGGCGAGAAGATCAGCGGCATCATCGGGTTCAACCTGCTCTCGCGGTGCATCGCCGAGGTCGACCAGAAGGGTGGAGCCGTCAGCCTGTACGACCCCGCGGCGTACCGCGGGGGAGAGGCGGCCCGGGGGCTGGCCTGGTCCAGCCTCATCACCTACGAACGGCACCCCTGCGTCGAGGCGTCGTTCGAGGACCACACCGGCTGGTTCAAGCTGGACACGGGTGCGGCGGGCAGCACGGTCACCGTTCACGCGCCGGCTGTGAAGAAGTTTGGCCTCCTCGATGACCGGGAGGTAACCGACACGAAGGTCGGCGGTGTGGGTGGGATGCGATCGGCGAAGCAGGGCACGCTCCGCTGGTTTGACCTGGGAGGGCACCGCACGCCGGACGTGAAGGCCACGTTCGCCGTGGAATCGGTGGGGGCCCTGGACGACCCGTACACCCTGGGCAACATCGGGGGAGACCTGATGGCCCCGTTCGTGCTGGTGCTCGACTATCAACGCGAGCAGGTTGCCTTCCGCGCGAGATAGGCCGGAACCCTGACCACGGGCGCCGCGCGGGCCTGGGCAGAGCGAAAAGAGCGGGGCCCCCACAGGCCCCGCTCTTCGTTGCATGCTCGTCGGAGTGCTTACTCGTTGCTGACGCCGGCGATTTTCGAGGCCAGGCTGGGGTCCTGCACGAGCTGACGCGCAACCTCATCCTTGGGGTCCAGGGCCGAGGCCTTCGCGAAGCAGGTCTTCGCGGCGGGTTCGTTGTGCATCTTCTGGTACACCAGGCCCAGGATGATGTAGTTCTCGGCGCTGGGGCTGATATCGATGGCCTTGCGGAAAGACTGCTCGGCGCCCTTGAGGTCGTTGGTGCGGCGCTGGTGAAGGCCCCGCAGGATGTACCCCTCAGGGCGCTCGGGCGCGAGGGAGATGGTCCGGACGAAGGACTGGCGGACGCGGGACCAGTCGCCGAGGGTGTACGCGACCTGTCCCAGGGAGATCCACGCCTCAACGTCGGCCTGGCCGATGTCGCCCTTGGTGAGCGTGACGAGCAGGTCGCGGGCCTCCGCGTTGCGGTTGAGGTTGTTCAGGCACTTGGCCCGCATGTGCGCGAGGTCGCGCCGGTCGGTGTACTCGGGCGAGCGGAGCAGCCGTGCAAGGTTGGACTCGGCTTCGCCCCACTTGGCGAGGTTGAACTGCGCCCGGGCGAGGTCCTCAAGGACACTCGTCTCGTCAGAGGCGAGGATGCGGGCCTCGGTGAAGAACTTCTCCGCCTGGACGTTGTCACCCCGGAGCACGGAGATCTTGCCCAGCATCTGCTGGACGCCGGCGGTGTGGTGCAGCTGCACCTGCTGCTGGAGCAGGTACTGCTCGGCCTCGTCGACGCGTCCAAGCTCGATCATCATGTCGGCGGCGGCGATGGGGTACTGGACCTTCTCGGGGTCCAGTTCGTTGGCCTTGCGGTAGTTCTCCAGGGCCTCTTCCCTGAGGGTGATGCGCTCGCTGAGGATGCCCGAGTAGTAGTACGCCTCGACCTCGGCCGGGTCGATCTCCTTGGCCTTGGCGAAGGACGCCTGCGCCTGCTGGATATCGCTCTTCTCGAGCATGATGCGCCCGCGCAGGACGAACACGGAGGCGACCTTGGGGGCCAGGAGCATGGCCTTCTCGATGTGCTTGCCGGCCTTCTCCAGGTCGGCGTCCAGGAAGGACTGCATGGCCATCTGGTACTCGGTCTGGCCCTTGAGCGCGTCGATGCGCTCCTTGGCCAGGTTCTTGCCTTCCTTCGTGTAGTTGCCGTGCTTGGGCGGCGTGCAGCCCACGCCGGCGACGAAGGCCCAGCCCGCGAGCAGGAGCCCTGCGCCGATGAGTGCGACCCGGAAGACCTGCGACGCTGTGGATGCGAGGGCCGGGGGGTGAGAGTTCGTGCTGCTGGCCATCTTCATTTCTCCCTGGTGTGCTGGTCGGGCGTGCGCATCCGTGGCGCCCGCTTCCGAGAACACATCGGGAGGAACAGGGGGCGGGTTCACCGAGGGTTCCGAGAATCTGCACGCCCGCGGCGCAAGACGCGGCCCCTGCCCCATGGCAACACGCCCCGCGGTAAGGCGGGGCGTGCCGGGTCGTGTCCCTCGTTGCCTGGAACGTCCGGGATCAGCGGTTGTCGACCTGCTCACCCGTGACGTTGGTGTACGTCTGCTGAGACTGCTTCTTCTGCTTCAGCCACTGGTAGTAGGCGCGGATGCTGCCGCCGAAGGGGCTGGGAGTGCCGGCAGCCTGCTGCGCGGTCTGCGTGGTGAAGGGCTGCTGGGCCGGGGGCATCGTTGCGACCGGCTGCAGCTCGGTCTGCTGCGGGGCGGGCTGCTGGGCCACCTGCTGGGTCATCGTCTGCTCGGTGGACACCTGCGTGGGCGTTGCTGCGGGGGCCGAATCCGCCGGCACGGCCTCGGAGGAGGTCTGCGTGGACGGCTGGCTGAACGCCTGGGCGCCGGTCTCCGTCAGGTTGCTCACGGGCCAGGAAGGCTCGGTGGTGGCCGGCGTGCTCTGCTGAGACGCGGCGTTGGCGGTGGTAGCGGGCGCGGCGAACTGGTCGGAGTTGTGGTCGATGTAGCCGCTCTCGCCCTCCATGGAGAGGCTCTCGTCCGCCGTGGTCTGCAGGAGGTGGTCGTCCGCCTCGAGGTTGATGACACGGTCCAGGAACGAGCGGTTGGTCGTCGGGGTCTTCTCGTTGGTGATCTTCTCACGCTTGGCGATCAGCTCGGGCTGGCGGGGGTTGAGGGCCAGGGAGCGGTCGATCGCGTGCAGAGCCTCCTGGGTCTTGCCGGCGGCCAGGTAGCGTTCGGCGTCGACGTTGAGGTTGTTGGTCATCTTGTCGCGGCTGAAGAAGAGCATGCCCTCGCGTCCGCCCGCGGTGATGTGGTCGACGTACTCCATGCCGCGCTTGCCGGAGTCGGCCATGAGCGTGTCGTTGAGGATGGTGGGCGTGATGAGGAAGATGATCTCGTTGCGGTTCATGTCGTCCTCGTTGCCCTGGAAGGCCTTGCCGATGAGCGGGATGTCGCCCAGCAGCGGGACCTGGCGCCGGGTGGACTCGACCTTCTCGCGGAAGAGGCCGCCCAGGACGACGGTCTGGCCGTCACGCACGAGGACGTTGGTGGTCAGTTCGTTGGTGATCTCGTCGGGGATGGTGACGGCCGCGCCGGTCACGTCCGTGGCGGTGCGGATGGCCGCTTCCGACACGGCGGGCTTGAGCTCCATGCGGATCAGGCCGTCGTTGGTGACGAAGGGGCGGAAGTAGAGCTGGGTGCCCGTGTCCAGGAACTCGACGCTCTGCGTGGTGGCGGTGTCGGTGCTCGTGGTGTTGAGGTAACCGACCTTGCGACCGACCAGCACGCGGCTGGACTGGCGGTTCAGCGTCATGATCTTGGGGTTGCTGATGACCGTGGTGTCCGTGACTTCGTCCAGGGCGCGGAGGAAGATGCCCACGTCGTTGGACACGATGCCGATCTTGAGGCCGCCCGTGCCGGACGTGTTGCCCACGGTGCTCGACACCGCGCTGGCGCCGCCGTCGGCAGGGAGGAGGTTGTCCGCGCCGTCGTTGCCGGTGATGATGGCCTGGGCGGCGGAGAGCGGGCCCTTGGTCAGGTCCGCGAAGGACATGTCGGCGATGAGCGAGAAGTCGACACCCAGGGCGTTTGCCTCGTTGAGCTGCGTCTGCAGGATGGTGGCCTCGACGAGCACCTGCGCCGGGCGGGTGTCGATGATCTTCACCATCTCACGCACCTGCTGCACGTTGTCCTCGTAGTCGTACACGACCATCATGGAGTTCTGGGCGTACTCCTCGTCGCCGACGGGCACGTCCGACATGCTCGCGAACGGGGCCGCCTTGCTGTTCACCTTGATCTGGCCCTCGGGGCTCAGCAGGGGCTTGACGAACTCGGCGGCGTCCACCGCGGCGAGGTAGTTGAGCGGGATGACCTGGCTGACCTTCACGCGCGCCGCGGCGTTGATCTTGTTGATCTCGTCGAGGGTGTACACCTTGATGAAGTTACCGTCCTCGATGAATCCGTAACCGTTGACGTTCAGGATGGCGTCCAGGGCCTCGTAGAACGTCACGCCGTAGAGGTTCGCCGTGACGCGGGCGGACACGTCCTTGGACGCGATGATGTTCTTCTGGCTCTGAAGGCTCAGCATCTCCAGCACGATCGCGAGCTCCTCGTCCTTGACGTGGAGGTCCACGGTCATGTCATCGCCGACCTTCACGTCGCCCGCAGGGGCCGGCTGCTGGGCAGGCTTGTCGGAGGGCTCCGCGGCCGGGGCCCAGTTGTTCAGGCCCGTCTGGGCGAGGACGGTGGTCGTCCCTGCCGTCAGCGCGAGCAGGACGCCCAGCCGGCGGCTGAGAACGGTGGTGGTGTTCGACGTGCTGGGGAACGTGCTCGCCATGGGAATACCTCGTGGGGTCCTTGGGTGACGGGTCGGACGAACCAACCGGGACGCGTTTGCTCGTGTCGACGCACGCGCGGCCCGTAACGGGGGAACACTCCCGCCGTCGCCACGCGTCCCTTGTGTCGTCGCGGCGGGACGGCGACTTTGGGGGTAGTGGGGAAGTCGGACCGGATATGCGGTTGTTGCGCGTCGGCGCACCGCCTCCCGGCAAGCGGTGGGGCCCTTTATCGGGACCGGGGGTCCGGGCGTTGGGCGGAGGATGGTCCGGGGCGGCTGCTACTTCCGCGCTGCGCGGGCAAGGGCCCCGGTTATGAGCACCAGCGCAGGCAGCCCCGCGACGACCGCGAGGCGGAGCATCCGTAGCGCCCCGTCGGGTACCGCCCTCACGATGGGCGTGGCCCGTGCCGTAGCGCTCTGCGCGATCAGGCTGTCCTGGTGCGTGAGCCAGAGCAGCGAGTTCTCGAGCAGTTCTATGTTGCCGGGGTTCTGGAATGTTGTGCGCCCGTCGACGACGGTCCCCTGCTGTGTGACCTGGTCGATGAACCAGTCGTTGGAGCCGACCACGACCACGCGGGAGGAGCGATCAGACGGGTTGCCCCGCTCGGCGGCCGCCACCACCGTCCAACCGTCGGCGGCGGCCAGCGGGGCGGCGGGCGCGCCAGCGTCGCGCCCGGCCGTGTAGGAGGGCGCGTCGGGCATCAGGGCCCGCTCCTCGCGCCGCACACTGCGGAAGCGCTGCCACTCGGTCTCGGCCCAGGTCCCGGGCGGGCTGGACGTGGAAACGGGCACCGTCAGCACCGGCCACACCTTCGCGTCCGCGCCGGGCGCGAGGTCGATGGGGATGGGCCACGTCAGGTAGGTCGGCACTCCCCGCACCGCACCGGCGAGGGCGTGGCCGCTGTCACCGGCGAGCGTCCCCTGCACGATGCGGTCGGTCTCCGCCGTCCGTCCACGCTGGCCGGGCACGTCCATCAGCAGCGGCTTCCCGGTCTGCGCCCGCAGGCCGTACTTCTCCAGCACCTTCGCCATCGGGTCCTGCTCGCCGTAGGTGGGCAGCATCGAAGGGGACAGGCTCACGATGACCGGCTCGCCGGCGTCCAGCAGGCGACCCGCCTCCTCGGCCAGCCTGGCGGCCCGCTGCGCCCCCGTCGGCGCGCCCTGAGTCGGTGCGGCCGCGGCGTCATTGGTCGCCAGCGTCAGGTACACCTTCGGCCGGCCGGGAGCGTCGGGCAGTGTCGAAAAGTCGGGTGCCGCGGCGGTGTTCACGCACCACTCGACACAGTCCACCCCGCGCAACGCCAGGCGTTCCCGCAGGGCGTCGGTCCAGCCGGCGTCGAAGAGCATCGGGCGCTGCTCGGCGTGCATGATGACCAGCACCGGGCGGACCGGGCTCGCGAGGCTCGCGATGCTGGTCGCCAGGATGTCCTCGACGCGCCGGCGCAGGTCGTTGTTGCTCGCCTGGGCCGCGTCCAGCCACGCGGCGCTCGGCAGCACGCTCGGCACGTCCACGGCGACCACGCCCCCGCCCTCGGGCGCAAGGACAAGCGCGGCGCTGCCGGCCCTGAGCACGTCCGCGACCCGCGTCGCGTCCAGCCTCCCCACGGGCCGGAGGGACTCAAGCAGGAGCGACGCCCGGTCCTTCGACCGGGAGGCCTGCGCAGCGCCGATGCGTGCCGCCTCGGCGGCCGCCGGTTCGATGCCCGAGTTCTGCTGGCCCGCTGCCTGCAGGAACCGGTCAAGCTCGCGCATGAGCGCGCTCATGTCCCGCGCCGCCCCCTCGACCGGTGCGCGCAGCGCCGCTGCCGCCTTGTCCGTCGACGGGATCGATCCTGCCGGGGGGTCCTGGGGTGCGAGCCGGGACGCCTCCGCGATGGCGCGGTCGATGTCGCCCGCGCGGACGCGCAGGGCCGCGGCCGCGTTCTCGTAGTACGAGCGCAGCGCACCGGCCCGCTGATCACCCGCGGGGACGGCGTCCTTGACGCGGAGCAGCTGGGGCGAGAGCGTGTCGGCCAGGTCCGCCCGGACCGCTCTGGCCGCGAGCGTGGCCTTGGCAAGGATGGCCAGGTGCGTATCGATCTGCGCCTTGTCCCGCGCGTAGAGGTCGTGGGCGAGCTCCTGGAACTGCCCGACCCCGCGGGGGGAGCCCGTGTCGATGAGGGTGCCGGAGAAGTCGCTCCGGTACGCGTGCATCGCGTCGAGCACGTCGGCGAGGTTGGTCCGGGCCCGGGGGTCGGTCGAGCGCAGGTCGGTCGCGATAATGACCCTGTAGCCGGAACCGACTCGCCCCGCGGACTCGAGCAGGGCGCGCGTGCGCGGCGCGAGCTGCTGCTCGCCGGTCGCCGTCGCGTCCACGCGCGCGTGGAACCGGGCGCCCAGCACGTTCAGCATCACCGCCACCGAAGCGCTGCAGGTGAGCGTGACGACCGACGCCGTGAGCACGGCGCGCCGGCGTGCGGACGCGGCGTTGGCGACGTGGGGCGGCGCGCCCGAGGCGCCCTGCGTCTGGAGGGGCCGGGCCGTCACAGCGACCTCCTCAGGTGAAGCACGCCCCCCGACAGCAGGAGCAGGAACCCCGAGAGGGTGAGGAAGTACACGGCGTGGGCCGAGTCCACCACCCCCTTCGCAAAGTCGGCGACTCGCCACCGGGTGGACAGCCCTTCACAGGCGTCGCGCGCCCACCCGGGCAGCCACCCGACCTGCGATGCGCCGCCCACCAGGAGCAGGCCCAGGATCCCGAACAGCGTGATGAGGAACGCGAGCGTTGCGTTGGTCGTGCACGCGCTCGCGAGCATCCCCAACGCGATGTACAGCATCCCCAGGAGCAGCAGGCAGAGGTAGCCCGCGAGCACCGGCCCGGCGTCCGGTCGAGGATCGCTCAGGAGCCGCAGGACGATCGGGAGCAGCACCGTCGGCGTGAGCATCGCCACCAGGAAGAGCACCGCGCCGGCGTACTTGCCCACGACCAGCGCCGCCGTCGAGAGGGGTGAGGTGCACAACGGCTCGAACGTGCCCGACCGCAGCTCCTCCGCGAAAAGTCGCATGGAAATCGCCGGCGCGACCGGCAGCAGCAGCCACCCCGAGGCCTCGAAGAAGGCCCGCATGCTCGCGGGCCTGCCCGGCACCAGCACCACCAGGGCGAAAACAACGCCCATCAGGAACATCATGAGCGCGATCACAATCCAGCCCGCGGGCTGGTGGAAGTACGAGGACAGCTCCCGCCGGGCGATCGCCCAGGACCCCGCGAGGAACGCGGTGCCACGCCGGCCGGCGGTGCCCGCGGTTGCCGGCGGGACGCTCATGGCAGCTCCTCCGCCCGCTCCAGAACCGTCATGAACACCCTCTCCAGCGACGCACGCTCGGCGTGGAGCTCACGGACGGTGAGCCCGCTCGCCGACGCGGCGGACGCAACTTCCTCACGCAGGTCATGGGCGGCGGCGGTGGATTGGATCGTCCAGCGACGCCATCCCTGCACCTCGACCGCTTCGAAGGAACTCACCCCACCGTTGTGACGCAGGGCCTGCTCGAACGAGGCGAACGGGGCCTGGTCGTTGCCACCCGCCCTGGCCTCAAGCACATACGTGCCGCCGATGTTCCCCCGGCCGGCACGCACGCCCAACCCGCGCGCGAGCTCGGCGGGCGAGCCGTCCGCCCCGACCCTGCCGCCCGCGAAGATGATCACCCGGTCGCAGGTCCGCTCTATCTCCGGCAGGATGTGGCTGGAGATGAGCACGGTGCGGTCGGTGGCAAGCTCCCGGATCAGCCCGCGGGTCTCGTGTATCTGCGTGGGGTCCAGCCCGTTGGTAGGCTCGTCGAGCAGCAGCACCGGCGGGTCGTGCAGGAGCGTCGCCGCGAGCCCGACACGCTGCTTGTATCCCTTGCTGAGCGCCGCGATGCGACGGTCACGCACGTCCTTGAGCCAGCACCGCTCGATGACCTTCTCCACCGCGCTGCTACGGTGGGCGCGATCGACCCCGAAGATGCGGGCCCGGAAGTGCAGGTACTCGGGAACTCCCATCTCGGGGTACAGCGGGTTGGCCTCCGGCAGGTAGCCAAGGCACGCCAGGGCCGATTGGCGCTGCTCCACCGTATCGAAACCACAGACACGCACCCGCCCTACATCCGGGGTCAGAAAACCGGCGACGATGCGTATGGTGGTTGTCTTGCCCGCGCCGTTGTGCCCGAGCAAACCAGCGATCTCGCCGGCCTTGAGCTCAAATGAAACGCCGCGGACGGCGTACACCGGCCCGAAAGACTTGTGGATATCCGATACGACAACCATGTGAAAGGGAGCTACTTAGGCGCTGACGGCAGCATGAACAGGGGATATTCGTGTGCAATCACCTCATTTCGGCGGTTAGCGGGCCTTTACCCTGCCGATGTGAGGATGCATCCAGCACAGAAATCCGTCCGTAACTTCGGTAGTGCGGGGTCCGGGTCGGTAAAGATTGCGTGGTCCTTGCCCGTCGTTGACGCCGCGTTCGCGGGTGGGCAAGGCTGACCGGGTGGCAGGCGGGGCAAGCGTGCGACCGGGACGGACTCCGGTATGGGCGAGAGCCTGCGAGGCGACTTCGTGGTGACCAAAGAGCAGGAACATGTCCGTGGAGCGGGCGAGGGAACGTCGGGTAGCGCGCGCCCCGGGGGACGGGTTGCGCCCACCGGGGAGGGTGCGCCCGAGTTTGAAGTCGACGCATCCCTGGCGACCCTTGCCCTGTCGCTCCTGTCCGCGATCGGGGAAGGCGTCGGCCTCGCGACGCGCGCCGGGCGGATCCTCTGGGCTAACGACATGCTCGCGGCCCTGCCCAGCAACATGCGTGAGCGTGTCGCGGTGCAGTGCCGGCAGTTTGAGCACGACCACCCGCTCCCGCCCCGGGACGTCTCGCTGCCCGCGGGATGGCTGCTCCCCCGGAGCGAGACCACGATGGCCGAGAGCGACCGGTTCTTTGAACTGATGCTCACGCCCGTCTCACCAGCGACGATCCAGACCATCGGCCCGGCGGTGTCCCGCTGGGCCGATTGTCTTGTGGTGGTGCTGCGGGATGTCAGCAGCTCGCGCCGCCTGCAGCAGCGGATCGACGCGATCGACCAGGCGGGCAGCGAGCTCATGCGGTTCGAGGAGGACGTGGTCCGCAAGTACAACGCGGTGGAGCGTCTGAAGCTGCTGGAAGACAAGATCATCCGCTACGCGCGCGACCTGCTGCACTTCGACCACTTCGCGATCCGCCTCCTGGACCAGCGGTCCGGCAAGCTGGAGCTGGTCATCGGGTACGGCATCGGCACCGACTACGACGCGTTCGTTATCCGCCCCGGGCTGGAGGGGCACGGCATCACCGGCTACGTCGCGGCGAGCGGCCGTTCGTACGTGTGCGAGGACACCGGGGCGGACCCGCTGTACCTGCCCGGCGTGGTGGACGCGAAGAGCTCGCTGACCGTGCCGCTGCGCCTGCACGACCGGGTCATCGGCGTGATGAACGTGGAGAGCCAGCAGCCCAAGGCCTTCGGCGACGAGGAGCGGCAGCTGGGCGAGATCTTCGCCCGGTACATCGCGGTATCGCTGCACATGCTGGACCTGCTGGTCGTGGAGCGGAGCACGGTGAACCAGGCGGTGAGCGGGCGGGTGGAGACCGAGCTGCGGGAGCCGCTGGAGGACATCGCCCACGAGATCGACATCCTGGAGCACCAGCACGCCAAGGACCCCGAGGACATCGCGCACCTGGAACGCATCAAGAAGGACCTGGCGAGCATCCGGGCCCGCCTTCAGCAGTGCATGGCGGGGCCCGCCGGGCTGCTGGGCGTCGAGCAGGCGATGCACGTGACGGACCAGGACCCCGTCATCGCGGGCCGGCGCGTGCTGGTGGCCGACGACGAGCAGCGCATCCGCGCGATCATCAGCGGGGTGCTCGAGCGGCGCGGCGCGACCGTCGTGTGCGCGGAATCGGGCACCGAGGCCATCGAACAGATCACCCGCGCGGGGTCGCAGGGGTTCGACATGATCGTCAGCGACATCCGCATGGACGGGGCCAACGGCTACGAGGTTTTCGCCGCCGCCCGCAAGGAGAACGCCGGCGTCAAGGTCATCCTCATGACCGGCTTCGGCTACGACCCGCACCACTCGATCGTCCGTGCAAGCCAGGAGGGCCTGCAGAGTGTGCTCTTCAAGCCCTTCCAGGTCGAGCGCCTGGTGGAAGAAGTCCGCAAGGCGATGGTGAAGTAACCCCGCGCCCGCGCTTGAGGGCCACCCCGCCGCCCGTACCATGACGCCCAATCCTGCCCGGAGGCTTCATGGAACTGCTTGATCGTGTGCGCCGGCGCCTCGGCGCTGTGGACCAGACCCACGTGCTCAACGCCCTGCCCCGCCTCTCCCCGGCGGAGCGCCAGGCCCTCCTCACACAGGTCGATGGGATGGACCTTGAGTCTCTCCCGGCCCTGGTCGCGGAATACGTGCTGAAGAAGCCCGGGTTCACCATGCCTCACCGCCTGGAGCCCGTGCGGTACTACCCGCACAACCCGCGATCCGCCGTGCGGGCGTGGGATGCGGCGCAGGCCAGGAGGGACGGGGATGCCCTGGTGCGGTCCGGCAGGGTCGCCGCGTTCGTGGTCGCCGGGGGGCAGGGCTCGCGCCTGGGGTTCGAGGGGCCCAAGGGCTGCTTCCCCGCCGGCGCAGTGACGCAAAAGAGCCTCTTCGAGATCTTCGCGGACGCCATCGCCGGCACGCAGGAACGCGTGGGCGGGGGCGTGGTCATCCCCTGGTACATCATGACCAGCCCGCTCAACCACGGCGCCACGACATCGTTCTTCGAGTCGCACCGCTGCTTCGGCCTCCGCCGCGACCAGATCATGTTCTTCCAGCAGGGCGTCATGCCCTCCCTGGATATCCGGACCGGGAAGATGCTCATGGCCTCCGCCCACGAGGTGGCCACCAACCCCGACGGGCATGGCGGCAGCATCCGGGCCCTGCACGTTTCGGGAGCGCTCGCCGACATGAAGCGCCGGGGCGTGGAGCACCTGTCGTACTTCCAGGTGGACAACCCGCTGGTCCGCGTCATCGACCCGGTCTTCCTCGGGCTGCACGCGTCGGCCCCCGACTCCTCGGGCGAGATGTCGAGCAAGATGGTTGCCAAGGCCGAGCCGGGCGAGAAGGTGGGGGTGTTCTGCCTCGCCGAGGGGAGGACCGAGGTCATGGAGTACTCCGACATGCCCAAGGACCTGCAGAACGCCCGCAACGCCGACGGAAACCTCACCTACAACGCCGGGAACATCGCCGTCCACGCGCTCGGCCGGTCCTTTGTTGAGCGTCTGGCGACCGACGCTGGGTTCACCCTCCCCTGCCACCGGGCGGAGAAGAAGATCGCCTGCGTGGACCCCGTGAGCGGGGCCCCGGTGACGCCGAACGAGAACAACGGTGTCAAGCTCGAGAAGTTCATCTTCGACGCGCTGGCGTTGTGCCGCCAGTCACTCGTGTACGAGACCGACCGCATCGAGGAGTTCGCGCCCATCAAGAACGCGACGGGCGTGGACAGCGCGGAGAGCAGCCGGCTCCTGCAGACGCTGCGGGCCGCCCGCTGGCTGGAAGCGGCCGGCGTGGAAGTCCCCCGACGCCCGGACGGCACGCCGGACTGTGTCCTCGAGATTTCGGGTCGCACCGCCCTGTGCCCTGAGGACCTCCGGGGGTCCCGGCTGCCCAGAGTTGAGCGCGGGGCACGCGTGGCGATGTAGGACTGACGGACGGCGCCGCACACGCGTTGCGGGCACTCCCCCGGCGGGTACGATGCCGCATGGACCTTACTCACCTGGCCCAGTTTGAAACCGATGCGACCGCATCGCTGCACGGCGCGACGACGCCCGAAGCCCTGGAGGCCTGGCGCATCGAGTTCCTGGGGTCTTCCGGCAAGGTGCGTGCCCTGATGGGTGTGCTGAAGGACGTGCCCAAGGACCAGAAACCTCAGTTCGGCGCGAAGGTGAACGCGATCAAGGGGCTGCTGGAAGGCGCATTCGCTGAAAAAAAGGCCGCAATCGGCGCCGGCGGACCGGCGGGCATCGCGGGCGTTGACGTCTCCGAGCCGGGGCTGGTGAACACAAGGGCACTGGGGCGTGCACACATCCTGTCCAGGGTGATCGAGGAACTCAGCGATGTGTTCGCCCGCATGGGCTTCGAGGTGGCCCAGGGGCCCGAGCTGGAGGATGATGCGCACAACTTCGTGCTCCTCAACATCCCGCCGGGACACCCCGCGCGGGACCCGGGCGACAACTTCTACGTCGACGACCCCGGCGCGCACGCCACGGCCCGCATGCTGCGCAGCCAGACCAGCACGGTGCAGGCCCGCGTGATGCAGGAGCGGGTGAAGGCCGGGGGCGGGACGCTGGCGGCGCCCATCAAGATCATCGCGCCCGGACGCGTGTACCGGCCGGACACGGTCGATGCCACCCACTCGTTCATGTTCCACCAGCTTGAAGGCCTGTACGTTGACCGCGGCGTCACCATGGCAGACCTGAAGACCACGCTGCTCCAGTTCGCTCGCGCATACTTCGGACCCGATGCCCAGGTGCGCCTGCGCCCAAGCTTCTTCCCATTCACCGAGCCGTCGGCGGAATTGGATATGAAGATTCGCCTGCGCCCGGATCAGCCGGCCCGGTGGATCGAGCTGGGTGGGTGCGGGATGGTGGACCCGGCCGTGTTCAGTGCGTGCGGCATCGATCCTGAGGCCTGGACAGGGTTTGCGTTTGGCTTTGGGATTGAACGAATCGCGATGGGCAGGTACCAGGTCCCTGATATTCGGCTTCTGTTCGAGAACGATCTTCGGTTTCTTGAGCGGATTTGACACCCCATAACAGAGTGGCATCCGGCAACATATCCACAATGTCAGGTAGTTTGAGATTTCTGCGCTTTCGGACTTGCATGGATCGCCACATCTGGTAACATCTGCCTCAGAGAGACCCCGTGGCTGAGCCACGGCATTTGGAGAGAGAGGACAAGCCCATGGCCAAGTTCTTGGTGCTCTGCGCCGGTTGTGTTGCTGCGAGCGGTACTGCTGCGCTTGCGACTCCCATCAATTACGGAAACTTCGGTGGCGCGACCGTGGACTTCCTCGGAGTGACCGAGGATTCGAGCACGGACCCCACTCCGTTGTTCGGTGCCCCGACAACCGTGGTTGATTCCCTCGTGTTCAACCCTGTGTCGTTCGCCTCCTTCTCGTCGAACGGATCGTTCGACATGACGGACGGCACGATGACGACCATGGTGGACGCCCGCCCGGGGTTCAACATTCCGACCGTCAATCTCACCGAAGCCGGTGATTACACGCTGGCCGGCGCTGGAACGCCGGGCACGTGGGCGAGCGCCTCGCTCGCGGTGCACATCACCGTGTACGAAGTGAACGACACCGCGGTGAATGCGTTCACCCAGTCCTTCACCGGGACGTTCTCGCCCAACGGCGGCTTCTATTCGCTCCCGGCGAATGCGGGCAACGCAGTGGTGTGGAACGGCAGCGCCAACATCAACGTGGACGCGATCGTTGCCGCTGCCGGGTACGCCGGTCAGCACGCGACGAGGATCCAGATCACTCTGGACAATCAGCTGATCACCTTCAGCGAGCCCGGCACACTTGCCCACATCAAGAAGAAGCAGGCCGGTGGAGTGATCATCAACGTCCCGACGCCTGGGGCGTTTGCAGTGATCGGCCTGGGCGGGCTGGTCGCCACCCGTCGTCGCCGGTAGGTCATGGAATTCGGCGGGATTACCCTTGTGGTGCCCGCAATATCGGGTTACACTGAAGAGAGACCGGGAGAGATCCCGGAGGAGATACTCGGGGAATCCCGAGGGAGAGCAGAGAGAGGACACCCATGAAGAGCACGTTCTTTGTGTGCGCCACCGTTCTGGCGGGCGCGGCAGGGTCTGTACTGGCGACCCCCATCAACTACGGCGACTTCGCCGGCGTCAGCGTCGATTGGCTTCAGGTGACTGAAGACAGCGCGACCGACCCCACCCCGCTGTTCGGCACTCCGACCATCTCGGGTGACTCGCTGAACTTCAACCCCGTCTCCTTCGGCTCGACCGCCTCTAACGGCTCGTCGGACCTGACGGACGGCACCCTCACCTCCATGATCGCCGCCCGCCCGGGGTTCACGATCCCCGCCATCCAGTTCAACGAGAGCGGAGATTACACGCTCGCCGGCGTCGGCGGCGCGGGCACGTCCGCCTCCGTCAACCTCGCCGTCTTCGTCTGGGTGCTTGAGGTGAACAACACCGCCATCACCCCGGTTTCCTTCGCCGTCAACGGCACGTTCAACCCGTCGAGCGGTACGTTCGACCTGGCGAACGACGGCCCGACGTTCGGCATCCGCACCTGGAACGGCGGCGCGATGGCCGACATCAACGCCTTCCTGGCGTCGCAGAACATCGCCGGTGGTGCGACCAAGGTCACCGTTACCATCGACAACTCCCTCGTCACCACCAGCCAGGCTGGTACCCTCGCCTTCATCAAGAAGAAGCAGATCGGTGGCGTGGCGATCACCGTCGTCCCGACCCCCGGCGCCGCCGCCCTCATGGGCCTGGGCGCTCTGGTCGCGACCCGTCGTCGCCGCTGACGCACCCCCGACAACTCCTGCTCTCCAACAGGCTCTGGCGCTTGCCGGAGCCTGTTCCTTTGTAACCACCCCGAGCCCTCGGGTCCGCTGCTACGCTGCGGGCGATGCTCAACTGGTGGCTTTCGAACTACTGGAACGCCCTAGGGCCTCACTTCACCATCGCCTGGGTGCTGTGGGTCATTCTCTCCATCACCTTCCACGAACTGGCGCACGGCTGGGTTGCCATCCGCTGCGGCGATGATGTGCCCATCCACACCGGGCACATGACATGGAACCCGTTGGTGCACATCCCGTTCCCGACCGCCTGGATCATGTTCGCCGCGTTCGGGTTCACCTGGGGGCTCATGCCCACCAACCCATCAAACTACCGGGGCCGGTTCGACGAGTCCAAGGTCGCATTCGCAGGGCCGGGGATGAACCTGGTGCTGTGCATGGTGTGCCTTGTTGCCGACTCGGTCTGGCTGACGTTCGGGAAGAACGTGCAGGACCCCTTGCAGTCGATCGTGCACACGGTGCTGTGGGTTGGCGTCGCCATCAATATGACCGGCTTTGTGTTCAACCTGATCCCCGTACCGCCCCTCGATGGATCCCGTATCCTCGCGGACCTCGTCCCCCCGTTCGGGCGCTGGCAGCGATCAGAGGGCGGCCAGGTCGGCGCACTGATCGCGATGCTGCTGCTGTTCTCCCTGGGATCCAAGTACGTGTGGGGCTTTGTCTTCGTCGCCTCGCACGTCACCATCGGGCTGCTGACGGGGATCATGGGCGGTGAATATCGGGGCCCGGTGAACTGAGCAGGGAGCGAGGGCAGTGAAGTACGTCATCATCATCCCCGACGGGGCCGCCGATCTTCCCCTCCAGGAACTGGCCGGGGCCACGCCGTTCGAAGCCGCGGACATGCCGTACACACAGGCACTGGCCGCCCAGGGCCGCGTCGGGACCGCCGCCACCACGCCGGAAGGTTTCGAGGCCGGCAGCGACGTATGCAGCATGAGCCTGCTGGGGTACGACCCGGCCCAGTACCACACCGGGCGTGCCCCGCTGGAAGCGGCAGCCCTGGGGCTCGACCTTCTCCCTACAGACTGGATCTTCCGCCTCAACTTCATCACAACCGGCCAGGCAGATAGCCCCCAGGACGGGCTGATGCTCGACCACTCCGCCGGCGCCATCAGCAACGACGAGGCACGGGTGCTGGTGCGGGACCTGGTCGCCCACTGGAACTCCGTGGAACCGACGCTGGTGAAGGGGCTGGCCCTGCACCCGGGGGTGAGCTACCGCAACATCCTGGTGGACTCCTCGGGGACCCAGTACGCAGGAGTCAGAACGACACCGCCACACGCCGTGCCCGGCGAGCCGTGGCGCAAGTACATGCCCCAGGGCAACGGCGCAGGCGGGCCGGGGGCGGCAAAGCTGGCCAGGCTCATGGAGGTGTCCGCAGCGTTCCTGCCTGCGCACGAGATCAACCGGGCCCGGCGTGAGCAGGGACTGCGGATGGCGACCATGGCGTGGATCTGGGGCCAGGGCACCAAGCCCAATGTGCCCAGCTTTGAAAGCAGGTTCGGCCTGCGCGGCGCGATGATCACCAGCGTGGACCTGCTCGCGGGGATCGCCGCGTACATCGGCTGGGACCGGCTGGACGTGCCGGGCCTTACCAGCTACCACGACACGGATTACGCGGCGCAGGGCGAGGCCACGGTCGCGGCCCTCGCAAAGTACGACGTCGTGTGCTGCCACGTGGAGGCGCCCGACGAGGCAAGCCATCAGGCCGACTGGAAGACGAAGGTGGCGTCCCTGGAATCGATCGACCGGGAGATTGTCGCCAGGGTGGCGCCCGCCCTCCAGCAGTTCGGGGACCCCGAACGGGAAGAAGGGAGGCGGGGTTGGCGGCTGCTCTACATGCCGGACCATTACACGCTGTGCTCAACCCGCAAGCACGACGCGACGCCGGTGCCCTTCTTCATGGCCGGCGCCTGGGTCAGGAGCGCGGTGGAACGGTCCATGACGGAGGAATCCGCGAACGCCAGCGACCTGAAGATCGCGCACGGGCACGACCTCATGGAGTACTTCTTGAAGGCTGGCGTCCCCGCCCGCCGCGGGTAGAGCGGCGCACCCCGCCCCGCCGATGCATGAGGCATGAAGCCCAGCAGGTGGGTGGCCGTGCCGGTGGTGGTCCTGGTCTTGGGGCCTGGCCTCCTCGTGCCCGCCGTCCGAAGGGAGATCTCCGCGCGGATGAGCACACACACCGTGCAGGATCGGATCGTCGAAAGCACGCCCCGCGTGATGCCTCTCTGGAATGCCCGTATCCCTGGCGGTGCGGATGCGGTGCAGGAAGTCCTGCTGGTCGTGCTGAAGCAGGAGCGGGAACTGCGCATCTACGCCCGGCTGGGCCCCACGCCGGTGCTCGCCGCGACCTACCCCGTGCTCGCCGCCAGCGGCATACCCGGCCCCAAGCTGCGGGAAGGTGACCGCCAGGTGCCCGAAGGGTTCTACCGGGTCAGCTCCCTCAACCCCAACAGCCGCTTCCACCTGTCGCTGCGTGTGAACTACCCCAGCGACGAGGACGTGCAGGCCGCCCGCAGCGAGGGCCGGGATGTGTCCGCGCTCGGCGGCGACATCATGATCCACGGCGGAGCAAAGTCGATCGGGTGTGTGGCGATCGGTGACCGGGAGATCGAGGAGGTCTTCTGGCTGGTAGCAACCGTGGGGGTGGACCGCACGCGCGTGATGATCTCTCCGGGCGCTGTCCCCGCAGAGCACCTGCCCCCCACTGCGCCGCAGTGGCTGCAGGACAGGTACGCGCGCCTGGGGGACCAGCTCCGGACGCTGGGCATCGGCGGCTAACCTCGCACCGTGAGCGAAGAGCAGCCACCCACGGCCCCCAAGCCCAAGGACGCACCCCAGCGGGAGGTTTTCGAACTCGCGCCCGAGGTGCAGACGCCGCGCACGCAGGCGCCACCCGTGCCCGCGGCGCCCCCGCCCAGCCAGGTCGAGGTCGTCGACACACACCAGGACGACGCGGACGACGAGCAGCGGGAAATGCCCCCCCTGCACGAGCCCCTGGTGTCTGACAAACTCGTGTCATGGCGGCGGTGGGGGGCCGTTGGCGCGGGGCTCACGCTGGCGGGCGCATACCTGGCGTTCCGCAACGAACCGCGGTTCAGCCTGCTGCACGCCCTGATGGTGCTGTACTACGCGCCGCTCCTCACGCTGCTGGGGGTTGGCGCGGGCTTCGGGATGGCGACCCTGGAGGGCCGCAGGGTCGGTGGGAAGGATGGGTGGAGGGAACTGGCCGCACGCCTGCTGACCTGCGTCGCCGCGGGGCTGGCATTGGCAGCCATCGACTTCCCGCTGGTCGGCCGCGCGGGCGGCAGCGTCCTGGGCGCGTGCGCGTACTTCGGCCTGCTCATGGCGCTCATGGGCTGGCCGGCGGCGCGGGCAGCCCGCCTGGCGAGTGTGCACTTTGTGCTGGCGGTGCTGATCTACATCCCTGTGGCGGTAGCGCGGTGGATGGCGGAGAAGTAGGCCAGGTCGTTGCGTGCACTCGGTGCCGCCCCGGCCGGCCCCTTCTCAATCGTCCTGGTGGCGCATCAGCGGTTTGAGGACCGGCGTCAGCGCCAGGATGATCAACCCGGCGCCGATGCTGGTCACCACGAACAGGAAGAAGAAGTCGGCCTGGCCACCGAAGCTCCATGGGAGCTTCAGGGTGCCCTTCTCGATGTCCTCAACCTTCGCCGCGACCAGCCCGCCGCCAAGGTTGGCGATGAAGCTGCTGACAAACCAGATGCCCATCAGGAGGCTCACGAAACGCACGGGCGCGGCCTTGGTGACGTAGGACAAGCCCGTCGGTGACAGACAGAGCTCTCCGACCGTGTGCCAGAAGTAGGTCATCACGACCAGCCACATCCCCGCCTTCGCCGCCGAACCCATCGCGGTCTTCCCCGCCACAACCATGAAGACATAGCCCAGCCCAAGGAAGATCAGCCCCAAGGCAATCTTGACAGGCTGGCTTGGGTTCAGCCTGCGCTTGCCCAGGTTGGTCCAGACGGCCGCGAAAATGGGGGCGAGGATGAAGATCAGACCCGCATTGATCGACTGGAACCAGGTGGCGGGGACCTCAAAGGACCCCAGCATCCGATCGGTCTTCTGTTCGGTGAACACGTTGAGGCTGCTGCCCGCCTGCTCGAAAGCAATCCAGAAGAACGCGTTGAAGAACATGAAGATGAAGATCGTCGCCACCGGCCCACGGTCGCCCGCGGGCTGGGAGGCGATGAACCAGATGGCAAGGCCGAGCACGATGACCCCAAGTGTCCCAAGGACGACCGGCGTCATCAGCTTGCTGACACTCTCCAGTCCTCCATGGTGGTAGCTGAAGGCGAACAGCGCAGCGAGCGCAAGGCTCCCGAACAGGAACATGAAGGAGAGCCCCCAGCTTTCTTTGCCGCCTGGCGGTTCGCCAATGCCCTTCAGCACAACCGGCCTGCCGAAAGTGTAGAGGAGAAGGCCTGCGATCATGCCCACGGCCGCAGACGCAAAGCCCCAGTGCCATCCCACCTTCTCGCCCAGCGTGCCGCACACGAAGGCACAGATGAACGCGCCAAGGTTGATGCCCATGTAGAAGATGGTGAATGCGCCATCGCGACGCGGGTCACCCTCGGGATACAGCTGACCGACCATTACGCTCACGCAGGGCTTGAAGTGCCCGGTGCCCAGCACGATCACCGCCAGCCCCATGACGAACACAGTCATGCCGAGCTGGCTGTGAGCAAGGTCACCCATCCCCGACACGCCGAGGATGATGTGCCCGATGGCGATGAGAATGCCGCCCATCAGCATCGACCGGTGGGTACCGATGAGCTTGTCGGCGATGATGCCGCCGAGGATCGGGAAGAGATACGCCAAGCCGGTGTACCAGCCATACAGCGTGCTGGCGTCCGCCTGGGACCATCCCCTCCCGGGGTTGAACCCCTTGTCATCACCCGTGACTGCACGGATGAGGTACAGCACCAGCAGCCCGCGCATCCCGTAGTACGAAAAACGCTCCCACATCTCCACCAGGAACAGCAGGAACAGGCCGCGCGGATGGCCAAGGAAGGTCCGTCCTTTCAGGACTGCTTCTGGCACGGTGTGCGTGGAGGACGCGGTGGGTGTGGTGGCCATGCGGGGTCCGTTGGCGTGGGAGCAGGGACGGGTGAAGCGGGCCGGTCACCATCGACCAGCCAGTCCGCGGGACTGCCAAGATAGCGTCAAAGCCGCCCGCCTGCCAGCCACCAATGTCGGCGGCTGTTTGGGTCGCCCGCACGCGCCGGTGAGGGGCTTCGGGTATGCTGAACGCTGGCCTCTGCTCTGGGAACATGACCCCGTCGCACACTCCACCATGTCTACGCCCCCAACCACCACGCGTCCCCGGCGATCGCTCCTCGACTGGATCGAGTGGGCCGGCAACAAGCTCCCGGAACCCGTGCTGCTGTTCGCGCTCCTAGCCGTGATGACGGTCGTGGTCTCGGGCATCGTCCAGGCCGGCGGGTGGAAGGTCCAGCCGGTGCGCCCCCGGGCAGTCATGGTGGAAAAACTCGACGCCGGCGGTTCACCAGAACGCGATGCCGAGGGAAGACCTGTCCGGGTCCCAAAGCTGGACCCCTCGACCGGCCGTCCTGAAGTGGAAGTGGTGGCCGATGGTCAACCCATCCTGGCGCGCAGCCTGATGACGCGCGACGGCATCTACTGGGCCCTGTCCTCCATGATCCGCAACTTCGTGAACTTCCCGCCCCTGGGGCTCGTGCTGACCGGCATGCTGGGCATCGGCCTCGCGGAGAAAGTGGGTTTGTTCGCCGCGCTCATGAAGTGGCTTGCCGGCGTCACCCCCAGGCAGCTGCTCACGCCCATGATCATCCTCATCGGCGCCAACGCGTCGATCGCCAGCGACGCCGGGTACATCATCCTCCCGCCGCTCGCCGCGGGGCTGTACGCCGTCTCGGGCCGCCACCCGCTGGCCGGGATGTCGGCGGCGTTCGCCGGTGTCGCCGGCGGTTTCGGCGCCGGCATCTTTATCACCGCCGCGGACACGGTGCTCAGCGGCGTGGCCGAGCAGAGCGCGCAGCTCATGGACAGCAGCGTGCAGGTGATGCCGACCGTGAACTGGTGGTTCAAGGCGGCATCCGCGCCGCTCATCGCGCTGGTGGGCTGGTACGTCGCCGACCGCATCGTGGAGCCGAGGCTGAACAAGGTCGATTGGCGGAGCGTGGCCAGCGCCGAAGGGGCGGCGATCGAGACCGGCAAGTTCTCCACAACCCCCACGGAGAAGCGGGGGCTGCTGTGGGCGTTGGCCTGCAACGCGACCGTCCTGGCAGTGTTCGGGGCGATGGTCTTCTTCCGGTCGGCGCCGCTGCACGGCGACGGGCTCCCGACCCTGCCCAACGGGCAGGTCGCCGTACAGCACGCGGTGGAGGTGCAGGACGCAAACACACCCACGTCCGCGCCGGCCCACGATGTGCTCGCCAGGGACCCTCTCACGGTCGTGGAGAAGCCGGCGAAGGGGAAACTGGTAGAGGGCCCCGGCCCGCGGTGGTCCCAGGTGATCGTCCCCATCATGTTCTTTGCGTTCCTGACCCCCGGCATCGCGTACGGCGTTGCCACGGGCGCAATCCGGAACCAGAACGATCTGGTCGCCGGGTTCTACGAGGCCATGAAGAGCATGGCCCCGGTCATCGCCATGAACTTCTTCGCGGCCCAGTTCCTCGCGTACTTCAGCTACACAAACCTCGACCGGATGCTCGCCTTCGCGGGCGGCGAGCTGCTCGTGAAGGCGGACCTGCCCGTGCCGCTCCTGCTGGTGCTGTTCATCGTGTTCATCATCGTGGCGGACTTTGCGATGAGCAGCATGACAGCAAAGTTCACCCTGCTGGCCCCGATCCTCATCCCCATGTTCATGATGGTGGGGGTCAGCCCCGCCCTCATGATCGGCGGGTACCGCATCGGCGATTCGGTCGTCAACGTCATCACGCCCCTCAACACCTACCTGCCGATCATCCTGCTGGTGCTCCAGCGGTACCAGAAAAACGCCGGCATGGGCAGCCTGATGGCCCTCATGATGCCCTACTCGCTGGCGTTCAGCGTCATGTGGACCGGCCTGCTGCTGGTGTGGTACTTCACCGGTGCTGCGCTCGGCCCCGGTGGCGAGCTCCACTACACGCCCCCGCACTGAACCTTCACGCGCCCACCCCGAAGAACCGGCGCGTGTTCTGGTTGATCGCTTCGTGGAAGGCATCCCATGGCTCGCCACGCAGTTCCGCCAGGGCCCGGGCGGTAAGGCTCGTCATCCACGGCTCGCACGGGCGAACCGAGCGGTGGGGGTGCGGTGACAGGAAGGGCGCGTCGGTCTCCACCATGACGCGGTCCAGCGGCGCGAGCCTCGCCGCCTCGCGGACTTCCGTCGCACTCCGGTACGTCACCACGCCCGTGAAGGAGACGCAAGCCCCAAAGTCCAGCAGCAGCCTCATGTCGGCACAGGTGCCCGTGAAGCAGTGGAACACGAACCTGTCCGGCGCGAGATTGGTTGCCCGCAGCACGGGTATGAGATCGGCAAAGGCCTCGCGGCAATGGACCACCACCGGCTTGGGAGTCATGGTGCGGTGGCAGTCCTCGATGAACGCAAGCTGCTCGTCGAGCACCGTCCGCTGGACGAGCGCCACGGGCTCCTTGTAGTGGTTGTCAAGCCCCAACTCCCCCCACGCGACGCACCTGGGGTGGCGCGCGACCCCCGCAAGGGCCTGCCAGTCGTGCGGCCCCTTGTCGCTGTACAGGGGGTGCACGCCCGCGCTGCACCAGACGTTGGGGAACCGCCCCGCCAGCGCGAGCGCGTTCTGGCAATCCTGCGTGGTCGTGGAGATGGTGATGGCCCCCGTGACCCCGTGCTCCCGGGCGCGGACGAGCACCGCGCCGGTATCGGGGAAGTCCGGGTAGGTCAGGTGGCAGTGCGTGTCGATCACAGGGAACATTATTCCCGCACGGACCACACGCCCGGGAGGTTGCCGTGCAGGCTACTCGCCGCCCCGCACGGCTGATAGACTCCCGCCCCCCACACAAGGACATGCCATGCTCAACGTGCGCCGCGTTGTTGGTCTCCTGATCTTCTCCATGCTCGCAGGAACGGCGGCCGCCCAGGCCGACGCCAAGCAGCCGGCGCCCGCGCCAGAGAAGCCCACAGAGCCCGGGCGCATGGCAACCGGGGTAATGAAGGTGCTGGAAGAGGGCAAGGACTACAAGGTGGAGACCGTGGTGGAGGGTGTGGAGGTGCCGTGGGCGTTCGCCTGGACAAGCCCCGACCGCATGCTCTTCACAGAGCGCCCGGGTCGGGTGCGCGTGGTGGAGCAGGGGAAACTCCTGGAGAAGCCCATCCACGTGTTCGAAGATGTCCGCACGGGCGGCGAAATCGGGCTCATGGGCATGTGTGTGCACCCCGACTACGCAAAGAACAAGCTCGTGTACATCGCGTACGGCACCGATGACGACGTGCGCGTGGTGCGGTTCGTGGATAAGGGAGATTCGCTCGGGGAGCCGAAGGTGATCCTCCAGGGCATCCCCGCGGCGGGCAACCACGCCGGCTGCCGCGTCCGCTTCGGCCCCGACGGCAAGCTGTACATCACTGCCGGCGATTCGACCAAGCGATCGCTGGCCCCCGACCTCACGTCGCTGGCGGGCAAGATCCACCGTGTGAACGACGACGGCTCGATCCCCGACGACAACCCTTTTACTAAGACCGAGGGCGCAAAGCCCAGCATCTGGACCTACGGCCACCGCAACCCGCAGGGCATCGATTGGGACAGCGCGGGCCAGATGGCCGAAACCGAGCACGGGCCGACCGGCGACGGCGCCCCCGCAGGCTTCGATGAATGCAACATCATCGTCAAGGGGCACAACTACGGCTGGCCGGACGCATGGGGCGACAAAAGCAAAGAGGGCGCCGATGCCCCGGCAGTCGTCTGGAACCCCTCCGTCGCGCCCGCGAGCGGTTGCTTCTACAAGGGCAACATGTTCCCGGCGTGGAAGGACTCATTCCTGGTGGGGCACCTCGGTGGTCTCCGGCGCAGCCCTGAACCCGGCATCTGCCGCGTGACGTTCAAGGATGGCAAGGTGGTGTCACAGGAGCGGATGGCCACCAACTTCGGGCGCATCCGTTGCGTGGAAGTCGGCCCGGACGGAGCGATCTACTTCGCCACTTCCAACCGCGACGGACGTGGTCGAGCCCGGGAGAACGACGACAAGATCATGAGGATCGTGCCGGTAAAGTAGATCCGCCGCCACGCGGCAGTTCGCCACACTCCGGGCACGCCGCGCCGGCAGCAATGCCGCACCGGTCGTAGCGGCACGCCGGGCAGAGACCCCTGGAGATCAGGCCAACTCTGCTCACGCTCGTCACCCGGCGGTGGAGCAGCAGTGCGCCTTCCAGTCCAAGCACGGGAAACAGCGACCACCAGAGCGGAATCGAATAGGACGGGCCGTCGTCCGCATAAGGAAACCACTCAAAGCCCCACGAGTACCTCCCCGTACGGAACGGTTCGTGGCGGAGCTCCCACGTGGCGGGAGGGTGCTCATTCCCGCCGAAGTAGAAGACCGTGCCTTGCTTGAATCCGAACAGCCTGCCGTAAGACCCGGTCGCTGTCGTTCGGGATACCGGGGCCGCGAAGTACAGGTGATTCCTGGTGTTCACGAGCAGCATGACGGCTGCCATCGCCAGGCCGCCCCAGACAGCCCTGCGAACATGCACGACGAGCCTTGCGCGTGCACTGCGGGAGCCTGCAGCGACTGCCAAGAAGCTCTGCATGCAAGAGTCTAGAGCGGTCGGCGGCTATCCACCCCCGGGACCGAACGCATACCGCCTTGGCTACCATACCACGCACCCGACACGCCCAGGAATCCAAACCATGACCATCCTCTCCCCCTCGGCCCCTTCCCACATCGCCTCCCAGCAGCAGGCCGCCGGCCGGCGTGCGTGGAACTTCTCCGCCGGCCCGGGTGTGCTGGCGGAAGAGGTCATCCGGCAGGCCCAGAACGACCTGTGGGATATCGGGGGTTCCGGCATCGGCATCATGGAACACAGCCACCGTGGCAAGGTGTTCGACAAGGTGCTCGCGGAGGCCGAGGAGGCGTGCCGCAAGGTGGGCAACATCCCCGCAAACTACAAGGTCCTGTTCCTGACCGGCGGTGCCACAACCCAGAACTTCATGATCCCCGCCAACCTGCTGCCCGACGACGGCGTCGCGGCGTACCTGACGACGGGCTACTGGGCCGAGAAGTCCTTCGACGAGAGCAAGGTCTATTCCGGTCGCACCTACGAGGCGTGGGACGGCCGCACCGTCAAGCACGCGTACTGCCCCGGGGACACGGAGATCAAGTACGGGGCCGACAAGCCCGCCTACGTGCACATGTGCAGCAACAACACGATCTACGGCACCCAGTGGCGCAACGCCGATGGTTCCCTCCGCCTGCCCCGTGTGCCCGACGGCGTGCCGCTCATCTGCGACATGAGCAGCGACATCTACTCCCGCCCGATGGACGTCAGCAGGTTCGGCCTGATCTACGCCGGCGCCCAGAAGAACGTGGGCATCGCCGGCACGACGCTCCTCATCATCCGTGAAGACCTGCTCAAGCCGGCGCGCAAGCTGCCCATCATGCTCAGGTATGAGACCCACGCAAAGGACGGCAGCCGTCACAACACCCCGCCCGCGTTCGCGATCTACCTCTCCGGGCTCGTCTTCAAGTGGATCCTGTCCCAGGGCGGCCTCGACGCCATGCACAAGCGCAACATGGAAAAGGCCAAGGCGATCTACGACGCCATCGACAACTCCAAGGGCTTCTTCAAGGGGCACGCCCGCCAGGACAGCCGCAGCCTCATGAACATCACCTTCAAGTGCCCGACGCCCGAGCTCGACGACAAGTTCGTCGCCGAGGCGCTCAAGCAGGGCATGGACCAGCTCAAGGGCCACCGCAGCACCGGCGGCGTGCGTGCGAGCACCTACAACGCGATGCCCAAGGCCGGCTGCGAGGCCCTCGCCCTGTTCATGAAGGACTTCGCAGCAAGGAACGGGTAAGCGGATGGAACTCCCGCTCCTCCGGGACGTCCTGCCGGGCGCCAGGCTGTCAGACAGAGCATGGGGGTGCATCGGGCTCCTCTGCGTTGCCCTCGGCGTCACAGGGCTTGGCTTCACGCTGCTCGTGCTCGTGGACGCCTGGCAGCAGTTCGTGGGCCAGGGTGCCGTGCTGGACAGGCTGTCCAACCTCGTGCAGCCGGGCATCCAGTTCCACAACCGCGCACAGTTCCAGGAAACTGGAGCCCTCACCCTCCTTATCGGCGGGGCGCTTGTCCACGCCGGGCTGAAGGAAGTGCGCGCAGCATGGAAGTGGTCGCGCCACGCGGGCGGGCAATGAAACGCTGCCTCAGCGGAGCAACGCCCGGGCCCGTTCCTTGACCTCGTCCGTCGTAATCCTGCTCATCATCGCCGCACTGCGGTCGTCCCGAAAGTAGAACTCGTCACCCGCCTGCACATGCTGGATGACATCCTGCGCCCGGCCGTACGGGCAGGCCAACCCCGGGTCCGTCGGGCCCAGGAGCGCGATCAGGGGGCGATGAAATCCCACTCCGATGTGCAGGCTGGCGCTGTCGTTCGCGACCACCAGGGACGAGCCCTCGATCAACGCCATCAGCTGACCGATGGTGGTCGCGCCGATCCGGTCGATGACCAGGGGGTTCCGCTTGGCGAGGTTCACCAGGGGCATGCACTGTTCGCGTTCGTGGGGCGCACCCACGATGACGGCCGGCACGCCCTGACCCGCAAGCCAGGACGCGAGCTCCGCGAAGCGTTCCGCGGGCCACTGCTTGGCCGCCCAGGCGCTGGTAGGCGCAAGGACCGCGTAGCGGCGGTCGCTGTAGGTTTCCCGCGTGAGCCACGCACGCTCCTCGGGCCCGGAATACAGGCGGCACGCAACCGGGTCGCTGCGGATCGGGATGCCCAGGCACTCCAGCAGCGTCAGCGCCTTGTCGACGGTGTGGAGGCGCGGGCTCGTCCGGACACGGTGGGTGAGAGGGAGCCAGCCCAGTTCCCTCGCATCCGAGTACCCCACACGCACCGGCGCCCGGGTCATCCACGCCATGATGCCGCTGCGGGCAAGCCCCTGGCAATCAAAGACGATGTCGTAGCCCGGATCCCTCAGAACGCGGGCGTAGCCCCGTACCTTGGACCATTGCAGACGCTTCAGCCACCGCGACACTTCGTTGCGAGGGAACGGCACGATGTTGGACAGGGCCGGGTGATGGCGCAGCACCGGCGCGAAGATGTCGCGCACCACCCAGTCGATGCGCGCATGGGGGTAGGCCATCCGCAGGCTGGCCAGCACCGGCACGGTGCGCGCAACATCACCAAGGGCGCTGGGCCGGATCACGAGGATGGTGCGGGCGGGGGGCGGGGTCATCTGCCTGCCGGGCGGGTGAACTTACGGGAACAGGTACTGCGCTTTCCATGCACCCCCGGTCCGCACCCACTCGGCCCGGTCGTGAAGCCGGCCTGAGCGACCGGCCCAGAGCTCCAGCCGTGCAAGCTCGATGCGGAAGCCGCCCCAGTGCGGCGGGCGGGGCACGTCAATGTCGTTGTTGCCGGCGATGACGTCAGCCGGAGAGATCGCGAACCGCTCGGCGACCTCGGCGAGGCGTGTCAGCAGGTCACTGGACCTCACCATCGGCTGGCTCTGCAGGCTTGCCCACGCGCCCAGGCGTGAAAGCAAGGGCCGGGATGCGAAGTACGCGTCGCTGTCACCCGCTGGCAGAACCGTGGCAACCCCCTCGACGCGGGCCTGTCGCTGGTCGTGGTCCCAGTGGAAGACCCCCGCGCACCTCGGGTTCGCCCTCAGTTCCCGCCCTTTGCGTCCCTCATAGTTCGTGAAGAAGATCACCGCCGGGCTCTCCATGTCGATGGACTTGCAGAGCACCGTCCGGGCGGAAGGTGCGCCGTCAACGGTTGCCGTCGCGAGGATCATCGCGTTTGGGTTGGGTGTCCGGGGTGCATGGTGGGCGTCGTCGAACCAGCGCTTGAAGAGCGGCATGGGGTCCGCCGGAAGGGGGTCAGGCAGGGCACCCGCGCTGAACAGGCGTTGGAGTTGATGGGTGAGCATGGAAAGTCGGATGGAAAAGCGAGCGATACTCGAGAGGGGGGCTGACTCACTTCGCAAGCTTGGCGACCAGGCGCCATACGTCATGCGGGCTGAGGCTGCGCCCGGTACGGGCGTTGAACGTGGTCACAATGGCGGTGAACCGGTCGTCGTAGAGCAGTTGATCACGTTGTCCGAGCGCCGGGCTGCCGGTGCGGGACTCCAGCGCCCCCTGTACCAAGGCCGACAGGGTCGATTCCTCTTCCGGCGTCACCTTGACCGATGGGGTCTGCGCCCTGCCCAACCTCGGCAGCCTGTTGGCCTTGCGGAGGTTCTGCAGCCGGTGGAGGACCTCACCGCGTGACCTGCCCGCAAGGTCGCCCCCAACCGCGGAGAAAATGGCGTCGAACTCCGGGGTGTAGGGGAGGTCGTCCAGTGTCCGGCCTGCCTGCACGTACGCGGCCGTGAGCTGCGCGTCAAACTCGGTTGCGGTGCTGTCTCCAAACAGCGTGGGGGCGTGCTTTGGCATGGACCGATGGTACGGCGAAACCGGCGGCTGCCCCGGCGGGAGCTGCGCAGACTGGTCACACCCGGGCCGGCTTGCGGGCCAGGGGCTTCCGGGCGGCCGCGGCGCTGATCCTCCCCTTGGCGAGCTTGATGGCGCCCGCGCGCTGGATGACGTGCCCGCACCCTGAGCACGTCCTGCGCTGCGCGGGGCCATCCCAGAAGTCGTTCATGATGATCTTGAGGTCTTCGTCGATCTTCTGGAGCACCCAGCGGGCCTCGTGTACGAGGGCGTCGCACTGGGGGCAGTACCAACGCAGCCCGTCCTTCTGCGGGTTGCCCTGGCTGTCAAACCCGCGGGGGAATTCGATGATGAGGCCCACAGTGCCCTTGGGCCGCTGGGGGCGGTGGGGCACCCAGCGGGGCAGGAGGAAGAGCTCGCCTTCCTTCACGACCACGTCGTGGGGGGCCGAGCCGTCGAGCGGGCGGACGCGCACGGCGATGTCGCCCTTCAGCTGGAAGAAAAGTTCCTCGGTCGGGTTCACGTGGTAGTCGTTGCGGGTGTTGGGGCCGCCGGAGACGAAGACCACCGCGTCCCGGCTTGCGCCGAAGAGCTGCTTGTTGGAGACGGGGGGGGTCAGGTGCTTCGCGTTTGCCTTGATCCACTTCTGGAGGTGGACGAGCGGGAATTCCAGCCCGCGGGGCGGGGAGGCAAGCTCGGGGTTGCCGGGCGTGCGGGGTTTCCTGCTGGAGGGGCGCTTGGTGGGCATGGGCGATGATACCCGCGCTGCACCCGGCGCGGGCCGGGCGCGTTGTGCGGAAAAGTCCCGAAAACGCGGGCAATCTGGCCCGCTCTTGCTACTCGAACCGCACCCTGTTGGTCAGGGTGCCTAGGTGCGGGATGGTGATGTCCACCACATCCCCGTGCTGGAGCCACACCTGCGGGTTGCGTGCCATGCCCACGCCGCTGGGGGTGCCGGTGAGGATGAGGGTGCCGGGGAGGAGCGTGTGGCCCTTGCTGATCTCGTGGATGAGCGAGGCGACCGAGAAGATCATGTCGCGGGTCGTGCCGTCCTGCATGGTGTGGCCGTTGACTTTGGTCAGCACGGACAGGCCCTGGGGGTTGGCGATACTTGCGGCGGCGATAGGGGTGGAAATCGGGCAGAAGGTGTCGAAGGACTTGCCCCGGTAGAACTGCCCACCGGAGCCTTCCTTCTGCCACCAGCGGGCAGAGACGTCGTTTGCGACGCAGTAGGCGAGGATGAAGTTCGCGGCGTCGTCCAGGGGCACGTTGCGGGCGGGGGCGGGGCCGGTGATGACGCCCAGTTCACCCTCGAAGTCCACCTGCGGGCGGTCCTGGCAGCAGCGGGGTACCACGATGTCGTCGCCGCTCATGCAGAGCGTCGCGAGGTTCTTGGTGAAGAGCATGGGCCGGTCGGGGACTGCGGCGCCTTGTTCTTTGGCGTGTTCGGCGTAGTTGCGGCCGATGCCGATGATGTGGCGGATGGGGGTGGGGCGTCCCTGGTCGTCCATGACCACGAGGGTGTGGTCGGCGCGGGTGAGGTGCATGGGGGAGGGTATCGCGGGGGTGGGGGAAACGAGAAACACCCCGTGCGTGCGCACGGGGTGTGGGGTTGGGGGTTCGGGTTGGTCAGCGGATGCAGGGGCCGCCGCTGAAGACGCTGAGGAAGGCGTCGATGTCCATGGTGTCGGGGAAGAGGCCGTCGGTGTTGAAGTCGATGGAGTCGCAGTTGCCGGTGCTGCAGGCGCCGCCGGAGAAGACGTTCAGGAGGTCGTCGATGTCCTGGGTGTCGGGGAAGAGGCCGTCGTTGTTGAAGTCGATGTCGCCGCAGTAGGAGCCCTGGGTGATGTTGAGCTGGCCGGGGCCGAACTCGGTGGAGCTCCAGCCGCCGATGCGGATGAGGTACGACTGGCCGGCCTGGGCGGTGATGGTGACGTTGGACTGGTAGGAGGTCTCGCCGACGGTGCAGGTGTCGAACGAGTCGTCGTTGCAGGCGATCGCCTGGTTCACCTGTGTGGGGCAGGACTGCTGTGTGCCCGCGTAGACGGCGAGGACCGTGTCGAACGTGCTGCCGCATGTGTTGATGTTGACGGGGCCTGAGACGGTGGAGTTCCAGCGGTACCAGACGTCGTGGTTGTAGGTGCCGCTGCAGAGCGTGCCCAGCGGGTCGGTGGTGGCGGAGCAGTTGTTGAACTGCCAGGTGCCGTAGGCGGAGCCGACGGTGGAGGCGGTTGCGCAGGTGTCGTTGCTGACGCCGTAGGTGTAGAGGTGGCGGAGGACGAACTGGCCGCTGGCCTGGTTGTAGCCGGTGACGCGGATGTAGTAGGTCTCGCCGCCGGTGAAGTTGAAGGTGAGGAGGCTGTCGCGGTTGTGGGGGGCGGCGAAGCTCGCGTCGTCGTTGCAGAGCATGCTGGTGCTGCCGCCCAGGATGGTCGGGCAGCCGGAGTGGACGCTCAGCACGGTGTCGAACGAGGACCCGAAGGTGTCGAAGATGGCGTTGCCGTCGCAGGCGGGCTGGAAGATGAACCAGACGTCGTTGCCCTGGCCGTTGCCACCGTTGCCGCAGGTGGTGATGGTGCCGCTGCCGGCGGACGGGGTGGCCATGGTGGTGCAGCCGGTGTAGTCGCCCGCGGGGATCTCAAGGGGGTTTGCGCAGGTATCGCCGACGGCCACGTCTTCCTCGAGGTTGAGGGCGTACGCGGCGCCGGGGTTGGTGGCGCTGTTGTT
This sequence comes from Phycisphaerales bacterium, assembly GCA_046350475.1. GTDB lineage: Bacteria > Planctomycetota > Phycisphaerae > Phycisphaerales > UBA1924 > BJHL01. The sequence goes on along the minus strand of JAXMAJ010000002.1, from coordinate 130,895 downwards.
GTCGTCGGTCATGTCTCCGACAGCCACATCGCCCTGGCGGACGGCGACGCTGTCGCCGAAGGAGCCGTTGGCGGCATCGTCCTGGTCGCCGACGGCGGCCTGGTAGTGCCAGGTGCCGCCGTTCCTGGTGTACAGGAAGACCTTTTTGGTCCCGGGCTCGCTGACGGCGATCTGGAGGCCGTCGGTGGAGACGGCGGTGCCGAAGTGGGCGTTGCCGGTGGGGTTGGGGGAGCGGAGCTTGGCGACGAAGGTCCAGGCGTTGGCGTTGCCGGGGTTGCGCTCGAAGACGTAGATCGCGCCGCCGTTGGTTGCTGCCTGCACGAATCCGCCTTCCTGGAGGGTCATGTCCTCGTCGGGCGAGCCGACGACGATGGTGTTGCCCTCGATGGCGACGGCGGCGCCGAAGTGCTCAGCGCCCTCGGGGCTGGGCGGGGAGAGTTCGACCGACGCGCCGCTGGGGAGGCCGTTTGCGAGGCGCTCGACTACGCGGACGGTGCCGTGGTCGGCGGGCTGGCCGCTGTTTTCGTGGTTGGGGGAGCCCACCACGGCGTAGGGCGAGGTCTGGCTCATGGCGACGGCCGCGCCGCGGTGGTCGAGGGTGGACCCGGAGAAGTCGGCGCCCCAGATGGTGTAGGCGAGGTTCCAGGTGTTGTTGGCGGCGTCGCGGGTGTAGAAGAATGCGGCGCCGGAGTCGATTTCACCGTGCATGTCGTGGAGGGGAGCGCCGACGACGGCCCAGCCGTCCTGGTAGCTGGAGATGGCGACGCTGCGTCCGAAGTCGCAGCCGATGGGGTTGAGTCCGGGGACCAGGTCCACGGGGCTGGTGAATCCGCTGCCGTTGCTGGGGCGGCGGTAGATGCGGGCCCGGCCTGAGTTGCTGTAGTTGGGGGCGCCTGCGATGAGGTACGGGTCGGAGAGGCTGATGGAGGCGCCCAGCCGCTCACCGCCGACGCCGGTGCTGTTCCACGCGTCGTACATGATGGACCAGCCGTTGATGCGCTGGTAGACGGTGAAACCGCCGGCGTCGTTGCCCGCGCCCGGGGCGTCCTCGCCTGGCTTCCCCACGGCGATCAGCGGGGCGTTGTTGAGTCCGCCGAAGGACATGGAGACGGCGGCGCCGAGGTTGTCGTCCAGGGCGGAAGCCGAGCCGCTGTCGAGCTTGGTGATGCCGGGGCAGGGCTGGGCGTGCGCGAGGCCTGCGAGGGCGGCGAGGGCGAGTGTGGAGGCCAGGGTGCGGGTGTTCATCGGGTGTACTCCTGCTGGGTGTGTCCCCCCGTTTGCGCAGGGCGACCGCCGCCCCCGGCTGGTGTGGCCGGGTCGTGTGGGAAGCGGGTTGCACAAAGGGATGCTGAGCGGCCGTCCACGCTGGAGGCCGTCGCTGGTGCCGCGTGGCCGGCAGCTCTCTCCTCCCTCGAAGAGAGCTGCCGGGGCGGTGCATGTCCATGCGACGGAACGGTGTGGGTGCGCTAGCGGGATTGCGGGGTTCTGGGTGTGCGCGCGGTGGCCTTTCTCCGGGGTGGCATTGCGTTGTGCTGTCATTGCAGGCGTTTTTGCGTGTGTGGGCGGGCCGATAACGGCTGTTTTGTGCTGTTGCGCTGAGGGGGGTGGAAAGTGGTCACGCTCGGAAGTAGTCAGAAGATCCGGGGGAGAGACGGAGAGACAAGGGGGCGAGGGGGCGGGCATGCGCGAAGTTAGCATGCGGGCCTGGCGGCGCCAAGGGGTGGAGAGACGAGTGACTGAAAGTGTCGCACACGGGCGGTGATGCGGGGCAGATTCCTGGTTGGGGTGGGGCGGCGTCACGCCCTTGGTCGGGGAGTGCGGTGTCGGGGGCGGCCGTCGGGCTTTCATCCCTGGCGGGGTCGCGCAAGAAAAGGGCCCCGGGGCATACCCGGGGCCGCTGGTTGCAGGGCAAGGAGCACGCAGGGTCCGCCGCTGAAGACGCTGAGGAGCGAATCGATGTCCGCGGTGTCGGGGAAGAGGCCGTCGTTGTTGAAGTCGATGCCGTCGCAGCTGAGCATGTGAGGTAGCGGCCGGGGGTGCCGACATCTCCGGCGGTGGAGGCGAACTGGTCTGCGATGACGGAGCGGACCCAGCCGTGCACGTCGTCCTGGCCGAGGTTGCTGCAGACCGCCTGGCCGCTGAAGTTCTGGGTGCGGATCGTGCCGGTGTATGTCTGATCGCCGAACGTGAGGCGGTCGACGAGGACGTCGTCGGCGCCGAAGAGGTTAATCTCGTCGTTGCGGGCGAGGTTGTTGCCGCCGATGCCGGTCGAGCCGAGGCCGCCGATGACTTTGACGGCGGCGATGAGGTTCCACGCGGTGCGGAAGCCGGCGGCGGTTGCCTCGCACAGGACGACCGACTCGCCGGGCTGTACGGTGCCGAAGGCGGACAGGTCGAACGCGCCGGCGAGGGCGTGGTCGTCGTCGTACGACCAGCCTGTCATGTCGACGGGGTTCACGGAGATGTTGGTGAACTCCCGTCTTCCCTTCATTGCAGGGAGGGCCTTCATTCCAGGAAGGGTCTTGGTTGCAGGAAAAAAACCCCGCCGTGGTGGGGCGGGGTCGCGTGGTGAAGGCCTGCTGTGTGGGGAGTCGGATCAGCAGCCCCCTCCGCCTCCGGAGAAGATGCACAGGAAGAAGTCGATGTCGGCGGTGTCGGGGAAAAGCCCGTCGCCGTTGATGTCGATGCTCGCGCAGGTGCCCGTGGGGCACTCGCCCCCGGAGAAGACCGTCAGCAGGTCGTCGATGTCGGCGGTGTCCGGGAAGAGGCCGTCGCCGTTGAAGTCGATGAGCTGGCGGGTATCGACGTTCAGGTCGAGCGCGGGTTCGATGGGCAGGACCGAGGCGAGCGGGTTTTCCTTGGTGTAGAACGCCGGGTAGGCGGGGTCACCGGTTCCGCCGCCGGGGCCGCCCGTCGCCGGGTGGAGCGAGCTGACCACGAAGAGCAGGCGTCCGGCGTCGAGGCCCCTGGCGAGGTACGCGCGGGTCGCGGGGTTGTTCACGTCGAGCGAGAACGTGAATTCCGTGTCTGTGGGCACGATTGCGCCCACGGTGAGAGATGCGTTCTGCCCGGTGGCGAGCGGGGTCGCTTCGGAGCGGTCCGCGACCTGGTTGGAGATATCGGCGTTGGGGTAGCCCTGTTCGTCCAGCGTGGCGGCGTACACGCTGCGGATGCGTTCCTGGGGGGGGAACGAGGGGCTTGTGCTGAAGGCGGTGCTCTCCAGCACGTTCGCGGCGGTGACGCCGTTGCGGTAGCCGGCGGCGAAGACCTCGATCGGCTTGCCGGCGTCGGCGTCGGCGAGGTACTGCGGGTCGGACGGGTCGTAGGAGGTGCGGACGGAGTCGAAGGAGGGGTCGTATTCGAACCTTGGCGGGTTGCTGATCGTGACCCGCAGGTGGATGGAGTTGATCGAGTATCCCGAGGGTCCCAGGCCCGGGGTGACGACGTCTGCGGTGTTGAACGCGACGACAAACTGCGAATCGCGGTCGTCAAAGCCCGCCTGGCCCAGGGCGGCGAAGATGGATGCGGTCGTTTCTGCTCCGGCGTTAAAGTTGAACGGGTACCACCACCGGTCGAGGCTGGGGGTGTTGAGTGTCCCCACGAACGACTGGGCGGAAGCGGTCCCGGCGGCCAGCGCAAGAACGGCGAGTGCAAGGTTGGGCTTCATGGGGGTCACTCCAGGAGGGACGGGGAAGAGCGGGAGAGTATATGGGTTTTAAGACTAAAGGATCGACATGCCCATTATACACCATCGATGGGTTTCGTCCAAGGATTCTGGTTTGGCAGTACGTACCGTTGGTTATGGGGGCTGTGACGGTTGACTTCAGCGGGTTTAAAGGATATGGTTGTCCGATACAGATGCGCGGGGGAAAGGAATTCTCTCTCGAATTGAAAGGCAGGTCCGCAATGTCTGCAAAGTGTGCGCTCCGCCTCAAGGCCCACCGGTCAGGCTTCACGCTTATTGAGCTGCTGATCGTCATCACCATCATTCTTGTCCTCATAGGGATTTCACTGCCGGCGATGGCGAAGTCCCGCATGTGCATGAAACGCACGCGGGAGATCACGCTTGCCCAGCAGGTGATGGTGGGTTACACGGCGTACAGCGTCGACAACCGGGACCGGCTCCTGGTGGGTTACGCGTCGGCGGCGATGGTGAACGGTCCGATGCCGGTGTATGACGAGGCCGGCACCCGGTTGACCAACGAGTTGGCGCAGCGGTATCCGTGGCGGCTGGCCCCGTCGCTGAACAACAACTTCTTCGGCCTCTACGACCGCAGGGCTCTGGCGGAAATCATGCAGAATCCGGGCGAATACTCGTCCTACGGGGTGGACTACAACTACGTCGTCTCGCTTTACCCGGCTTTGGGCCTCAATGTTGCCTTTGTCGGGGGGAGCGATCGGCACGGCGAGTTCGATCAGACCTTCCGGCGGGTGTTTGGTCGTGCGTACGTGGAGAGGGCGGACCAGGCCCGACGGCCGAGCGATCTGCTGACGTTTGCTTCCGCCCGGGCCGAAGCGCAGGCGGGGGTGCCGGTTCTTTCGGAGAACAACGGTTTCTTCCGGGTTGAGCCCCCGAGGTTCTCTGCTGCGCAGGGGTACCGGTGGGACGCGGTGTACGACCCGGCGTCCTCCCAGCCCGGGATCAATTCCGGCTACGTCGCGCTGCGGTACGACGGCAAGGCGGTGGCCGCGATGCTGGACGGGCATGTCGGGCTCAAGGGCTGGACGGACCTGCAGGACATGCGGGTGTGGGCAGACCAGGCGAGTTCGGCGGAGTGGGGCCTTGGGATGTAGGGTGGTGCGTCCCTTGTTGTTGGGGGTAGACGGATCAGGGCGCGGCGCTTGGGCGCCGCGTTTTTTCTTTGTGGGTTCTCGTCCCTGCCTCATGCGGGCTCTTCCGCACGCGCGGCACAGTTTCAACATCGGCGCGGGGGTCCACCCCGGGGTGGGTGAATTGGTGTGGGAGGTGGTTCGATGCCGGTTGCCGTTCAACACGGAGGCGAGGCGTGGAATCCAACCTTTATCGGTCTGCGGCGTGTCGGAAGCTGGCGCGGGTGTCGACGGTGGGCGTGTGCGTGCTCTTCGCGGGCGCCAGCCTGATCGCGTCGGCGCTGGTTGGTCCTCGGGCAGCGGCGGCAGAGGGTCCGTCCCCGGACTTCATCTCCAAGGACACGGGGCACTGCAACGCGTGTCACAAGATGGACGCGGCGTTCTCGCATCCGGTCGATGTCGTACCGCCGTTCGCGGTGCCCGGCGTGTTGCCGCTGAAGGACGGTCGGTTGACGTGCGAGACCTGCCATGACGGGCGGCTGGCGGCGGGGCATTCTGAGGGGGGCCGTTCGGGGAGGAAGTTCCTGCGGGTGCCGGACGAGATGGGGGCGTTGTGTTCCTCGTGCCATGCGGGCGGCGTGGTGCCCCACGGGATGAGCCAGTTGCGGGCGCACCTGGCGACGTCGGATGTTGCGGGCCGGGCTTCCGGTGTGGACGAGGAGAGCCGGACGTGCCTGCGCTGCCACGACGGGGCGATGGCGAGCGACGCGGGCGGGCACCAGGGCGATCCGCTGCTGGGGGAGCTGCCCAGCGATCACCCGATCGGTGTTGCGATGGATCAGCGTCTGGGGGTCGGGGGCGAGTTCCGCATGCGTTCGGTGCAGTCGCTGGACCGGCGGGTCCGTCTGTTCGGTCGCACGGTTGGGTGCGGCTCCTGCCACAGCGTCTACTCGGGGCAGGAGAACCTGCTTGTCATGAGCAACCGGGGCAGCGCGCTGTGCCTGACCTGCCACGTGCAGTAGGCGGGGCGCTTCTCACATTCGGGAACGGCGGCGTGCGTTCTGCTCCGTGGGAGGGAATCGGGTGTGTCCGCGCGGCTGCCCGGGTGGGGGGCTGGGGGCTTTGCCGAGTGGCACCTTGATTGCAAAGATTGCCTGGTGGATGGGTGCGCGTTCCGCGGCCCCATGCCGTGGAGGTCGCGCGATTGAGCAGAACGACACTTGCAATCCTGGTGGTGGCCGGACTATCGCTGGCGTCGGGCGCCCGGGCTCAGACGCCCGATGCGCCGGTGCCTCCGGACCATCCGGACCTGTCGGCCCAGCTTGAGTCGGGCCCCAGGGGCATGCTGGCGGTGCAGGCGGTGCAGGGGTCCAAGGGCGGGGAGCCGCTGGTGGGGGACGTGGTGGAGGTGATCCTGTTCCACCGTGACATCGCGGTGAAGACTCTGACGGGGAAGCTGGACGACAGCGGCGTGCTGCTGCTGGGCGATATCCCTGTGGGGATCGGCGTGAGTCCGCTGGTGCGGGTGCACCACGCGGGGGTGCAGTACCAGGATTCGGCGCCGGAGATGAGCGCGGAGAACCCGAACACGAGGGTGGAGATCAAGGTCTACGAGGTGACGGACCAGAAGCCCGAGTGGGAAGTGGCGATGCGGCACATGGTGGTCGAGAAGCGCCCGGACGGGTATGTGGTCTCCGAGATGATGGTGGTGGACAACAAGGGCGACCGGACGTGGCTTGGGGACCCGCCCGACATGCTCAAGCGTCGCAGCACGGTTCCGCTGCCGCTCCCGGCGTCCGCCACGGACGTGGAGCTGGTGCAGGGGTTCCACGGGTGGTGCTGCTCTGCGATGAAGGAGTCGACGCTGCAGGTGCAGATGCCCTTCATGCCGGGCAAGATGACGTACAAGTTCGCGTACCGGGTGATTCCGAAGGACGGGGCGCTGGACCTGCGGGTCTCGATGCCGGTGGGGGCTGCGCGGGCCGCGTTCTTTGTGCCCGACGACGGGAGCAAGGTGGACCCTTCGCTGGTGACGGAGACGGGTTCTGACTCGAGCGGGGCCCAGCGGCTGCGGATGTACTCTGCGGACGGCGTGGCGGCCGGGCAGGTGGTCGGCGTCGTGCTGAGGACGCCCGTGGCCGCGGGTGCCGGGGCGACGGGGCCGGGTCCTGCGCAGGGGTCCGGGAGCACTTCGACGACGGTGCTGGTGGTGGGGGCGGTCGCGGCGGTGGGGGCGGTCGCGTTGGCGTGGAAGGTAATGGCTTCGAGGGCCAAGTAGGGGACGCGCGCAGTATGCGGGCGACCGCGTACATCCATGTTCCGCACGTGCTGCACCTGCCGGGCGCGGCGGAGGTCCGTGCGTACTGGGCCGTCACGGTGGGTGTGGCGGTGCTGGCGGTCTGGATGGCGGCCTTCTACGCGCCGGTGGACGGGGCGATGGGGCTGGTCCAGAAGCTGGTGTACGTGCACATCCCTGCGGCGGCCGGCGCACTGCTGGGTGCCGGGGCGGTGTTCGGTTCGAACATCGCGTACATATGGACGAGGCACCGGGTGTGGGAGACGGCGGCGGTGGAGGGTGCGCGTGTGACGGTGTTCTGCGGCCTGGTGGTGCTGCTCACCGGGATGGCGTGGGGCAGGTCGGCGTGGGGCGCGTGGTGGACGTGGAGTCCGAAGCTGACGTTCACGCTCATCCTGTGCGTGCTTTACGCCGTGATGATCGGCCTGCATTCCCTGCGTCTGCCGGCGGCTCGGCGGGCCATGCTGTGCGCGGTGTACGGGGCGGTGGCGTTCATTGACGCGCCGCTGGTGTACCTGAGCGTGCGGCTGCTGCCTGACGTGCACCCGACGTCGGTCCCGCTGACGGGTGAGATGCGTGTGACGCTGGTGACCTGGTTCGTGCTGGCCGCCCTGCTGTGCGGCGGTGTGCTGGCCCGCCCGGTGGTGCGTCATGCCCGCCGGCAGTCGCTGCGGGAGGGGCTGGGGTCCGTGCACGCGTGACCGTGGGACTGCGCGGGGCTGCGGGGCGGGCGTTCCTGGGTGGGCTACGGCGTGGGCTGGGCGGGTGCGGGGGTCTGGCCCTGTGCGCGGGCTGCGGCGGCGCGGGCGCCCGAGTGTTTCCACTTGCAGGCCAGCAGGAGGGCGATTTCGGCTACGGCCCAGAGGGCGACCCATACTTCGCCGCCGGAGCCGAACCCGTAGGAGTGGAGGCCGGTCGCCATGACGTAGTTGACGCCGTAGAACGTCCAGACGATGGCCACGAAGCCGAGGACGGCCCAGGCGGCGAGCCCGAAGTCCTGGAGCCACTTGATGTACCGGGCGTGGAGGACGGAGAAGTAGACGACGATGCTGATGAGGGCCCAGGTTTCCTTGGGGTCCCAGCCCCAGAAGCGTCCCCAGGAGTCGGCGGCCCACACTCCGCCCAGGATGGTGCCGGCGGTGAGCAGGAAGAGCCCGACCTGGATGGTGCGGTAGGTCTGCAGGATGAGCGGGTGTGAGAGCTTTGTGCCCGTTGCGGGCGCGGGCGTCTTGGCGAGGAGCACCTCGCGGATGAGGTAGACGTGTCCGAGCACGGCGGCGACGGCGAGCACGCCGTAGGAGGCGACGATGGTGAGGACGTGGACGGTGAGCCAGTAGTTGCTGCGGAGCACGGCGGGCAGGGAGTTGGTGCGGTCGGTGAGGGGCACGAGGCCGGCGAAGAGGACGGACGCGAAGGCCGCGCAGACGCCGCCGAAGAGGTAGTAGGACTTGCGGCTGAGGAGCTGGGCGACGGCGCCGACGGCGATGCCGACGAGTCCCATCCAGAGGAGGGACTCGAAGGTGTTGCTGACGGGGGCGCGGTGGAGGATTGCCACTCGGAGGCCGATGCCCAGGGCGTGTTCGGCGACACCCGCGAGCGTGAGCAGGATGGCGGCGACGACGAGCGGCTTGCGGGCGGCGAGGCGGGAGACGCCGAACGCGAGGATGGCGAGGCCGTAGAGGACCTGGGTCTTGCGCCAGGGGGCGTGTCGGTCGTAGAAGACTTCGAGGCGCACGGACCGAGCGTCCTGCTCGTCGAGGGTGCCTGCGCCTGCGAGGGCGGACCTGAGCTTATTGACGGCGTCGGCGCCGTCTGCGCCGCGTTTGTAGGCGTCGGCGAGGGCGGTGAGGGCGTCGCGGACGGGTTCTGCTCCCGGCGCTGCGCGGCTGGTGCTGGCGCCCAGGAATTCCTTGCCTGGTCCCTGGGGCACGAGCGGGAGCGGGTCGCCGGCGGTGAGGGCCGCCATGCGGTTTGTGGCGTTGAAGATGTCGATTGCTCGGCGCTGGTCCTGCGAGGCCTGGAACTGGGGGTCTTTCGCGCGGGCGGCCTGGTAGGTGCCGATGAGTTCCATGAGTCCCTTGGTCGAGGCCAGTTCGGTGGCGCTGAAGAACTCGCGGTCCGGGTCGAGGCCGACGGCGCGCTTGAACGGCTTGTTGACGACGCCGACGAGCGGCTCGCTGAGCAGGGCGTCCCCCTTGAACATGAGGTCGCAGAGCAGCTCCATGGGTTCGCGGCCCGCGTAGGCCTTTGGCCCGCGGCCTGTGGACCAGCGTTCGCGGCCCGTGACGTTGACTGCGAGGCGGCGGGCGTAGGTTTCCAGCGGCATGACGCGGCCGCCATCCTGGGTTGCGAGTGTGCCCAGGTCGTCCATCCATGCGCGGGTGGGCGCATCGCTGCCCCAGGACCGTGCCGCGAGGCACAGGAGCAGGAGGGCGGGGAGGAGGCGGGTGAGGCGGGGCATGGGGTCGGTCCTCTAGCGGGGTGTGGGGGGAGGTGGGGTTTCGTGGAGGTGGGGGGCGGGGATGCCCGGGTGTCCCCAGGAGAATGAGCGGCTGAAGAAGGTGAGGAAGATGCCGACGCAGAGCACGGCGGAGCCGAGGTAGGTTGCTTTCAGGCCTGGGTCGCGCATGACGCTGAAGATGGACGTGGATTCGCCCGCGAAGCCGGACTGGTACACCTTCCAGGGGTACGCGGCGTAGGGCGAGTTCATGTGGATGAGGAAGGGCGTGTCGGCGGCGCCGGGGGAGGTGATGAGTACCTCTGACTCGTAGGCCATGGCCATCTCGGTGCCGGGGTAGTCCATTTTCCGGAAGTCCTTGAGGTGGATGGTGAAGGGGAGTTCGACGAACTTGGGGCCGTAGGAGACGAGGAGTGTGCGTCCGGACGGGTCGGTCAGCGTTTCGAAGCCCTTCCAGGGGACGATGGCGGGGGTGGCCCTGCCGGGCAGGTCGAGGACGAGGGCTGGTCGGCGGTCGGGGCCCATGGGGGCGCGGACGAGGCGTGTGGCGCTGCGGGCATTGGCGTACTGGTTGAGGATGACGAACCGGTGCTTGCCGGCTTCGTAGGTGCGTCCGTCGCCGCTCGTTGGGAGTTCGCGGCCGTTGCCCCTGTAGTCGGTGTATCCGACCCTGGGTGAGGCGACTGGTCCGTAGATGGTGAGCACTTCCTGCAGCTTGATGGCGGGGGTGGCGCCCAGGGTGGCGTCTGACCTGGCGGAGCCTTCGAGGACGGAGGTCATGACCATGTCCGGGAAGTTGCGGAAGCAGCGGTGGCGTTCGGTCGTGCCCTGGCCGTTGGTGATGGTGACCTCGATGGCCGGGTTTTCCTGGGTGCCCGAGTCGGTGAGGACACCGTCGGCGACGGTGGCTTTCGTGAATCGCTGGACGCTGGCGGCCTTCCAGCCGGGGAACACTTCTTCGCCCGGTCTCGGGACGGGGAATTGCTTGCCGCCGTGGGTGAAGAAGTAGTCGGTGCCGGCGGGGGCGCTGGGGGGCGTCCAGTCTGCGCCGTCGGCGAGGACGCGGACGGTGACGCCGTCCACGGTGGCGGCGGCGCCGCCCCGCGCTTCTTCGCCGACCCACTGCCCGGGCGGGTTTGCGGGGCCGAGCGTGAGTTCGACTGCGCGGAAGGGCTGGGGGGCGTCGTTGGCGACGTACTGCTCCTGCGTGCAGTTGTCCCAGAAGTCGGTCACTTTCACCTGCAGGCCTGCGAGGGTGAGCGAGGCGGGGCCGTGGGGGGCGGTGACTTCGGCGAGCGCCTGTTCGTTGGCGCTCTTGAACTCGGAGAGGGCGAGGATTTCGCGGTCGGTCTCGAGGAGGTTGGAGGAAGCGCCCTCGTCGAGGCCGATGTGGCCCTCGATGCGTCCGAACAGGGACCAGAAGCCGCCGGCGATGAGCATCACCAGCCCGGTGTGGACGGTGATGAAGCCGACGTGCTTGCGTTTCCACGGGTAGCGGGTGACGACGGCGAAGACGAGGCTGACGCAGATCAGCGCCATGAGCACGATGAACCACCAGGAGCCGTAGACGGTGGCGCGGGAGACCTGGACGTTGTGCCTGGACTCCAAGTAGGTGCCCCAGGCCATCGCGATTGCGACGGCGACCATGACGGGGACGGCGAGCTGGATGCTGCCGAGGAAGAGGGCCGCGCGGCCGAAGGGGGTGAAGTGCCACTTCTGGACTGGTTTCATGGCCGATTCCCGTGCTGCCGACCGGAGGGTCGGCGGATATTCTAGACTAAAGGATAGATTAGTCAATAATAACGGTAGTCTGATTCCTTTCCGGCGGGTGGTGGCGCGGGTGGGTCGGGGTGGCTATTACGCCCGGGAACCCGTGCGGGCGTGGAGGGGCGACGGCGATTCGGCGGCGGGCAGGCGGATCGTGAAGGTCGCACCCTGCCCGTGGGTGGAGTGGACGGTGATGTGTCCGTCCTGTTCTTTGATGAGGCGAGCGCAGATGGACAACCCCAGGCCGGTTCCCTGTCCGACGGGCTTGGTGGTGAAGAAGGGCTCGAAGAGGCGCGCCTGGTGCTCTGGGGCGATGCCCGATCCGTTGTCGGCGACCTCGATGAGGCAGTGTGTGCCGTCGCGGCGTGTGCGGATGGTGACGTGGGGTGTGGGATGGGCGGCGGTGGCGTCGAAGGCGTTGACGAGGAGGTTCACGAGCACCTGCTGGAGGGCCTGGGGGTTGATGAGAGCCGAGCCGGTGTGGTCGTCGAGGACGCAGTCGATGGTGACGCGTTCCATCTTCCTGTTGAACGCCAGCATGTCGAGCGATGAGCGGACGACCTCGTTGACGGGCAGGGTCTCGATGCGGCCGCGCCCGGGGTGTGCGTAGGACGTGAGCTGGCGGACGATGCGCAGGATGCGTTGCACCTGCTCGCGGAGTGTCGCGACGGCGTCGGGGCGCGGGGACTCGGGCCGGCGTTGCATGAGCTGCAGCACGCTGTCCATGCTGGCGAGGGGGTTGGTGATTTCGTGGGCGAGGCCGGCGGCGAGCTGGCCCATGGCGACCATTTTTTCCGTCTGGATGAGGGAGTCCTGCTGTGCGCGGAGGGTGGCGGTGAGGGCGCGGATGCGGTCGAGCTGGCGGGTGCGGGCGCGCTCGCGGATGTAGAGCGATCGGGCGATGCGGTCGGTGAGGTAGACGGTGACCATCAGGGTGAGGATCCAGGCGGACAGGTGGACCACCTCGGCGCGCGTCTGGGGCCAGAGGTCCTGGAGCCAGAGGCCCAGGGAGAGCCCGCCGACCGCGACGATCGCGATGGCGTAGGCGCGTGTGCGCGGCTGCAGCAGCGAGGCGAAGATCATGTGGAAGAAGTACGCGGGGAGGACGGGGCTGTGGACGCCCCCGGTCCAGACCGAGAGGAGGGTGAGGCAGAGCAGGTCGAGGTGGATCTGTATGGAGCCGAAGGTGATGAGGTCGGGGATGGAGGTTGCGATGCGGGGCGTCCTGCGGAGGGCCGCGAGGAGCAGGGCGTTCACCGCGAGGATTGCGGCGCCCATCAGGACCGGCTCGTAGGTGATGGTGTAGACGTGCAGCCACACCCAGTGGGCTGCCCCGAGCACGATCATCACCACGCCGGCGGCCCAACGCAGACGCATCAGCCAGCGGGTCTCGCTGTAGAGCAGTCTTGTGCGTCCTCGGGAGAGGGAGAGGGTCATGCGGTGCAGAGTTTTAGGCCGACTTGGCGTGGAACGGCTCGGTCGTGGGGGGGGAGGCGGGGTTGAGGTCTTCGGCGACCGACTTCTCCAGGTCGACCATTTTCTGGCCCGGGGCGTAGTCGGTCAGGACGACGCGGCGGATGTGCTTGAGTGACGCGACGGTCTGCGACATCTGTGCCAGGCTGGCCCGGATTTCCCGGAGGCGGGCGGCCTGCGCGGGGTTGCCGCCTGACTGGCGGTCGAGCAGCCCCAGCTGGAGCTCGATGATGGCCATGGCGTTGTTGAGGTTGTGGTTGAGTGTGACGGCGAGCTGGCGGAGGGCTTCGGCCTTGCGGTCTTCGCTTGCCTGGAGCTGTTCGGCGAGGTGGTTGTAGGCGTGCGCCAGCTCGGCGAACTCGTCGCGCAGTTCGACGCTCACCCTGTGGTCGAAGTGCTCGGCGGCGAGCTGGCGGCTCCCTTCCACCAGGGCCGACACCGGGCGGAGCACCATCTGCGAGGTCCTGAGCAGCACGAACACGGCGACGTTCACCATCACCAGGGCCGCGATCGTGAGCGTGACCACCATGGCCCTGAACGCGCGCCCCGCGCCCGCCTGTTCCGTGGCGACGTGGGCGCGGAAGGCGCGGCCCAGTTCCTGGATGCTGACCTGCATGTCGAGGGCTGCGCCGTACGCCGCTTCGACGGAGGCGGGCGTTCCGCGGAAGCGTGCGTCCTCCCATGACGCGAGGAACCGCGGCAGCGTCTCCACGGTGTGCTGGTACTGCTGGTGGGCTGCGCCGCCGTCGGAGGTGATGGGGTGGGTCGCCAGCCTTACGACCGATTGGCGCAGGGCGTCCGCGAGGGCTGCGCGGTCCTGGGACGAGCTGAATGCGGCGGCCTGCACCTGGTTGGCCGCGGTGTCTACGGATTGGACGCCGTCCATGAGGAACGCAGCGTCTTCGTTCGCGCGGTCGATATCCCGCAGGACGAGCTGGAGTGCCCAGACGGCTCCCGCCGCGCCGACCACGAACGCGGCGATGAGGAGGCCCACCCTTGTCAGCAGTCGGCGTTGGAGCATGGAGAACCCTCCCACAGGCCCTGGAGTGGCTCGCACTCCGTCAAACCGGGTGCAAACCGCACGCCAGCGGCGGTGTTCGGGGTCGGCGTGGCTGACGCGTGCGAGCGGCGGACAGGGTTCTCGGAAGCTGCGGGGTTCTCGCGGGGGATCACCCGGCAGGCGGCCCGCGGCGGGGCGGGGCGGGAGGGGCGGGGTGGGGCTTGCTACTTGGGTGAGGGGATTCCCTCTTCCCGTTCCTGGAGGTCCTTGGGGATCTCGAGTTCGTCCATCTTGCGGTAGAGGCTCGAGACGCCGATGTTGAGGTGCTTGGCGGTCTCGGTCTTGTCGTAGTTGTGCCGGCGGAGGCAGTAGATGATGTGCTGGCGTTCGAACTGGGCGATGGCCTGCTTGAGGTCCTCGCCGGTGTCGGCGCCCCCGACGTCTGCGGTGAACGGGAGGTCCGTGGCGTCGATTTCCCGTCCTTCGGCGAAGATCACGGCTCGTTCGATGACGTTCTCGAGTTCGCGCACGTTGCCTCGCCATTCGTGGTTGAGGAGTGCGCGCATCGCGGAGTTGGTGATGCCCTGGATCTGCTTGTTCATTTCCCGGGCGTACTTCTGCAGGAAGTGGTGGGCGAGGAGGGGGATGTCGTGGCGCCGCTGGCGGAGCGGGGGGAGATGGAGGCGGACGACGTCGAGGCGGTAGAGCAGGTCTTCGCGGAACTTGCCTTCCTTGCAGAGCTGGGCGAGGTCCTGGTTGGAGGCGGCGATGATGCGGACGTCGACCGGGCGTGGGCGCGTGTCGCCCACCGGAACGACGACGCGTTCCTCGAGGACGCGGAGCAGGGAGCTCTGCACGCCCACGGGGAGGGTGGAGATCTCGTCCAAGAAGAGGGTGCCGCCCGAGGCCGCCTCGAAGTAGCCGATGCGGTCGCGGACTGCGCCGGTGAAGGCTCCTTTTCTGTGTCCGAAGAGCTCCGACTCGATCAGTGATTCGGGTATGGCGCCGCAGTTGACGGCGACGAAGGGCTTGTCCCGCGTGATGCCGTTGTAGTGGATCGCGCGTGCGAAGAGTTCCTTGCCGGTTCCGGATTCCCCGATGATCAGGACGCTGCTGCGGACGGCCGAGAGCTTCCGGGCGAGCTCGAACAGCTTGGCCATCGCGGGCGACTCGCCGATGAGGTTGTGGAACGTGCTGGACGCGGCCAGCTGCTCGGAGAGGATGCGGCGGTCGCGGCGGACCTCCCCGAATTCCAGCGCTCTCTTGATGCGGAGGAGCACGTCCTCGAACTGGACCGGCTTGAGGATGTAGTCGGCCGCGCCGGCGCGCATAGCCGCGACGGCGCTCTCGACGGTGCCGAACGCGGTGATGACGATGACGGGCGTCTGCGGCGCGAGCTGCTGCAGGTGCTCGAGCAGGCGGGAGCCGTCCATCCGGGGCATCCGGATGTCGGTGAGGACGAGGTCGAAGGGGCGTGAGACGGCCTGGTCGTAGGCGTCCTGCCCGTCCGCGGCGGGGGTGACGTCGTACCCCTCCTCGGTGAGGAGCTGGACCAGGGACTCACGCAGGACCTTTTCGTCTTCGGCGAGCAGGATGGACTTGGACATTCGCGTTTCCCGTGCGGATGAGCCTCAGTTGGCGGGGCTGGTGAGGTACTTTTCGGGGATCTTGACGTCCTGGGTCTCGTTGTCCCAGAACACGTTGACGATCCAGTACCGGTTGCCGTCCTTGAGCAGCTGGATGCTGTTGATGCCGCGGAGGTAGGGGGCGGCGTCGTTGGCGCTGCGCCGGGACTCGTAGGTGCTCCACACCTGCACCATGTTGGCGAACGACTCGGAGCGCCGCGCGACTTCCTTGTCCATGAAGCCGCCCTTTTCGAAGTAGGTGCGGTTGGCGGCGACGTAGTCGGGGACGGCGAGGAAGATGGTGCCGGCCGAGCCGTTCTCGCCCGAGCGTGCGACGATGAGGCGGGCATCGGGGACGAACAGGGAGAGGTAGCGGTCCCAGTCGCGGGCCTTGCCGGCCTCTCCCGCCGGCACTTCGTAGAACGCCTTGATGATGGCGTCGACGGAGCTGACGTCTTCGGGCTTGGCCTGGGGCCAGTTCTTGGACACTTCCGGCATCGGGATGGAGGGGTGGCCCGCGGGGACGTTGGGTTCTTTCTGGGGCTTGTCGCCCTGCTGGGCGGCGGCGACGCTGATGAGGGCGATCGTGGATGCGAGTGCTGCGAGGCGTTTCATGGCTTGTCCTTTATTTGAGAGGTGGTGGTGTAGCGGGAGGGTGGGTGCAAACGGGGTGCCCGGTGCACGGGGGAGTCTGCGGCGGGCATGCCGCCGTGAAAGTCCCGCGTGCGGGAGGCATGGACCGGGCGGATTCTCATGTTTGAGAAGTGCCCGGAGTATTATTGGCGACCTGCACATCCTTTTGGAGAGGTCCCTTGGCATGGCACGTGCAGTCAGCAGGTTCAACGTGCCGGCGGCTGCTGCAAGGGCGCCGGCGTTTTTCACGGTCAGGGAACAGACGCGTACGAGGACGAAACCCGCATGGGCACCTTCATGAGTAGTCTCCGCGAGAAGATGCGATTCCGGCGATGGGGGAAGTGGGTGCTGGGCGGGGGGGTGCTGTTCGTCCTGCTCAGCATCGCGAGCGTGGAGATCACCTCGACGGCGTCCTTCTGCAACTCGTGCCACATCATGGAGCCGTACTACTCGTCGTGGAAGACGAGTGCCCACAAGAACATCCAGTGCGTGCAGTGCCACATTCCGCCGGGCGCCAACAACTTTGTGGCGGCGAAGCTGAACGGGCTGGGGCAGGTGGTGGATGACGTTCTGCACCGCACGTCCAACAAGCCTTCGGCGTCGGTGAGCGTGATGTCGTGCACGCGGTCGGGCTGCCACTCGACCGAGACGCTCAAGGCCAAGAAGATCGACACGGGCGTGTTCAAGTTCGACCATTCCAAGCACCTGGGCGAGAAGCACCTGGGCGTTGAGATCACGTGCACCACGTGCCACTCGCACGTGAAGGGTGACAAGCACTTCGAGGTCAACACGACGGCGTGTTTCACCTGTCACCTGACGGACAAGGCGCCGGCGGTGGCGGGCAAGCCGGGGCGGGCGGAGGGCACCACGATCCGCCTGGCTGTCAGGCACAACGAGGGGGCGCACAAGGACGCGAACGGGGAGAAGGTGCCGCCGGCGAATTGCACGGCCTGCCACGATGCCCCGAAGCAGGCGATCGAGTTCGGCGGCATGAAGTTCGAGCACCAGCAGTTCCTTTCGTTCGGTGCCAAGTGCGAGTCCTGCCATGCGAACGTGACGGCCACCCCGCCGGAGATTGATGACGGGCGGTGCCTGGAGTGTCACACGTTCGGGCTGGAGAGGGTCACGGACAGCCGAGCAATGCACAAGGTCCACACCCTGGGCGAGCACAAGGTGGAGTGCTCTTCGTGCCACGGCTCCATCCGGCACGGCCTGAAGGTGCAGACGTCTTCGCTGGAGAACTTCGAGTGCAGCCGCTGCCACGTGGATCAGCACAAGGTGCAGCGGGGGAATTACTTCAACGTGGCCGCTGCCCACGCCACGACCGCCGTCACTCCCGACAGCAAGGAGCCGGCGAATCCGATGTTCGTGGCGCACGTGGACTGCACGGGGTGTCACACCCGCCCGCGTCCGCTGGAGGCCAAGCCGGACAGCGGCGCGATGGTGCTGGCGGCCGACGCGGCGTCGTGTGACCGGTGCCACCAGGAGGGTTTCGGGACACGCATGATCCCGCTGTGGCAGAAGGCGACGCACGCGATGTACGACCAGGTCGAGTCCAGCACGAACGCGGCCGAGAAGGAGGGGGCGGACGCGGCGGTCGTGTCGAGCGTGCGTTCGCTGCTCACCACGGTGCGTGTGGACGGCTCCTGGGGCGTGCACAACCCCAAGCGCACCCAGCAGCTGCTGGAGGAGGCCCGGGACACGATCAGGGCCGCCCGCAAGAAGCCGGAGGGCACGTGACGCGGACGCGGGCCCTGATACTCCTCGTGGTCGCCGGCGTGGCGGTGATCGCCCGGGTTGCCGGCGCGCAGCCGGACCTGGTTGACCCTGGGCGCAGGCCCACGGGGAAGGTGACGAGCTGCACCACCGCGGGCTGCCATGCCAGGCAGCTGGACCACAAGGTGCTGCACGGCCCGACGGCGGTGTCGGCGTGCGACGCGTGCCACGAGTACAAGGATGCGTCTGCGCACACCTTCTCGATGAAGCGGCAGGGCATCGAGCTCTGCGCGTTCTGCCACATCGACAAGACGGTGACGGAGGGGCCCGTGGTGCACGAGCCCTTCGCCAAGGGGCAGTGCGCGGGGTGCCATGACCCTCACGGGGCGGACACCCGCGCCCTGCTCAAGAAGCCCGTGGTGAGCCAGCTGTGCGTGGACTGTCACAAGGACACCATGAAGGGCACGCACGCGCACGAGCCGGCCGCCAAGGACTGCACGCAGTGCCACCGGCCCCACGTGGCGGACCACGCGAAGCTGCTGGTCAAGCCGGGCAAGGAGCTGTGCATGACGTGCCACGAGGAGGTGGGCAGGGCCATCGCCTCGATGAAGCACCCGCACAAGCCGGCGCAGGGCGACTGCCTGGACTGCCATTCTCCGCACGCCACCGACAACGAGCGCATCCTGAAGAAGGCGCCGCAGGAGCTGTGCACGTCGTGCCACGCGGAGGTGGGGCGGACGATCGCGGGGGCCACCGTTCCGCACGGCGCCGTCACGGACGCGAAGTCGTGCATCAACTGTCACAGCGGGCACGCCAGCGACCACCCCAAGCAGCTGGTGAAGGACCCGGTCGCGGCGTGCCTGGCGTGCCACAACAAGCCCATCGTGGTGGACGGCAAGCGGACGGTCCCGGCGGCCGGCGAGGTGGGCGTGGAGGAGTTCCACAAGCACGGCCCGATCAAGATGGGTGAGTGCGGCGCCTGCCACGACGTGCACGGGGGCAAGCACCAGGACCTGCTGGTCGAGCAGTATGACAAGACGTTCTACCAGAAGTACACCGAGAACGCCTACGTGCTGTGCTTCCGGTGCCACCAGCGGTCCATGCTCACGGCGACGGAGGCGGGCGAGGAAACAGGCTTCCGCAACGGCACCCGCAACCTGCACGCGATCCACGTCAAGGAGCAGGGGCGTTCCTGCGTGGCCTGCCACAACGTGCACGCCAGCCGGAACGAGACGATGGTCGCGGACAGCGTGTCGTTCGGGCAGTGGAACCTGCCGCTGAACTTCGTGAAGACGCCCACGGGGGGCTCGTGTGCGCCGGGCTGCCACAAGCCGGAGTCGTACGAGCGGGTCAAGAAGTGACCGGGTGCGGGTTGGTCAGGGGTAGGCCTTGCCCTCGTGGCTCTCGCCGTGGCACTGGAGGGAGCACTCACCCCGGAAGGTGCCCAGGTCGCGGAATTCGAGGTGGCCGGCGCCGTTGGGCTTGACGATGGCGGTGGCGAAGTTGACCAGGTTGCTGTTGTTGGTGGAGTTGCCCTGGGTGGAGGCGATGCCGTGCGCGTCGTGGCAGGCTGAGCAGGGCGTGCGGAGGTCCACGATGTGCTTCTTGTGGGACTTGAAGGACTGGTCGTCGAGGATGCTGGCGCGGTCGTGGCAGGTGTAGCAGAGGGCGTAGGCGGAGGCGGTCTCCGAGATATTGTCGGTGGTGTCGTACCTCGCGAGGAGGAGGGGGCTGAAGGTGGAGCCGTGCGTGCCGCTGGGGCCTGTGCCGCCGGCGCTGGCGCCGCTCTCGGACGCGTGGCAGTCGCTGCAGTAGAGGGTGCTGGAGACGGTCCAGGGGGAGCGCAGGCTCGGCACGCTGCTGTTGTGTCCGGGGCCGAGCACGGGGTGGCTGGAGACGGCGTTGAGCGCGAACTCCAGGCGTGTGTTGTTCTGCACGATCCTGCGTGCGACGGCCGGCTGGCGGGTGTTGCCGTCGGCGTGGCAGCGGAAGCACACCTCGGCCTCGGTGCCTGCGACGGCGACTGGGGAGCCGGACGTGTTCATGCCGGGCGCCTGCCCGAAGTTTGCGTGCGTCTTGGGGGCGGTGCTGCCGCCCTGGCCCATCGTGTGCGGGTTGTGGCAGGACGTGCAGCCGGTGTGTTCCTCGACGGGGGCGGGCGGGTCGACCGGGCTGGCGGTGTCGTGCGGGGAGGGTTTGTGCAGGTCGGCGCTGATGTCGGCGGCGCCCTGCACGGAGCCGTCGTGGCACCGGAGGCAGGTCTGGGTGGCGTTTGCGGCCTTGAGGAGGTAGGGGCCGCTGGGTGCGGTGTGGGGCTGATGGCAGGCGTTGCACGTGGCGTGGCCGGAGACCGTGGTGGCGCCCATGTTGTGGCAGGAGAGGCACATCTGGGAGGTTGTGTTGGGGGCCACGAGGAAGTCACCGAACGCGTTGTTGTGGGCGTCGTGGCAGGTGGTGCACTGCAGTTCCTGGTTGGCGTCGAGGCGCAGCTCCGCGGGGAGCGCGCTGGGGCTCCGCAGGTGCGGGTCGCGGGCGGCGAGGGCAGAGTCGAACGCGAAAGAAATCGGGTGGTCGTCGCGGAGGTCGGTGCCGATGCGGGCGTGCCCGCTGGGCATGGTCGTGACGCCGCCGGCCATGGCGATGGGCGTTTCACGCGAGATCACGGAGCCCAGTGCGATGGTGCCGTCGTGGCAGGAGAGGCACATCTTTGATGCCCCGGTGGGCTGGCCGGGGCTGGCGTCCAGGGCCCGGCTGGTATAGATGCTGTACCCGTCCGCCGGCATCGCGCGGTTCCACAGCGGCTTGATGGGCGAGGAGTTGTGCGGGGCGTGGCAGAAGATGCACACTTCGCTCTCGCTGGCTGCGCGGACCGGGCCGGTGCCGCCCGCCGACAGGTTGTGCGGGCCTCCCACGACGCTGGTGGGCTGGGCGCCCGCGACCGCCGCCAGCGCTCCTGCGAGCAGTGTGCCCTTCGTCCACGCCGCATACCGGTTGCTCATGGCTCGCCTCCCGCGCTGTCCTGGGCGCCGGCCAGGGCGCCCGTGTACTCGAACACCTGCACGCGCCTGTTGTACGTGTCGGCCACCCACAGCCGGGCGGACGCGTCCGCGAAGAGCCCGGCCGGCAGCCAGAATTCCCCGGGGTTCTTCCCCTCGCTGCCGAAGGTCATGAGGAGCTGCCCCTGCGTGTTGAATACCTGCACCGCCTCGAAGTTGGCGTCCAGGACGTAGAGGTGGTCCTCGGGGTCCAGCGCGATCCCCTTGGGCTGCGAGAAGTAGCCGGGCATGTCGCCCTTGCTGCCGATGCTGCGCAGGAAGGCGTGGTCCTGCGCGAACACCTGCACCCGGAAGTTGAGGGAGTCGGACACGTACAGGCGTCCGGCGCTGTCGTACGCGACGTACGTCGGGAAGTTGAACCGGCCGTCATCACGGCCCCGGGATCCCAGGCGGGCGACCTCGGCGCCTCGCCGGTCCAGGAACACGACCTGGTGGGCGTCCACGTCTGCCACCGTGATGCCGTCCGCCGTCACCGCCAGCCCGCACGGGCGGCGGAGGGTGCCGATGCCCATAGTCCCGGAGCACGCGCCGCGGCCGTCGAAGACGAAGATCGCCCCGGCCGCAGGGTCTGAGACCAGCACGCGGGGCCCCGCCCCCGCGCCGACGCTGTCGTAGGCCACGGCGACGGGCTGCACGAAGTGGGGCATGGGCTTCTGCGGGATCCACTGCTCGTAGCGTCGGGTCTTGAGGTTGAAGACGTGGACTACCTGGGCGTTGCTGTCGGCGATGAACACGCGGTCGGCGCCGTCGGTGCAGACGCCGATGGGGCTCACCATGCCCGGGGTGTCCTCCTTGCCGAACAGGAATTCTCCCAGGGCGGTGCCGGCGCTGCGTGCGGGCTTGAGGTCGGTCGCGCTGCGGATCTGGCCGACGAAGCGGACGCGGGGGGCGTCCGGCGGCGGGGGCCAGGCCAGGTCGTGGGCGGGTTTTTCGAAGACCACGCCGGGGGTGGAGGCGCAGCCGGCCAGCATGCAGGCCATAACGCAGGTCACAACGAAGGCCGGTACGCCGGCCAGCGCGGCGGCGCAGGCGGGTGCGATGGGTTCTGAGGACGCTGCCCGCATGAATCTTGCACCTTGTATCGGCGTAGTCACCTCTAGAACTCCCGGCGGACTCCCACCTCGACGAACAACTCGTCGCGTTCAGACGTGTCGGACTGCACCAGCGTATCGCGGACGGTCACGTACGCCGTGGTCTGGCGGCGTCGCCAGTTGAGCGTGACCAGGGCGTCTACGCCCTGGGAGTCACCCCGGAGGCTGTCGGACTCGTCCCGCAGGTCCAGGCGGAGCAGCACGTCGGTGCTGGTCGACAGCTTGTCGTTGTACCGGAAGGAGAGCCGGGCGTAGTCGAGCGTGTTGGCCGGGTTCTCGAACCTGATGTTCTCGTAGGACCCGTCGATGCCCAGTATCGAGCCGCTCCCGAACTGGTGGTCGTAGGCGCCCTCCAGGCGGGTCGTGTTGTACGGGGAGACGGTGCTCTCGTGGTGCTCGCGCTCGGCGAGCCCGTGCCAACCACCGCGCCGGTACTCCACGCCGTACGTGAAGGTGGAGGCGTCGTCGAACACGAGGATGGCGGGGTCTGCGGTGCTGACCGAGTGGTCGGTGCGCCGGTAGATGGAGTAGGCGGAGAGGCCCTCGAGCCATCCTTCGGTCAGGGTGTAGCGGATTGAGGCTGTGAGGCCGGTGGTGTCCACGGTGCTGGCCGGCTCCGGGCCGACGTCGTAGCTGACCAGCAGGATGTCCCCGTCGCTGATGCCGGACCCCAGGGTGATCCTGACTTCTGCCCGGTCCTGGAAGTACTGCACGGTGTAGTGCACGCCCTCGTCGTAGAGGGGGAAGCCTCCGGCCCCGCGCACCTCGACGGAGCCGGGGACGATGTGGCGGCGTGCGAGCGTGATCGGGAGGGGGTCGTTGAACACCTGGGACTCGTTGGACACGTGGGTCGCGGCTCCGCGCTCGGAGTTGTCCTGGGCGTTGAACGATCCGCCCAGGGTGATGTTGAGCCTTCCCCGGGGGACGCGCTTGGTGTAGTTGAGGTCCCCGTTCACGTACCACTCGCTGCTGGAGAAGTCTCCGGAGTCTGCGGAGTGGCGTGCCCCGGCGGTGGCGGTGCTTACCAGGCTCTCGAACAGCCGGTGCTTGATGGTGGCCGAGGCTTCCTGCTGGTCCTGGTCCGCTCCGCCCTGAGTGCGGTGCTCGACGCTGGTGTTGTACCGGGTCTCCAGGCGCCGGGAATGGATGAGGGTGAGCTGCTCGTCCCACCGGAGGGACCGCTGGGGGAAGCGCCCGGTCTCCTCGTAGTACCGCAGGTACGAGCGCAGCTCGCTGTCGCGCAGCTTGCCGAAGTTGTAGACGTCCGTCAGCTGCAGGTTGTGGCGGTCGTACGCGTTGCGGTACCCGGTGCCCTGGGCTTCGGAGATATTGTCGAACGTGTACTCCACCTCCAGCCGGTTGCTCTTCGTCAGGGCGATGTTGGAGTGCAGCAGGAACGAGTTCTGGTCCTGGCTGTAGTCGTACTGGCCCAGGGGGTTGTCCTGGTTGGTCTCCAGGCGGAAGAGGCGGAGCGTGGTGGGGGCCCGCTCGGACTGGAGGGTCGCCGCGATGCCGGTCTCGAAGGTCGTGCTGGTGACCGAGCCGGCGAAGTCCTGGTCGAGGAAGTTCTCCTCGCGCCGGGTGAAGACGTCGACCGGCACCTTGCTGCTGCCCAGCACGTGGGCGTTGAGGTCGAAGAGGTCGGTGAGGTCGCCGGCGTGGTCTTCGGACTGCAGCGTTCCGCTGTCCAGGAAGCGGTCCTCCACGCCCAGGCGGACGTTGCCGGTCAGGTCGATGAGGTTCTTGTGCCCGATGTAGGCCTCGCCGGAGAACTCGACGAATTCCCGGAGGATCGTCTCCGTGTCCGTCACGTCGGCGAGGCCGTCCTGCTTCTGGGTCTGGGAGCGGTGGCGCCCCATGAAGTCCAGGGCGGCCTTGAACTGGTGCAGGTCGAACGCCCGCCAGTGGGACTTGTTCTCCCCGACGATGACCGGCCCGCCGTCGGCGGGCGCGGCGTCCTGGCCACGGGCCGGGCCGGCGCCGGAGGCTGCACCCGCTGCGATGAGGAGTTGGAGGAGCCGGGAACGCACGGGCTACTTCTTGTCCTCCCTGGGTTGTTCGGTCTTGGCGGGCGGGACGGGGTTGTCCCTGAGCATGAACCGCTTGCTGCCCCCGTGGCCGGTGTGGCAGTCCAGGCATGCACGGGAGGTGTCCGCGTGTTCCGGCACTTTTTCGGCGCTGAGCAGTTCGGGCGAGTGGCACTGGCCGCACAGCTTGCGGTCCGAGTCCCGGAGCAGGTGCTTGTAGGGCGACTCGTGGGGGATGTGGCACCACAGGCAGGCCTGGGCGGCGACCGGGCCGTGCATCTGCTCGTATTCCTTTTCCTTGCCGGCGTGGCACTTGGCGCAGATGGACGAGTCGTTCCTGGACATGCGGATCCGCGACTTGTGGCACTCGTCGCAGTTCTCGGTCTGGTAGGGCTGGTGGCTGGAGAGCATCGCCGCGGCGACGATCTGCCCGGTGCCCTGGTCCACGGTGCCCACCTTGGCGTCGGGGTCTGGCACGCCGTCGAAGAAGAGGCTCAGGGTCTTGTAGTTGGAGCGTGTCACGGTGCAGCCGGACCAGATGTTGGTCATGGCCACCCCGGCGAGCAGCAGCAGGATCACGCCGAGGCGCGTGCCGTTCGGTCTCCACCATCTGCGGCGATGTCGGTCGCTCGTCGTCACGGGTTTACTTGGGGGCGACGGGCTGCGTCGGTGCGTCGGGCGCGGGCGTCGTTGTTTCGGGCTGCTTGAGGTCGTCCTGCCCCTGCTCCTGCATCTGCTTGGTGTCTTCGGTTGCGCCGATGCCCGTATTGATCTTCACGGCGACGCGGGCAAAGTCGGCGGCCTCGAAGCCCGGCTTCTTCTCTCCCAGGGCGTACAGGCACACCTTGTTGTCGCCGAACTGGTTGGTGACGGCCACCACGCGCTTGCCGTTGAAGCCCTCGTGCAGCTCGCCGGCGAACTGCGCGATGGAGCCGTCGTCCACGCAGATGCCTGCGGGCATGTTCATGGCGCCGGGGTGGTCGCCCGCGGCGCCGAAGAACGTGAGCACGCGGAACTGGTCGTCGAAGATCTGCACGTTCTGGAACGCGGCGTCCACGACGTACACGAGACCGTCGTTGTCCACGGCGATGTGCTTGGGCCGGGCGAAGGTGCCGGTGGAGTCGCCCATCTGCCCGCCGGCGAGCAGGAGCTTGCCGTCGGGGCTGAACTTCTGGAGGCGTCCGCGCATCATGTCCACGACGTAGACGTTGCCCTGCTTGTCGGTCGCGACGCCCATGGGGAGGCGGAACTGGCCGTCGTTGTCCCCGACGCTTCCGATGGTGCCCAACTGCTTTCCGGACTTGCGGTCCAGCACTTGCACGGCCTGGGCGAGCATGTCGGTCGCGTAGAGTCGGTCGCCGTGTATGGCGAGGGCGACGGGCTTGAACTTCGGGAAGCCGATTGCCCGGGAGTAACGCTCCTGGGCATCGAACACCACGATCGCGCCGCGCTCGCTTTCGGCGACGTAGATCTCTCCATCGTCGGCCACGGCCACGGCGACCGGGTGTCCGAGTCGGTTGGAGCCGGTGGAGCCCATGATCCGCGTCTGCTTTTTCTTGAAGTCGAGCGCGACGAGGGACTTTCCTCGCATGTCGCACACGTACACGATGCCGTTGCGGATCGCAACCCCGTAGGGCTTGCTGATGACGGCGTCCTTCTCCGCCTCCTTGCCGAAGACCACGTTTTCCAGCGTGCTGGACTTTGCGGCCGCCAGCTCGGCGCTCCCGCCCAGAGAGCGGAGGAACTGCACGCGAGGATCGTCGGGGAACTGCGGCCAGAACGCAAACCCTGTGCGCTCAGCGCGGGGCTTGGCGCCGGGCTGTCCGGAGGAGCAGGCGGGCATCAGCATTGTCAGCCCGGTGGCGGCCAGCATCATTGCACAGGCGAGGGAAGAACGCTTCATCGTGGAACTCCTCTTCTTGGGATGTACCAGCACAGGATACAAACCGGGTGCCAAGATTGCGAGCGGGGGCGGGGCGGCCGTTGTTTTCGGGGCGGGCGAGTGCAGCGCAAAAAAAGAAATCGCCCCGGCGCGGGGCAATTCCCATGGACGCGCCGGGGCGAGTTTCTCACAGGGCGGAGAGAAGGTCGCTCCGCCCCGCTGAATGACTTACTTGATGTGGCAGGTCAGGCACAGGCGGCTGCTGGCGTTGCCGTAGCGCACCATGTGGTCGTAGTTGCCGTCGTTGTGCACGGTGTGGCAGGTGCTGCAGCCCACCACGTACTGGGTCACGCCGCTGGGGTCCACCCAGGAACGCAGACGCAGCGTGAAGCCTGTCGGGCCCACCTGGTGGCTGGTGCTCTGCGGGTTGTAGCCCGCGTTCGCGGTCGTGGGGTAGATGGCTTCGGAGCCCATCGGGTGGTCGTCGCTCAGGTCGGTGCCGAGGTTGCCGGTCACGCCGATGAAGTTCGTGCCGGTGCGGCCGCCGAAGCTGTCCAGGGCCACGGTGCCGTCGTGGCAACCCAGGCACATGCGGCTGCGGCTGTCGATATTCACCGCGGCGGTGCCCGAGCCGTTATGCATGGTGTAGGTGGCGTCGGTCAGGGCGTGGTTCCAGAGCGGGAACGGGGCGGTGGCGAAGTGGGGGGTGTGGCAGGGCTTGCAGATTTCGCCGCCCGACCAGCCGTACGTGGAGAAGTTGTGTTCCGAGAGGGAGATCTGGCCAAGCGCGGTCGTGCCGGCGAGGGCGATCACTGCTGTTCCGAGCAAGAGTTTGGTGGCGTTCATGGCTTCACCTTCTAATTCTGGGTCCCGGCTGCCTTTTCTGAGCGGGAACGTCCTCGCTCGGTTGGCCGCTGTTGTTGAACCCTCCGGTGTTCCATATGCAAGCACCGTACCAATCCGTCCTCAATCAATTTCTGCGCTGCGGGGCTTCCCAGAGGCATCGTTCTGGGCGTTGTTCTCAAACCTGAGAGTGGGGAGGCTTCCGTGTCTCCGGGAAGTGGGTGGGAAGGGTGCGTGCCGGCCACATGCGGTGGTGAGAAGTCAAAATACCGCTTGTTTTCATCAATAGTCGCCATTCCTGGGGGCGGGCGGTGTTTCCGGTCTTTGGCGCTACGCTTGGCCCCCATGGCAAAGCGCGCGGCACCAAAGCAAACGAAGAAGGTTCTCACCCCGAAGGCTCGTCCCGGGAAGGCAGCACGCGCAAAGCCGGCAAAGGCCAGCCCTTCGGCGAAGGCTGCGCCCAGGGTGGGCCCGAAGGCCGCCCCGAAAGCGGCCAAGAAGCAGGCCACGAAGGAGGCCAAGAAGCCGGTTGCCGGGGGCGGACGGACGTCGGCGCGCACGCCGTCCGGGAAGGGTGCGCCGCGCGCCGTCAAGAGCGCAACCACGGCGGGTGCACGACGGGCTCCGGGGAGCGGGGTGCGTCCGTCGTCAGCACGCCGCACGCGGCAGCCGGAAGCGCCCATCGTGCTGCCGACAGAGGTCATCGTGCTCCCCGACATGCCGGCGGATGCCGGCGCGCCTGCGTCCCGCACTGCGGAGGGCGTGGTTGCCGCTGCTGGTGCGGGGGTGGGTGAGCCTGGGGGAGCCGGCGGCGCTCGGGAGTTCGCGCTGGGAGCGGCGCGGCTGTGCAGGGATGACCACTGCGAGGAGGTGGTGCTGATCGACGTGCGCGAGGTGAGCAGCGTCGCGGACTACATCATCATCGGGAGCGGCACCAGCGACCGGCAGATGAGGAGCGTGCTGCGTCACGTGGAGGAGCTGGGGCGTTCGGTCGGGAGCCCGGCCGTGCGCACGAGCAGTGACGAGCGGGCGACGTGGCTGATCGCGGACTTTGTGGATGTGGTGGTGCACCTGTTCGAGCCTTCGACGCGTTCTCACTATGACCTTGAGATGCTGTGGGGCGATGCGCCGCGTGTCGCGTGGGAGCGGGAGGACCAGCTGGAGCGCGACCGCGCGGGCGTCGGAGCCGGCGACGGATCACGCGGGTCATGAGGAGAGGCACGGCGGACTGCGCTAACCTCCCGCCCATGCTCCCCCCCAACCGCGCCCACATCGACACGGAGAAACGCAACCCTCGGACGCGGGGCCTGCACACGAGGTCGGCCGCCGAGCTCGTCGAGATCATGGCGGCGGAGGACCGGGACGTGGTCGCGGCGGTCAAGCGCGCGGGCGACCGCCTCACGAAGTTCATCGAGGGTGCGGAGCCGGGCTTCCTGGCGGGGGGGCGTCTGGTCTACGTGGGCGCGGGGACGAGCGGGCGTCTGGGCGTGCTGGACGCGAGCGAAGCGCCGCCGACGTTCCAGGTTCCGCCGACGCGGGTGGTGGGGATCATCGCGGGGGGCGACAGTGCGCTGCGCAGGAGCAGCGAAGGGGCGGAGGACGATCCGTCGGGGGCCCATGAGGCCCTGGCCCAGCTGAAGCTCACGCCCCAGGACTCGGTCATCGGGATTGCGGCCGGGGGGACGACGGCGTACGTGCTTGGGGCCCTTGACTTCTGCAGGGCTCTGCCCGAGAAGAGCCGTCCGCTGACGGCGCTCATCACGTGTTCCGCGATTGACCGGCCCGAAGGCGTGGACCACCTGCTGACGCTCAAGACGGGCCCGGAGGTGGTGACGGGGTCCACGCGCATGAAGGCCGGCAGCGCGACGAAGATGGCGCTCAACATCATCTCGACCACGCTCATGATCCGCCTGGGGAAGGTCTACGACAACCTCATGGTGGACGTGAAGGCGACCAACGCCAAGCTCCGCGACCGTGCCGCGCGCATCGTTCAGCAGCTGACCAGCGTGTCGCGCGAGGACGCCTTTGCGCTGCTGGACCGGTGCGAGGGCGAGGTGAAAACCGCGGTTGTGGCGCACCGTGCGGGCGTGGACGCGGCGCAGGCGAGGTCGCTCCTGGAATCTCACCAAGGCCGTCTGGATGCGGCACTTGGGGCCGGCGGGGACGTGTCGGCTTAAGTCCGCGCGGTTGCGTACGGGGCGTGGTTCACCGCGCTGCGCCGTGCCGGTGCCCCCTCACCTGTGCTACGGTGGGGCGCATGAAACGCATCCTCCATGTTGGCCTGGGCCCCCTGGGCGTCCGCATTCTTCAGGACATGCACGACCGCGAGAGCGGGCATCTTGTCTGCGCCGTGGACAAGGACCCAAGGGTCGCCGGGCAGCCGGTGTCCAGCCTCGTGCCCCACGCCGACCCCAAGCTGCGCGTTCTTGCGTCACTGGACGACATCACGGACTGGGACACGATCGACGCGGCGATCGTCGCGACCTCCAGCGATCTGCGGGCGTGCGCCGACACATTCCGTTCGCTGCTCCGCAAGGGCAAGCCGGTGGTCAGCACGTGCGAGGAATTGATCTACCCATGGCTGCGGCACGTTGCGCTCGCGGAAGAGCTGGACGAGCTCGCCAAGCGGCACGGGGGGCGGCTGCTGGGCACCGGCGTCAACCCCGGCTTCGTGATGGACGCGCTGCCGGCCTTCGCGACGTCCGTGTGCAAGCACGTGAAGGGCGTTGCGTGCTACCGCATCCAGGATGCGTCGATCCGGCGCATCCCGTTCCAGAAGAAGATCGGCGCGGGGCTGGATGACGTTGCGTTCGCGGCGAGGGTCCGCGAGGGCACGCTGCGCCACGTGGGGCTGGGGGAGAGTCTGCACTTCATCGCGCACTACCTCAACCTGCCGATCGAGCGCTGGGACGAGGACCTGTCGCCTGTGAAGGCCGACCGTGACCTCACCTGCGGGCTGGGCCCGATCCCCAAGGGCAAGGTTGCGGGCGTCCGGCAGGTCGCGCGCGGGTACTTTGACGAGCGTGTGGTCGTGCACCTGGAGTTCCAGGCCGCGATCGGGCAGCGGGACCCCTACGACCGTGTCACGATCGAGGGTGAGCCGCCGCTGGACCTTGTCATTCCCGGCGGCGTCCACGGGGACGTGGCGACGAGCGCGATCGTGCTCAACGCCATCCCCCGGGTGATGGAAGCCGGGCCCGGCCTGCACACCATGGGAACAATCCCGGGTCCGTTCTTCCGCCGCTCATGACCCGGCCCGGGCCTCACGGGCAAACCCAGGGGGAGCATCGCATGTGCAGAGCCCGCGTCCACGTCTTGCTCGCGCTGCCGTTCGTCCTGCTGGCCTCGTGTACCGCCCCGGCGGCGCGGACTTCGCACCCGGGCGTGCCCGGGCGTCTGGGCGTGGGCGCGCCGGCGCCGGCCGACGCTGTCGAGCTCATCGGCGGCCCCGGGCTTGACGCGTTCACCGTCGGCGGCAACGACGACCCCGGGCCGAACGTGACGCCGGAGCAGATCGGCGCTCTGCCCGCGTACGTGGACGTGGGCCATGGGGACCTGGTGTCGCGGACGTCGTTTGCAGATTGTCGGCTGCACGTGGAGTGGCTGAGCCCGCCGGGCGGCGAGGGTCAGTTGGCCGGCAACAGCGGCGTCTACCTGCAGGACCGGTACGAGGTGCAGGTGCTGGGAACACCCGCGGGCAGCCTGCCACTGCAGACGAACGAGGCGTGCGCGATCTACTCGCTCAAGGCCGCTGATGTGAACGCCTCGACTGGTCCGGGGACGTGGCAGGCCTACGACATCCTGTTCACCGCGCCCCGCTTCGCGGATGGTCACAAGCAGTCCGATGCCGCCGTCACCGTCTACTGGAATGGCACGCTGGTGCACAACGGCGTGCATATCCCGTCGCCGACCGGCGGGGGCGGCGCCAAGGGTGAGGTGGACAGTGGTGGGGGGGTGCAGGTGGGGCCGCTGCGGCTGCAGTCGCACGAGACCAGGGCCGAGGGCCCGGTGAGGTACCGCAACGTGTGGATCCAGCCGCTTGCGGCCGGCACGGGGGCGCGTCCTGGTCCCTGGGTGGACCTGATCCACAGCGGCGGGCTGGACAACTTTGTGCCGCGTGGTGGGCTCGCCAGCTACATGCTCGAGGGCGACGAGATCGTGGGCACGAGCGCGCCGAACACGGTCAACACGTTCCTGATGACCACCCGGGCGTTCGGCGACTTTGAGCTTCTGCTTGAGGCCAAACAGGATGTCGATCTCAACTCCGGCATCCAGGTGCGGAGCACGATCCACGCCGCGGATGGCGGGATGGAGAAGCGGGACGGGCGTGTGCGTGGGTACCAGGTGGAGCTTGACGCGTCCGACCGGGCGTTCACGGGCGGCATCTACGACGAGGGCCGGCGCGGCTGGCTGGCCCCCATCGCGTACAACCCTGCTGCACAGCGCGCGTTCAAACGCAACGATTGGAACCAGATCCGTGTGGTTGCGCGCGGGCCGGTGATCCGCACATGGGTCAACGGCGTGCCGGCTGCGGCCATGTTCGACGCGGTGGATTCTGTTGGGCACATCGGTCTGCAGGTGCATGGCGTGGGCGACCGGGCGGAGCCGCTGCATGTGCGGTGGCGGAATATCCGGGTGCGCACTCTGGAGTAGCTTCGTCTTTCCCTTGCACGTGATGCACGTTCAAAGGGGCGGGGCGGGTGTTTCACGATCGAACGGTTCTGCCGCGGTGGTTGGCAAGAGTGGGCGGGGAGACCGGGCGAATTGCTGCGTCGCGCCGTTACGGGGCCCCGCTCACGTGTTGCTGCACGGGCCCTTCCGGGCATTGCACGGCATGAGCCGCGCCGCTTACACCATTGCCGCGTTACCGCCAGCCCCTCAAACAGGCGTTGAGGAGAGTTCAGCGCAGCCGGGAACGCTGGCACAAACTTCGGTTTCGTGCGTATATGAAGGTGGCGTTCTCAGTGTGGCGCCCGGAGCTTTGACCATGCGAACACCTTCATACGTTCATCGCAGCGTGGCGGCAATCCTGGCGGGTGCCGCCGCGGTGGCCACGGGTTGCGGGTCTCAGGCCCATGGGCAGCAGCAGGTTTCACTGACTGTGCTTTCTCCTTCGCCGCTGGCTGGCGTGCGGGAAAGCCTGGATGATCTGGTCGCCCCCATTGCGCTGTATCCAGACGCGCTCATTGCCCAGATACTTCCCGCCTCCACCTGCCCGGTGGAGGTTGTGCAGGCGGCCCGCTGGGTGAAGAGCAACCCGGGGCTGGAGGGGCTGGACGGCCAGTTGTGGGACCCCAGCGTGCTCGCGATTGCACGCTATCCCACCGTCCTCGCCATGATGGACCAGGACCTTGACTGGACGGTGCGTCTGGGCCAGGCGTTTGCGCAGGACCCGGACGGCGTGATGGGCGCGATCCAGAAGCTCCGCGCGCAGGCGCGTTCGGTGGGTTCGCTCTGCGACACTGCGCAGCAGGTGGTTGTTGTGCGTGACGATGCGATATGCATCGAGCCGGCCGTGGCCGATGTGATCTACGTGCCGGTGTACTCGCCCAGCGGCGTGTACGTTCGTCCGGCCTACGAGTGCGTCCCCTCTTCTTTCGTAAGGTTCAGCATCGGGTTCGGCGTGGGGTGGTGGCTGGACATGGACTGCGACTGGCGGCACCGCCGCGTGTGCGTGGACCATGAGCGGTGGGCCTTCCATGATCGTGGGCCGGTGTGGGGCCATGATCGCGGCGACGATTGGCGGCACGACCGGGATGGGGGTGGGCGCGGCGATCACGACCACTCCCGCGATCACCTCGACCATGGGCCGCTTTCCGGCGGCGGGAATGACGGCGGACCCCGCGGGCACGGCGAGCACTCTTCACCCCGCGCGGATCAGCCCGACGGCACGGTGTGGACACCACGACCCGGCATCGTTCGCAGCCCTTCGCGGGTGGAGCCGGCAACAGCGGGCCAGGCGCCCAGGGTGCCACGCGCCCGCGTGCCGAGCACCGAGGTTGCGGGCGGGCGTCCACAGAGGGCTCCTGCGCCGCCGGTCCCGGAGGCTTTGGCGCAGGTGCCGGCGCAGGAGGACGTGGCGGATGAGGCTGCGCCGACGCGGCCACAGCGTGTGCGCCCGCGGTTGGAAGCGGCGCAGATGCCGGAGCAGCCCGCCCGCCGGCGGGAAGAGAAGCCGCTCCCGCCGCCTCAGCGTGATGCTCAGGTTGCGACACCCAGGCTTCCCGCACAGGCCCAGTTGCCCCCACAGGCCCATTCCCCGGTGCAGGTCCAGCCCCCGGCTGAAGCACAACCTCAGCCCCGTGCGGTGCCGGTGCGCCCGACCGCTCCTGCAGAAAAGGCGGCGGAGCGCACGCGTCCAGCAGAGGTTGTCCGTCCGACGCGTCCGGCGCCCGAGACACGGCGGGCGGAGCAGCCGCAGGTCGCGCAACCCCGTCAGGCACAGCCCAGGGCTGCGCAGCCGGCGCCGCGCCGGGATTCGGAGGAGCGGGGCGTGACCCAGAGTGCGCCGAACACGCGTCGCCGGGGCAGGTGAATGGGAATCTCGAACCTACCGTGCTGCATGAAAGCAGAAACTCTCCTCGCCGAACTCAACCGCCTTCGACAGGATGTGCCCAAGGATGCAGGCGACATCGAGTGGCTGACGCTGCACCACGTGTTCTGCTTTGTTTCCTACAAGATGGGCGACTTCCAGAAGTACGTGGAGGACCAGGCGTCCAAGGGAGCGTTCAAGGAGTTTGAGGACCGGTAGGGTGCGCACCGATTGTCTGGATAACCGGAATCTTGCAGAACAACTGCGGGTGGAGGAAGAACCGGTTGCATCCGGACGCGTATGGCTGTATGTTGTACAACATGGCCCCGCGGCGACGGCCGGCGGGAGGAAACCTTGGCGGGCGGGCAGACTCCCGCTGACGGCTGAGGAAAACCAGGCTCAGGCCCCGGCACACCGGGCGTCGGGCCGCTCACAAAGGAGGTGATCCAGTGGTTCAAGTCGACTGTCTGAAGGGGCTGCGTCGCTAGACGCGCTTCGACGGGAGCTGCGAAGATGCAGCCCACTGAACACCTACGGCAACGTAGATGGCACGCCGCCCTCCGCAGGGGCGGCGTGTTTGTCATTGCGCCGGGCTGATTGCGTGGAGGGGACGCGGGGCCGCTGGGGGGGCGGTGCGTGGAATGTGGCGTGGGGCGGGTGCCCGGTAGGTCAGCGCCTTACGGCGGACGAGTAGCCCACGTTGGCGGCCTGGTCAAAGGCTTCCCACATGGATGTCACGGCCACGGCGCTGTTCACATCGTCCGCCTGTGCCGGGATGGTGGACATCAGCGTGCGGGATTCGTCGTGGTACCAGTGGACCGTCAGGTCCGCACGGAAGTAGTTTGCGCCGACGCCGTGGTTGACATCTGCCAGCGAGCGCATGCCATCGGCGAGCAGTGAGGATTGCGCGGGGTCGATGCGGAACAACTGGCGTGTCATGATCGGCTGGCCCGCTGCAGTGAACCTGCCGGTGGGGCCCTCGCCGCGGTAGTGGTAGTTTGTCGGGATTGCGCTCAGCGATTCCTTCCAGCGGGGGAAGACCTGGTCGTAGCGGTTGCTGCCGGAATGGGAGGGGCAGTAGAACACCGGTGCGGCCGGCAGGTATTCCTGCACGAAGAGGTGCCCCAGGCCGTCCCAGTGCGGCTTGTTATCCCCGCTTTCCAGGCGGGCGAAGATCATGTCCTCCGGGCGCTTTGCGCCGTCGGCGCTGCTGGGTGGATCGATGAGCACGCTGTGGGGCAGGTAGTCCTTGTTGGCATCCGCGTACATGAGGATGGCGATGCCCATCTGGCGGACGTTGGACTGGCACGCGGTGCGACGGGCCGATTCGTTGACCTTGGTGATCGCCGGCAGCAGGAGGCCGATGAGCACAGCGATGATCGCCATCGACACCAGCACGTCCAGCAGCGTGAAAGCGCGCCGGTGCGGTGCACGGCCCGGGGCCTGACGCGGATTGGTTGCAGTTCTTCCCACGGTTGCCGGCTCTGCGTGTGCGATCCATTGAACTACCAGCTGCACCAACTGCCCTTCCGATAGGTCCTTAGGGCGCTCGGTTGCACAGAAGTCAGAATAACGCAAACTTCTTCGGCATGCAATGGCATTCTGTGCATACAACCTGATCGCGTTAGGTTTGGTTTAAGTTAGGATAATGTGGTCTTCGCCTATTGCGTCATGCCGCCGGAACGGGTAATTTGGAGCATCTCAGCGGCGTTTCCGGCGTATGGAAAGCTGTCGCTTCTGCTCTCCGCTCGTACGGCGGGCGGCAGGATCGGCGCGGAGCCATCGTGTCATGGGGGTTAGACGGAGCCAACCCGATCCGTCCAACGCGGACATGCTGCTGATGCAGCGTGTTGCCGCGAGCGATGAGGCCGCCATCGGGGAGCTGTATGACCGATTCGGTTCGCTCGTGTACCGCATGGCGTACCAGTCGATGCCGACACGTGCGGAGACCGAGGACGCGGTGCAGGAGATCTTCATCCGGCTTTGGCGGACCGCTGGGCGGTACGACCAGGAGCGGGCGGCGCTGGTGACATGGGTCATGCTCATCAGCCGCAGGCACCTGGTGGACAAGCTTCGTCGGAGCCGGGCGAGGATCAAGCCGACTTCCATCGACCACCCGCAGGCGGTGGTCACGCCGGAGGCCCCGGCGGGCAGTTCGCGGATGGATACGGACGACCGGATGAAGGTTCTCATGAAACGGATCGAGACGCTCCCTGAATTACAGAGGCTTGTGGTGACCCGGGCGTACCTGGGGGGGCAGACGCTCCGGCAGATCGGTGAAGAGCTGAACACGCCGCTGGGGACGGTCAAGAGTGCGTTGAGCCGGGCGCTGGTGAGGTTGCGGGAACGGTCTGGCGAGGAGTATGTTGCATGACGACGCGTGAGCTTCTTGAGAATGCCAGCCTGGCGGCCCTGGGCCTCCTGGATGCCGACGAGCACGCCGTGTTCGAGCGTGCCCTGAGCAGGGCGCCCCAGGGTGTGCGGGAGCACATCCTGCGGGAGCAGGCCCGCTGGGCGGGCGGCGGCGAGCTGCTGCCGAACGTGGAGGCGCCGGGGCATCTCCGCGAGCGTGTGCTGGACGCCGTGCGCGGCGCGATCGTGGATGACGAGATTGCGCACAGCGCGGGGGCGTTCGACGCCCCGTCGTTCGGCGGTGCGCGCCGCGTGAGCGCGCTGTGGCGTGGCGGGGCGCTGGGCCTGGTCTGCGCGTGCGTCATCCTGTCGGGGATGCTGTTCTACGTGCGGCAGTCCAACAAGGAGAGCATCGAGCGTCTGTCGGGCATCCAGGTCGGCGAGGCGCTGGGCGGCACGTTCGGCCAGCGGTTCGTGAACGACGTCGTGTTTGACGCTTCGACCCGGCGCGTGGCTTTCCAGGCGGAGCGGGCCGGCTTTGACGGGCGTCTGGCGATCTATACCAACGACAAGTGGAGCAGCTGGCGGGCCGTGTACAGCGACATGCCCGCGTTGCCCGAGGGGCAGGAGTACCAGCTGGTGTCCCTGACGGCGGACGGCAGGGTGGACCGCAAGCTCGCCGCATTCGACTCCAACGTCGCGCTCAGCAGCGCGGGCGTGGAGCCGGTGGAGGTGGGGACCCAGATCGCGCTGGTGGTTGTCCCTGTCGGCGGGCGGGCCAGCGCGGACGTGATCCTCATGCGGGCGACATTCACCTGAACGCGCCGGGATCCGGTTTCGGGGGAACCGCCCCCGCCGGGGCGGCGTATGGAAGCTCAGAACCTCACGTTTTCTTCTCCCACCTTGCAACTCGCCCCGCACCGCGGGGCGGTGTTGTTTTTGGTGCCGGTCGGGCCCGACGGCCAACACCGGCTACGGTTGTGCCCCCATGGCGAAGAAGGCTGCCAAGCCTGACCAACTCCCGTCCATCGAGAACCGGAAGGCGCGCCACGACTACCACATCGAGGACACGCTCGAGTGCGGGATCGCGCTCATGGGCTCGGAAATCAAGAGCGTGCGTGACGGCCACGTGTCGCTGGCCGAGGGCTTTGTCCGTATCACCGCGGAGCCGCCCACCCTCACCCTCCACAAGGTGCACATCGGCGAGTACACGCCGGCGGCCGCGCTCGGGCACGCCGCGACGCGCACGCGCATCCTGCTTGCGCACAAGCAGGAGGTGCAGAAGTGGGCCCGCAAGATGACCAAGGGCATGACCATCGTCCCGCTGAAGCTCTACTTCAAGGGGCCGTGGGCCAAGCTGCTCATCGGGTTGGCGAAGGGCAAGCAGGCGCACGACAAGCGGCGTGACATCGCGAAGCGCGACGCCGACCGGGACCTGCGGCGTGTGATGTCCAAGCGGCAGTGAGGGCGGGGCCTGGCGGGGGCGTCTAGGGCTTGCCGCCCTCGCCGGCGATGCTCCCCCGCATGCTCGTGTCGGCCTGGAGGTTCTGCATCTTGTAGTAGTCCAGCACGCCCAGGCGGCCGTTGCGGAACGCGTCGGAGATCGCGCGGGGCACCTCGGCCTCGGCGAGGACGACGAGGGCCCGGTTCTTCTGTTCTTCCGCCTTGAACTCCTGCTCCTGGGCGACGGCGAGCGCCCGGCGCTTCTCGGCCTCGGCCTGGGCCATCTGCTTGTTGGCGTTGGCCTGGTCGGTCTGCAGCTTGGCGCCGATGTTGTCGCCCACGTCGATGTCCGCGATGTCGATGGACAGGATTTCGAACGCGCTGCCCGCGTCCAGGCCGCTCTGCATCACCTTCTTGCTGATTTCGTCGGGGTTCTCGAGCACGGCCTTGTGGTCGTGGGCCGAGCCGATGGTGCTGACGATGCCCTGGCCCACGCGTGCGATGATGGTCTCCTCCGTGGCGCCGCCCACCAGGCGTCCGATGTTCGTCCGCACCGTCACGCGGGCCTTCACCTTCAGCTGGATGCCGTTCTTGGCGACGGCGTCGATGGTCGCGCGCGGGCCGTTCTGCGCGGGGCAGTCGATGACCTTGGGGTTCACGCTGGTCTGGACCGCGTCCAGGATGTCCCGTCCTGCGAGGTCGATGGCTGTCGCGGTGTTCCAGGGCAGGTCGATCTTCGCCTTCTGGGCGCTGATCATGGCCGTGATCACGTGGTTCACCCGCCCGCCGGCGAGGTAGTGGGTCTCGATCGCGTTGGTGGGGATGTCCATGCCCGCCTTGACGGCGCGGATGCGGTTCAGCACGATGGTGCGCACGTCCACCTTGCGGAACCGCATGCCGATCATGTCGAACAGGCTGACACTCGCGTTGGACACGGTTGCCTGGATCCACAGCCCCAGGAACTGCAGCAGGAACGCGATGAAGATCAGGACGAAGATGCCAACGATGATGGCGATGGCGATCCAGACGGCGTTGGGCATGGGCTGACCTCTCGCGGTGGAAGGCGCCGGGCTGGTCGGCACCCCGCCGCCGCCCGGTCGCTGGGGCGAGTATAGAAGTGGGGCGGCCGGCGGGCGTTCTACCTCCGGGCCACCAGGGAGGCCGGCCACGCGGCGCACATCAGGGCCACGCTCAGCTGCGCGGGAGGGAAGTCGAAGTGGTTGGCCGCGACAAAGCCCGCGGTCGAAAGGAGGAGCGCGATGAGGGGGGCTGCCCAGAGCATCGAGCGCACCTCCCTGCACAGAGGGCGGGCGATGAGGGCGGGCAGCACCAGGCAGCCGAACGTGTAGAGCGTGCCGGACGCGCGGATGGAGAGCCCCACGGCGAGCCCGAGCCAGATGGAAGAGAGCACTTCCACCCGCGCCACGCGTACACCCACGGCCAGGGCCATCACCGGGTCCATGACCCACAGCAGGAGGGTGGACCGCAGCATGCCCACCAGCAGGCCGGTGATCAACGCCAGCCCCAGGAAGAGCACGAGGTCACCCCGCGTGACGCCGATGATGCTGGAGGCGAACAGCCGCTGGACCTCTTCCAGCCCGTGGGGGCTGTGCGAGACAACCACGATCGACACGCTGGCGCCGAGGAGGAACAGCCAGCCCATCAGCCCGTCACGCCCGGCCACCCGGGCCGACGCCGCGTAGCGGGCGGAGAGCACGGAGGCGGCTACAGCGACTGCGACAGCGGTCCCGGTGAGGGCGCCCTCGGACTCGACCCAGGCCGGCGCGCGACCGTGGAGCGCTGCTCCCAGCGCGGTCGCGAGCGCGACCCCCAGCGTGGACACCTGGGAGAGGGCGGCGCCGACGAACACCTGGTTGCGTGCAAGCACGAATACCCCCAGCAGCCCGAGCATGACGGCGATGAGCCATCCGACGAGGTAGGTGTCGCCGAAGAGCGTCCAGGAATCAAGGAACTCGTGCATCATGGGGTGGCACTCCGGGTCGGGGCGGTTTCCCCGTGGAGGTCGATGGGCAGCCCGTATGCGCGGCGCAGCAGTTCGGGGACCAGCACCGCGTGCGCCGGGCCGGCGTGGACCCCCCCGTGCAGGAAGAGGGCGACGTGCGTCGCATACCGGGCTGCGAGAGGCAGGTCGTGGCCGACGAACAGCACCGTCAGCCGTTCCCGCCGGTTGAGCCCGGCGAGGGACGCCATCAGTTGGTCTTCCGAGGGCGGGTCCAGGCCGGTCGTCGGCTCGTCGACCACGAACAGGGATGGCCTCCTGACCAGCGCCCGGGCCAGGAGCGCGCGCTGACGCTGCCCACCTGAGAGCGACCAGTAGTCCGCCCTCTCCATGCCCTTCAGGTTGCACTGCTCAAGGGCCGCGGACAGGCCGGACGGCCCCGCCCCGCCCTCGGCGCCCACCAGTCCCAGCCGCACGAACTCGCGCACGGTGGTCGGGAGCGCCGGGTTGAGGTCGCAGCGCTGGGGCACGAACCCGATCCGCCCCGGCCCGGCGCAGTCCGCGCGGCGCACGATGGAGCCGGAGGTGGGGCGCAGGAAGCCCAGCAGGGCGCGCAGCAGCGTGCTCTTGCCCGCGCCGTTGGGGCCCAGCAGGAACCAGAACTGCCCCTCGTGCACGCGGAGGGAGACGTCCCGGAGGATGTCGCGCCCGCCGTACCCCAGGCAGACTCTGTCCATGGAAACCAGCGGCGGATCATCGTCGTTCTGCAATGCCGGCACGTGTGGAGTGCCACCATGGAGTTCAGTCACTTGTGCTCCTTGCACGCCGCCACCAGCGCTTGCACGTTGTGGTCGCACATCTGGATGTAGGTGCCGGTATCCGGGAGGCCCCCGCACTGGTGTGTCAGCGCCACTACCTTCGCCCCCGTCTGCTCCGCGACAAACGCGGGGTGGCGGGCGTCGAAGTAGGGAGACGCAAGGACCAACCCCACGCGATCCCGCTTCATCATCTCGACGATCTCCTTCAGGTGCTTGATGGTGGGGGGGACCCCTGGCTTGGGCTCCAGGTACCCCACGACGCGGACGCCGAACCTGTGTGCGAAGTAGGTCCACAGGTTGTGATCGGTGACCACCCTGGTGCCCCGGAGCGGTGACATGTCTCCCAGCCAACCCTTGAGCTTGTCCTTGTCCCCCTGGGAAGCAAGGAAGTCCACGAGCCCGCCCGTCTCGTCCAGCGCAGCAAGCTTCTCCGCATCGTACTTGTGCGCAAGTTCCTCCCCGACGAGCGATGTGCACACGCGGGAGTGGAAGTCCTCGTAGCGGTGGTCGAAGTAGGCCGCGTCGGAGGGCCGCAGTTGCATGAGACGATCTGTGATGAGCCTGGCCACCCGCAGCCCGCAGACCGGGTCGAGCAGGAAGTGGGGGTTCCCCGCTGTGTGGACATCACCCATGGATCGGTCCACCGTGCCCGAGGGCACTTCCAGGGGGGTGATGGCAGCGGAGGCATCGAGCAGTCCGGGCGAACCGGCCTGGACCTTGTCGTTGCGGGCCTGCAGCAGGACCGCGGGGACCCAGCCGACCTCCAATTCCAGCCCGACCTGCACGAAGAGGTCCGCCCGGCTTGCGGCCTTGATGATGCTGGGCTTGGCCTCGAGGAAGTGCGGGTCCTCGCCCCCTTTGACAAAGGTGGTGACGCTCACGCGGTCCCCACCCACCTCCTGGACCAACTGCCCGAGGTCGGGCACCGTCGCGCAGACCTGGAGGGGCGGAAGCGGGGCGGGGTGCGTGGTGTTCGGGGGCAGTTCCTGAGCGGTGACGCCCGGGCAGAGCAACGCGGTGATGCACGCGGCGCCCGCGAGAATCTGGAACATGTTCATGAGGATCGTCCTTGTGTGATGGTGTGTGGTGGATCAGAACGAGTGGGCGGGGTGGGCCCCGAACAGCACTTCAAGCCCCAGGTACACCGAATCGGCGTCGCCGCCCTCCAGGTGGTCCGCAGCGTCGTGGTTGTACTGGAGGCGCAGGCGGGAAAACTCGGAGAGCTGCCAGATCAGGAGGGGCGAGAGGCGCTGACGGTTGTCCCGGAAGGGATCCGCCCCGCGCCCTCCCACGCTCTCGCCATCCCCGCCCGCGTATTCGTACCGAAGGCCCGCCGCCCAGCCTGGGGTAAAGCCGTACAGCAGCTGTGTGAAGAACCCCCAGTCGTGCAGCGTGGCGCCGGGCAGATCGTTCGCCGCGTTGTCAGGGTCGGTGTACGCGCCGACGCCGAAACTGCGCCCGACGACCTCTGTCTGCCACAGCACGAACGGCCAGCCACGCTCGTTCTCCTCCGGCCTCCACTTGAGCTTGAGGTCGGCGCCGTAGATGTCGGTGCGTTCGCCCGGGCCGCTCGCGTTGGGGCCGGTTACGCCTGAGACACCGAACTTGAGCGTGGTCGTGGGGGTGAGGTCCGTTGAACCCTCCCACCTTGCGGACCAGACCAGATCGTCGGGCCCCGACACGTGCCGGTCGACGAAGGGCCGCCCGCCGACCTCCGCCTCCGACACGAAACTCGCCATCGTTTCCCCGTTGGGGTTCTGGGCGCCCACGATCAACTGCGAGTACCACGGCACCGGCAGCAGCCAGCCCACGCGGGCGCCGGGGGCCCGCATCCCGTCACCCCCGAACATGCGCGACAGCACCACCGGCTGGTCCATCCATTCCCACGCGTGCGGGTGCGTCGGGTTCACCTGGCCGAAGTCCGTGAGGTACTGCCCCGCCTTCAGCTGAAGCCCGTGCGGAAGGGCCTGCGACAGGACGAACGCCTCTTCCAGTTCCACCGCCGACTCCCCGCTGGGCGGATCGATGAAGTACACGATGTTCGTGAACGCGGAGAAGTGGGGGTCCACCGTCGCTGAGAGGGCGAGTTCCGCCGCCTGCAGGGTGAAGCCCCGCTTGCGCGGGTCGTGCCCACCCGCCTGAAGCGTCTGCAGAGACTGGTCCGGCTCACTCGACCATCCGGCCGCGGTATCCACAACCATGGAAACATCCACCAACCTCAGTGCCGCGGGCCCGAACTTGAGCAAGGGTCCGCCGCCTGGAGCCCCCGCTGGTTCGGCCGCTCCGGCGCCGGACCTGGCCAGCGCAGAGTCCAACGCCTCCTGCGGTGATGGACGGGGCCCGGCCGATGGGGAGGCCGTGGGCGGTGGGGCGGCGCTGCCAAATGAGTCCAGCCGCCTGCGCAGTTCGTCGATCTGGCGGAGCATCAGCTCGTTCTGGCGGCGGAGTTCTTCGAGCTGCTGACGGACGGTGCTGTCGGGGGGCGCGAGTCCGGCGTCGGTCTGCGCGATGGCGGGAGCGCAGGAAAGGCGGGCCGCGAGAGTCAGCGCGGCGGCCCATACCTGCGCGGAGCGCATGGTCTGGTGCAACATGGATTACCTCAGGTTGTGGAAGTGCGGGCGCGAGCCTCTATCCACGGGTGAGAGACCCGGGCGTCGGGGCGTGCGGAGACGTGCGGTTTGTACGGTCCTGTGGCGAGGCTACACCGCGGGTGGACCACGGGGACAGGCTGCGATCCCACCCGCCCGCGAGGAGGCACACTGCGGCCAGTTCAGCAGCACGTTCTGGGCGGGATCAGACACCGCGATGAGGCCGCTGGGGGCGCACTCCGGAACAAAGGGGCTGCACACGCCCGCTATCAGCTGGCAAGTCGTGCAATCGTCGACCTCCACCCCATCCAGGTAACGTCCAGATTTCAGTGCGGACGGGGCGCAGTGGACCTGCCCGTGGCTTTCAAGCCTGCACTCAGCGGGGCCGTGATTCTGATGATGGGGCGCGTGCACCAGCGGCAGCAGCGATTGCCCAGCAATAGCGGTCAGGGCCAGCGTCCAGGCCCACAGCCAGCGGCGGAACAGGTGTTGTTGTTGATCGCTGTCCAAGGTGCGTGTTATTGAGAATGCTCTCTCAATATAGCGTAACGGCGGACGGGCGGCGCGTCAAGCGGGTATGTGCCCGGGGCAAGAGCGCCGCCCACCGGGTCCGCGGTCTTGCACGGTGGATCGGGGAGGGCCCTCGACCGCACGGTGCAGGGGAGAGGTCCGCACTGAACCGTCGTCAGCCGTGCACCCCCACAGAGGTGTGCGGTGGGCAGCGTCGGCGACCTGCACCGCGTTCAACGCCGCCCCCTTGCGGAGCTGGTCGCCGCAGGCAAGCAGGCACCAGCGGCGGCGGGCGCCGCCGGAGTCTGGCGGCGCGCACGGGTCCGGACGCAGCCGGCCGACCAAAACCGAGTCCATCCCGGACGCTTTGGCCGGCGTGGGGAACCGGTTGTGCGCGCGATCGTCGATGATGTGCAGCGAGCTGCTCGCCTGCCACGCGTCCCGCAGCGCGTCCTCGGTCGCTGGTCTTAGCAGCGTCACGGTGATCGCCTGTGTGTGCGCCCGCAGGACGGGCACCCGTACGCAGGTCGGCGTGATACGCAGCGCGGCATCTTCCCAGATCTTGCGGGACTCTTCGATCATCTTCTGTTCTTCGCCGTTCACGCCCGTGCCGGCATCTACCGGGGCATCGTGGCTGAACACATTGAAAAG
This sequence comes from Phycisphaerales bacterium, assembly GCA_046350475.1. Classification (GTDB taxonomy): domain Bacteria; phylum Planctomycetota; class Phycisphaerae; order Phycisphaerales; family UBA1924; genus BJHL01. The sequence continues at coordinate 87,404 of JAXMAJ010000002.1, read as the reverse complement.
GCAGGGCTCGGGGAACGCGGAGGGGGGAGAGAGGCGGCCCAGGGCGTGGGCCTCCGCCTGGGTCAGCAGCTCGTCGATTCCCTTCTGGCCTGCGCCCGAGACCGCTTGGTACGTCGCGACGTCGATCGCCTCGATACCGAACCGCTCCCGGAACGGATGGAGCGCCGTCAGCATGATGGCCGTGGAGCAGTTGGGGTTCGCGATGACGCGTCCGCCCGGTGCGTCACCGACAAGATGGCCGTTGATCTCCGGCACGACCAGCGGCACGCCTGGGTGCATCCGCAGCCCTGATGAGTTGTCGATGACCAGAGCCCCCGCCTCCGCAGCCTCGAAGGCGTGCCGGAGGGCGACCTCCGCACTTGCACAGAAGAACGCCACGCTGGTACCTGTGAAGCACCCGTGCCCAAGCGCCGCAACGGGCAGGGCGTGCACACCGTACTGCGCAATGGCCCCGGCCGACCGGTCGCTCGCGAACAGCCTCAACCGCTCGGGCGCCACGCCCCGGTCCTTGAGGATGTTCAGGACCTCGCGCCCGACCGGGCCCGTTGCGCCCACGACGGCAATCAAGCGGTCACGCGGCATGGTGCGCTCCTTCCCGCGGCTCCTCGGCATCGTGCGCCGCGCGGTCCCCGCGTGCGAGCTCCAGCAGGTCCCCCAGCACGCTCTCCGTGGTGGGCCATCTGCCGGCCCCCGTCCCATCGACCGTGATGCACCGGCCGGTCGTGGTGCGGAGGCAGAGCCGGTTGCCGGCGCCCGGCAGATCATGGAGCGGGTGCCCCGGCGCGATCACTGCCGGCGCCACGCCCCCGTCCACCACACACCCGACCCGTCGCGCCCTTGCCACCAGCCTCACGCACGAGCCGGGCGGGCGCGGCGCGTGCAGCACGGCGCTCCCGGCGCCGACGATGCCCAGCCTTGCGAACTCGGCCGTCTGCGCGTCCATCCCCCATGCGGCCCTTGCCAGCAGGCGGAGCTTCTCGTGCGAGTCGGTGCCATCGACGTCCCGCGTCGGGTCCGCTTCCGCGAACCCCAGACGCTGCGCCTCCCCGATGGCCGTCTGCAGCGGGCGTCCGTCTTGCAGCGTGTTCAGGATGAAGTTGCACGTGCCATTGACCACGCACTCAAGCGAGGCCACGCCCTCCTCACGGGCCGCCCGCCCGATGGTCTCGAGCATGGGCACCGCGCCCCCGACCGCGGCCGAAAACCGCAGAGAAACGCCGTGGGCGCGGGCTGTCTGTTCGAGCGCGGTCCCGTAGGCCACGATCAGCGACTTGTTGGCGGTGACCACGTGCTTCCCGCTGCACAGCGCGCGGTGTACCCACTCCGCCGCCGGCTGCACACCGCCCAAGAGTTCCACCACCACGTCGCTCTCCTGGATTGCGTCCTCCACGCGCGTGGTCGCGGAGTCCGGGGGCAGGTCCGGGGGCAGTGAACCGGCCCGTCGCGTCAGAACCCGGGACAGCACGCACCCGTCGCGCCCGTCCATGAGGGCCCGGGCCACCCCGCCACCCACGACGCCGCACCCGAGCACGGACACCCGCAGCGGGCGTCGCTGCGCCCGCGTCGGGAACCAGCGGGTCTGGTGCGGGCCGATGACCGACGCCTCATCCCCCTGGAACGTCCCGACCTCGAACGCCAGCCCGCGCTCTTTCGCGAAACGCACCGCTTTGTGCTGCACGATGCCCCCGTCCAGCGACAGCGCGCAGTCCCACGAGGTCTGCCGGAAGCGGCGCGGGGGCGGCCCGGGCACCACCTGCGCCGGGTCCCGCTCGTACAGGCAGTCCACGTCCTTGATCAGGCGGCACCTCGCACCCAGCTGGTCGGCCAGGAGGATCGCCGTGAGGTCCGACCCGCCCCTGCCCAGGAGCGTGACCTGCCGGTCCGGCCCGACACCCACGAACCCCGGGACCACCACCAGCGGCACGGCCGCCAGCACTGCACGCAGGTGCGCTGCGTCCACACTCGCTGGGTCGGCGTCCTGCCCGGCGCAGCTGGTGCGCAGGTCCACCTCGTGGGGCCCGCACACCCGGACGGCGACGCCCGCCTTGTGTGCGCTGAGCGCCAGGAGAGCCGCCGACGTGAACTCGCCTGTCGAAAGCAGCAGGGCCCGCGCGTCCGCCGCCCCCGTCGGCGTCACGGCGTTTGCGCGCGCCAGGAGCGCGTCCGTCTGCCCCTCGAAAGCGGACACAACCGCGACGACACGTCGCCCTTCCCGCACCCACCGGTACGCTTCACGCACGCACCGGGCCAGGTCCTGCTCCCCCCTGAGCACCGAACCGCCGAACTTCAGCACGATTACCGGGTGGTGCACAGGTCACCTCCCTTCGAGCGTGCCGCCGATAGCGCCCGGCCCAGATCGGCGGTGATGTCGGCCGGGTCTTCAAGCCCCACCGACAGACGGATGAGCCCGTCCGTGAGCCCCGCGCGCTCGCGCTGGGCCCTGGGCACGTCCGCGTGCGTCATGGTGGCGGGGTGCGTGATGAGCGTCTCCACACTCCCCACGTGCTCGACCAGCCGGCACAGGCGCACGCTGTTCATGAACAGCGTGCCCGCTTCCACGCCGCCCGAAACTTCGAACGCGATCACGCCCCCGTGCCCGCCAAGGTGCTGCGCATCGGCCAGCGTCCGCTGGCCGAATCCCGGGAGCCCCGGGTAGCTTACCCGCGCGATCCCGTCCTGCGCCTCCAACCACTGCGCGACCTCCAGCGCGTGGGCGGACTGCCGCTCCAGGCGCAGCGGCAGCGTCTTCACTCCCTGCAGCGTGATCCACGAGTTGAACGGCGCCTGGATGCCGCCCGTGCACTTGCGCACCCAGCGCACCTTCTCCAGGATGCCCCCGTCACGGCTGGTGACGGCACCGCCCAGCGCCGCGGAATGCCCTTCGATGTGCTTGGTGGTGCTGTACACCGTGACGTCAGCGCCCAGGTCCAGCGGCTGCTGCAGCACGGGCGTCAGGAACGTGTTGTCCACGATGCACAGCGCTCCCGCGCTGTGCGCGGCTGCGCTCACCGCGCGGATGTCGGTGAGCGCCAGCGTCGGGTTCGCGGGCGTCTCGACGAAGACCAGCCTGGTTCGCGCCGTGAGAGCACGGGCAACCTCCTCCACGCGCGTGGCGTCCACAAATGTGCACGAAACCCCCAGGCCCGCCAGCAGCTGCCTGAACAGGCGCGTTGTGCCGCCGTACACGCTCTCGCCGACCACGGCGTGGTCGCCGGTCCGCAGGAGCGCGAGGAAGAGTGCGGTCTCCGCCCCCAGCCCGGTGCCGAAGCACACGGAGGGCGGTGCGCTCTCCAGGGCCCCCAGCACCTCCTCCAGCGCATCCACCGTGGGGTTGGCGACCCGCGAGTAGGTCGGCCCCTCGCAGCCGCCGACACCGGGCTGCAGGTACGTGGTGGACTGCACGATCGGGGTGACCAGCGGGCCCCGGTCCCGCCCCGGAGACGGGTGCAGCGCACGGGTGGCGCTCGATCTGCTCGCGGAATACGACTGCTGGTACCGGGCAATGGCAACACGCGACATGCCGTGAACTCCTCGCGGCATCAGGCAGGCCAATTGCGCGGGGAACGCAGCGAACGTCGCTGCAGTTTGCCGGTGGTCCGGCCGCATCGATCCCCCGCTGGGGGCTGGCCTCGGCACCGCGACCGGTCTGAAACCGGCTCGGTTGCCGCCCGGGTGGAAAGGCTTCCCGGGACTCTTGATGCTGCCGAAGCATAGCGGCGCGCACCACCCGGTCAAGAGTGCCGGGTTTCTGCTGGTGCTCGCGGCAGACTTCTGTATGATGCGTGCATGTCGGTGCGCGACGAAAACGGCGGGGCAGACGCACGCGGCGAGCCGCTCGCGGAAACGGTGTACGGCCACCTGCGCGCGATCGCTCAGCACCAGATGAACGGCGAGCGGGCCGGCCACTCGCTCTCCGCAACGGCGCTCGTGCACGAGGCGTACCTGCGCATCGGGGACCAGGTCAAGGCCCGGGCCGGGGGGGACGCCGGGTTCTACCACCTCGCTGCCGAGGCCATGCGCAGGATCCTCATCGAGCACGCCCGCGCCCGTGGACGCCTGAAACGGGGTGGGGGCCGGGCCCGCCTGGCGCTGGACTCGATCGGCGACGTCGCCGACCTTGACGCTGCGGCCGGCGCAGACGTGGACACCGTCTTTGCGTTCGATGGGGCGTTCCGGCGCCTGGAAGATCATGACCCGCAGGTGGCCGGTGTGGTCCGGCTGCGGTTCTACGCGGGCCTCTCCGTGCCCGAAGCCGCGCGCGCCCTGGGCATTTCCGAGCGGACGGTCAACAACCGCTGGGCGTACGCGCGGGCCTGGCTGGCGCGGGAGGTATCGGCCCACAGGCCAGCGGCCACCGACGCGGAGGCCTAGGCAGGATTCAGCAGAACGGCAAGGCGCATGACAGAGCCCGACACCCCAAGCACGTCTTTGGTCGACATCCTGGGCGAGGCCCAGGACCTCCCGCAGCACGAACGGGAGGAGTTTGTCAGGTCGCGTTGCACGCAGCCCGCCATGCTGGCGGAGGCGCTGAGCCTGCTGCACGCGATGAACAGCGCAAAGGGCTTCATGGACCAGCCCACGATGGGGTTCCGACATGCGCCTCCCCCGCCCGAGCACGAGCGCCCGGGGACGGTCATCGGGCCGTACCGGCTGACGGACCTCCTGGGCGAGGGCGGATTCGGTGTCGTCTTCGCCGCGGAGCAGTCGGAGCCCATCCAGCGGCGCGTCGCGATCAAGATCATCAAGCCCGGCATGGACTCCCGTGCCGTCATCGCCCGTTTCGAGCAGGAGCGTCAGGCGCTCGCGCTGATGGACCACCCCGGCATCGCACGCGTGTTCGACGCGGGGACAACCGCCGCCGGCCGCCCCTACTTCGTGATGGAGTGCATCCAGGGCAGCCCCATCACCGACTTCTGCGACCGGGAACGGCTGCCGCTGCGCGAACGCCTCTCCCTCTTCATCCAGGTCTGCGACGCGGTGCAGCACGCGCACACCAAGGGCGTCATCCACCGTGACCTGAAGCCCGCCAACATCCTCGTCGCGCAGCGGGTGGCCGGGGCGCCGCCACGCCCGGTCATCATCGACTTCGGTGTTGCCAAGGCAGTCTCCCTGCGGAGTGGCGGGGGGACTCTCATGACCGAGCAGGGCCTCATGCTCGGGACGCCCGAGTACATGAGCCCCGAGCAGGCGGACCTCTCCGAGTCCCAGGTCGATACGCGGACGGATATCTACGCGCTGGGCGTCGTGCTCTACGAGCTGCTCACCGGGGTGCTCCCCTTCGACCCGCGCGAGCTGCGTGCCGCCGGCTACGCCGCCATCCAGCGCATCCTCCGCGAGTCAGAGCCCCCGCGCCCCAGCACGCGCCTCACGTCCCTGGGGGCCGAGGGCACGAGGGTGGCCCAGGCGCGCCGCGTGCAGGTCGGCGAGCTCGCGTCCGACCTGCGTGCCGAGCTCGAGTGGATCCCGCTCCGCGCCATGCGCAAGGCGCGTGATGAACGCTACCGCTCCGCCGCCGAGCTCGCCGACGACATCGCCAACTACCTCCAGCACAAGCCCCTCCTCGCCGGACCGGAGTCCGCCGCCTACCGCGTCCGCAAGTTCGTCCGCCGCAACCGGGCGGTCGTCGGGGCGGGCTCCGTGGTTGTCTGTGCGCTCCTGCTGGGCGCGGGCGGCACAGCCTTCGGTCTGGTGCGGGCGAGGCAGGAGCGGGCGGAAGCCGTGACCCAGGCAGACCTGGCGAGGGCCAACGCCGCCCTTGCCACGCAGGAGGCCGCGCGGGCCGACCGGCAGGCACAGGACGCGAAGAAGAGCGAGGAAGCGGCCCTGGCCGTGAACGACCTGATGACCTCCACCATCCGGCGCGCCAACCGGGTCCGTGAGCAGGGGCGCGACAGCGTCACGGTGCGCGAGGTCATGGACCGCGCCGCCGCCGACCTCCGGGCGACCCCTGGGGCACGCCCGCCGCGCGTCGAAGGCGCGCTCGCACGCGCCATCGCCGAGAACTACCGGGAGCTGGGCCTCTACGCGCAGTCCCTGGACATCTACCTCGTCGCGCTGGACCGCACCGGCGCAGATGCCGGCGCCGACAGCGTCGCCGCCGCCGAAGTCCTCGGGGAGGTCGGTCAGCTCCAGCACAAGCTCGGCAGGCCTGCGGACGCCGCAGAGTCTCTCCGCAGCGCACAGCGGATCCTCACCAGCGCCGGGCAGCCCGGCGAGGAGGCGCTCGCCGTCCTTGGCCTGAGCCTCGCCTCGCTGGCCTCCGACGAGGGAGATGACGCCGCCGCCAAGGAGTACCTCCGCCGGACGGAGGAGTACTTCGCGTCGCATGGCAAGACAGATTCCACGCCCTACTGCACCACGCTGCTCAACCAGGCCGTGGTCGCCATGCGCGAACAGAAGCCTGAGGTGGCGCGTCCGCTGCTCGAGAAGCTCTCGGCAATCCTGGACCGCGCCTTCCCGGACGATCCCATGCGCATCCAGGCCCTCCACGGGCTTGCGACCGTCCAGCGAGCGACCAGGGACCCCGCCGCGATCGCGACGATGGAGCGGACGCTCGCGGCCGCAAGAATCATCTACGGGGACGAGCACCCCGAGGTGGGGACGTTCTGGAGATCGCTCGCCACGCTCAAGCGTGAGGCCGGCGACACCGCGGGCGCGCTCGACGCGGCGGAGCACGGCTACGCCATCGCGGGCAAGGTCCTCGACGCCAGGAGCCCCGAACGCGCCGCCGCCGCGGAGACTGTCGCCAGCCTGTACCTCGACGTGGATCGCGCGGCGGACGCCGAGCCGCTGCTGCGCGACGCGGTCGGCACGCTGATGAACACGGACGCCAAGGACAAGCCCTGGGGCGTCCAAACGTCGGACATCCTCATCTCGCACTACGAGTGGGCCCTCGCCCTGCGACGCACGGGGCGGGGAGCCGAAGCCCGGTCGATGCTCGAGGCGTTCCTCCCACGGGCCGCGGAGCAGGTCAAGGCCGGTGATCGCTACGAGTGGGTGATGCTCATTTCCACCACGGTGCTGGGCGAACTCCTGGCGGACAGTGCGGCGGCCTCGCCCGCCGAACAACGCGATGCCGGATTCGCGGGCGCCGAGGTGGTGCTGAGGCCGGCGGCCGAGCGCCTCATCGAGCTCGCGCCGAAGATCGGCCCGAAGTCAAGGCAACGCCACATTCCCGCCGTCATTGACCGCGTGCTGCGCTTGTACAGGCAGTGGGACGGCCAGGGATCTCAGCACGCGACCCAGCTGGAATTCTGGAGGAAGAAAGCGGAGGAAGCGGGGCCGGCGGTCCCGCCCCTGCCCCGCTGAGGCCGGGCGGGCACGTGCGCCCCCGCGCGCCGCGGGCAGGTGGCGGGGTGCAGGGGCACACCGAGGCGGCCCCGTGCGCCCGCCAGGAAGAAACAACCCCCGCACGAGGGCGGGGGTTGGCTCGTGTGCAAGCCACAAGCGTGGGCAGAGGGCAGGGGCCGTGCTACCGCCGACGCCGGCGGGCGAACGCCACCAGGGCGCCCCCGGCCACAGCGCCGAAGCCCGGCGCGGGGATCAGGCGCGCGTCGTCCACCAGGATGGCGCCGCCGTCAAACTGCGGCTGCAGGTAGAGGAAGAACGCCCACACCGAAACGGTGTTCGCCGGCGCGGTCAGCGACACGCTGCGCTGCAGCCAGACATCGGTCGGCGACGTGCCGTCCACCGGCGCGCTCTCCACGAAGCCTACCGCCGTGTCGCTCGCGTCGCGGAACTCCATCTTTGCGATCACCCAGTTGCCGGACCCGCCGTTGGGAATGCCGGTGCCCACCATGTTGTCGCCCGTGTTGTGGCGCAGGTATCCCTCGAACGACCAGTTCTGGCCCGGCGCAGCGGGGAACGTCTGGAAGAAGCCGCTCACGTTGAAGCCGCCGGACCAGTTGCCGAACATCTTCGCGACACCGCTGCCGGTGCGGGGCGTGACGCTCTCGGCGAACACATTCCCGAAGGGCGTCCAGCCCGAGAGCCCCGACTCGAAGCCGGGGTTCGTGAGCATGTTCTGGGCCTGCGCGGGCGCGACCGCTGCGCCGGCAATGAGGGCGCACACTGCAACTGCGAGTTTCATGAATGCCTCTCTCTCTGCCAGGACGGACCGCACGGGGTACTGCCCCAGGCCGCGAGACCACGTCGGTCCGCGGCATGCGTGCCGCCTGCACGCCCACAGCATACCTGAACGGGCCTGATTCGCAACTGTTTCATCGTGAATTCCCCAAGGAAATTCGTGCCCCGTGTGGCGACCTCGAACACCCTTCGCCGCCACCCGCAGCCCTCCCAAACCTGGGAAAGTAGGTATTTTTGCTCCGGATAACACCCAAAGGGGTCATTTGGGAATTCCGTGACTCCCCGGCTTCTTTGCGGTTGCAAACCCGGCGACCCGCTGGTATCGTGTTCTGCGATGAAACGGTTTCATGGCCGCCACCCGGGCAGGCCGTGCGCCGGAGGAGCTCCCCTTTGTCGTCCGTCAGGGCCATCGCGAAGGAACTGAACGTGTCCGCGGCCACCGTGTCGCGGGTGCTGAACAACCACACCAACGTGGACGGGGACACCCGGGAACGGGTCCTGGAGTGCATCAACCGCCTGGGCTACTTCCCGTCGGTGGGCCGACGACTCTCGAACGTGGTGGCCCTCGCGTACCCGGACGAACCGGTGCGGACCGAGTACGGGTCCTTCGAGTCCGCGCTGCTCACCGGCATCATGCGCGGGCTGGAGGAGCAGCAGTTTGACCTCAAGCTGCTCAGCATCCGGCGGGACAAGGGCCCCAAGGAGACCTACACGCAGTTCTTCCTCCGCAAGGGGGTGCGGGGGGTCATTCTGCGTTGCTTCCGCCAGAGCAGGCCGATGATCCTCAGGATCGCCGAGGAGGGATTCCCGGCCATCGTCATCGCGGAGCAGTTCGACGAGCCCCGCGTCAACTACATCCGTGCCGTCTCCTACGCCAGCAGCCGTCGTGCCGTGGAGCACCTCGTGTCGCTGGGGCATCGGCGCATCGCCCTCGCGGTGCACAACGTGTCGGACTCCGACCACGCCGACCGGCGCCGGGCCTACGCCGACGCCCTGCACTGCGCGGGTGTTCCCGTCGATCCCCTGCTCATCATGGAGCACCCCGCCAGTTTCTCGGCCGGCGAGCAGGTGATGGACGCGATCCTCGCCATGAGCCCGCGCCCGACCGCGGTATTCGCGACCAACCCCATGACGGCACTGGGCATCATGCGCCGTGCGCAGGAGCGGGGCGTCACCGTCCCCAGGGACCTGTCGGTGGTCGGCATGGACGACAGCGACATCCGTGCCCACGTGTGGCCCCGCATGACCGCCGTGTGCCAGGACGCAACGGCCCTGGGATACGAGGCCGCCCTTTGGCTCTCCCGCTCGCAAATGCCCGGCGCCCGCCCCGAGCGGTGCCGGCGCGAGCTTGCCACAACCTTCGAAGTGAACGGGACCACCGCCGTCGCCCCCGGCTTTGCCCTGGGCGGCTCCCCGCACGTTCCGCAGGCGTCACCCCAGCAGGCGCCCGACCAGAAGCCCCGCACCCCCCGCGCCCGGAAGTCCAGGCACACCGAGTAACCCCCCGCACCGCGCCCGTCCGGGCTCGGTGTTTTCTTACCCGAGGAGTTTGACATGTCGCTGACCAGGAAGATCACAGGAATACTCGCGTGCACGATGCTCGCGTGCGTGACGGGCACGGCACACGCCCAGCTTGTGAACGGTGGCTTCGAAACACCCGGCACCAGCACCATCTGGGAAGGGTGGACAAACTTCGACAACTGCTTCGCCGACTTCACGAACTTCCATGGCGGGTTCGTGTCCATGAAGGCCTACGGCAACTTCTCCACCGACTGGAACGCCTCGGGCGCGTACCAGCAACTCCCCACCGCCGCCAACCAGGCGTGGGAAGCGGGCGTGTGGGTATTCAACTCCAGCGCTGACCCTGTGCAGGGCAACAACCTTGCCGCCCTCAACATCGAGTGGATCGACGCCTTCGGCGCGCAGATGAGCTACCAGACAACCACCGCCGCCAACGCGTCCACGCCCGTCGACACCTGGCAGCACGTCACCCTGGCCGGCGTTGCGCCCGCCGGGGCCGCCTACGCACGCATCACCCTGGTCCACGTGCAGGCCCCGGGGCTGCTGGGCGGCTCCGTCTACTTCGACGATGCCACGCTCAATCCCACCACGCTCACCGGACTCCAGAACCCGTCCTTCGAGATCCCCGGCACCGGAGGCCCCAACCCGTTCCAGGGCTGGGTCAAGTTCGGCAACGTCTTCTCCGACGGGACCCTGGTCAAGACCGGGTCCACCGCCGCCAAGATGTTCGGCAACTGGTCCGGGCCGTACAACGCCTCCGGCGTGTTCCAGGAACTCTCCGCCAACCCCGGTGAAACCTGGACGGGAACCGCCTGGGTCGGGACGACCACCGGCGACCGGGTCCAGGGCGCCAACTTCGCCGTCCTGAACATCGAGTGGCACGACCAGTTCGGCACCCTGATCTCGTTCGACTCGCAGCACGCCCTCGACGCGGCCACCACGCCCGACGTCATGCACCAGGTCACCGTCACGGGCGTTGCCCCGCCCGGCACCGTCTCCGCCCGCATCGTGCCACTCCACATCCAGGAGTCCAGCGCGGGCGGCGCCGTCTGGTGGGACGACATCACACTCGCCATCGCCGGGCCGTCCTGCGACACCATCGACTTCAACCACGACGAACTCTTCCCCGACACCGCAGACATCGACGACTTCCTGTCCGTGTTCTCCGGGGGTGCCTGCAGCAACGACCCCAGCTGCGGCGACATCGACTTCAACAACGACGGCCTCTTCCCCGACACCATGGACATCGACGCCCTCCTGAGCGTCTTCTCCGGCGGGCCCTGTATCCTGTAAGAGCCACACACGCCCGTCCGAGTACTCCCGGACGGGATTCCCCAGCGGGGGGCGGCGTGGAAGACCGCCGTTCCCCGTATTCAGCCTTCATACCCCGCATGAGACAGCCCACCCGCCCATCTTCCGTCGCCGCAGCCGTGATGATCGCGGCGGCCATGCCCGCGTTCGTTCGGGCCGACGGCCAGTTCGTCCAGGTGTGGGCCGACGAGTTCGGGGGGTCGGCCCTGAACGGCGCCAACTGGACCGCGATCAACCAGGCGTGGCCCTACAACGCCGAGCTGGAGTACTACCTGCCCCAGCAGGTCACCGTCGGCGCGGGTGAACTGACGATCACGTCCACGAACCAGCCTTTCGGCGGCCGCGGCTACAGGTCCGGGCGCATCGAGTCGGTCGACCGTCAGTCCTTCCTGTACGGCCGGTTCGAGATGCGGGCAAAGCTGCCGGGGACGCAGGGCCTGTGGCCCGCGTTCTGGCTCCTGCCTCAGAACGGCAGCTGGCCGCCCGAGATCGACATCATGGAGTTCCTCGGGCACGACGCCACACGGGTGTACGGCACCAACCACTGGCCCGTGCCGGGGCAGCCCGGCATATCTCAGAGCGAGACGCACGACTTTGTGGGGCCGAACTTCATGTCCACCTACAACACCTTCCGGTGTGACTGGTGGCCGGACCGCATCGAGTTCTACGTCAACAACGCGCTCTACGCGACCAACCGCACCGCCGTGCCCCAGGTGCCCATGTTCATCATTTTCAACACCGCTGTCGGCGGCAACTGGCCGGGAAACCCCAACGCATCTTCTGTATTTCCCCAGCAGTTCAGGGTGGACTGGGTGCGTGTCTCCCAATGGGACCGCCCGCTGCTGAAGAACCCCGGCGCCGAATACGACGGTGATTCCACACGCGTCCTCCACTGGCAGCAGTGGGGGAATATGTACTCAAGCAACGCGCTGGTCCGCACCGGGCGTGCCGCCTTCAAGGTGTACGGCAACTTCACCACGCCCGGCAATTCGTCGGGGGCCTACCAGGACCTCCCATGCTCGCCGGGCCAGCAATGGACCCTCTCGACCTGGGTCAACACTCCCTCCTGGGACAAGAGCGGCGCCGGCAACAACGCGTACCTGAATATCGAATGGCGGGACGCCGCCGGGACGCTCCTGAGCTTTGATTCCCAGCTCGCCGTCAGCCCGTCAACGCCCGCCGGGGTGTGGCGGCAGGTCTGGGTCACCGGCACAGCGCCCGCCGGCGCAGCAACCGCCCGCGCCGTCATGCTGTACAACCAGGGCGCCCAGCTCTCCGCCGGCGCTGTCTGGTGGGACGACCTTGCCTTTGCGCCCCTCTCCTCCTGCGACACCATCGACTTCAACCGTGACGGCCTCTCCCCCGACACAACCGATATCGACGACTTCCTCTCCGTGTTCTCCGGCGGGGCCTGCAGCCTTCCCGCCTGCGGCGACACCGACTTCAACAACGACGGACTCTTCCCCGACACCGCCGACATCGACGCGCTCCTCAGCGTCTTCAGCGGCGGCCCCTGCTGATTGCCCATGGGAACCCTCTGCCTCCAGAACGTGTGCAAGACCTTCGCGGGCGCGGTGAGCGCGGTCAGCGACGTGTCGTTCGAGGTCCCCTCGGGATCGTTCTGTGTCCTGCTCGGCCCCTCGGGCTGCGGCAAGAGCACCACCCTCCGCATGGTCGCAGGCCTCGAGACGCTCTCGAGCGGGTCCATTTCCATCGACGGCACCGCGATCCACACGCTCCACCCCAAGGACCGTGATATCGCGATGGTGTTTCAGAACTACGCCCTCTACCCGCACCTGACCGTCGCCGAGAACATCGCCTTCCCGCTGAGCATGCGGGGAATTCCCAGGGACGAGGCCCGGGCCAGGACCGTCAGGGCCGCGGAGGTCATGCAGCTTACCGACCTCCTCTCCCGCCGCCCGGCCCAGCTCTCGGGCGGGCAGCGTCAGCGGGTCGCCGTTGCCCGTGCGATCGTGCGGGAGCCCAAGGTGTTCCTGTTCGATGAACCCCTCTCCAACCTCGACGCCCGCATGCGCATGCAGACGCGCAACGAGCTCCGGGCCCTGCACCACCGCCTCCGCGTGACCAGCCTGTACGTCACGCACGATCAGGAGGAGGCCCTCAGCCTCGCGGACATCATCGTGGTGATGGCGGGCGGACGCGTCCGCCAGGTGGGCACCCCCCTCGCGGTCTTTGAAGAACCCTCCGACCGCTTCGTCGCAGGGTTCATCGGCTCGCCGGCCATGAACTTCATCGAAGCTACCTGCATCTCTGCGGGCCCGGCACCCATCCTGGAGGCAGCGCCCATCAGGCTCGAGGCGCCCGGGCTTTCCACACGCACCGGGCACCGCTGCACCCTGGGCATCCGCCCGTCGCACATAAGGATCGGCGCCGAGCCCGGCGCGTGCTGCTTCGATGCCAGCGTCCGCGCCGTGGAATACCTCGGCGATGTGATGGACGTTGCGCTCACGGCCGGCCCGCAACCGCTGACCGCCCGGGTGCCCGCCCGCCCGGGGTTGCTCGCGGGGCAGCCGCTGCGCGCAAGCGTTTCCCCGTCCGACGTCCACATCTTTGAGGTTGGCCCCGACGGCCGATCTCTCGGGCGTGCCGTGCCGGCACGCCCGCCAGCCGCCGTCTTTTCCTGCTAGGACCCGCCGCCAGGACCACGCCCGAACCACCACGCTCCCGCACTGAAACAGTTGCAAGGCCAGTCCACAGCACACGAGGTGACCGATGATGACCGCCCGCCGCTCCGCCTTCACCCTCATCGAACTGCTGGTCGTGATCGCGATCATCGCGCTGCTCATCGGGATCCTCATCCCCGCGCTCGGCTCTGCGCGGGAGACTGCGCGCACGCTCAAGTGCCAGGCGCACATCCGTGGTCAGACCCAGGCACTCCTTGCCTACACCCTGGACTACAAGGGGCTCTTCCCGCCCGTCCTGCACGACGCGCCGGATCCCGAAACGGGCAAGCTCAGCATGATCTGGTATGACGAGGCCCGCATCGGCAAGTACCTGCCCCAGACCGACGACACCAACATCCTGCCCAGCAACACCCGCAGCAACACGGTCGGTGGTGGCGTCATGCGCTGCCCCAACCACCAGGATGCCGGACGTTCGTACACCATGAACTTCTGGGCCGCGAGCGCGGGCTCGTGGCAGCTCAATACCGACGGCAGGGTCGTCTCGTACAAGCCCGGGTACTCGCCGTTCGACCCGACCGAGCGGGCCCGCGGCACAGCGTTTGATTCGTCGGTGGACAATTCCAGCCAGATGATCCTCATGACCGAGGCCTGGGGGCTGTTCTCGTCGGAGGCGGGCATCGAACCCAAGCGATGGTTCAGCATCGGTCAGGTCGCCCAGTCCGCGCTGCCGGCCCAGCGGTTCGGCGCTGGTTTTGGCGTCTCGAACCCCGGCAGCTTCCCCGGCGACTGGTTCAACAGCGCCCCGGAGATGGTCGGGCTCACGTCGCCGGGAGAACTCCGTTCGTACGTGCCCTGGTACCGCCACCCCCGGCAGAAGTCGGGCCTGCCGACCGAGCGCAAGGGCAGCGCAAACTTCGCGTTCGTGGACGGGCACGTAGCGCAGCACAAGTTCAACGATCTCGTGGACGCCACCAACCAGAGCACGCACAAGGCCCTCTGGTCGCCCAAGGATTGGACCCTGCCCAACTGAACCGGCCCATGGCCAAGCCCGATCCCAACACCCCCGCCAACACCGGCGCACCGCGCTGGTTTGGCCTGATCGTCATGGTCGTCCTCGCTGTCTTCTCGACCGCCGCCGCGATCGCGTTCCCGGCTCACGACCGTGCGGGCAGCCGCATGTGGGTGTGCGCCCGTCTGCACCACGACATCTACGTGCCCGCGGTCGATGACTGGAACAAGACCCATCCGCTGCAGATCAACATGACCCTCCTGGGCACCCAGGCGGTTGAGCAGAGGATGATGTCCGCGTTCATGGCACGGACGCCCACCGCGGAGCTCGTGGAGGTGGAGCGGCGCCCGGCCGCCCGCGCATTCGCGGGCCCCATCGATTCTGTGGGGTTCCTTGACCTGACCGACCGCCTCAGGCGCGAGGGCCTCCTGGACAAGATCAATCCTCCTTCCTTCACGCCCTGGACCTCGCGGGGTCGCATCTTCGGCCTGCCGCACGACGTCCACCCGGTCATGCTCGGCTATCGCGCCGACATCGTGGAGGCGGCCGGCATCGATGTATCGCAGATCGAAACCTGGGACGACTTTGCCCGCGTCCTGGGGCCGCTCATGCGCAGGCCCGACGGGAGCAAGCGTGACGACCGCTACCTGATCAACATGTGGGACGCCGGCGCCCACATCGATGTGATCGAGATGCTGACCCTTCAGGCCGGGGGCGGGCTTGTGGACGAGCGGGGCGTGCCCATGCTGGACAACCCCGCCAACGCCCGGGTGCTGGCCCACACGATGTCCTGGGCATTCGGCCCGGACCGCATCGCCGCCGACGCGCCGTACTTTGCCGCCTCCGGGAACCAGCTGCTCATCGACGGGTTCGTGCTCGCGTCGTTCGTCCCCGACTGGATGTGCAACATCTGGCGCAAGGAGATCCCGCAGCTTTCGGGCAAGGTGAAGGTCATGCCCCTCCCGGCGTGGGAGAAGGGCGGGCGTCGCACCAGCGTCTGGGGCGGCACCATGCTCGGGATTTCCCGCGACGCGCAGAACCCCGATGAGCTGTGGGAGTTCGCCAAGCACCTGTACATCTCCCCCGAGTGCTCGCGGGCCCTCCTGGAGAAGGGCGACATCATCAGCCCCGTCCGCGACTTCTGGAACGACCCCGTCTACGACAAGCCCGACCCGTACTTCTCCGGTCAGCCCCGCAGCCGTCTGTACGTGAACCTCGCCGGCGAACTGCCCCCCCGGTACAACTCGCCGTTCTCTGCCCTGGCGCTGCTCCGCATGCAGGCGTGCATGACCAGGGTTGCCGCGTACGCCCGGAGCAGCGGCAACGGGACCTACGAGAACCTGCTCCCGGAGGCCGAGCGGGTGCTGAGGGAGGCGCAGGCCGACATCATGCAGCACGTCCGGCGCAACCGGTTCTTCGTGGAGGAGGCGGGCCTGAAGCTGGACGAGGGTGGGGAGGGTGCCCGGTGAGCCGTGCAGCAGCGAGCGTGGGGCCCCTCAATGCGCCCGGGCGCAGCCCGGTTGCGCCGTGGATTCTGCTGGCGCCGTTCTTCGTCCTGTTCGCGGCGTTCACGGCGTACCCGCTGGTGGCGTCCCTCTGGCTCTCGACGCGCCAGACGTTCGGACCGGGCGCGAGCAAGGGCGTGGGTCTGGGCAACTTTTCCCAGCTCGTCCATGACCCCATCTTCTGGCATGCCCTGCGCAACACGCTGCTGTTCACGCTGGGCTCGGTGTGCATCCAGCTCCCGCTCTCGCTGCTTCTCGCCATCGCGCTCAACCGCCCGGGGCTGAGGGGTCGGGGGGTGCTCCGGCTCATCATGTTCGCGCCGGTCCTGGTCGGGGTGGTGTTCGTCGGCATGATGTTCTCCGTCATCTTCGAGAAGCGGACCGGCATGCTCAACCAGCTGCTGCACAGCTTCGGCGGGTGGAACCTGGACTTCCCGTGGCTTGAGACGTACGTGATGCCCGCGCTGATCCTGGCCACGCTGTGGCAGTACGTGGGCTTCAACATGGTGTACTTCCTGGCGGCGCTCCAGAACGTGCCGCAGGAGCTGGAGGAGGCGGCGTGCATGGACGGCGCGAGCGCCTGGAACCGGTTCCGGCATGTGGTGGTTCCGGCCATCCGTCCGGTCGGCACGTTTGTGGTTCTGCTTTCGATCATCGGGTCGTTCCAGCTGTTTGAGCTCCCGTACATCCTGTTCAACGCGACGGGGGGGCCTGACAACCGGGGGCTTTCGCTGGTGCTGTACCTGTACCAGTCGGGGTTCCAGACGGGCGACCTGGGGTACGCGTCGGCGATCGGGTGGGCGATGGCGGTGATCCTGATGGCGTGCGCGGTGCTGCAGCGGGTGGTGAGCGCGAAGGGGGAGAACCCGTGACGGCGCAGCGCGTCAACCCGCTCGGGCCGTCCCGTTCCGGGGCGTGGTCGTACGTGCTCGCGGTGCCGGCGGCGGTTTTTGTGATGGTGCCGTTCGCGTGGCTCGTGTGCGCGGCGCTCAAGACCAACGAGGACTTTTTCACCTCGCCGTTCCTGCCCCGGGGGGACGGGTTGCTGGGCGTGGCGTGGGGGAGGGTGACGCTTGGGAACTTCCGGCACCTTTTCGAGCAGACGGACATCGCGCGGGCGCTCCTGATGTCGTCGCTGGTGTCTTCGGTGACGGCCACTTTGGCGACGCTGATCTGCGCGATGGCGGGGTATGCGCTGGCGCGGCTGGACTTTGTGGGCAGGCGGGCGGCGACGTGGGTGGTGCTGGCGGCGCTGATCGTGCCGCCGACGCTGCTTATCGCGCCGGGCTTCCAGGTGCTGTTCCGCCTGGGGCTGCTCGACAGTCTGTGGGGCCTGATCCTGCCGGCGGTGGCGCCGGCGTTCGGGGTGTACTTGTTCCGGCAGGCGGTGCTGTCGTCGGTGCCGCGCGAGCTGCTGGAGGCGGCGCGGATGGACGGGTGCGGGGATGTGCGGGCGTTCTTCCGCGTGGTGCTGCCCCTGGTGCAGCCGATGGTGTCGGCGTTTCTCCTGATCACGTTCCTGGGGATGTGGAACAACTTCCTGTCGCCGCAGGTGGTGCTGCAGGAGCCGAGCCGGTTCCCGCTGGCGGTGTCGATTGCGCAGCTCAAGAACGTGTACTACCAGGACTACGGCCTCCTCATGGCGGGCACGCTGTTCGCGATTCTGCCCGTCGCGGTGCTTTTCCTCGTGCTCCAGAAGGACTTTGTTGCCGGCCTGACGAAGGGCGCGGTGAAAGGATGAGTATGTCTCGCAACGGCACTTCCTCGCTGTTCCCGCCGGGCTTTGTCTGGGGGGCTGCCGCGTCCAGTTACCAGATCGAGGGCGGTTCTGCGCCGGATCTCCGTGGAGAGTCGGTGTGGGACGCGTTCTGCCGGAAGCCGGGCGCGATCAACGAGGGTCACACCGGCCAGGTGGCGTGCGACCACTACACCCGGATGCGTGAGGACGTGTCCATCATGGGCGGGATGGGGCTGCAGGCGTACCGCCTTTCCATTTCGTGGCCCCGGGTGCTGCGGGAGGGGACGGGGGGCGTGCACCAGGCGGGGCTGGACTTCTATGACCGGCTGGTGGACGCGCTCATCGAGCGGAACATCGAGCCGTGGGTGACGCTCTTCCACTGGGACTTCCCGCTTGCGCTGTACTACCGGGGCGGCTGGCTCAACCGCGATTCCGCGGAGTGGTTCGGCGAGTTTGCGACGCGGGTGGTTGAGCGTCTGTCGGACCGCGTGGTGCACTGGATGACGATCAACGAGCCGCAGGTGTACGTGCAGCTGGGGCACGCCGAGGGGACGCATGCGCCGGGCGTGAAGCTGCCCCTGCGGGAGCAGCTCCTGGTGGTGCACAACACGCTGCGGGCCCACGGGCGGGGCGTGCAGGCGATCCGCGCCGGCGCGAGGCGGGTGCCCCGCGTGGGCTGGGCTCCCGTGGGGAGCACGTCCTACCCGGTCGACAACGATCCGGCCAACATCGAGGCGGCGCGGTCGGCGACCTTCGGGATCACCAAGAACGACTTGTGGAACAACACGTGGTTCTCCGACCCGGTGTGCTTCGGCTGTTACCCGGAGGACGGGCTGCGGCAGTACGGCGCGCATGTGCCGGCGTACCCGATCGGCGACATGGACCTCATCAGGCAGCCGCTGGACTTCTACGGGGTCAACATCTACTCGGGCACGCCGGTCAGGGACGTGAACGGCACGCCGACGCCGGTCGCCCGGCCGCCGGGGTACGCGAGGAACACGTTCAACTGGGCGGTGGCGCCGGAGTCGCTGCGGTGGGGTCCCCGGTTCCTGTTCGAGCGGTACCGGCTGCCGGTGGTGATCACCGAGAACGGGATGAGCAACCTGGACTGGCCGGACGGGGCGGGGAACGTGCTGGACCCGCAGCGCGTGGACTACACGCGGCGGTACCTGCTGGCGCTGCACCAGGCCATTGCCGACGGCGCGGATGTGCGGGGTTACTTCCACTGGTCGATCCTGGACAACTTCGAGTGGGCGGAGGGGTACAAGGAGCGGTTCGGGCTGGTGCACGTGGACTTCGCGACGCAGAAGCGCACTCCCAAGCTTTCGGCGCGGTGGTATGCGGAGGTGATCGCCAGCCACGGGCGGTCTCTGCTGCACCCCTCGCCCGCGCCGCTCCTGGGCGGCGTGGTTCCGTTCCATGACGCACGCGCGACGCCGAAGCCGCTGGCTGCGTCGCGGCCGGAGAACAACGCATGAAGCTGCCTGCCATGAACGTCGTTGGGGCACTGATTCCCGCGGCCGGCCTTGCGCTGGGCGCGTGCAGCGTTCCGCCGCGTGCGGGGCCGGCGGACCTGCCGGGCTGGAAGCTCACGCTGGCGGACGAGTTTGAGGGTCCGGCCGGCGCGGCGCCGGATGGGGCTGTGTGGGGCTATGACCTGGGTGGGCACGGGTGGGGGAACAACGAGCTGCAGTGCTACACGCGCAGCACGGACAACTGTGCGCTGGACGGGCGCGGCAACCTGGTGATCCGTGCGTTGAAGGGGCAGACGGCGGACGATCGGGGCAACACGCGGGAGTACTCCTCGGCGCGGGTCCTGACCAAGGGCAGGTTTGCGCAGCTGTACGGGCGGTTTGAGGCGCGGGTGAAGCTGCCCCGGGGCAAGGGCATCTGGCCTGCGTTCTGGATGCTGGGCGAGAACATCGGCTCCGCGGGGTGGCCCCGGTGCGGCGAGATCGACATCATGGAGTTCCTGGGGCATGACTCCTCGACGGCGTACACCACCGTGCATGGGCCGGGGTACAGCGGGAGCGAGGGCAAGGGGGCGCCGTTTCGGATTGCACCCGGTCGCTCGTTCACGGAGGGCTTCCACGTGTTCGCCGTGGAGTGGTCGCCGGAGAAGGTCGAGTGGTTCATCGATGGGGAGTCGTGCCACACGGTGACACCGGCGGATCTGTCGGGGAAGGAGTGGGTGTTCAACACGCCGTTCTTCCTGATCCTGAATCTGGCGGTGGGGGGCAACTGGCCCGGCAATCCGGACGAGCACACGCAGTTCCCGCAGGAGTACGTCATTGATTACGTGCGGGCGTACGCGAAGCAGGGTGGCTGAGGCGGGTGAGGTGCGCGCGTGCCCTTTTCCCCGGGGCATATTGAGAAGTGCAGTGATTTCAGGGGTTTTTGACAAGCGTGGTGGTCCGAGAACGGGTGTTTTTGTCACTTGCGCTGTGTGGGGTGGATGGGGTCGGGGGTGGGGAGTAGTGGGGAAGGGCCAAAGGGTTAAAGGGCCAAGTTGCCAAAGGGCCAAGTGGTCAAATGGTCAAGTGGTCATGGGGTGTAGGGGCATGGCGCAACATTACCTTGGGGCTTGTGGTGCGCCAAGGGGGAGTGGGGGGATCGACGTGAAGTATCGCGCGCGGGGGTGCAGTCCGGAATATGGATTTCAGCGGGGGGCCATGCGCCCGGGCTTGCTGGTGGGTGTGTCCATCATCCACTGCGACACGGAGCGGCCGCATTCGGGGACTGGACGTGGGGTGCCGGGGAGGACGGACGTGCCGCCGGACTTGAAGCTCTCGCGGGATAAGCCACGGTACGAGCGGCGGGTGAGGTGCAGGGAAAGGCTTGGGGGCGTGCTCGAGCGCTAGGTCCTGTCTGAAGGATCATCCGGTGCCAGCAGCCGGAGGTCTTCCTGGTCAAGACTCCATCGAACCTGTTCTGAGCTGTTCACCAGATTCTCGTGGTTCATTGCTCGGCGCTCCTGTACTGATCCCCGGCGTTGTGGTCATCTACTCTGCGGTCGTTGTCACGCTTGCTACCGGGCGGCGGCATAGGTGCTCCGTCGCGGCGCGACAGCGATCGCCACTCTCGCTTCGCTCGCTTTGCCTCGAAGGCGGCGGCGGTCTCCTCGAACACCGCAGCCATGTCGGCGAGATCGTCGCCGAACCCGTAGCCGATGTCGCAGGCAGCTTTGGCGACGGCTCGGACTCGAGGCAGGAACACACCGGTCCACTTCTGTCCGCTCTTGTCCTGGCACAGCTTCGAGGTCTCCGCCGCCACAGCGCCCATGCTGTTGTAAGGCCGCTATTCGTCCCAGCCGATGTGGTTTACGTAGTTCGTCCCCACCTCGATGAAGTGGAGGCCGAGGTCGATCGTGCCGCGGATATCGAACCCGCCGAGCATTTCGGGTGCCGTGGTGACCCGGCGGTACTCCTTGATGAGGCGTCGGCACAACGCCAGACCGCATCCGTCGTTGTGCCTTGGTCCTCCCCCCCGCCCACGCGATACGAACTGGGCCGTGATCTTGGCGTTGTACCCGTCGAGCAGTTCAACCGACGCATCCTCGTCGCCAATCCAGGCCGCCAGGAACGCGCGGTTCTCTGGGGCGAGCTTGCAGAGGTCGTGCACCAGGCCCCGGAGAGATCGATCGTCTATCTCGTCGAGCATGGCGGCGATATTCTTCCAGAGTTTCGGCTCGGGCGTGGGCTTGGGCATCAGGGGGTCGTACTTGTGGTAAGGGTTCCCGGGCGGCAGAGCGAGCAGAACGGGCATTCGGGTCCCCGGAAGCCCGTTCACAGCCCATAGTTCCCGCTGTGAGGCGAAGGAATCACTGGTCAAGTACACTTGACTAGTGGCCGATACTGGTCAAGACTTCTTGACTAGCGGATGCCGCTAGGAAAGGGATCTTTCATAGCCATGCCACGAACGACCGGGACATTTCGGGTGACGAGGGCAGGCAACGAGGAGGTGCGGGCGTTTGTTCCGGTGCCGCTTCCGCCTGCCGGCCCGCCGCTTGCGCTCGACGAACCGCTGATGGCGCTGCATGCCGAAGCGGTCGCAGCAGTCGGCAAGTTGAGCGTCGCTGGCGCGATGGTGCCGAGCCCGCAGTGGTTCATCTACGGGTTCGTGCGCAAAGAGGCCGTGGTCTCCTCGGAGATCGAGGGCACCCAGGCCACGCTTCAGGACGTCGTCACCTATGAGGCCACCAAGCAGGCCGAGCGGCCGGATGACGTGCGCGAGGTCTGCAACTACGTCGATGCGCTCACCTACGCGCGAGCCGAGATCGCCAAGCCCAAGGGCCTGCCGCTGAGTTCACGTCTGCTCTGTGAAGCGCACAAGCGGCTCATGCGCGGCGTGCGTGGCGCGGACAAGCAGCCCGGCGAGATCCGGCGCTCACAGAACTGGATCGGCGGCACACGTCCCGGCAACGCGCGCTTCGTGCCCCCGCCGCCGGAGGACGCACCCGCGCTCATGGCGCAGCTCGACAAGTGGCTGCATTCCGACAACGGGCTGCCGCCGCTGGTGAAGGCCGGGCTGGCGCATGTGCAGTTCGAGACGATCCACCCGTTCCTGGACGGCAACGGCCGCATCGGGCGGTTGCTCGTCACGCTGCTGCTCGAACACTGGGGACTGCTCAAGACTCCGATGCTCTACCTGAGCCTTGCCCTCAAGCGCCGGCAGCAGGAGTACTACGCGCACCTCAGCGGCGTGCGCAGTGCGGGTGAGTGGGAAGCGTGGACGACGTTCTATCTCGAGTGCGTGCGCGATGCCGCCGACGACGGCGTGCGCGCCGCGGAGGCGATCTTCACGCTCGTCGGCAAGGATCGCGCGCGCCTGATCACGCACGACACGGTGACAGTGCCCGCGGTTCGCCTGCTCGACCTGCTGCCGTCACACCCCGTGATCACGCTGCCGCTGGCCGTCGACTTGCTCGAGGTGAGTAAGCCCACCGCGATCAAGGCGATCGGGTCGCTTGAGAAGACCGGCATCCTCAAGGAGACGACCGGCAAGCGCCGCGACCGCGTCTACGCCTATCAGAAGTACCTCGACGTGCTCACCGGGGACTGACGCGACATCTCGGGCCGTTAACCAGCGACGGGGCAGTTTCGATGTGATCTGTTAACCAGAGAATCCGATCGGATGGGTGTCTCGAACTCGGCATTGACCTGCCCCTCGCTGGTCAAGACCGTGGGGGTCAAAAAATCGGGTATCCTGGGGCCGCTGGCGGGGTCGTGCGATCGGTCGGGCCGGAACGTGCGGAAACGCCCTCTGCCAAGCAAAAAACCGCAGCCTTGGGCCGCGGTTTTTGAACTCCCTGTACAAGACCGTTTCGGAGGGTTGGCGGACCACTCTCGGGGTGGCCCGATAGGTGTGCGATCGATACGGGGCGTTAACGGGGATCGGCGGAAACCGCGTTTTCAGGGCCGCCAGCGGGGTACAAATACTCCAGCCCCGTCCATTGGCGTCGCGGGGTGACCCCCGCGCGGTCCGCCGGGACGATATGGGCGACGCCCGCGTTCTGCCGCCGCGCCGGCCGGTTGCGGGCAGGCAGAGGATTCTCACGCCGACGAGCGGCTGAGACCGGATCTCGACATCGGGGTGGGTCTAATTGCCGGGTGTGCCGGGGCCGAGTCTCAAAGTCGCACGTTTTCCCTCCCCTGCCCCCGCCCCGGAGCCCCGACGATCGAGGGATGCCGAACCTCGTGCGTCGCCTGTTTGATGTCCTTGCCAGATCTTCTCGGGCCGAGCGTCTGATCCGTCTGGCCAAACCCCTTGGCTCGGCATTCAAGTTACCGGTTTCGATCGTCAGTCCGCAGACATACCCTCGGTGGACCCGGGATGCCGGCAAACGCCGGCCCAGTTAGAAGACCGAGCGGCCACGAGTTCTCCAAGTTGGTCCGTTGGCGCCGCGCAAGAGTTGCGAGAAGGGTCAGATCCGTCTCGGCGTACGATTCGCTGAAGCGGCGATGAGAACCGAATCCCACCAATCTGACCTCCCTGAGCATGAGCTCGTGGCAGTTACCGAGCTTGGCGAACGAGTGAAGGAGCTGCAGTGCCTCTACAAGGTCGCGGCGGTCTTCGCCGAGAGGCGGGGGTCGTTGCATGAGTGCCTGACTCGCGTCGTTTCGGTGCTCCCTGCGGCCTGTCGGTTCCCTGATCGGGCCTGGGCGAATATCCGGTTGGATGGAGTCGAAGTCACGACGACCACCGAGCGGCCCAGGTTCAGTGCCGCGCGCATCCGCGCACCGCTTCGCGTCGCTGACAAGGAGCGCGGCGAGGTGTTGCTCGCCTACTTGAGCGCGCCGGGTATCCCGGGCGGTCCCGACGCCGGGGATGCGGGAAAGGCGGAGCTATTCCTCGCGGAAGAACGGTCGTTGCTCGACGCCGTTTCACGCCAGATCGGCGTGTTTGTGGCGAGCGTCGAGGCCGAGCAGCGCCGCGTCGACATGGAAGCGAGCCTGCGACACGCCGATCGGCTCGCGACGATCGGCCAGCTCGCCGCGGGGGTCGCGCACGAGCTCAACGAGCCGCTCGGGAACGTGCTGGGATTCGCGCAGCTGGCTCTCAAGGCCGCCGATGTGCCGGTGCAGGTCCGCACCGATCTGGGGCGGATCGCGGAAGCGGCGCTCCGCGGGCGTGAGATCATCCGCAAGCTGCTGGTGTTCGCTCGCCAGGCGCCGGCCTCCAAGCAGCCGACGGCGATCAACACGGTCGTTGAGGAGGCCATGTTCCTGCTCGAGGCCGGGTGCGAGAACCCGAGTGTCCGCTTCGTGCGCGAGTTGGGGGCGGGGTTGCCGAGTATCGCGGCCGACCCAGTGCAGGTCCGCCAAGTGGTGACCAACCTGGTCATCAACGCGATGCAGGCGATCTCCGGGGCGGGCACGATTACGGTGCGCACCGCCGTCGTGGACGGTGCCGTTGTTCTCAGCGTCGCGGACACCGGCTCGGGCATGACGCCGGAGGTTCTTCGCCGCGTGTTCGACCCGTTCTTCACCACGAAGGATGTGGGACTGGGGACGGGGCTGGGACTGGCGGTCGTGCAGGGCATCGTCGCCGGGCACGGCGGGAGCATCGAGGTGGAGTCGGAGCCCGCGCGCGGGAGCGTCTTCCGCGTGCGGCTGGCCGTCCACGCGGCGGAATCCGCTCGAATACGCTGAATGGACGTGATGATCGACGCCGCCCGCATCCTCATCGTTGACGATTCACCAGCGACCCGCGAGGTGCTGCAGCGCAACCTGTGCGCCGAGGGGCATGAGGTGGTTTCGGCCGCGAACGTCGCGGCAGCGATGGCGATCCTGAGCCAGGGGCCGGTCGACCTGGTCATCACCGACCTGCGGATGCCCGGCGCCGACGGCATGGAGCTTGTCCGCCACATCCGCGACCACCACCGAGGCACCGGCGTCATCATGGTCACCGGGTTCGCGACCGTCGGCGGCGCGGTCTGCGCGATGCGGGAGGGCGTGGACGACTACCTGCCCAAGCCCTTCTCCGATGAGGAACTGCGGCACGCTGTCGCCGCCGCGCTCGACAAGGTGCGCCAACGGCGGGAGATCGAGGCACCGGGACCGGTCGAGGCCCCCGACGGCCTCATCGGCGCTTCCGCCGCGATGCAGCGCGTGTATCGCCTCATCGCCCGGGCCGCGAGCGCGAGCGTCCCCGTGCTCATCACCGGCGAGAGCGGGACGGGCAAGGAACTGGTGGCGCGGGCGATCCACTACCGCGGCCCGCGCGCCTCCGCGCCTTTCCTCGCGGTCAACTGCGCCGCGATCCCCGAGACGCTCATCGAGAGCGAACTGTTCGGGCACGCGAAGGGTTCGTTCACGGGCGCCACCGCGGCGCGGCAGGGCTTCTTTGTCGCCGCCGACGGCGGGACGCTCTTTCTCGACGAGGTCGCCGAACTCTCGCCGATCGCGCAGGCCAAACTCCTGCGCGTGCTGCAAGAGCAAACGGTGCAGGCGGTTGGGTCGGACCAGCCCCGCACCGTCGATGTCCGCGTGATCGCCGCGACCAACAAGGATCTTGAGGGTCTTGCCCGCGAGGGAGGGGGGCGGGAAGGGGGGGGAAAGTTCCGCGAGGACCTGTTCTTCCGGCTGCACGTGCTGCCGATCGAGGTGCCGCCGTTGCGCGAGCGCGAGGGTGATGTGGTGCCGCTGCTCCGGCACTTCCTGGCGGCCGCGGCGGAGCAGAGTTCAACGCCCGTGCCCCACGTCACGGACGGCGCTGTGGAGGCGCTGCGGCGCTATTCCTGGCCCGGCAACGTGCGCGAACTGCAGAACCTCACCCAGCGGCTGGTGATCTTCGCGGATGCGGGGGTGATCGACACGGTGGACCTGCCGACGGTGATACGGTATGTCGCTCAGGCGCCGGACACACAGAGCGAACCGCCGGGCTGGGGGCACCGCACGCTCCGCGAGGTCGAACTGGCCCACATCCGCGCGGTGCTCGAGAGCGTGGGCGGGAACAAGACCAGGGCAGCGGCGATCCTCGGCATTGACCGCAAGTCGCTGCGGGAGAAACTCAACGCGGCGGAATCGGCTCGGGCGCATCGGGGCGATGGGCAGTCCGGCGCGGACGTTTGACCGGCGCCCGCCGCGCCCCCCCCGCGCTCCGCGCGGCAGGCCGGGCTCATGCCGGCAGCGTCAGTACCGCCCACACGCACGCGGCCTCCACGCCGAAGCGGGCATCCACGAGGTCGCGGATCTTCGCGGGCCGCCACCAGCGCAGGGCGATCGTCCCCGCGGCCGAGGCAATCGCCCAGGCCGCGCGGCCCGCGAAGGGTCCGACGGGCCAGAGCAGGAGCGAGGCCGCGAGCGCGAGGCGCAGCCACATAGCGATGTCCCATGCCCGCGCACCGCCGAAGCGCGCCGGCAGCGTCCGCGTGCCGTGGGCGCGGTCGGAATCCTCATCGTCGATGTCGCAGAGCACCGCATCGGCGTAGATGCGGAGCGTGAGGTACGCGAAGGCCAGCGCGAGCAGGAGCGGCGGGCGCGGGAGGCGCGAGAAGACATCCGAGATTGACGCCGCGTCGTACCCGCCGGTGCCGACGCCATCCCGCCGCGCCGCCGCTATGCAGACGATCAGCACCGCGAAGCCCGCGATCCCCGCGCCGACAAACAGGTTCTTGACGACGAAGCGGTCCTTCACGCGCGCCCCCCCACCCGCCGTGCGGGGCCGCCCCGCGTAGAGCAGCACGCCCGCGATAGTGGCAAACGTCCCCGCCGCGGCGATGGGGTGGGTGGGATGGATCATCCACCCGCTCACGAGCGACACGACGCCCGCGCCCGCCATGAGCAGCCGGGCGGCGCGGCGGTGGGTGAACAGGAACGCGAAGCGGTCGGGGTGGGCCTGGCGGTCGGCGGGGTCCAGCCACGCATCGCGGAGTTTCACGCGGTCGAGCAGGTACGCGAGCAGGGCCGTGCTCCAGGCATAGAGCAGGACAACCGGCGTGAGCGCGCCCTGCGTGCCCGTGAGTTGCGCTGCGCACACTACCGCGGCCGCGACGTACACGGCGGCGAACAAGGCGAGGTGTGCGAGCGGTTGGATCATGCGCATGTCCACCAGGCGGCGCCCGACCCGCCGCTGGAGAGCCACGCAAGCGGCGCTCGCGCGGGCGGCCCTCCGCCGACCAAGCGTACGTCCCGCGCGGGGTGAAACACCCCGCCGGTTCGTTCCTCTCCGCGCCGCTAGGGCCATCAACCGCGTTCCCGGCGCGCCGCACGCGGAACGGAGTTGGCACGCGGGTTGCCATACCCCCGGTGTCCTCTCAACCCGGAGAAGCATCACCATGTCCAGCGCCACCATCGCCGCCCCGTCCAAGCCCCAGCAGTCCGTGCCCGCCACGAACGGCTCCACGCCGGCGCACAACGCCGAACACCCCAAACTCTTCCAGCGCGTGCGCGAGCAGATGGACCGCGCCGCCGAGGCCGCGGGCCTGGCCCCGGAGGTCCGGAAGATCCTGTCGTCGCCCGCGTGCGAGGTGGCCGTGAACTTCCCGGTGAAGATGGACGACGGGCGGGTCGAGATGTTCTCCGGGTATCGCGTGCAGCACAACAACGTGCTGGGGCCGTTCAAGGGCGGCATCCGGTATCACCCGGACGTGAGCCTTGACGAGGTGCGCGCGCTCGCGGCCTGGATGACGATCAAGTGCGCCCTGGTGGACATCCCCTTCGGCGGGGGCAAGGGCGGCGTCCAGGTCGATCCCGCGACGCTCAGCCGGCGCGAGGTCGAGCGGATGACGCGGCGGTTCGTCTACGCGCTGGGCGCGAACATCGGCCCGGGGTACGATGTGCCCGCGCCGGATGTCAACACCGACGCCCGAACGATGGCGTGGATCGTCGATACATACGCCGCCACGCTGCCGCCGCAGGAGCGTTACCGCGCTCTGGCGGTGGTCACCGGCAAGCCGGTCAGCGCGGGCGGGTCTGTGGGGCGCGAGAAGGCGACCGGGCAGGGCGTGGTCGATCTCATCGGGATGTGGGCGGTGGACCGCCACTGCAAACTCACCGACCTCTCGTACACGGTGCAGGGCTTCGGCAAGGTTGGCTCGTGGGCGGCCCGCATCCTGAAGGACAAGGGCGCGAAGTTGATGGCCGCGCAGGATGTGACCGGGGCGATCAGGGCTCCCACCGCCGCCGGGCTGGACGCCGATGCGCTCGCCGAGCATGTCAAGAAGAAGGGCGGCGTCGCGGGCTTCCCCGGCGCGGAGACGATCTCGCTCGAAGCGTTCTTCGGCGTCAAGGCGGATGTGTTCATCCCCGCCGCGCTGGAGAACCAGGTGACGGGCCAGTCGGCGCGGCAACTGAACGTGCGGCTGGTCGCCGAGGGGGCGAACGGCCCGACGACGCCCGAGGGCGACGCCGTCCTTCGCGAGCGCGGCATCGACGTGCTGCCGGATGTGCTGTGCAACGCGGGCGGCGTGATCGTGTCGTACTTCGAGTGGCTCCAGAACCGCGGCGGCGCGGCGTGGAACGCGGCGGAGGTGGACCAGCGGTTGCGGGAGATCCTGGAGCACGCGTACGCCCGCGTGAAGGGAATGGTCGCTGAGAAGTCGCTGGACTGGCGCACCGCCGCGTACGCCGTGGCGCTGCGGCGGATCGAGCAGGTGTACGCCGAGCGCGGCATTTTCCCGTAAGCGTTGATGAACCCGACCTTGAACACTCCCTCCGAGCACCAAGAGCACCCCATGAACAACCGCACCATCCACGTTACGCACCAGGACATGGAGCGCCTGCGAGCCCTGATCGTGTCCTCCGGCGACCCCACCATCGGCGATGACCGCGACCGACCGTACCTAACCACGCTCGCGGCCGAACTCGACCGCGCGGTCGTCGTCGGCCCCGACGAGGTGCCGCCCGACGTGGTCACGATGAACTCGCGCATCCGCCTGCGGGACGGGCGGCGGACGTGGACCATGACGCTGGTCTTCCCCGAGAAGGCCGACCCGGAAGAGGACCGCATCTCCGTGCTCGCACCCCTGGGCGCGGCGATCCTGGGGTGCCGCGTGGGACAGCCCGTGACCTTCCGCGTCCCCGGCGGCGCGGAGCGCTCGTGCGACATCCTGAGCGTGCTCTACCAGCCGGAGGCGGCGGGCGACCTGCACCTGTAGCGGCTCGCGGCGGTGTTTGAACCCGTTTCATCTTTCGCGTGCCGCGCACGCAAGGAGTGCCCCATGACCACCCAACCGATCGTCAACTCCCTGGACTTCGCCCGGCTTCAGCCGCTGCTCACGGGCGCATTTATGGACGCTGCGGTGCTGCGTCTCCGCGCGTTCCTCGACCAAGCCCGGAAGGTCGCGCCGCGCCGGGTGCCGCCCGATGTGGTCACGATGAACACGCGGGTGCTGGTGCGCCACCCCGGCGATGAAGAACCCGAAACGTACGAACTAACCTACCCGGATTCTGAGTCTGGCGGGCTGTCCGTTCTCTCGCCGCTCGGGGCGGCGCTGCTGGGCGCTCGCGAAGGCGCCAGCGTCGAGTGCGCGGGCGGGCGTGTGTCGCGGCGCGTGACCGTCGAGCGGATCGAGTACCAGCCCGAACGTGAGCATCACTTCGATCGGTGAACCCAGATCATCCCCATGAGGAGGCATCACATGCCCCCGAGAGCCGTCGACCTGCCCATCCACATCAAGCCCGGCAACCTCCAGACTAGCGCCGCGATCGAGGCGTGGGTTCGCCGCAAGCTCGTCGGCGTGTTCCGGCGTTACGGAGCCAAGATGACAGCCATCGAGGTCCACTTCGAGGATGTCAACGGGACCAAGCACGGCGACAACGATGCCCGCTGCGTGATGGAAGCCCGCGTCAACGGCCGCGAACCCGTCGCGGTCAGAGCCCGCGCCGATGATCTTTATGCCGCCATCGACGCCGCGGCCCGGAAGCTCGATGCGGCCATCCGCAGAGTCGTCGAGCGCATCGATACACAGGCGCGTCGGCGATTTCGGCAGCACCGGGCGGGGGATGTTGGTCGCCGGCGATCCCCGGCGAAAGACGCGTAAGCCGCGGAGTCCGTGCGTCCGCTGTATACGCCTGACCTTGGAGCGAATCAGATGAGCAATCTCAAGTCGATCCTCGTCGCCGTGGACTTCTCGCCCTGTTCCATCGCGGCATTCAGAGTGGCGGCGCGTTTCGCGGAGTGCAACCGTGCCTCATTGCGCGCCGTGCATGCCGTGGCACTCCCGTCCTATGTACCGGCGCCGCACCCGCTATTCCCGTTTCCGCTACCCACTCAGGCGGACTTTGTCGCGGATGCGACGACCGCGTGGGCTGTGTTCGCGGCAGCCGCGCCAACGCGCACCGATGTGAAGTGCGACATTGAGGTGGGCACTCCCCGCGAGATCATTCTCCAGGCTGCCGCCCGCGCGGGCGCGGACCTGCTCGTGCTCGGATCGCACAGCGTGCTCGATGCGCACAAGGGCATTGGTCCCACCGCCACATCGTGCATGCAGCGAGCAAGAATGAACGTGTTGCTGGTCCGAGAGAACCACGCCGGTCCGTTCAGGAGCGTGGTGGCCTGCCTCGATTTCACCGACACCTCCAAACTTGCGTTGCAGCAGGCGATCAGGGTCGCCGCGCAGGACGGCGCGGCGCTACACGTTCTACATGTGTACGACGACCCCTGGTACGGCCTTGGCCCGCCGGCGGGCGTCAAGGCGCACATGCCCGATTTCAAGGCGCAGCTCAATCGGGGCGTCGAGGACCGCGTGCGAGAGTTCTGCGCACCCTTCTCGCACGAGCTCAACGCGCTGAAGGCCGGGTTCCACTGCCTTGAGTCCGAGTGGCGGGGCGGCGGGTACGGCCACGCGATCGTCCGGTTCGTCAAGGAACAGGGATGCGACCTGGCGATCCTAGGGACGCGCGATCGGTGGAACATCCGGGATATGGTCTTCGGTTCAACGGCCGAGCGGGTGGTGCGCGGGGCGCCGTGCTCCATCCTCGCCGTCAAACCCGATCTCACCGCTTGACGGTGGCGATAGAGACAACAACCCAATACTCAATCGGAGCGTTCCATGACAGCAACGATGAAGGCCTTTGTGATGCACGGGATCGGCGAAGTGGGGATCATCGACAAGCCCATCCCGCGGCCCAGCCCGAACGACGCGATCCTTCGCACGACCGCCGCGCTGATCTGCACGTCGGACACCCACACGGTCGCCGGCGCGATCGGGCCGCGCACGGACCTGACCCTCGGTCACGAGGCGGTGGGCGTCATCCACGAACTGGGCCAGGCGGTGGCCGCGACGGGGATGTTCAGGATCGGCCAGCGCGTCGCGGTCAACGCCATCACGCCGTGCTACGCCTGCGACAACTGCCAGCGCGGCTATTCGTCGCAATGCGGCGGGATGCTCGGCGGGTGGAAATTCGCCAACACCAAGGACGGGAGCATGGCGGAGTACTTCCACGTGAACGACGCGATCGCCAACCTCGCGCCGATCCCCGACGGTCTGAGCGACGAGCAGGCTGCGTACTGCTGCGACATGCTCTCGACGGGCTTCGTGGCCGCGGAGTTCGGGAACATCCCCATCGGCGGGAGCGTCGCGGTCTTCGGCGTCGGGCCCATCGGGATGATGGCGATCGTCGGGGCGCGGCTGCGCGGGGCGGGCCTGGTCATCGGGGTGGAGAGCAGGCCGGATCGCACGTCGATGGCCCGGAAGTTTGGGGCCGACCTGGTCGTTGACTTCACGAAGGAGGACCCGGTCGAAGCGATCCGCAAGGCCACCGGCGGCGCGGGCGTGGACACCGCGATCGAGGCGCTGGGATCGCCCACGACGTTCGCGGCGTGCGTCAGCGCGACGCGGCCGGGCGGGACGATCTCCAACATCGGGTATCACGGTGACGGTGACACCGTGCCCATACCGCGACTGGACTGGGGCGTGGGCATGAGCGACAAGACCATCCGCACGGCCCTGTGCCCCGGCGGCTCGGAGCGCATGGGCCGCCTGATGCGGCTGATCCGCAACGGGCGTGTTGACCCGCTCGCGATGACCACGCACCGCTTCAAGTTCGCGGACATCAAGTGTGCATTCACGATGATGCAGACCAAGGAAGACGGCATGATCAAGCCGCTCATCACGTTCGGGTGAGCGTGAACGCGCGTAGCGAACGCAGTCGTGCGCGTGTTCACGCGCGAGGGGACGACTCGGTGAACGGAGTGAATCACGGTCATGGCTTGGGACATCATCCTCGGCTGCTTCATCATTGTCCTCGCTCGCATCGGGGATGTCTCGCTGGGGACGATCCGCACCGTGGCGGTCGTCAGCGGGCACCGCGGGCTGGCGTGGCTCTTCGGGCTGCTGGAAGTGACGATCTGGGTCTTCGCCGTGTCGGCGGTGATCGCCCACATCCGCGCCGAGCCGACCTACGGCCTGGCCTTCGCGCTGGGGGCCGCCACGGGCAACTATGTCGGCGTCACGCTCCAGCGGTGGCTCCCCTTCGGCGAGCAGGTGGTGCGGGTCTTCACCCGCGAGGGCGCGGCCCTGTTCGAGCGACTCCGCGCCGACGGCTACGGCGTGACCAAGTTCCAGGGGGAGGGCCGGGACGGCGCGGTCACGATGCTGTTCGTACAGGTGGGGCGCGCCAAGACGCGGCACGTCGTGCGCGCCGCTCGCGAGATCGACCCACGGTGCTTCTACACCATCGACGACATCCGCGTTGCCAATGGCGTCGGTTCGCCTACATAGGTCACAGACATCGAGAGTGTGGCAATAGACACGAGTCGACAGCGGCGAGAAGCCGGCGGAACCGAGCGGAAACCACCGTCGGCGAATCTCGGCACCTGGGCAGTCCATACTCTTCCCGATATGCGCATGACCCGGCCACTGACGTTCGCCGTCATTCTGGCATTGTTTCAGTTCGCAGCGCCTGCCGCCGCTATCTCGGGCGCTCACTCTGACGACTCGGACGCCGTCGTGCGCCTCGACCTCGACGGCGATGCGGCGCGGCAGACGGTGGTGGACAAGGAATCGGGCGTCTACCTCGGCCACGTCTCGACGCTGCTGCTCGAGGACGGCAAGACGATCCTCGCCGCGTACCCCAAGGGACACGGCAAGGGCCCGATCGTGCTCAAGCGCAGCGAGGACGGCGGCAAGACCTGGTCGCCGCGCCTCCCCGTGCCCGACTCGTGGGCCACGAGTATGGAGACGCCGACGCTCTTCCGCGTGGACAAGACCGAACGCGGCGAGTCGCTGATCCTCTTCTCCGGCTTGTACCCCATCCGCGCAGCGCGTTCGGCGGATGGCGGGCGGACGTGGACGGAGCTCGCGCCCATCGGCGACTTCGGCGGGATCGTGGCGATGGGCGGCTTAGCCGACCTCGGCGACGGCAAGTTCGCGGCCTTCTTCCACGATGATGGGCGGTTCTTCGCGCCGAAAGGCAAGGCGACCGGCACGTTCACGCTCTACCAGACCGACACGGCGGATGCGGGGTCCACGTGGCCCGCGCCGCGGGCGATCTGGAGCGGGTCGGATGTCCACCTGTGCGAGCCGGGGGTGGTGGCGTCTCCCGACGACCACACCTTCGCCCTGCTCCTGCGTGAGAACCGCCGGGTGAAGAACGCGCACGTCATGTTCAGCACGGACAAGGCCGCAACGTGGTCCGCGCCGGTCGAACTGCCCGCGCATCTCACGGGCGATCGCCACATTGCCGCGTATGCGAAGGACGGTAGGCTGGTCGTGACCTTCCGCTGCATGGCCAAGGACGATCCGTGGAAGGGCGATTGGGTCGCGTGGGTGGGAACGTGGGAGGAGATCGCGCGGCTGGCGCCCGAAGCCCCGGCGCTGATGCCCGGTGAGACGGCGGCGAAGCGACCGGGCAAACACGGCAACCGCCGCTCGTACATGTTCCGCCTCAAGGACAACCTGACGTCGTGGGACTGCGGATACCCCGGCCTCGAGTCGCTCGAGGGCGGCACGCTCGTGGCGACGACCTACGGCACGTGGACCGCCGATGAGAAGCCCTCGATCCTGAGCGTGCGGTTCACGCTCGCGGAACTGGATGCGCTGGCGATGGAGAACCCGGCACTCTCCGCGCCGATCAAGGAGCCGCTCCTGCCGGGGCGCGAGATTCACGTCGCTCCTCGGCCCGTCGTTCACGGCGACGATTCGGGCGAAGGTTCGGCCCTGCGCCCCTTCGCCACCATCGAGCGGGCGCGAGACGAGGTCCGCGCGGTTCGGAAGGCCGGAGCACTGCCCGCCGGGGGCATCGCCGTCACGCTCCACGCCGGGGTGTACGAACTCGCGGGCACGCTCGCGCTCTCCGCCGAGGACTCGGGCGCGGAGGGCGCACCGATGGTCTACCGTGCTGCGCCGGGCGAGGACGTCCGCATCTCCGGCGGCAGACGCATCTCCGGCTGGAAGGCCGTCACCGACCCCGCCGTGCTGACCCGCCTCGATCCAGCCGCGCGGGGGCACATCGTGCAGGCCGACCTCAAGGCCCACGGCATCACCGACTTCGGCCAGATGGGCGGCGGGTTCGGTCTTTCGGGCGGTCCGGGGTTGGAACTCTTCTTCCGCGACCAGCCGCAGACGATCTCGCGCTACCCCAACGAGGGCTTCATCACCATCGCCGATGTCCACGGCCCGACGAAGATCGAGCGCAAGAACGCGAAGGCGTGCGTCGAGGGTGACATTTCGTACGACCCCGGGACCGCCGACCGCGTGGCGCGGTGGAAGGATGAGAAGGAGCCGTGGGCGCTGGGCTACTGGCTGCACGACTGGGCCGAGCAGCGGCAGCGGATCGCGTCGATCGACCCCGCGACCAAACGCATGACGCTCGCGCAGCCGTACCACCACTACGGCTACCGCCGGGGCGGGTGGTTCTACGGCTTCAACCTGCTGTGCGAGATCGACCGCCCCGGCGAGTGGTACCTCGACCGTGAGACGGGCATCATCTACTTCTGGCCGCCTGATACTGACACGAAGCCGATCCAGGACGGCGAGGCCACCGTCTCCATCCTCGACACGCTCGTCACGCTCAATGGCGCGAAGCACGTCACCTTCCAGGGCTTCACCTTCGAGGCCGTACGCGGCACCGCGATCCGCATCGACAACGCCGACGGCAACCGCGTCGAGGACTGCACGCTCCGCAACATCGGCTCGTGGGCCGTGAGCATCAGCGGCGAGCAGAGCGGCGTCTACAACTGCGAGGTCACCGGCACCGGCGACGGCGGCATCCGCCTCTCCGGCGGCGATCGCAGGATGCTCACCCCCGCACACCTCGTCGCCGAGAACAACCACATCCACCACTGGAGCCGCTGGAACCGCATGAACCGCCACGGGATCGCGCTCTCGGGCGTGGGCAACCGGGCCGCGAACAACCTGCTGCACGACTCGCCCCACACCGCGATCCACTTCAGCGGCAACGACCACCTCATCGAACTCAACGAGATCCACCGCGTCTGCACCGAGTCCAACGATGCCGGGGCGATCTACGCCGGGCGCGACTGGACCATGCGCGGCAACGTCATCCGCCACAACTACCTCCACCACCTCAGCGGCTTTGCGGGCGGGCGGGAGAAGGGGTGCATCGGCATCTACCTCGACGACATGTTCAGCGGCGTCACGATCACGGGCAACGTCTTCTACGACGTGACGAACGCCGCGTACATCGGAGGCGGGATGGACAACCGCATCGAGAACAACCTCTTCATCGACTGCAAGCCCGCCGTCCACGTCGATGCCCGCGGCCTGGGCTGGGCCCACAAGTGGCCGGGCGAATGGCTCCGCGAGATCAAGGCGAAGGGGACGCTC
Source organism: Phycisphaerales bacterium (assembly GCA_046350475.1). Lineage (GTDB taxonomy): Bacteria > Planctomycetota > Phycisphaerae > Phycisphaerales > UBA1924 > BJHL01. The sequence continues at coordinate 51,358 of JAXMAJ010000002.1, read as the reverse complement.
TCGGGCGTGCGGTTCGACCAGCCGCCGTACAGCGAGCGGTACCCCGAGTTGGCGACGCTCCTCACGCGCACGCCCGCCCCGCCCGCGCCGACGGGCAACATCATCGCGCGGAACATCCAGTTCTGTGGGACGTGGGACGACATCGAGAAGCCCGCCGCGCCGTTGGTGACGCTGGAGGGCAACCTGCTGGGCGTCGATCCGCTCTTCATCGATGCGGCGTGGGCGAGGACGGGCACATCGGCGGGCAGGTTCCGGCTGCGCGATGACTCGCCCGCGTTCAAGGTGGGATCGATGGGCGGGGTTGGATTCGAGCGCATCCCCGTGGAGAGGATCGGGCGGGTCACGCGCAGCGCCGAGCGACCCAAATAAGGAACCACCATCATGGCCGAGCAGCCGCACCCGCACGCCCCCAACCCCGCTCCCACTCCGCAACAACTCGCCGCCCAGCGCCGCGAACTGACGCCCGACGCGACCACCGCGTTCCTGGCCTTCTCGGGCAAGGTCTTCGCCCCGGGCGCGCTGGACGCCAAGGCCAAGCAGATCATCGCCGTGGCGGTGGCTCACGTCACCCAGTGCCAGCAGTGCATCCGGTCGCACACCAGGTCCGCCCTGCGTGCCGGCGCGACGGCGCAGGAGTTGATGGAGGCGGCGTGGGTCGCGGCCGAGATGCGCGCCGGCGGAGCCTACGCGCACTCGAACGTGATGCTCGCCGCGATCAACGAGGAGCAGAGTACACAAGGCGATCAGGAGGGCCGATCATGAGCACGGCGCGTGACCAAGTCAGACTCAAGCGCGTGTACGACGACCCGGAACCGGGCGACGGCTTCCGTGTGCTGGTGGACCGGCTCTGGCCCCGCGGCCTGACCAAGTCCGCCGCGCGGGTGGACCTGTGGATGAAGGAGGTCGCCCCCTCGAAGGACCTGCGACGCTGGTACCACGCGGACCTGACACGCTGGGCCGAGTTCCGCAGACGCTATAGGGCCGAGCTGGCCGACCGCGCTAGCCCGGCCCACGTTGCGCTCGGCGAACTCCGCGCACTGGTGCTCGCGCACGCCCCCTCACCCACGCGCGGCGGGAAGGGCAGAGCCGGGAAGCAGGGCGTCACGCTCGTCTACGGCGCCAAGAACGCCGAGCAGAACCACGCCCTCGTGCTGCGCGAGGTGCTGATAAGCCGATCGGCATCGCGCGGTTGATGAAGGCCCCGCATGACCCGTCAGGCTCCGTAGCAAGCGCTCCGCCCGCGGCCGTCGTGGCCTGTTCAATAGCCATCGAGCGCGATCTCCACAACTCCAATCGGCACCCCGATCAAAGCCGTGCCGGCGGGGGAGCCCCACAGATGCTCAGATCGGCCTCACCGTTCGGGTTGAACCACCGCAGGTCTCTGCCTCCGCGTTCGTGCTCCAGATTGGTAGGCATGCCGGAGCGCGTGACGGATCTAATGTTCCCCAACCGTCCGCATCCTCGTCCGTGATACCGGCGGTGTCGTCCTTGTTCTTGATCCGCCGCGAGTCGCCGCAGAGAAATACGATCAAGGGGTTCGCGCACACGATCACAGGAATGTCGGGGTAGGCAAGGCTCAAGGGGACGAGCGCCTGGTCTCGCGCGCTCTACGACTGGGCAGGTGTCGGATTGCCGTCGGCATCCTGCCGATGAGCAGCAAGTACGGCGGCGCGGATTCAACAACTCGAAACTGCAATCGCCGTGGTTACGGGCCGCCCTGCGTCCGCGCGACGCCATCCGGGATCCTGCACCGGCGGGCCTGGCCGAGGCCGCAGCGAATCACGGTTTGCCCGCGACCGAGGCCCCTTCCAGCTTCACGGCCATCGGGAAGAGGATGCTGTTCTCCTTGTGCACGTGCGCGTGCGTGTCGGCTTCGAGCTCCGCCAGCCCCCCGAGCATCGCCACATAGGTATTGCACGCGCCCGGCGGCGGCGTGAAGCCACCGGTTAGCGCACGCATCTTCGCGAGCGCATCGCCGGAGTGCTCGTGCTCGATCATCATCATCCGCACCGGGTTCTCGATGCCCCTTCGGGTAGGCGCCCCCCCGCACCCGCACCCACCCCCACCGCCCCCCACACACCCGGCGCCGCCCCGGCCGGTCGCGAGCGTGCGGATCCACGGGAAGAGGACCTTCTCTTCCTTCATCATGTGCTCGGTCATCTCGCCCGCGAAGTCGGTGTAGACATCCCGCAGTTCGATCAGCGAGGGCTCGCGCCCGCCGTGCACGGCGGCGACCTTCTCCGTCAGCGCCTGCAACCGCGGCAGTTCGCGCTTGAGGTACGCATGGTGCTCCTGTTCGATGTGGTCGGCCAGGGCGCCGGCGCCCCGGACCTCCCAGTCCACCGGCGGGCCGTCCGAGCACGCGGCATCCAACGCTCGCAACTCGTCGAGCACCGCCGTCGCGCTCAGCCCCTTCTTCTCGCACGCCGCGGCGAGCGCCAATCCGCCTCCGCAGCAGTAGTCGATCCCCAGCCGCTCGAAGAGTCGAGCCCTCGAGGGCTTGTCGGTCACGATCTGTCCGATGGTCGTGCGCGGGTCGATGGTCATCGTGTGCGTCCGTTTCGGGGGGTGTGGGGTGCCGGGAATCGTGTGCCGCACGATCCCTCGCAGCAGTGTAGGATCGAGAAAGTGGACATCAAGGTCGAGATATGCGACCCAGGCCGAGACCCATCGCGATCACGCGGCGGCCGGATGCCGGTGCGTTCCGAGCCCGGTTCCTGTCCCGTTCGTAAGGACGCCCGCCTCGGTACGGCGACCGCGCGGCTCGCAGCGGGCGCCCCATGCGAGGATGGGCGCGGGGGCGAGCGGTTTGGTTGACGACGATACTTCGGAGTCCATACTATCTGGGACCGTGCCCCGCAAGCCCCCGACATCCCCGGTCGATGCCCCGACCGCCGCGCAGCGGGTCGTCGCGGGGTTGTCCAAGGTCGCGCTGGTCTTCCGGCACGCGCAGTGGGCGGCGTCGGGGGAGCGCGGGCTGACACCCACGCAGGCGCAGATCCTCGCGGTCGTCGCGGGCAACCGTGAGCCGCGGGGGGTGGGGGTCAAGGCCGTCGCGGCGCGGATGGCCGTCACGATGGGGACCGCCAGCGAAGCGGTGGGCGCGCTGGTCGAGAAGGGCCTGCTCCGCAAAGAAGCCGACGAGGCCGACGGTCGCGCCGTAGTCCTGACGCTCACCGCGCGAGGGAAGCGCGAGGCGACCCGGGCGAGCGAATGGCCCGGGGCGATCGTCGAGGCCGTGGATGCGATGCCCGAGCGCGAGCGGGCCACGCTCCTGCGCGGGCTGGTGGGCATGGTGCGCACGATGCAGGAGCGCGGCATGGTGCCGACGGCCCGCATGTGCGTGGAATGCCAGTTCTTCCGGCCCAACGAGTATCCCGGCGAGGCCAAGCCGCACCATTGCCAGTACATCGGCGCGCCCATCGGCGATGCCGACCTGCGCCTCGACTGCGCCGAGATGGAGCCGACCGGAGCCGACGCGGACACGCCCACGCGGGCGCGGCTGTGGGAGGTCTTCGTCAACGGCCAACCGCTGGATCAACACGGACCCGGGAGGAACGGCCGCGCGCGGCCCGGGGTTCGTGCGTCAATGTCACGCCGCGCGGATCACGCATCCACCAAAGGAGTATCACCATGAGCACGAAGGCCACGTTCTATCACGCCGGCTGCCCCGTCTGCGTCGCTGCCGAGCGCACCGTCGCCGACGCCCTGGACCGCTCGAAGTACAACGTCGAGATCGTCCACCTCGGCCAGCAGAAGGGCCGCGTCGCCGAGGCCGAGAAGGCGGGCGTCAAGTCCGTCCCCGCGCTGGTCATCAACGGCCAGCCCTTCCACATCAACCACGGCGCGGACCTGTCGGTGCTGAAGTAATCACCGCGCGGCGGGCGGGCCGCCCGTGGACACTACTTGGTCGCTCACGCCCGGCGCGGCCACTTCGGTCGCGCCGGGTCCCGGACCCGGCAACGCATCGGCGGCTTCGAGATCAATTGCGCCCGCCGCCGACACCGCGTCCCCCCCGGTGGAAACACGCGAGGCCTCAGGATCGCACGATTCCCCGCTGTTCATGAGCCGCGGGGACATCGCCGGGCAGGTTGACGTTTCTCGCCGCTTCCGGCGCAACGGGCACGGTCAACGCTCCGATCTGCTCCAAGGCGCTGAACAGCGTGTAGTCGCTTCGCGATACTCTGGCCTCCAGGATTGGCCTGACGTGCTGCGTGTACACCGCGGCGCACGGGTGCAGGCGATCTGTGGAGGCACAGACCGCATAGGCGCTCGGATGCACTTGCGCGACCTGGAGGATATTTGCGATCTCCACGCCGCTGAAGGAAGGCATGTCCCCCGCCAGTACGAAGATCGGACCCGGCCATTGGGTGAGGGCTGAAACGATGCCCCCCATCGGGCCGATCCCCGGGTGGAGATCCGGAATGATGCCGTCCGCCAACTGAAGGACGGCGGGATCGCAGGCCCCGACCAGTTTCACGCGACGGCCGAACACGCCCCGCAGGGCCTGAATGGGCTGTTGGACGAGCACTCGTCCCTCGCTTCCCCAAGGCTCGCGGAGTTTATCCCGACCGAAACGCTGGCTCCTCCCTCCGACGAGGACGACCGGCTGGACGCTCGTAAGGAAATCGCGCGAGACGAACGGCGTATCAGTTGTCATGGCGGACGACCTTTCCGCCCGCCGGCGTCGCGTCTGGCCGCCCGTCGTCCTGCACCTCCCCGCGCAACGTCTCCACGGCGTGAGGCAGAATGTCGAGGAGAGCTTCGAGGTTCTCGGTACTTCCTTTGAGTGAGCCGGGCAAGGTCAGGACGAGAGTTCTGCCGATCGTGCCCGCAACCCCGCGCGACAGGAATGTCCGCGGCGTTTTGGTCATGCACCGGAGACGGGCGAGTTCCATGAGCCCCGGGTGCTCGCGCTCGATGACGCTCCGAGCGGCTTCGGGCGTCACGTCGCGCGGCGCTAGACCGGTGCCGCCTGTGCTCAGAATCAGATCGATGCCGCGCTCGGGGGTGGACCAACTGACAAAGCAGGCGGCAAGCTGGTCTTGCTCGTCGGGCAGGCATCTCGCCTCGACCACTTCAGCGCCGAGGCGAGTTCGGAGCATTTCGGCGAGCGCCGGCCCCGACGTGTCTGTGGCTATGCCGCGTGAGCATCGATCGCTCACAGTCAACACAGCGGCGCGGATGGGCCGGTCGGCTTCGCTCATCGCCCCTCCTCAAGAGGTACTGCGGTGTAGTCGCCGTGGCGGCCACCGCGCTTCTCGGTGACGCGGATGCCCTCGATGATCATCGCGTTGTCGATCGCCTTACCCATGTCGATCACCGTCAGGCAGGCGATTGCTACTGCGGTCAGGGCCTCCATCTCGACACCCGTGCGGGCCTGCGTCCGGACGGTGGCGGTGACCCTGACGCGGCCGGACTCGAGCACGGCCTCCACGTCAACCGCTTCGAGCGGCAGCGTGTGGCACAGGGGGATGAGTTCGTCGGTGCGCTTGGCGGCGAGGATTGCGGCGACCCGAGCGACATCGAGCACGGAACCCTTCTTGATCGAGTTCTCGCGGATCGCACGTTCAAGGTCCGGCGAGACCCGCACGAACCCCTCGGCGGCCGCGGTCCTCGCTGTGACCGGCTTGTCCCCGACATCCACCATCCGAGCCGCGCCGTCCGCGCCGATGTGTGAAAGACCTTCAGAATTCGCCCCAGGGGTTCTGTCATTCATGGCGTGACTCATCTCCGCACCACACATCGTTTGACCGCCTATCAAGCCCCCGCGGGCCAAGTGTAATAGGGCAGGATCGCGTTCGAGAAGCCCGGGGGTACTTCCACAAAGCCGTCGCTCATGCCCGCCGCGACGATGTCACCCGAGCCGCGGCCATCGATCAACTCCGCCTGAGGAAGGCCGTTGGCGTCAACGACCAATCGGACCAAGCGGTGCCACCACAAATCGAGCGTCCGACCGTCGGGATTCCTGACCTCAATGAGCCTCGGGAGGCACTCCGGTGGGGTTCGCTTCGCTCCAGCGCAGGCGGCAAGGACGGGCAGGACGATCCGTACACAGGTGACAAGAGCGGAGACAGGGTTGCCGGGGAGCCCGAAGATGGGAAGCGTCTCCGCGGTGTGCGGCGCCGGTCGCCGCACGAGGGCACCCAGCATCGGCTTTCCGGGTCTCTGCGGAAGTCCGTGGAAGACCACCTCAGCTCCGACCTGTTCGAGGGCAGCTCGAACGGGATCGCGGTGCCCCATCGAGATGCCGCCGGTCAGGACCACAGCATCGGCGACTTGGCACGCACGCTCCAACGCACCGCCGAGGTTCCCATCGTCACGAATGTGTGACACGCTCGGCACGTTCGCCCACGCGTGCGACGCCAGGATTGCCCGCACGGCCGGGGAGTTGCTGTTGCGGATCTGGAAGGTTGATGGCGTGTGATGCGGCTCGATGAGTTCATCACCGGTGGTGATAAGGGCGATGCGGAGGCGGGCAAAGACCGCCGGTCGAATAATCCCTACCGCTGCAAGCGTTGCCAGCCCTGCTGCCGTGATCACTTCGCCCGCGTGCAGGACGACCGTCCCCGCCGGCGCGTTCTCGCCTCGACGACGGATATGGTCTCCTCGCCTGACGCGAGCGGCCGCCGCTCGCGTCACGGAGATTGAAGTGACATCTGCCGCCCGTCCCGCCGCGTGTTCAATGACGTCCTCCCGCCGAACAACGGTGTCGGCTCCCGCCGGGATTGCTGCGCCGGTCGCGATCCGCACCGCGACAGGCCGACGAACACCCTCGAAGGACGCTGGGGGCGGCTCGCCAATGCGAGCCTCTCCCACAACCAGCAGTGTGATCGCTTGCACGGTCTCATTCGAGCCCTCACCTGAGGGGACGGCCAAGTCAGCGGCGCAGATTGCATACCCATCCATCGCCGAGTAGTCAAAGGCGGGGCTATCCCGGTCGGCGCGGACCTCTTCGGCAAGGATGCGGCCCGCGGCCCTATCCAACCCCACAACCTCGCTTAGTCGGGCCGAGGGTGACGGGCAAGCGAGTGCGACCAAGGCCGCTACAGCAGCCCCGGGCGAGTCGAACGCGAATGCCTGACCTCGAAAGCCCATACACGCTCCTGGTATCGCCGCCACCGCCAAACCATACACTCCCACAATGGAAGTCGAGGTGCTCCTCTTCGGTGCCGCCGCTACGCGCGAGAAATCGGACCGCGTCACCGTAGTCGTGGGCGCCGAACCGACCGTCCGGGATGTCTTGACGGCGCTCCACGAGCAGCATCCCGATCTTCGGTTCGCTCTGCCGTCCGCAGAAGCCGGCCGCCTCGCCGTGAACCAGTCTTTCGCCAGAGGGGAACATCCCATCAGAGCGGGCGACGAGGTCGCCCTCATCACGCTCGTGGGGGGTGGCTGACAATGGCCCCGACGCCCCCGGTCGTCGTCGCTCGGATTGTGGACGAGCCGCTGATCCCAAGGGATGAGCGGGTAACTCTCTTCGGCGAGAATTGGACCCCCGCTCGCGATGCTGTTGGCCCTCCACCCGGTGTTGTTGGTGCCGTGCTTCGCTTTGAGGGGATCGTGCGCCGAGGCGAGCCCAGCGATGCCCACGGCGGCGACGAACGGGAACTGCTGGCGCTCGACTACCAGACCTACGACCCGATGGCCGAGCGCGAACTTCGCGCGCTGGCCCGCCAAATCGCCGAAGAGCACGTCCTTTCGTCGCTCGTGGCGCTGCACAGCCGCGGGCGCGTAGCCGTGGGCGATGTGTCGTTCGTGTTGATTGTGGAAAGCCCGCATCGCGCCGAGGCGATCGCAGCGATGTCGGCGTTCATTGACCGGCTCAAGCAAGACGTGCCGATTTGGAAGAAGCCGGTGTGGAAATAGCGGCTTTCACGAGACCACCAGCTTCGCGCCGGCGATGAGCAGGACGACCGCGAGCAGGACATTGAGAGTGCGAGGTGTCGCTCGCCGGCTGCCGAGTGTCGCCCCGGTGATGCCTCCGGCCCCCGCGCACGCCGCGAGCAGCCACAGCGAGGTGGGTGGGGTCCAGCCTCGGCTCGCCAGGCCGCCAAGCCCCGCGAAGGAGTTCACAAGGATAAAGAGGGACGATGTCGCGGCCGTGCGTTTGGGGTCGGCCCAGCCCATGAGCAGAATCACGGGACTCAGGAAGATGCCCCCGCCCGTGCCGGTCAGCCCCGCGAGGAAGCCCAGTCCCGAACCAACCGCCAAGGCCACCGGCATCGAAGGGGGACGCGGCGCAGACGCCGCCTTGGGGGGTCGCCATGCGACGAATGCCATGCGCACGGCCGTGAGCACAAGCACGACGCCGATGGCAGCCTTGAGCGCCTGCTGCGGGAGTTGGACGAGGCCGCCCACGTAGGCCGCGGGGATGGAGGCAACTGCAAATGGCCAGAAGAGCGTCCACGAGAAGTGCCCGGCACATGCGAATTGCGTGAACGCGATGACCGCCACCAGGACGTTGATCGAGAGCGCCGTCGGCCGCATGACCGCGGCTTCCACACCAACGAGCGCCATGACGGCGAGGTATCCCGAAGCGCCGGCGTGGCCGACCGAGGCGTAAAGTGCGCCCACGATGAGGAACAACACGGCGAGGATGGCAAGGGTGTCCGCCGGCATCGGTGGCCTTATGAGTGGCGCTAACCGCCGATCGCCGACATCGGCCGCTCGGGCTGGACAAAGTCCGGTGACGTGATCCCGTGGCCGGGCTGCTTGGTCCAAGTCGCGTCGATCAAGAAGTCGGCCAGTTCCGTGTCGGTCGCACCGGCCCGCAACGGCGAACGCAGATCCCATTCGGTGGTGCTGAACAGGCAGGGCCTGACCTTGCCGTCGGCCGTGATCCGCAGGCGGCTGCACGCCCCGCAGAAGGGGTTGCTGACGGGCGCGATGAACCCGACGCGTGCCGGCGAATCTCCGTCGAGGTCCGCGAATCGGAATGTCCGGGCCGTGCTGGATGGATCGTCGTCGCCGCACGCGATGAGCGGGAAGACACGCTCGATGGCGGCGCGGGTCTCAGCAGCGGAGACCCACTTGGAAGAATCCCAGGCGTGAGCCGAGTCAAGGGGCATGTACTCAATGAACCGCATCTCTACGCCGAAGTTGCGGGCGAGCACCGCGAGTGCGACGGCCTCGTCGTCGTTGAAACCCCGGATGAGCACAGCGTTGAGCTTGACCGGGGTGAGGCCCTCGTCCAGAGATAACTGCACACCTTTGAGCACCTGGGCGGGGGACGACGACGATCGTGTCAGGCGAGCGAATCGATCGGGTCGGAGCGAGTCGATGCTGATAGTCAGGCGTGCCAGGCCCGCGTCCTTCCAGGCCCGCAGAGATTCGCGGCTAAGCAGAGACGCGTTAGTGATCAGGGCAATCTCGACCTTAGTCGCGACGGCGAGCCCGGCGATGATGTCGGACAGATGGGGATGCAGCGTTGGCTCGCCGCCGGTAAGGCGGACCTTTCGCACGCCGAGCGATTCTGCGATCGCGGCGGCGCGGACGATCTCGTCCACGGTCAGGAGCGCTTCGTGCGCCGCGAATCGGACATCCGGCTCCATGCAGTAGACGCAGCGGAAGTTGCAGCGGTCCGTGATGCTGATCCGCAGGTCGCGGATCGTTCGGCCGTGGGAATCGACCATCCGACGGCCGGCACGCACGTCCGGCGGGGCGGAAGCGGGCGCTCGTGCAGGATCTTGCCGCGGGAGTGATTGGCCGACCAACTGCGGGAGAGCAATGCCGCCACCCGCCTCGGCTGGCCGGGGCACGGAAGCGGTTCTGCTGTCCTGCATCGGGGTCCGCACGCGTTCTCGCTCCGATCTCCGTTAGACACCCCGCTCGAACTGCTCCGTTGCCCATCTCCAGGCGGCGACGGTTCGCGGGAAACCAACCGTATTCATGCCCAGCAGGATGGCCTGTTCGACTTCGGCGGTCGTCGCCCCGTGCTGCGTCGCCCGACGCACATGACTCCTCAGGGCCGATTCCAAACCAGCGCCGACACAGATGCCGATCTTGACGAGCGCCAGCGTCTTGGCATCCAGAGGCCCGGCCTCCTCAACCGCCCTGGCGATGCTCTCGTGGGCCCGCCCGAGGGCCGGAAACCTCTTCACGAACTCCTTGTACGTTCCGGGAACTTTGCTTGGGGGTGAGTTGTCCTGGTCGGTGTCGCTGCGTTCCACCACAAAGCCTCCTGGTCATGAAAAGCCCGGTGATCAAGGGTTCTGGGGTGTAGGAGGTTTGGTCGCGAGGGATACCTGAAGCAGGAACACCGCGCGGGATTGGGCTCGCACGTCGTGCCGGACGCCGGGAGCCATGACGAGCAACATGCCCGCTCGCAGGTGATACCCCTCACCCCCGGCCGTGACATCGAGCTCGCCCTCGATAGCCTGCACGGTCACGATGCCGCTGGTGGCGTGCTCGGCGAGACCTGCGCCTGCGTCCAGCACGAAGAGCGCCACCGTCCTGCCCGAGTTCTTGAAGAGCGTCTTCTGCCGATGGCCGTGCTTCTTTGGCGTCGGCTCGGCCTCCAAAGCCGCGGCCTCCGCGTGAAGGTCGAGCGCGAGATGCTCGGCTGCGAATCGCTCTGACGGAGCCGCGCGTGATCGTTCATCGCTCATAATGCTTCCTCACTCGAACCGCTATCGGGGTCGTCCACGGACAGCTTGTGTCTCGCACGGGAACCTGGCCGCCGCTCTTCGATGAAGGTTGCCTCATGCGCCAGGGCCGCCAGCGCCTCCGGGTGGTCGCGCTGCACCTCCTCGAAGAACTCTCGTTCTTCCCAGCGGATATGGTCGTGCAGCCGCACCCCGACCTCGCGCACGAGTTCCGCGTCGCTCGCCGCCGCCTCCGGTTCGCGCTCGCACCGCTCCGCCAAACGCCGCAGGGTGGCGTGTTCATCAAGCAGCCGGTCCCGCAGTTCCGGAGAATGGACCAGCGGGAGCAGCAACCGCTCTTCGTCATCAAAGTGTGCCCGGATCTCCGACCGCCAAGCGTCCACGAACTCGGCGATCGCACGGATGCGATCCGCACGATCCAGATCCGCGGCCTGCCGCAGGCTCCGAGCTTGGATAAGCCCGCCCATGTGCTCGCGCGACAAGGGCTGGAGCGTGGCATGACGCTTCAGGGGCGGAGTCAGAGGAACCGGTTGCTCGAAGCCGTCGTGCGCCATCGAGTGATAGTATTCAACATGGGCGCCTCGCTGAATATCCTCGGCCGCACCCCCGACCACGGCTTCGACGAACCCCTCGGTCTGCTCACGGACTGCCACCGCCGGATCGAGAAGTTCCTGGAACTGCTCCAACGCATCGCCCGCGAGTACGACGACAAGCCGCTCGACGCCCAGGCCGTCGACGCGGTGCGCACGGCCAAGCGCTACTTCGCCCACGCGGCCCCCAAGCACACCGCCGACGAGGAGGAGTCGCTCTTCCCGCGGATGAAGGCCGCGGCGGCGCGCGGGGGGGCGCACGCGCAGCCTTGCGGGGCGCTGGCGCGGCTCGAACACGACCACGAGCAGGCCGATGCCCTGCACGCGAAGGTCGATGTGCTGCTCGAAGCGTGGCTGGACCTGCCCAGCGGCGGAATACTCCCGCCCCCCCTTCCGCCCGCGAAGGCCGCGGAACTCACGGCGTTGCTGCACACGCTCCGCGAACTCTACCGCGGGCACATCCACACCGAAGAGGCCGAGGTCTTCCCGCTCGCTGGCACGCTGCTCACGCCGAACGAACTCACGGCGGTGGGCGAGGAGATGCGGGCGCGGCGGGGGCTGGGGCAGGGGCGTGCGGGGACGTAGCCGCCGCATCGCGTTCGCGGTGTTGTCACGCTGATGCCGGGGGACACTCAATCGCCATGACGCTTGCGGTGTTGGCGGTCTCCGCCGTCGTGCGCCTCGCCGAGTTGCAGACTCACCCCGAGCGCGGGGACCGCAGCCGAGCGGGTGGCCGGGTCGTATGCATTGACCAACGCGGCGGTCCACGCACCGGTGATCAGGAGGAACGCCGCCGCGGCGAGCGGGCGCGACGATCGGATGCCCTCGGACTCCGGCACGCTCTTCCGCCCGTGGACCATGCCGGCGGTGAGGTTCTCGTGGTGTCGCAACGTGTGCACGATGACGCCCAGCACATGCACGCCGGCGACGACAATCATCGCCGACGCGAGCACCTCGTGTACATCCTTGACCCCCTTGTTCCCGCGTCCCAGCATCACGCCCGTCACCGCCAGGCCCAGCATGAGGGCGAACATCGCGAAGATGGCGTACGCGGAACCGGGGTTGTGCCCGGCGTATTGCTCCTTGCGCCCAGTCACGACACCCTTGAGCTACCCCGCGACGGCCCGGGGGCCGAACGCGAAGGAGCCGAACCGCGCATGGCGCGAGCCGACGAAGCCCCAAACCACGCGGAGCACGAGCATCAGCCCCAGCGCCAGCCCGATCATCCCGTGGTAGGGGAACAGCGGGCTGTCATCGCCCTGGTCCAGTGCGATTACCGCCGCAGCGATGAAACCCCCGGCGAATAGCCAGTGGAAGAGGCGTGTGGGGATGTCCCAGACGAGAGTTCGTCGCATGGTGAGCTCCGGACACGAGGTCCGCGTATCGAACGAATACTCGACACGCTTATAGGGACTTAAGGCGCCGGGGTTTCACGGGTTCGTGCCCGAACTCGGCCCTGTAGCGGAGAGTCGGGACGGGGATTTAGCCGCCGCCTCGCACGAGCTGACACACGTTCACTTGCGCACGCGAGCGTTCACGCACACCGCATACCCCATCCCCGCCACCGCCAGCGCCCACGCCGCGAGGGAGACGTAGCAGAACACCGGCGGCAGCACGCCCAGGAACGGCGGCAGGTCGATGGCCGAGTCCATCCGCGCCGTCGCCACCGAGTACATCCCCAGCGGGAAGACCGCGCCGAAGTAGAGCGGGTCGTAGCGAAGCGGGAACCGCCTCACGATGTGCCGCCACACGCCCAGGATCAGCAGCATCGGAATCCACCACGTCGCCGTCGCCCAGAACAGGAGCGTCGCCCCCTTGATGAACGGGAGCAGGTCGCGCACAAGCCCCCTCGCGGCGATGCCGGAGTCTTGGCCCCCCCCATCCTTCACCGCCAGCAGCAGCGTCGCCCCCGCCAGCGTCGAGATCGCCATCGCCCCCATGTTGATCCAGTACGGCGGGGCCAGGTCCGACGGCTTGAACGGGAAGAACGTGTAGCGGTAGAAGATCAGCGCGATGATCCATACATAGAGCATCGCTCCGCCCAGCCACATCACCAGGGCGATGAAGAGCAGCCCCTCGCTGTGGCCGTGGCCTTCGATCCCTTCCGCGCCCGCGGCCCCCGCCAACTGCCCCGCCAGCACCGCCACCGCCTGCGTCGCCACCACGCTCAGCAACCACCCGCCGCTGATCCCGTCGGCGAGCGTGGGCTTGACGGCCTTGACCGTCAGCACCGTGAAGATGGTGTACGTCAGCACCGCCCACAGGACCGTGCCGAGGATCCATAGGCCCCACGCGAGATTCGTCATCCCCCCGATCAGCAACGCCTGCGACCCCAGCACGCACGCGCCCGGCACCATCGTGAAGAACCCCACGCTCTTGTTGTGGTTGGAGAAGTCGGCGATGAGGCGCGGGCGGTGCCGCGTGAGGCGGATGAGCGTGAGCGCCCAGAGGGCCGCGAAGAAGACGAGGTTGAGCCAGAACATGCCGCGCGAGAGCGCGGCAAACCCCTGGATCCACGCCGCGAGCGAGACAATCCCCGTCGCCATCACCAGCGAGAAGTACGAGGGGTGCAGGTTCGCGGCGGCACGGTCGAGCATGGACATCGGCGGCTGGGCGGGCTGGGGAGGGGGGGCTGCCGCGACGGGCGGGGTGCTCATCGCGGCCTCTCTAGCAGGTAGAGGTAGCGGAGCAGGCCAAGATTGAGCACGAGACAGACAAGGCTCGCCCCGAGCGCGGGCCACGCCACCGCGTGGTCGCCGCCGAGGAAGGCGTTCATGGTCGCGGTGAGCAGCCACAACTGCATGAGGGCGATGATGAGCACGATGCACAGGATGCCCGTCACGATGGCCGTGCGGTTCTGCTCGGCGAGGCGCGAACGTGCGATGCCGGAGCGCGGCGGGCTCGGGGGGGCCGGTGCGGACACATCACCCGGCGCGTTCGCACAAGCCGATGGGTTGGGACGCGGCGGGGTCATACCGTGCGCTCCTCCACGCTCGTGGCGTAGACGTTGCCGTCGCGCACCTCGAGGACGATCCGCGACAAAGGCCGACGCGGCGGCCCGGCCAGCGGGCGGCCCGTCGCCAGATCGAACGATCCGTGGTGGCACGGGCAGCGCAGACACCCCGAGGGCACATCCGGCGTTACCGGGCACGACAGGTGCGAGCACTTGTTGCTGTACGCGAGGAACTCGCGATCACCCGCGCGAACCAAGAGGCACGAGTCGTGCTCGCCTGGGTAGAAGAACAGCGCGGCCTGCCCGACGGCGATCTCATCGACGCGGGCGATGGCCTTCGGTCCCGCGCCGCCTCCTTCGCCCCGCAGCGTCTTGAGCGCGATCCACCCCTGGCCCGCGACGAACGACGCGCTGATGAGCACCATGAACTTGGTGAACTCACGGCGGGCCACAAAGTTGTCCTGCTGTGTGTCGATAGGGAAGTCCTGCCGCCACCTGGGCTGGGCGTCGCTCGGACGGCCGTTGGGCGTGTGGACACGGATGGGTGTAGGGTCTGCCATTGGGAACTCCGATCAGGCGGCGGGCGGCCGCGTTCATCTCGCGCCATTGAGCACGCCCAGCGAGACCGAGCGCGGTGGGGCGTGCTCCTCCATTGCCGCCGTTACGTCGATGTGCTCGGGCCGTTGGCCCGCCACGCTCTTAGGTCCCATCATCTTCACCTTGGTCGTGATGGTCTGATTGCCGAACTGGAAGCGATCGATCGGGGCCGCTTGCGGCCGCAGGGCCTCGATCTCCTCGCGCGTCCCGAAGAACAGCGCCTGGCTCGGGCACACGCTCGCGCACATGGGCTTGAGGCCCACCGACGAGCGGTCGTAGCACATGTCGCACTTCATCATCAGCTCGAACTCGACCTGCATCTTGGGCACGCCGAAGGGGCACGCCAGCACGCAGTTGTTGCAGGCGATGCAGCGCGGCTTGCGGGCCGACTGCACCACGCCGTCCTCGCTCCGCTTGATTGCGTCGGCGGGGCAGACCTCGGCGCACGTCGGCGAGTCGCAGTGCATGCAGATCACGGGAATGGTCTGCGTCGAGTGGGCCCGATCCACCGTCTCCAGGTGGATCATGGAGTGCCCTTTGTGCGTGTCGCACTCGGTACACGCCTGCACGCACGCCTGGCACCCGATGCAGCGGGAGGCGTCGATGTAGAAGTTGAGGTGGCTGGGGACACTCATGGCGACTCCGATAGGTTCATCCCTGCTGTGGCTCCAGGCGTCCGGCCCACTCGGGCGGCCCATCGGCTTTGCGCACGCGGGCCGCGCACACCTTGTACTCAGGGATCTTCGAGATCGGGTCCTGGGCGGAAATAGTGAGTTGGTTCGCGCTCTTGCGCCCGGGCCAGTGGTAGGGGATGAAAATGGTGTCGGGGCGGATCGTGGTCACGACCATGGCGCGGAGCGTGCAGTCGCCGCGGCGGGACTCGGCCGTCACCCAGTCGCCGTCCTTGATCCCCATCGTCTCGGCGAGGCGCGGGTGCATCTCGATCCGCGGCTCGGGGTACTGGTCCACCAAAGGGCCGATGCGGCGGGTCTGGGTGCCCGAGAGGAACTGGCTGACCACGCGCCCGGTGGTGAGCATGAGCGGGTACTCCGCGTCGGTCACCTCCGCCGGCGGCGTGTACGGCGCGACATTGAAGCGGGCCTTGCCGTCGGGGAAGTAGTACGGGCCCGCGCCCTTGGCGATCGGGTTCCACGAGTTCGGCTCGAACAGGCGCGGCGTACCGGGGTGGTCGATGGGCTTGCCGTCGGGTGATTCGGAATAGCACGGCCAGCAGACGCCGTACTGCCGCTCAATCTTCTCATAAGTGATGCCGGAGTAGTCCGCAACGCCGCCCTTGCTGGCCGTGCGGAGTTCGTCGAAGATCGCGCGGGGCGAGTCGAACGTGAAGCCGGTGGGGCGCTCCAGCGCGGCGGCGATGTCCTGCACGATCTTCCAGTCCTGCCTCGCGTCGCCGGGGCATTCCACCGCCTTGTTGATCTTGATGACCTTGCCTTCGATCTGCGTGACGACACCCTCATCCTCTTCCTGCAGCGAGCCGGGGAGCACGATATCCGCGTGACGCGCCGTTTCGTTCATGAAGAAGTCGATGGTGACGTAGAACTCGAGTTTGCCCAGGGCGCGGGCGATGAAGCTGTTGTCCGGGAGCGAGACCATCGGGTTGAAGCAGAGCGAGATCAGGCCCTTGATCTCGCCCGCGTCGATCTTGCGGAACATCTCGTAGCAGTCGACGCCGGGACCGGGCAGGTCGGGCTCGGCGATGCCCCAGAGCTTGGCGATGTGGGCGCGGTGCTCGGGGTTGGAGATGTCGCGCCAGCCGGGAAGCTGGTCGCACTTCTGCCCGTGCTCGCGTCCGCCCTGGCCGTTGGCCTGGCCGGTGATGGTGCCGTAGCCGCACCCCTCGCGCCCGATGCGCCCCGACGCCAGAACGATGTTGATGGCTCCGAGCACGTTTTGCACGCCGTGGGAATGATGCTCGATCCCGCGGGCGTGCATGAGGAAGCTGGTCTTGGCTGTACCCCACCATTCCGCGGCCTGCCGGATCAGCCGCTCGGGGATGCCCGTCACCTCGGCGGTCTTGGCGGGGTTCCAGGAGGCGACGTGTTCGGCGACCTTGTCGAAGCCGACGGTGAACTGCTCGATGAACGGCCGGTCGATCCACCCCTTCTCGATCATCAGGTGCAGCACGCCGTTGAAGAGGGCGATGT
Source organism: Phycisphaerales bacterium (assembly GCA_046350475.1). Classification (GTDB taxonomy): domain Bacteria; phylum Planctomycetota; class Phycisphaerae; order Phycisphaerales; family UBA1924; genus BJHL01. The sequence continues at coordinate 34,446 of JAXMAJ010000002.1, read as the reverse complement.
CGCGCCCCGGCTTCACAGGCAGGAACAGGTCGCAGGTGCGGGCCAAGGGCGTGATGCGCGGATCGACGACGATGATCTTCGCCCCGTTGTCGCGGGCCTGCCAGACGTACTCGGTCGTGATCGGGGCGCACTCGGCGACGTTGGCCCCGCTGATCCAGATCAGCTCGGCCTTGGGAATGTCGCTCCACGGGTTCGCGGCCCGGTCGATGCCGAACGCCTTCTTGTTCCCTGCGCCCGCGCTCACCATGCACAAGCGCCCGTTGTAGTCGATGTAGGGGGTTTTCAGGCACACCCGGGCGAACTTGCCCATGAGGTAGGCCTTCTCAACGGTGAGGCTCGCGCCGCTCAGCACGCCCATCGCCGAGTTGCCGTAGGCCTTCTGGATCCGCGCGATCTCGGCGGCGACGCGCGCGATGGCCTCCTGGTAGCCCATCGGGCTGAAACCCTCGGGCGCGTTGGCGTCCCGCTTGAAAGCTGTGAGCAGCCGATCCGGGTGAGCGCCCTGGAGATACCGCTTGACGCCCTTCGGGCAGAGCATGCCCCGGTTGAACGGGAAGTCATACCAGGGCTCGAAGCCGGTGACGACGTTGTCCTTCACCTTCAGTTGAATCCCGCACTGCTGGCCACAGAAGCAGCAGTGGGTTTTCACGAGGCGGTCCGGCTCCGCATCCGTGGCGAGGCGCATCGGACCCGAGCGGGCGACATGCGGACCGAAGCGGTCCAGGATCGGCAGGAGGTTTGAAGGGGGGTTGGACATGAGAATCCTTCTGTCGATCAAGCCTGCTCGGCCGTCGTAGCGGGGGCCGACGCGGCCTCCATCATCTCCGCAACATCCACGATCCCGGGGCGGTCGCTCACCTCGCGGCCGCGCCCGGCCTGCCACAATCGGCCTTGCGCCAGCGCCATGCTAAGACGGCGGCAGCGCGGACAGATGTACTGGTAGTGGCCGACTGAGTCTCCCCGCACCCCCGGCATCTCGTAGGAATACCCCAGCTCGCGCTCGACCCGAATGAGGTCTTCGACATGCGCCTTCGAGGCAAACGGCTGCGCGCAGTTCCGGCACGCAGCCTGCTCGCCGGTTCTACCGGCGTCCTTGTAGAACGACACACCGAGCTGCGCCGGACGCTGGAAGATGTGGAAGAACTTGCCGAACGGCAGCCAGAGCAGCGTGAAGATCACGCACGCGGCATGGACGATCGCCAGGAAGTCGTAGGCGTACCCCTTCATCCATGTGTAGCTAGCCGTGAGCATCAGCCCGGTGATGCTCACCGCGAAGAGCAGGATGAGCGGCAGGAAGTCCTCGCTGAACTGCTGCACGGCCTCAGCGCCGCGATCGCGCATCCGCCGCCTCATCGCGATCATCACTCCCGCGATGACCAGAAACGAAGCCCACACCAGGCCGTGGAAGATCAATCCGCCGAGCACGCTCCCAATCCGGAAACTGAACGTGGGAAAACCAAAGACGTACACGCGGTATCGCTCGAAGTCGTCGGCGGGCGTCTGGAAGTGGATCCACCCGAACACCAGCGGGAAGGTGATCGCCCCCGCCAGCAGGCAGCCCCACATGATGAGCCAGTGGGCGGCCCAGCGGGTTCGACTCCGCCGGAAGATGAAGTTATTGAACGCAAAGACGCCGACGACGCGCTTGGGCCAGGCGGCGAGGTTGGCGAGGAGCCGGTCACGCGAGAAGAACACCTGCCAGCCGCGCCGCCAGAAGAGCGCCGTCGGCGGGCGCTGCAGCCACATGGAGTAGCGGTACGTGATCCCAAACACCGCGAAGAGAGTGGCGAATGTGTAGCCAACGAGCGCGGCGTCAAAGTGGGCGAGATTGCGCGAACCGATGGCGATCAGAGCCGCCACGAGGAGTGTGGCCGCAACCCCTTGTGCACCTGCCCTGACTGTCTCTCGATTCAAGGATGGCATCGTCACCTCGCATACTGATCGGCGCCAAGCCGACATCCACGGTTGCGAGAGTGTAAGCCGGACGGTGCGGACGGGCGGCTCTCTTGGTCGGAAGCCGTGGGGAGATCAGGGATGGATCGGTTTCGCCCACCGCCTGACAATCGAGTGCGCCTCCCTCGACGATCGGCGACTTCGCCCGTTGTCACGCAATACCGATCGTTCGGTAGACTCGCACGACCGGGGGCTCTTGGAGCAGACCGCGCCATTCCGCGAGCAGGGCTTTCATTTGCTCCACCTCGGCGATGCGGAGCTGGTCAAGTGCGAAGGCAGCCTCATCGACATACTCAACACGCTCGATGTACCGGCCGGGCCGTTGATCGTCCCGCAGGAGCGTGACGCGAATGCCGCCCGGCTGCTCGTAGAACGGAACGGCTCGGCGTAAGAACGCCAAGAGGTCGGTGAGTCGCGGCTCAGCAACGCTGATCTCAAGGTCCAGCACGACACGGCCGGGACTTTCCATCTCGGCAAGGGTAGGAGCATCGCCGGCAACAAGGATGCGTCGCTCACGGCGAGGGACATGGTCCAGCTGCCCATCGAGCTCACCGACCTCAAGGTCGTTCAACCTCGCGGTCATCGCCTTCGGCGCGGACAAGCGCCTTCCCGCGAATGTGTGGCCGAAGAGAAAGCCCCGGCGAAGGCCGAGGCGTGAGGGGGGGCACCGATGCGTTCAGACGCTGGGGCCCTTCTCGCGGAGGGCGTGGAACTCGACCATCGCGTTCTCGTAGGGGGCGGCTCCTGCGGCGGCGTGGTTGCGCCCGCCCGCAAGGACGACCACGCTCCGCTCCTTGAGGAAGGCGAAGGCGACGGCCGCCTGCGTAACGGGGATGTTGGCGGCGTGCCGGAGGTCTTCGAGGTTGAACGGGCTCGTGGCCTCGGCCACCGCATGGGCAACCGCCTCGAAGGCGTCCTCCGGACACCGGTGCTGGTACGGCTCGCCCTTCATCGGGACGACGCTGCGGACCAACGCCCGCGTTCCATCGACCGTAAACGTCTCCGTCCGCTCGTTCGCGGGCGGCTCGTTGCAGGCCGCGACCGCGTGCTCCAGCGCGTCCCACTCCTCGGTGGTCAGCATCTGGACCTCGCGGGCGTTGAGCAGGCGCTCGGCCGCGTCGAGCAGGACTTCGAGTTGGGCGCGTGTGGCCTGCATGGGTCAGGCCCCCTTCCCGCGTGGGGGGGCGACGAAGACGCCCTTGTCGTGCTTCTTGAAGCGCGCCTTGTCGCCCTTGGCGGCGATTTCACGGATGATGGCGGCGTAGAGCGTGGCCTCGGGGGTCTTGCCGCCGGGGCTCTTCCACAGGCTCTTGGCCTCCATCTCCGCGATCATCTCCTTGGCCCGCATGGGGACCCTCGCTCCCGCGATGACCTGCGCCGCGGCGTCGAGGGCGCTGACGCGCTTGGGCTTCTTCTCCTTCGCAGGCTTCGGGGCCTTGGGTGTCTTGGGTGCCTTCCCGGCCTTGGCCTTCGCGGGTTCGGCGGGCTTGGCGTCCAGGCGGTTCTTGATCTCGGCGAGCGCGGCCTTGCGGAGGCGTTCGCTGCGGGCGGCCCCCTCGGCGCGAGCGGCGCTCTTGGACATGCGGGCGGGCTTCTTGGTCGTCTTCGTACTCATGCTGGTCTCCAAACTACGGGTGCGGAATCCCGCCGCACATTGCGGCGGGGAATCGCGTGCGGCGCGGTGTCCCGCGTCGTCGCGCGTCGGGGGGGCTGGTCACTTCCCGAAGATGTGCTCGGCGAGGCCCGCGGCGAGCAGGCCGACGACGACCTTGGCCGCGTCGGTCGTGGGCTGGCGGTCCCAACCCCGGTCGAAGCAGGCGACCTCGGTGTGCGTGAAATGCTCTTGGAGCCACAACTTCGAGATGCGGCTGTCGCCCATCTCGAACGCGGCGTCGGTCGCGTGCTCGGGGAAGACCAGCGCCTCGAAGGCGTGGCCCGCGATGTTCCCCTTCACCCACGTCCCGCCCGTAGGGCGTCCGGTCTTCTTGGTGATCTCCAGCGTGTCGAGCATCTCGCCCGGGTCGGCGGGGTCGAACTTGAAGGGGGCCGGGGCTCCGCTGCCAGCGGCGAACCCGGCCTCGAAGGCGAGGGCAATCACGTCGCGGATGCTGGCCACCGAGATGTCGTGAAAGTCGAGGGCGTCGCGCTTGCGGTCTTCGAGCGTTTCCAACCCGAGTCGGTTGCGGACCGCTTCCGTCACCGCCGCCATGTGGAGGGCCTTCGCCTTGCTCGTCGACGTCTTCGTGTTCTTCTTCGCGTTCATGTTCGTGGTCTCCTTTGCGGGGTTCCGCCCCGCGTTGTGACACATGAAGCCATGACACTCGCCAACCGGCAAGGCAAAGCCGCGAGGATTCGCGGTGAATCTCGCTGTTGTGGGCAACGTCCACATTGATGTGGGAAACGCGCGATGCCGCGCCGACGGACGACCGCACGTCGCGCCCCGCGTCCCGGCGCGCCCGTTGGCCACCCGTTGGCCCACGTCGCGTCCTTAGCGCGGGGGCGTACCACCCCCGCCCCGGATCGGCGCTCGGACAGCGCAAACAAACTCTGTCTCCAAGCGCGGCTGTTCCCGCGGGCGTCGGTTCTCGATTGTGGCGGGGAAGTACCTATTGACCCCCTCCCCCGTTCGGACTCCGGCTGCAAGGCTTCGGGTAGGCGCTGCCTGGCATGCCAACTGCATGTCCGAACCGGTGCGACGATGGCGTGCGATCCGCACGCCGCACGCCCGTTGCGCCGAACCTGTTGCGCGCCCGTCGCGCCAGCGCCGGCGCGGGGGGGGGTGGGCGCAACAGGTAGTAAAGAGGGGGTGTGTTGTTGTTTGCTCCATGATTTCTCGATGCTTCCGCGATGAACCTCTTGCGCGCAAGAGGTTGCAATAGGCGCAACAGGTTGCTGCGCACCCCCGCTCGCGATGCGGAATCGAGGGTCCGCGCCCGTGCTCGCGCTGCGCCGGAGCGCTTCTTCGCTGTGTTTGAGCGGCAAAGGGCGCTGCGCAGACCAGTTTGTGTGGCTTTGGAGCGCGTTTTCATGCTTCGGCAACGTCCTCGATGAGCCTGTACAGCCGCTGGGGCGTGCCGCCGGTGGCCCGCTCGGCGAACTGGATGCGGCGCTGATCCATCAGCGCCTGCCGGACCTCGTCGTGCTCGCGGGGCGACCATGCCAGACGCCGGCTCAGTTGCCAGAAGGGCATCCACGGATCGGCGGGGTGTTTGACCGCCCATTCCCGGAGCACGCGGATCATCGCTTTGCACTGGCTCTCGAAGTCGCCGGCGCTGACGTGCTGGCTGGCCTTGAAGAGCATGCGGCGGGTCTGGTGTTCAACCAAGGACCACGCCCAGTTCACCCCTTCGACGGAGATCTCGGGATTGCGGTGCCCAATACTGCACGCATGCACGAGCGCGAGACGCCGGGCTTTCTCGTTAGCGCGGGCCCACAGCGCCATCCCCGCTTGATCCGACTTGGCTTCGGACTCGGCGTACGCGGCATCGGCCAGGGCGCGAATCTCGCCGAGGCGTACCCGAGCATCGGGTGTTGGCTCGACATGTTTGGGCTCGGGGTGCGCGGTCTTCAGGTTTCCCTTGCCCGGCTTGAACTCCGCCCACCACCGCGCCCGCTTGAGAATCGCTTTCGGGAGTTCGTGCACATCCACATCCTGGCCGATCCCTCGGCGGCCGGCCTCGAAGATGAGCATGCGAGCGAAGAAGCCGTTGGAGAGCATCTTGGGCGACAGCGCCTCATAGAAGATGTCCGGGATCGCCGTCCCGAAGAGGCACAGGCATGGCTGGTCGATGATGCGTGGCTCCTCATCGCTGGCCTTGACGCGGAGCGGGTAGATCGTGTTCGCAGAGGTGTACAGCTTCAGGAGCGTTTGCATGATGCCCTCGTACCGAGGGTCGCGCTTGGTGCCGTACCCGCTGATCGCCTGCATGAGCGTGTCGATCTCGTCGGTCTGGAAGAGCATGACTGGCGTGAGGTGCATCCGGTCCTCGAGGCCTTCGCCGCTCGCGAACCCGTCCGCGACCGCGCCGGCCATGCCCGCGCTCGCGAGGATCCGCTGGTTGACCTTGCGCGGGAAGTCCTTGCCCGTGCCGGTGTTGGCCAGCCCCAGGAGGTAGATCGCGGTGCGGTTGTCCTGCGGATCGCGGACCTTGCGGCCCGCCAGCGCGGCCTGCAGCGCCACCGCGCCGCAGAACGCCAGGACCGGCTCGGGGTAGGGCGCGTTGGCGAGCGTGTAGTCAATGACTTCGTCGATGAAGCCGGGAACACGCAAGAGCGCCGGCGGCACAGGGCCTGGATCGATCGGCGTGGACGGCGGCGGCTCGGCCTGCGGGGGTGTGACCTTGAAGGCGGACAGATCGACATCGCCGGAGTCAGGTTCCGCACCGAATCCCTCGCGCCGCAGCGCTCGGGCGGCCGCCGCGAAGTCACCGTCGTGCTTGAGCAGCGAGTACACGGCGAAGAGCGAGTACCCGCGCCCGTCCTCGAAGGGCGGGGCGTTGGTCGAAAACACATAGAACACGCCGCCCTTGAGCGTGGCGCTGCAGCCGCGGTCCTTGCCGGGGCGGGCCCAGTGCTCGTTCTCGCCCCCGCTCACCCGAGTCCAGCCGTGCTCGACCAATAGGTCCCGGACATCGCCGCGCTGGTTGAAGTCATCGCCCGGCTTCAGTTCGCCGGGGGATGAGGCCGAGGATGCCTTGGGGCGCGGACCATCCTCCACAAGATGCTGGGCCTCGTTGAGCTCCCATGCGCAGGCCAGCAAGCACTCTCGCTCCTCGGATTTGATGACCGGCAACGCGGCAAGATCGCCAGCCTCGAGCACATACCCGTTCGACGGTGCGCACAGGAACATCCCGCCCTCGCCGCGGGTCTCGATCATCGTGGCGACCGCACGCCAACAGCCATCGACACCCTTCCGCGGAGTGAAGCGCTTGCCCGCAACCTCGATCGGATCAGCCCCGGGTGCGTCGAAGGACCGTTGCGCGAGTTTCATGTTGCCGCAGACCGGGTCCGAACACCGGTATGCGACATGGCGACCGCCCGAGGGTGTGGTCTCGACGACAAGGCGATCGATGAGGCCCGGGCACACCGCCTCGACTCGCGCTCGCCACGGCTCGAACGCCACGCCAGCCAGGTCGAAGTCGATCATCTCGAGGTTACCCGAGACGCGTCCGCACACCAGGCACAGATCACGCCGGGCGGGCCCGGCGAACCATCGCGCGTGCTCCGCCGGCGTTGGGAGCCGCGTCTGGTACGACTTCCACGAGCGCAGAGCAACGCGCTTGTCGTCGCCCTCGCGGATCGCCGGCAGTACGCAGAGCCCCGCGGCGGCATATCGCCGGGCCGCGTCCAGGGTTGAGGGCAACGGGAGCGTCATTCGAACGGCACCTCCCACGCCAGCGCTCGGTCGAGCGCTTCGGCGGGAGAGGCATGCACGTGCGCGGTCGTCCGCGGGCAGTTGCGGGCGAACCACATCTGCCGCGCCAGGTCCCGCGACGCGAACGCCATATACACCGGCTTGCCGAGCATGTGCGCCCAGCCGAGCTCGAGCAGCGTGGCGTGGCAGTCCGTGGCATTGATCCACGCAAAGAACAGGTCCGACTCTCTGATCCACTCCATGCACAGCCCCGGAACCACCCAGCGGGGGCGACTATTCACTGGTGCGGGCCACGATGGACTTGAGTCGTGCTGACCGACGCCCGCGTGCCATCCGACCCACTCGTGGCTCTCGCCGCCGAACGGCACGAAGTGCGGCCCAGTGAAGATGAAACGGCCGCAGTCGATCGGCTGTCCGAACGGCGAGACGCCGAGACGCGGCACCAGCGGCAACCGCCAGTTGCCCGATCCGTGCATCTTCCCGGCGAGGTACACCCGCCGCTTGGGCCCGGGACTGGGCGCAGCCGCCACGGCGGATCGGGGCGTCGTGCTGGGCGGGATGGAGGAAAGTGTGCGAGTCGTCATGAAAAGTTCTCCGAGAATCCGACCGATTCGAAGTGGTGGCGCAGCGCGGCTGTTGCCGCAGCGCCGAGCGAGGGGCGACGGCGGCCATCCGTGGCCGCTTCCAGAAAGTCGTTGCAGACAGTGGCGAGGTCTTCGGGCAGAGCGTCGATCGCGGCGCGAACGTCGAGTTCGAAATCCCGCCGAGCGATTGGAGATGCCGAGGTGAGCGACGGGTACCGCCCGTGCCCCGCCGCCATCGCATCGTCAATCGGGACGGTCGTCGACCGGCCGCCACGCTTCGCGGCATGCTGGGTCCGGAGGATCGATGTACCGGCCCTGGTCATGGCGATGGCAAGGAATGCCATGGGCCGACCTCGCGACGGATCGAACTTCGGCCAGCGTTCCAGTGCGGCCAGAATGAGATCGGCGCGAAGATCCGCCGCGTCGTCGACGGGATAGCGGTTGCCGGTCAGACGGTTCGCGATCCCGTGGGCGGTCGCACCAAGTCGATCCAGATCGAGCGACGCGAACCGTTGAGACGTTGACGCCGTGGCGCACTCAGCCATGCGTCACCTCCTCGACGATCAACCTTGCAGGCAATCCGTGACGAACCTCGATCGCGACGGTGGCGACGCCAACGGCGGCCAGCTCGGCGAGGAGCTCAACGACCGCTCTCTTGACGGCGAAGTCGGCGTCGCCGATCTGCCTCGGGCTCGCCGACTCGGCCCCGAGCCTGACCTCTCGGATCACGCGGGGAGGCGGATCGAACACGGGCCGGCCGTTCGAGACGCTGAGCGACTCGATCCGGCCGAACCCGATGCGATGCATCATTGCGATTAGCCGCTGTGAGCCTTCATCGAGCGATGCCTTGCGAACCTGGGCGTTGGTGCTGTTCAAGCCGCACCGCCCTGGCCGAGCGGCGTGCGGCGGCGGTCGATGCCGTCGAGTTCTCGGCGAACCTGCTCGATGGCCCGGCGGTCAAACAGTCGGACGCGACCGGCCAGGGCAGCCGGTTTGATCCACGGGCGGGTCGCCAGGACTCGCACGACCCGGTGAATGGGTTCGTCCAGTTCGCTGGCGATCACGCCGGCGGTGATCAGCGCGGGCGGTGGTGTCGAATCGATACGGCGGGGTGGGGGCGCGATTCCCATGACGGCGGCTCCGATCCCGGGCGGCGTGCCCGGCTACCAGACCGCAGGTGGTCGCGTGACCGCCTTGGATGTCTCGGAGTTCGCAGGACGACAACCGGTCGCGACTGGTCGCGACCGGTTGCCGTCCAGTGTCTTGTCGCAGCGCTACCGCTCGGGCCGCTTCTTGGCGACCTTGTGCTGGCGGTCCTCGCGCAGCCGCTCAGCTCGCTGCTCAGCGGCGAGCTTCGCGATGATCTCATCACGGTCGCCGGGTGTGTCCTCGTCGCCCGCGTGATACGCGTCGAGGGGTTCGCCCGCATCAATCCGGGCATCAACCGCTTCCTGGGCCGCCCTTGCCTCGGCGAGAGTCTCTCCGTGCGTCTCCGACGAGCCGACTTCCCGGGCCTTCTTTGCCTTCTCGGCCTCTTTGCGGCGAGCCTTCAGGTACGCGGACCGCTCGATCGCCTTCGTCATCGTGGACGACCCGCAACCGACGATTCTGGCAAGTTCGTTCCGGCCGGGGAAGAACCCGCCGTGCTTCTTGACGTGTGCCTCAGCCAGGCTCATGGCCTCTTGCCAGGTCATGGTGTCGGCCTGCGATGCCTTCGCGCTGCCGCCGCTGCTCTCGCGAGCCGAACCGCTCACGATGGCCTCGACCATCGGCAAGATCGCGTCGCGGAACGCCGCGGCGATGTCGGCGGCGTTCGTCAGGTTCACCTGTGTCGGACCGGGCGTCTTCGAAGCGCCGCCTGGCTCCGCAGCAACCCCGCGCAGTGCGACGAGCGTCCCGGTGCCGTGAACCGGCGGCCGATCCTCAAGACTCCCGGCCTTCATCACAAAGTCGATGACCCGCTCACGGCTGCCAATGAGTGCCGCGTGGTCCCGGGTCAACTTCGTGTCCAGCGGCACGCCCAGATCCGCCCTCGCGAGCAGGCCGTGCTCGGTGAGCCGCCATTCGTCGCCACCGACTTTCGTCACTCTGAACGGCCGGACGGCCCCCTCGGATCCCCGACGCCATTGGTCGATCGCCGCGGACCACCGGCTCCAGGATTCCGCCAGCAAAGGCTCGATCGCCTGAAGCAGTCCGGCCTCTCCGGTCACCGCGACCGTCGCTTCGATAGCCTCACCCTGACCCGCCATTCCCAGACGGATGGAGCTTCGTCGCTGCACAAGTCCTGCTTCCACAAGCAGCAAGATCGCCCGCTGTTCGGTCACCGAGAGCTGGTCAATGTCCACCGACTGCCACCGATCGGGGATACGCCGGAGGAGGGATTCGATCGCGTTGGTCAGGTCCTGGGTCATGCAGGCATGATCGTAAACCGCCGCACTCGCGTCGGCGTGGTGAAGGGTCGCAGGGCGCGGATCGTTGTTTCTGCTGCTCGTGGTTCGCGGCCGCCCGCCGTCCGGCGGGTTGATCGCCAGATGCCGACAGACTTATCCGCAATGCAGCTCGTTGTCGGTTCAGACCGCGTTTGGGGTATTCAGCCGAGGTCCAAAAACGACCGATATTCACCCAGTGAACTTTCGGGCGTGCTACCCGTATACACTCTTCCGTCCGTCCATGAACCCACCATCGATCCAACGCCTGATCGCATTCCTGTGTCTCGTGGCCTTCGGCCTCGGGCAGACGGTGTTCGCGTCGATGGGTGTTCGGTGCACGGACGCTTCGGGCAACACCCGAATTGAGTACGCCTGCATCAAGTCTTCCCAAGGCGAGTGTCTGACCCCATGCACCGAACCCGGTGTGCATGCAACCGATGAAGACCACCAAGGGGACCCAGCGACCCCGACGCCCTGCGAAGACGAACCGCTTGGCTCGCAGTTGTCGGCCGCGAAAGTGATTCCCTCGAATGGGGCACTTGAACCGGTCTTCGCTGCGATCGCGGTAGCGTTCCTCTGGGATCAGTGGTCCTTTGTGGTCGAATTGCCCGTGCGGTGCGCTCGGCCTGCGCTGGATCGAGATCGACCGCCGGACACACTGACGCGATTGCGGTCTGTAATCCTCACTGTGTAGCTGTGCTATCGGGTCGATCGCCTCACAGCGCTTCAAGCGTGATGGTGATCTTGTTGTCGTTGCGCGCCGGCCCAATCGGGTCTGGTACTGCGTGACGCTCTCATCCGCATCGCCACCAATCTCACCAATCCAGTTTTCGTGACCCCCGCGGTCAAGCCACGCTCGGAATCGCTGCGATTCCAATCGCGACGCGGACGCCTGCGGGCGAGGGCGTTCCCGGTCCATCCAGCAGTAACCCGAGGTCCAAACATGAACCCAAAGACCCTGCGAATCCCATCGTCATCCGTTTGCCGCGTTGCCACTCCCTTGGGACTGGTGATCACTCTCGCGGTGTTTACTGGTTGTCAGTCCACGCCCCGAGCAGACGTTGATGCTGCTCGGAGTGCAGGCGAGGCCACCGGACTCCCTGCCCAGATCGAGTTCATCGCCGTTGGACCCGACGGCGGCCCTCTCGACGAACCTGACGCGGCGGGAGCCGTGCTCACGTTGGCCGATGCCCTCCAACGGGCCGTCACCACCGATCCCGGACTGCAGGCTGCGCTGGCGAGAGTCCGCATCGCCCTCGCCGACGCGGACCAGTCCAGGCTGCTCCCGAATCCCGTGCTCAATGTGGTACTGCGATGGGGACCTGGAAAGCCGCAGATTGAAGCGTCGTTGGCGCAGGACTTTGTGCAGGCGCTGCAGATTCCTCGACGTTCCAGCGCTGCCGACAACCGGCTGCGGCAGGCTGCGGCGGACGCAGTGACAGTGGCGATCGACGTTGCGAGCGAGGTACAAGAGCGGTACGCGACGGCGCAGGCGTCGGCTGAGGTCGTGCCCTTGCTCCGCGACCGCATGGTGCTCCTCGAGCGATTGGCGGCAGTTGCCAAGTCCAGGCTCGATGCGGGCGAGGGGACGCGCAGCGACCTCGTCACCCTCCAATCTCAGCGGGTCGAACTGCAGGTGGAGATCGACCAGGCGGTGCTTTCTGAGCGGGAGGAACGCCTTCGGCTGGCACGCCTCATCGGCGAGCCTTCTTCGGCCGCATCGTGGACGCTCGACGCATGGACCGCGCCGGGCAACGACCTTCAGCCAGAATCTCGCTGGGTTGACGCGGCGCTGTTGCGCCGTCCGGAGATTCAGGCAGTCGCATGGAAGCTACGGGCGCTCGGTGATGATGAAGCGATTGCCCGTCTACTTCCTTGGGAGGGCGCGAGCGTTGGCGTCGATGCTCAACGCGACGACAAGTGGTTCGCAGGACCGTCGGTATCCACACCGCTCCCCATCTTCGATATGGGCCAGGCCAAGAGAGCACGAGTCACCGCCGAGCAGTTGGAAGCGAGGCACGAACTGACGCTGACGCGTCGAAAGGTCGTGGAGGACGTTCGCGTCGCCTACCAGACGATGACCGCGAGTAACGCCAACCTCGCACGCATCCGCGACGAGTTGATCCCGCTCCAGCAGCAGCGCCGGACCCTCGCCGAGGATGCGTACCGAGCGGGACAGAGCGACGTCACCGCCCTGTTCCTAGCCGAACAGGACCTTCGGCTTACCCAGGCCAAAGCCATCGAGGTCGAGCGGCAGGCCGTAACTGCGTTCGTTCGTCTGCAGCGAGCCGTCGGCGGACCTGGCGTTGCGTCGCCGCTGATGGCCGCTCCCACCGCAGCCATCCCAACCCAATCCGACGCGGGCGCTGGACGCACGAGTGCTTCGCCACTCTCAGCCCTGCCCACGGTGTCGAACCGCTAATACCGCCCGCCACATACCCCAGAACAGCACTCCAGCCATGAGATCAAACATGAACAACGTTCGAACGATTCGTCCACTTCTGACTCGACTCCATCTCCCGGCGATTGCCGCCGCAGTCATGACTTTGACCCTGCTCGCCGGGTGCAAGAAGCACACCGAGGGTGATGGGCACGACCACGGCTCCAAACCACCGGCAAAGGCCGACGAGCACGCGGGTCACGACCACGGTTCTGAGAGTGGCGGCGCTGAAGGTCACGCGGACGAGGTCAAGCTCACCGCCGAAGCCATCGAGCGCTACGGGGTAAAGGTGCAGCCAGCGCAGCTCTGGGCGCTCAAGCCGACCTTCGTCGCGCCAGCCCGCGTTGGCTTCAACACTGAAGCGATGGCGCACGTTGGCTCCCCGCTGCGCGGCCGTGCGGTCGAGCTCAAGGTCCGCTTGGGCGACACTGTCAAGCGTGGAGATGCCCTGCTCGTGGTCGAAAGCCCGGAGCTCGGCGAGGCGCAGAACGACTTCTTCCAGAAGCGAATCGCCGCTCACTCCGCATCACCCGCCGTGGACCTCGCCAGAGTCGCATGGGAGCGTGCAAAGGCACTACTCGAACAGTCACAGGGCATTTCACTTACCGAAGTGCAAAAGCGTGAGGCGGAGTACAAGGCCGCGGTGGCTTCGCAGCGTGCGGCGGAAGCCGCTGTTGTCGGCTCGGAGAATCGCCTGCACCTGCTCGGCATGTCTCAGGCATCGGTGGAAGAGCTCGCCAAGACCGGTGAGATATCGCCGAGATACACGGTGCATGCGCCGATCGACGGTCAGGTGGTGCAGCGTGAGGTTACGTTGGGCGAACTGGTCAGCCCCGATCGCGAGGCGCTCCTGGTGCTGGCGGATACCAGCACGCTCTGGGTCCTGGCCGATGTCCCCGAGGCCCGGCTTCATGAGATCGCCGTCGGGGCCAAGTCGTGGGTGGCGGTCGGAACGACCGGTGCCCGGCGCTTCGAAGGGCAGGTCGCGTTCGTGGCCCCGCTGGTCGACGCCGCAACGCGGACCGCTCAAGTGCGCATCGAGGTGCCTGCCGCCGCATTGACCCTCAAGCCGGGCATGTTCGCGCAAGTCGAGATCGTCGCAACCGACCCTGCCAATCCGGAGGCCGCGCCGATGGTGGCGGTCCCTGATGAGGCCGTGCAGACGGTCGAGGGCGGCCCGGCGGTCTTTGTCCCTGTGAAAGGCGAGCCCAACACGTTTGCCAAGCGGGCGGTGACGGTCGGCCCCTCCGTCGGCGGGCTCGTGCCCATTCTCGGAGGCTTGGTCGAGGGCGAGGAGTTTGTGGTTGCTGGAACGTTCATTCTGAAGGCCGAACTGGGCAAGGGCAGCGCGGCCCATGAGCACTAAGCCGTTCAACCGCATCTCATTAAGGAACCCCTGCCATGCTTGAATCCATCCTTCATTTCTCCATCAAGAACCGCTGGCTTGTGCTGCTGCTGACCGTGATGGTCGGGGCGTTGGGCGTGTACTCGCTCAAGCGGCTTCCGATCGACGCGGTGCCCGACATCACCAACAATCAGGTGCAGATCAACGCCGTCGCGCCCAGCCTCTCGCCCATCGAGGTCGAGAAACAGGTGACGTTCACCATCGAGAACGCACTGGCCGGCATTCCCGGCCTTCAATCGACGCGTTCGCTCTCGCGGAACGGCTTCGCGCAGATCACCGCCGTCTTCGAGGACGATGTCAACATCTACTTTGCCCGACAGCAAGTCAGCGAACGCCTCGGCGAAGCCAAGGAATCGCTCCCGCCGGGAGTCGAACCGGTCATGGGACCGATTGCCACGGGGCTGGGCGAGATCTACATGTACACCGTTGAGTATGTGAAGCCGCACGGCACGGGAGCCGCCTTTGCGCCGGGCAAGCCCGGCTGGCAGCGTGAGGGCGTGTACCTGACACCCGAAGGACGCACGCTCACGAGCGACCTGGAACTGGCCTCCTATCTCCGTGAGGTTCAGGACTGGATTATCCGGCCGCAGCTCAAGGGCGTGAAGGATGTCGCGGGTGTAGAGGCGATCGGCGGGTACGTCAAGCAGTACCACATCCAGCCCGATCCGATGAAGCTCGTCTCCTACGGCCTGTCGTTCGCCGAGGTGATCGACGCCATCGAGAAGAACAACATCTCTACTGGTGCTGGCTACGTCGAGCACAAAGGCGAGAGTTACCTGGTGCGGGCTACGGGCCGGATCGAGAAGCCCGAGCAGATCGCCGAGATCGTCGTGGCGTCGCGCGGGGGCGTGCCCATCCGCGTCAAGGACATCGTGCAAGACGGAGGCGGGGGGATCGGAATCGGCCGCGAACTCCGCACGGGCTCGGCCAGCGAGAACGGCGAGGAAGTGGTCGTCGCCACAACGATCATGCTGCTCGGCGCGAACAGCCGCACCGTTGCCGCCAGCGTCGACGCGAAGATGGCGGAGGTGCAGCGATCGCTCCCGCCGGGGATCAACGCCAAGACCGTGCTCAACCGGACGAAGCTGGTCGACGCCACCATCGCGACGGTGCAGAAGAACCTGCTCGAAGGCGCGGTGCTGGTCATCGTGGTGCTCCTTCTCCTCCTAGGCAACGTCCGTGCAGCGCTCATCTGCGCGCTGGCAATCCCACTCTCCATGCTGATGACCGCGACCGGCATGGTTAAGGGCAACGTCAGCGGCAACCTCATGTCGCTGGGCGCGATCGACTTCGGGCTGATCGTCGACGGTGCGGTCATCATCGTCGAGAACTGCTTGAGACGGCTCGGGGAAGCTCAGCACCACAGGGGCCGCCTGCTCACGCTGCAGGAACGCCTGCACGAGGTCATGGTCGCCGCGAAGGAGATGATCCAGCCGTCGGTCTACGGACAGGCGATCATCGTGACGGTCTACTTCCCCATCCTCGCGTTGACCGGGGTCGAGGGCAAGATGTTCCAGCCGATGGCGCTCACCGTCATTTTCGCGCTGGTCGCGGCGTTCATCCTCTCGCTGACATTCGTCCCGGCGATGGTCGCCATCCTCATCACCGGCAAGGTCACGGAGAAGGACATGTTCTTGATCCGCTGGGCCAAGACCGCGTATGAGCCGGTGCTCAAGAAGGCCGTGCAGTTCCGCTGGCCCGTCGCAGGCGCGGCTGTTCTGGCGTTTGCCGCGTCCGCGATGCTCTTCGCGCGGCTCGGACAGGAGTTCGTTCCCACGCTCGACGAGAAGGACGTAGCGATGCACGCGATGCGCATTCCTTCGACGGGGATCACCCAGTCGCAGGCCATGCAGTTCGATGTGGAACGCGCCGTCTCGTCGATCCCCGAGGTCGCGTTCATCTACTCCAAGACCGGCACGGCGGAGATGGCGACAGATCCGATGCCGCCGAACGTCTCCGATACGTTCATCATCTTCAAGGACAAGAGCCAGTGGCGCAGCGAGGCGGAACTGGACCGGCTCATCGCTGAGAAGCAGGCAGCGATGGAGAAGATGGGCGCACACGCGGGCGGGCATGTTGAGCACGGCGGCGAGGCCGGAGGGCATGAAGAGGAAGCCGAGCTGAAGATCGAAGGGCACAAGGGCAAGCTCATCCAATTGATCCAGCTCACCGTGGCCGCTGTGCCCGGCAACAACTACGAGTTCACGCAACCCATCCAGATGCGATTCAACGAACTCATCTCGGGCGTTCGCGGAGATGTGGCGGTCAAAGTCTACGGTGACGACTTTGACGCGATGGAGAAGACAGCCCAGCAGGTGCTCGCGGTGCTCCAGGGCATCCCCGGTGCGGCCGACGCCAAAGCCGAACAGACCGAGGGGCTGCCGGTCATGACAGTGGACATCGACCGGGCCGCGATCGCCCGCTACGGCCTCTCCGTGCACGATGTGCAGGAGGTCGTCGCGGTTGCCATGGGCGGACGTGAGGCCGGTCAGGTATTTGAAGGCGACCGCCGCTTCGATCTGGTCGTTCGACTTCCCGATGCCCTCCGCGGCAAGATTGACACGCTCGGGCGGCTTCCGATCCCGCTTCCGAAAGTGAGCGACGAGCGGCAGGCCGTGCGTCTCGTGAGTGCGAACGGCGGGACCGGTCTGGGCGCGCCTATCGATGAGATGGGCTTCGTCCCGCTGGGCAACGTTGCCAAGATCGATGTCGCTGAAGGTACCAACCAGATCAGCCGCGAGAACGGCAAGCGTCGAATAGTTGTTCAGTGCAACGTGCGTGGCCGAGACCTAGGTTCGTTCGTCGAAGAAGCCCAGTCGAAAATGGCCTCGGTCCAGCTGCCAGCAGGCCAATGGATTGTCTGGGGCGGGCAGTTCGAGAACCTCGTGGCAGCCAAGCAGCGACTCACCGTCGTGGTGCCGATCTGCTTCTTCCTGATCTTCCTCCTGCTCTTCTCGACGTTCAAGAGCGTCAAGTACGCGCTGCTGGTCTTCAGCGCCGTGCCGCTGGGCCTGACAGGCGGCATCGTCGCGCTCTGGCTGCGCGATATGCCATTCTCCATCTCGGCAGCAGTGGGGTTCATCGCTCTCTCGGGCGTGGCCGTTCTCAACGGGCTCGTGATGGTGTCCTTCATCAACCAGTTGCGACGCGAGGGGCTCGGTCGCGACGCCGCGATTCTCAGGGGTTGTCTCGTGCGGCTGAGGCCGGTGCTCATGACGGCGATGGTGGCGTCGCTGGGCTTCGTGCCGATGGCGCTCGCGCACGGCACCGGTGCCGAGGTGCAGAAACCACTGGCAACAGTCGTCATCGGCGGCCTGATTTCCAGCACGCTCTTGACGCTCGTTGTGCTCCCGGCGCTCTATCGCATCTTCACGGGACGGGAGCCTGGCGGCCAACTCGTTACGGCGGAACAACCGTGGGAGAAGCCCGAGACTGGACCGCTGGAAGTGAAGTCCACGGACGCCGCCCCCGCGGCGACCAGTTCCACTGACGCTCCCACGCCCGCGGCGAGTTCCGCGGCCCAGCCCGACAACCCAGGGCACGCAGCGCCAAGTGGCCCCGATCAGTGAGCCTTTCGGCCTGCCTACCCGGCGCGTGCCGGTGATCTGTGCAGAACTAAGTGTGTTCCGTGTCCATCAATAGGAGTTCTTCGATGAGTCAGATTGCTTCCCCCGCTGTTAGTCGTTCAAAGTCCATGATCGCAGGCCTCGTCACCGGAGTTGGCCTCACCGCGCTTGCCGCCATCATGATGGGTCAGGGCGCTTCGCAGCCTGTCAAGAGCGAGCCGCAGTACTTCGTCACCGCCGATGGGGAGGGTGCGCACCTTTGGGTACGCGAAGGCACCGCTCTCCGCGTCGTCGGGCATGGCGAGTGCAAGGAGTGCAAGGCCAAGGGGCATGACGACCACAAAGAAGGGGACGGTCACGACCACACAAAGGACGCCCCCAAGAAGTAAACCCTCCGCTTCGCGGCGTGCTCGCGCACGCCCGAAGCATTTCCCGTTCATGGAGATCCCAATGCGCCGAGTCTTTTCTGTTGTTGCCGTGTCCTTCCTGCTTGCCGGGTGCGCGTCAAATCGCACCGATTTGGTGAAGACTGGCTATCTCGCCCTCCAACCCACGCTCACCGCTTCACTCTCGCATCCGCCCGAGGTGTACGAGCAAGACGGAGGTCTTGTCGTTGACGGCCGCCTTGACGCTGCGGAGGCTACAAAGGGTGGCCACGTTGACGTGCAGGTCGTTGGCCCCGATGGACAAGTCGTTTATGACGCAGCGGTCAACTACCGCAAGCCTGTGGCCCAGACCCAAACCGGCCCGAGGGGTTCATATCGTGGGCCGCGATCGTCGGCAGACAGCCACGCTACCTATTCGGTCCGTTTCCCCGGTTTGCCTCCGGAAGGCTCGGTGGTCCGAGTCAAATACGATTCCCAGCCGCATCAAGCGGAAGGATCGAAGTAAACCGTGCCAGCCAGCGTCTACACCATCCCGGCGATGGACTGCCCTGCGGAAGAGGCGTTGATCCGACGAAGGCTCGGGAAACTCGCGGCCATCTCGGATCTGCAGTTCGACCTTTTGGGTCGTCGGCTGACAGTGGTTCACGATGGCACCGCCGAAGCTGCTGTCTTCGCCGCGTTGGCCGACATCGGCATGTCACCCGCACCGCGTCCGTCGGCTGGGAGTTCGTCTGGAGCAGCGTGCGAGGATGGAGCGTGCAATACGCATCCGCCTGCGGTCACGAGCCCGGCACGTCCCTGGTGGCGGCAGCACGGGGTCTTCGCCCTGTCGGGCGTACTCGCGGCGGGCGCGGAGGCGATGTACTTTGCGGGCGTCAAGGAGACTTCGGCCCCGGTGATCGCGGTGTCGGTCGTCTCGATCCTGCTCGGCGGCCTGCCGACGCTCAAGAAGGGGTGGATCGCACTACGGACCTTCACGCTCAACATCAACTTCCTGATGACCGTCGCGATCATCGGCGGGGCGGTGATCGGCGCGTGGCCGGAGATCGCGCTGGTGACGTTTCTTTTCGGCCTGGCCGAGTTGATCGAGGCGAAGGCTCTTGATCGCGCCCGCAACGCCGTCAAGGGGCTCATGGCGATGGCCCCCGACGAGGCGAGCGTCAAGCAGCCCGACGGATCGTGGAAGTTGACGCGCGCCGGCGAGGTGCCCGTGGGGGGCATCGTGCAGGTGAAGCCCGGCGAGCGGCTCGCGCTCGACGGCGTGGTGGTCGCGGGCGAGTCGAGCGTCAACCAAGCCCCGGTGACCGGCGAGTCCGTGCCAGTGGACAAGAAGGCGGGCGACAAGGTCTTCGCCGGGACCATCAACGAGTCGGGCGTGCTCGAGTTCCGAACCACCGGCGGCAAGGACCAGACGACGCTCGCCAAGATCATCCGGACGGTGCAGGAGGCGCAGGGGAGCCGAGCGCCGACGCAGCGATTCGTGGACAAATTCGCCCGGGTCTACACGCCGGTTGTGTGCGTCGCGGCGGTGCTGGTTGCTGTGGTGCCGTGGCTCGCGTTCGGGCAGCCGTTCTACCCGTGGCTGTACAAGGCGCTGGTGCTCCTAGTGATCGCGTGCCCCTGCGCCCTAGTGATCTCGACGCCCGTGACGGTCGTCAGCGGCCTGACGGCGGCGGCCCGCCGCGGAATCCTCATCAAGGGCGGCGTGCATCTGGAGAACGGGCGCAAACTGAAAGTCGTCGCGCTGGATAAGACCGGGACGATCACCGAGGGCAAGCCCCGCGTGACAGACGTGCAGCCCATCGGGGCAACCAGCAAGGACGAAGTGCTGCGAATCGCGGCGAGTCTGGATGCGCTCTCGCAGCACCCGGTCGCGCTTGCGGTGGTGGCGGCGTGGAATGGCGAGCGGGCGAGCGTCGCAAACTTCAAGTCGCTCACTGGCCGGGGCGTCGAAGGACGCATCGACGGTAAGGGGTACTTCGTCGGCAACCACCGTCTCGCCGAGGAGCGGAAGGTCTGTTCGCCGGAGGTCGAGGCGGTGTTGAGCCAGTTCGAGCTGCAGGGCAAGACGGCGGTGGTGGTCGCTTCCGCAAGCACTGTGCTCGGCGTCATCGCTGTTGCGGACACGCCCCGTGACAGCAGCGTCGAGGCCATCAAGTCATTGCACCACTTGGGCGTGAAAACGCTCATGCTCTCGGGCGACAACCAGACCACCGCCTCCGCCATCGCCAAGGCGGTCGGCATCGACGAGGCAAGGGGCGGGATGCTCCCCGAGGACAAGCTCGCCGAGATCGAACGCCTGCTCCAGGAGCACGGAAACACCGTCGGCATGGTCGGCGACGGCGTCAACGACGCCCCGGCCCTCGCCAAGAGCACCATCGGCTTCGCGATGGGCGCAGCAGGCACCGACACCGCACTCGAAACTGCTGACGTGGCACTCATGCAGGACGACCTTCGTGGTCTGCCGGAGTTCGTGCTGCTATCTCGCCACGCCGGGGCGATCCTGACTCAGAACATCGCACTTGCCATCGGTATCAAGGGCGTCTTCTTCGGCCTGGCGCTGGGAGGGGTGGCCACGATGTGGATGGCAGTGGTCGCCGATGTCGGGGCGAGTCTGCTTGTGGTGGGGAACGGCTTGAGGACCCTTCGTGTGGCGCACTCTCGCTCACATGCCAAAGCCAGTTAGCTACACACATATTCCCAACGGCGCAGCCTCGGCACCGTCCGAATCGCCGAACCACCCGACCCTCAGCGCATTACATCTCTGCGACAGTTCTTCATAGAGAGACAATCCGCTGGACTTAAGGGTGCGGACCGACGAAGGCTCCGGTGTGCGGGATCGCCCCGGAAGCCGTCGGAGTGAGGGGACAAGGGGCACACCATGCGCCTTTGCGACTTCGGCAGGCGAATGCCAGAGATTGTTGGTGTCTTGGTATATCGGCTTCTGATTCCCTGCAACTGCCTGCGTCAGACCTGACGCTTGGAAGCGACGAGAGAACTGGACATCGGAGCGTCATGCCTCGCACCCAGCCTGTGCGCGAACGCCTCGACCACGGCCGCCTGTGGAATGCGCTCCTGTTCGAGTCGCAGCCCTTCCTCATCGCAGATCCTGAACGCCTCCGCCTCGGATGGTGTCAGATTTGCTGGGGGCCCGGGAGGGCGACGCCCGCTGCCCTGGCCCGCGAGGTGGCGGAAGAGATCTAGCGTCGCGCAATCCATGAACAGGCTCTCGGTCGCCGGATATATGGATCGGACTCGAGACAGGATCACAATGCCCTCGCTGTCCAGATCGCCCCAGTAACACACGCGGGCGTGCTGGAGCCAGGAGACATACCGCAGCAGCGATGCACCGTTCCCCAGGCCGCCGATGGCGACAGTGCGCGTGCACTTCGGCAAAGTCATCAGGTTCACGCGGTTCTCGACGATCATTGCGCGGACGTTCCGAATGGTCCAACCACCCATCGTGTGCAGCGGGACCGCCAGAGCCTCGTAGGGAATCCCCAGCTCAGCCTGAACGGCGGGGTCGAGAAATCGCACGAATATGTCGGGCTCGTGATAGCGGAGTCCGTACCGACGCGCAAAGTGGTCCTCGTCTGCACGCACTTCGTGCGGCGGCACGATGACGTCCAGCCATTGCGCGAGGAGTCGCTCATGGCGCTCGATGAACTTGGAGTCCACGGACAGTGGGAGCTCCCGAGCGAATAGATTCGGGCGTGGATGCTCCTTGAAGTACCGAAGAACTTCGACCAGACCATCCAGGTCTGGCGCGGCGTCAGTGAAGACCCCGATGTTTGACCTGACCCATGAATCCAGTTCGGGAAACTCGGCCCTGAGGCGAGTGACCGCCTCTGTGAACCTTCGGAACTCCCGTTCCTTACCAATTACACGCAAGAGATCAAGCTCGGTGGCGAAAAGCACCTTGCTGGGGAACAGGTTCTTTCCGTGCCGCCGCGACTGAACCTCCTTCCACTCCACGGAGTATCCGTACCCGAGCACTTCCTTTGAACCCTCGCGCAACCGTCTGACCTGGTCAATCGCGGTGACGACATCAGGTCCCGGGTCCCTTTGAGCGGGCACGCGCCGTGGAAAGTACTGACCATCCCCCTGAACCCAAGCACGCAGGTACTCGCGATAGATCGCGAGGGCCTTGCGCGAGATGTCTTCGGGCTGAATCATCGAGTCACGCTTGCCGCCGATGCTGGGGAAACTGTCACCACCGCGGGTCGACCCAACACGGTGTCCTCAAACTCTCTCGCCGTCATGCTGAAGATCTCCGATTGGTGCGTCTTGGAGTCCTTGACGACGTGGAGATAGCACTCCACGTATGGCTCGGTGATCCGGGCCTTGGCGTCCAAAGGGGCCACGATCAACAGCTGAAGCCCGAACTGCCGGAAGAGCGACAGGGCGTACTCGGCATAGCGGTCGTCGACCTTTGAAAACATCTCGTCGACCACCACAAAGTGGAAGCGATCGCTGCTGGGCCGGCTCGGGTCGATGTCGTATTGGTACGCGATCGCTGCGACCAGGATGGTGAACGCAAGTTTGGCCTTCTCTCCCCCAGATTGGCCGGTGCTGTCCTCGTAGTAGCCCCGCTCCGCGCCCGACACAGCGTCAAGCTCTCGTGCGGCAAAGTCAAACCATCGCCTGACATCGGTGACCTTCTCTCGCCAGCGCTGTTCCTCGCGGAGCTTTTCGATGAGCTTGGCAATCCGGACATAGCGCGCCTCATCCGCTGCGAGCGTTCCCTCGAACGAATCGGCGAGACACTCGCGCAGGCTGGACTGAAACTGCTGGATCTCCACGTCTCGGACCGCCCGCGGCTCGAGCTTCATGTACGTCCCTGGCCTGTACTCCAGTTGCCTGAGCGAGCGGTTGAGGATCTCGATCTTCTGTTCGATCTCCTGCTTCTCGGTTTGGAAGGCGCCGTTGAGAATGCCGATCTCTTGCGTGACCTTCTCGTTGAGCCGTTCCTTGAAGCGGTTTTCGTGCCGGGGCAGGTCTTCGCGCCGGATATGCTCGCACGCGGCACAGAAGCTCCCCAGGTACTCGATGGATGCGTCCAGATCGGCCTGCTGATCTGCAAAGTCTCGGAGATACTGATTCATGAGTTTGCAGATCTCACGCTCCAGTGGCTCCAGCTCCTTCTTCAGACGTTCGACTTCGGCATGCCGGTCAGCAAGGAAGCCTGCCTCCCTCTGCGTGACGTTGTGTACAGTCAGGGGCTCCCCTTCAAAGAGCTTGGAAAGTTCGGGGAACAGCTCCTCGTGCCGCGACCATTCGCCCGTCTGCCGGAGCGTCGAGATGGCCTGGGTGGCGTCCGAAATCTGGCGCTCCGCAAAGCGCAAATCCTGCGAGGCACGCTCGTGCTGCCGGATAGCATCGTCGCGCTCGCCGCTGAGACGCTGCCGAGTTGCCTCGACTTCGGAGATGCGACGCTTCAGCGTTTTCAACGCATCGCTCGATTCCTCAAGCGCGCGCTTCTCCTCCCGCAGTGCCGCGATGGCGACTTGTTCCGACGCGAAGTCAATCAAGGAGTACGCCGCGGTCTCTCGCAGCACGTCCGCCGAGCGGCGCTGAGCGTCAAGTCCCGTGATCTCTGC
Organism: Phycisphaerales bacterium; assembly: GCA_046350475.1. Classification (GTDB taxonomy): domain Bacteria; phylum Planctomycetota; class Phycisphaerae; order Phycisphaerales; family UBA1924; genus BJHL01. The sequence goes on along the minus strand of JAXMAJ010000002.1, from coordinate 10,709 downwards.
ATTCAACTTATTCAGCCGGGCATCCATCGAGGACAGTTCGGCTTCGAGCTGCCGGACGTTCTCGGCGAGCGCCTTCCGCTTCTCGCGATTGTCCCACCCTAGAACGAACTCGCGTGGATCGATCGCGCGATCCCGGTCGTCTTTCTCGTGTCGCGTGCCCCTTCCCTTGATGTGGCGCTCACGGGTAAGGGCCATATCGTGAGCAGCCTGAAACTGCTCGATGGTGTCGCAGCAGAGGTAGTCGAACCGTTCCTCCAACTCCCCCTTCACCCAGGGCGCAAGGCCGTGCCCGTCCTTGACTTTGACCTTGCGGAGCAACGACTGAGAATGGGCGACAGGGCGTGATTGTGGCGCAGTACGCCCACCGACGCGGAGATACACGAGCTTCTGACCGACGCCGCGGCCATCACGGACCCGGTTCCGGTCGATGTGGGCACTGACAACGGCGTAGTGCTTCTGTGGCACCAGCAAACTGAGCGCAAAGGATCGGAGCAATAGCTCGATCGAGGCCTCCCAGCTCTTCTCCTCCGTCGGGATGGTGATGAGCTCCGCCGCGAACGGGAGTTCGCTGTCCGGCAGCCGCAGCGCTTCGCAGAGTTGCCGGCGAATCTCCGCATGACGCTCCGGGAGCTTCGTGTGGCGGGTGCCGAGCGCCTCGAGCTCCCGCTTGCTCTCGCTGAGTTCGCGGTGCGCATCGCCGCGATCGAGCACGACATCCTGATGTTCACGCCGGAGCGCTTCCTCGCGAGTGCTCAAGACCTTGATGAACTCCGGCAGACGTTGGTGCAGCTCGCGCAGCGAGGCGTCGTCCGTCACATCCGCGGCGACCCCCGTCGTGGCCAGCGCAGCCATGAAACGAACGCTGCGTTCTCGCCGGTTGGCGCTCTCGGTCTCGTGCTGCTTAATAAGCAACGGAATCTGACGAAGCCTCTCGCCCCCGGCGTTCTCGATCTCATTCTTCAACTGCCGCTCTTCGTCGGCCGCGTCCCGCAACTCCGTATCGAGACGATCCCTGGTGACCACGAGCGCCGAGAGTTCCTTCTTAAGGAACTCTGCCGCCGGCCCGAGAAGCTCGATCGTCATCGCCCGGAAGTACGGACCTGCGGCACCGCACATGGCTTGAGCGAGTCGCAACGCGTCCGATTGCGCTGTGAAGGTTGCGCCCTTCGCCGCAATCGGCGTGAGCAGTTCGAACTGCCGACGGACGCGCACCAGGCTTTGATAGGCTTCCGTGAGCTGGGTGAAGTGCGCCTGCAGCGTCTCGATCTTCTCCATCCACGGCTTCGGCTCGAGCATGTGCTCACGGATGAACTTGTTCAGACTCTGGATGTCCTTGACCGCGACGGTCTGGTTGAACACATCCATCGCCTTTGGCTGCATGCCTGTGAACTTGGCAACCCAGCCGTGATACTCGTTGTACTTGTCGGTGGCGCGGAAACCGCGCTTCTCCATCTGCTGGCGCACCCGCTCAGTGGTGGCAAGGTTGGCACAGTGCTCGGCGATCGACTTCTCGCCCTGCGCGAAGGCGTAGACCTTCTCGGCACCTCCGTCACCGCCAAGGTACAGAACCTGCGCGACAGTAAAGGCCTCGCCGCGATCGTTCTTGAAGGTCGCGAGCAAGGTCGAGTAGTGCCGTCCATCGGGTCGGAGGAACTGGACCTCCGCCCGATTGTCTTCGTCACGGCTTCGCCGGTCGAACGCCCCCTTGATGTAGGTCCGCTCATCACGCTCGGTCTTCTGAGCACCGGCGGCGACGTTGTAGTTGCGAACAACCGGACGCACGAACAGGGTCAACAGGGCATCCACCAGAGTGGACTTGCCCGAACCATTCTGGCCGATCAGGAGCGTGGTAGCGCCGCAGGGCCTGACCACATGCACCGTGCCACGGCTGCTGTCGAACGTTCCCCAGTTGGAAACTTCGAGCTTTTGGAGCCGGTAGCCGGGTGTTAGTCGCGGAGCATCATGCATCAGAATCCCCCTGCGTGCGAGCCGCCGCGGCTGCTGCCAACTGTTGTTTCAGCGTTTCGAGCTCGGACGCGGGGAGTTTCGCCTTCAGAATGCGGCGGACTTCCCACGCTTCGGGATTGTCGGCGAACTTTCGCACGAACCCCAGGTCATCGAGTTTGTGCAGGGCGGCGCTGAACTCCTTGCGCTGACGCACTTCGTCGTATTGGGCGGGAAAGAACCCCTTCCATTGGTCGAAGATGGCGTCGATCTCGACAACGCATCGTTCGTTGTGAAGATCATCTTCTTCGAACCGCCGGAGCTCGTCCCGAAACAGCACGGCGAGCATCGTGGGCGCATATCCGAGTTGGCTGCGACGAACCAGCTTCGGCAGCTGCTCGTACCCACTCGGGCACTCGTCTTCTCCCCATTGACGCACGTATGCGTATCCCTCCGCTTCGTCGACGACGAGCGTGAGACCCAAGCGGGCCAAGAAGGTCTCAATCTGCGACCGATTGGACAGCAAAAGGTTCCACACCCGGTCTTCGTCCGCGTAGATGACCCCCTGCAGCAATCGAACTGCCGCGATGCTCCATTCGCGGAACTCGGGGATCGGAGATGAAGAGGGGTTAGGCATTCGCGGTCTCCTGGGGAGGGAGAAACACAATCAGCGGGACGGTGACGCGGCGAGAGACGGCCCCGTCGACCTGGATGTCCTCGGACCGTTCACGGCTGATGATGTGTCCGTCATCTTTGGCGATCTGTATGTATCCCAAGAGCTCGACAATGCCTGCTTCCGGTGGAAACTCCCGCACCACCTCGGAAAGGGTCATGGACCTGCCGGTGCGGGATGTAAGGGCATGAATGCGTTGTCGCATCGCTGCCCAGTCGAGGCGATGGAGTTGGGCGAGCATCCTGAACAACTCGACACGCCGTGCATCGTCAACCTGTCCCTCCGAAAGGTCCATCTTCGCAAACTCGGCGGGAGGGCTCCAGAACGTCCGCGAGAACGGGAATGCCACATGGACGCCAACATCCACCGTGGCGCTGATCGCCGCGGGGGGCGCATCGGCAAGGGCGGCACCGAGACCCCGGATGTCCGCGAGTAGTTGGGTTACTCGACGCCGATCCGACGCGGTCCGGACATCCAGCAGTCGCCGCAGCGTGGCAGAGAGACGTTGATTGGTCCGCATCACCTTTTCGGCGTCCGCGATCAGTGACGGCACCATTCGGCGCACCGTGGCGAGCCCGTCGGATTGCTGCGAAAGTTCGTCGATCCTCCCGAGTTCGGCGATGATCGTCTGGAGCTTTTCCTGTTGGGTGGGCGAGAGAATGAAGCGCACAAACTCGTAGAAACTCACGCCCTGATCGTCCTGCTTCAGAACATCCTCTGCGTCGAGCGCGAACTGAAGAATCTCGCCTCGGGAGTCCTTTCCATCAAGTTGCCGCCGCTGTACCTGGCGGGTGATCTCCTTGAAGCGGTCTTCAACGGCGCGGAAATCCGAGAGCAGTTCCTTGAGCAGTCCAACAGCGGTGGCGAACCGCTCTCGCACCGCTGCCGGTTCATACCGCGCCTCGACCCCGCCATCTCTCAGGATCTGTCCGATCTCATCATCGATCCTTGTGCGTTCCTCTCGGAGATGCGCCAAGCGAACTTCGGGATCGTGCGAGGCACCGGCGACGAGATCGGCCAGAGTGCTGATCACGACGCGCAGGCGGGACTCGGTGCCGACGAACCCCAGGTCCTTCTGGAGCGCGCGGTCGAGGAATATGAACACGTCCTCTGTGTGCGGCGTCAACTGAAACACCGGCTCGTTCCGGCCCCCTTCGACGGAGCGGTGCAGCCAGCGTGTTTCCCCACTACACCAAGCGGACAGGTAGTGCTCGGGTTTGTCGCGCAAGGCGTCCGGATGGGCTGTTTGCACGGACTCCCGGTAGTCGTTCAAAGCGCTTACAAGATCAGACGCGGGTAGCGAGATGCGGCCTGGTGCCTTGAATTGCCGGTGGAGAAAGTCAATCACGAACGGCGCGTGTTGTGCCCGCAGCAACTTCAGCGCTGGCGACGTGCCAAAATATGCGAGAAGCAGGTCAAGGCGCATGGCGGCTGTCCGATCGCTCTGGTTTCCACGGGAATAGGGTAGTTGCCACGGCATCTGCGGGCCGCGCTCCGATGGAGATCGCATGGCGGCTTCGAACCATGCCGATGCGGTGCTCTGGCGAGCAAATCCGACTGCGGGTGACCGTTCGTGCCGAAGGCCGTGTGCTCCGTACCAGTTTTGGGACGAGCAATCCGATCACAATCCAAACATACTGAGTTTGCCCCGCTTTCGTAAACGTTTTGGCGGTACAATGGCCTTCCGTAACGATTTTGGCGTCGACGTATCCGTTTTGAGGAGTCAGCAATGGACCAGCCAAAGGCGACAACCCGGCCCGCAGGCTACACCGCGCTGCTCGATCGATATGCGATCCGCGCGATGCCAAACTGGCATCGGTCCGTCATTTCTGAGGGTAGTACCCGACGAACCGATTCATCAGCGGGCGAGGTCGTAGAGACGTACCCGGCTGCGTACTGGCCGGGTGCGAGTCCAGGAGACCACCTCGAGTTCGCCCTGAAGTACGACGGAATGAACCTTGGCATGCTGGCGGTCCTTCTGCCGGCGATCGGGGCGGACGAGATCGCCAGATACATCAACTCGAAGCCGAACGGGAAATACGCCCGCCGCATCTGGTACTTCTACGAGATGCTGACCGGCGATCGTCTCCCGCTTGCCGACCTGACGCAGGGAAACTACGTGGATCTCCTGGAGAGCGAGGAGCACTTCACGTTCGATCGCGCGGAGCCGATTCGACGCCAGCGTGTCAACAACAATCTGCTCGGCGATGCAAGCTTCTGTCCGACGATTCGGCGAACGAAGACCATTTCGGCGTTCATCGCACGGGATCTTTCCGCCCGGTGCAGAACACTGATCTCGTCGTACTCTCCTGAACTCCTCCGACGAGCACTGAGCTACCTGTACACGAAGGAAACAAAGTCGTCCTTCGAGATTGAGAACATCAAGCCGGACGCGAACAGGACTGAGCGATTCATCGCTCTTCTGCGAGTCGCTCTAAAGGAGGACCTGTGCACCAAGCCGCGGCTGATCGATCTCCAGAATCAGATCGTGGACCCTCGGTTCAAGGATGACGACTACCGCGACAGCCAAAACTACGTCGGCGAGACGGTCTCCATCGGGAAGGAGCGCGTGCACTACGTCTGCCCGAAGCCCGAGCACGTCACGGCCCTGATGGCGGGGATCATCTCGGCGCACGTACGGATGGAGCGCGGCTCCGTCCATCCAGTTGTCCAGGCGGCGATCGTCGGATACGGCTTCGTGTTCGTCCACCCGTTCGAGGATGGCAACGGCCGCATCCACCGTCTCCTCATCCACAACATCCTCAGTCGGAGAGGTTTCGTGCCGGACGGCGTGATCTTCCCGGTTTCGGCGGCGATGCTCAAGCAGGCCGCCAAGTACGACGCGTCGCTTGAGGCCTTCTCACGCCCGCTCTTGGGGTTGGTGGAATACACGCTCGACGATCAGGGGCGCATGACGGTCCACAACGATCCCGGCGTGTGGTACCGGTACCCGGACATGACCGTGCAGGTCGAGAGCCTGTTCACCTTCGTCGAGCAGACCATCGAAACTGAACTCGTCGAAGAGCTGGCATTCCTGGCGAACTACGACGACACAAAGCGCTCCGTGCAGGCGATCGTCGACATGCCCGATCGCGACATCGACCTGTTAATCCGATTCTGCCTGCAGAACAACGGGAAGTTGTCCCAGCGGAAGCGGGAGTCGCACTTCCAGCTGTTGACCAATGACGAAATTGACCGACTCGAGCGAGCCGTGGCGGAGGGGTACAAGCAGCCCGACAGCGGCCTGGGGGGCTGACGGTTGGCCTTCGAGAGGCCGAGAAGTGGCATTCTCAACTCGCCTCATCGGGCCGAGCGGAGTGGTCCGCGAGACGCGCTCGCCTCCCGATAGAGGCGAATATCGGCGTGAGCGGCGGAGCACCATTCGATCCCCGCATCCATCCTCTCTTTGCATACCCCCCCCGATCGCGAGGCTCGCTGGTTGTCGTTCGAGTTTGCATGCCTCAGACTTCGCTTCCCAAGTTCACGATCTCCGCCGGGTTTTCATAAGTTCGATGAGCCGTGTGCAGCGTCCGCCAACTCTCCCCAGCGCCGGCGCTGCTCGCGCCAGTCGGATACGGCACACACTTTGCGCAGTTCGTGCTCGCTGACCGCATCCCGTTCACGCTCAATGCGAGGCAGGAACAGCAACTCCTCCTGGATGTCCGGAGCTAGGCACAGCAGGTCCATGACCTGGCTGATCCGAGCCCGCGTGACTTGGCCGAGGCGGGCCAGATCGGCATGGGATTCGACCTCGCCCATCCGAACCAACTCCTCGAACCGGATCGCCAGCGCCATCAGGCGGGCGACACGGGGAACGCGGCCCGCTTCAACGGGCGACGCGGCGGGCTCCACGCCGACGTTGACCTCTTTCCGGCCCGCCGCCCCCCGCGTGAAGTGCACTGGGAACTCGATCGTGACGTCGTGCATGTCTTTCATGCGACCTCCTCGTGCTCAACGGGTGCTTGGCCGAGCGTGCGCAGCCCGGCCGGATGGAACGTGATCGACACCGTCTTCTTTGCACCGTCGTAGTCCACCCGTTTGACAAGGTTCGCCAGCACGGCCGCCTGTTCCCGCGGGTAGAGCACGTCCCACGTCGCGGCGAACTCGCGAAGCGAGGCCGCGACGTCGGACTGGGTGATCGACTCACCGTCGACCTGGTCCGCCTCGGCGCGAAGAACTCGCGCCCGCTCGTTGGCCGTCGCCAGGCGTTCGTGGAGGTCGGCCAGACGGGCGGCGGCGTTGGCATCAGTGCCCGCTGTGGCGGCGACCTTGCGGAGCTCGGTCTCGATCTTCTGGATCTCACGAGCGCCGGCGGCCTGATCCTTCTCGATTTGCGCAGCTCGCGTCCGAACGCCGCTCTGGAGTTGGCGGAAGGTGGCGGCGACCAGCGCGCTATCGCCGCCGATGTGCTTGATCCGGTCGACTACCAACCTTTCGATCTGCTCGGCGGGCAAGGAACCCGACGGGCACGCGTGCCAGCCCTGCTTCTGGGCGACGTAGCAGACGTAGTAGCGGTACGCAGCCTTCCCGTCTTTGACGCTGTAGGTGTGGCCCATCGCGTGCCCGCACGGCCCGCAGTGGATCAGCCCTTTGAGCAGCGCCCCGTGCTGGTTGCGGACGTGCATGCCGCCGGTGCGGCCGTTGTGCTTGATCGTCTGGAAGACCTGCTGCCAAAGCCGCTCGTCGACGATGGCCGCGTGTTCGCCGGCGAACAGCTCCTTCTTGTGCTTGACCTTGCCCACATAGGCCGGGTTGGTGAGGAGGTTGATCAGCAGGTGCTTGTCCCACACGCGACCGCCGACCGCCGTGCCCTTGCGCGTCGTCCATCGCTTGCTCGTGCTGCCTCGGGCGTGGAGGATCTGGGCCACCTTGGTGAGCGAGCGGTGCTCCAGGTACAAGTGGTAAACCTCGCGGACGAGCTCCGCCTCCGCGGCGTTGACCACGAGCTTGCTCCCGCCCGCGGGCTGGGGCGCGAGGTCGTACCCCAGGATTGGCTTGCCGCCGAACCACTTGCCCTTGCGCTTGGACGCGGCGATCTTGTCGCGGGTGCGCTCGGAGATGATCTCGCGCTCGAACTGGGCGAACGAGAGCAGGATGTTCAGCGTGAGCCGCCCCATCGACTGCGTGGTGTTGAACTGCTGCGTCACAGACACGAACGACACGCGGTGCTTCTCGAAGACCGCCATCATGCGGGCAAAGTCCAGGAGCGATCGCGACAGGCGGTCGACCTTGTAGACCACCACGCAATCGACCTTCCCGGCTTCGATATCGGCCATGAGCCGCTGGCAACCGGGTCGGTCGATGTTCCCGCCGGTGAAGCCGCCGTCGTTGTACTGGTCCGGCAGCGCCACCCACCCCTCGTGCTTCATGCTGGCGATGTAGGCCTCCGCACTCTCGCGCTGGGCGTGCAGCGAGTTGAACTCCTGCTCGAGTCCCTGTTCGCTGGACTTGCGGGTGTAGATGGCGCATCGCACCGTCGCCACGCCGGCGTTCTTTGCGGGTTTGGTTTCCATTGACGTTCTCATACCTTGCCCTCCGTGATGCCGGGCTCGTGGAGCCCGAAGAATCGGAATCCGTTCCAATGCGACCCGGTCACCTTCGCCGCGATGGCGCTCAGCGACCGGTAGACCTCTCCCTCAAACTCGAAGCCCTTGGGCAGCACCCGGACAAACACGGCGCGGCCCTTGTACTCGCGGCGGAGGACCGTCCCGGGTGGCGGCAGCCGCCCGTCCTCTCGCGTGTGGATGGGCACGCTCACCACGCTCTCGCCGTTGGCCCGGGGCTTGGGCGCGTCCGGCGATTGGGCGCGTGGCGGGCTTCGCCGCAGGTCAGCGTCGTTGGCCAGTTCGCGCGCCCGCTGGCGTGCCCGCTCCGAGAGGTCCCCCTCCCGAAGCGCCTGCATCCGCCAGAGAATCCGTTTGATGAGCAGCACCTTGTGGTGCGTGCGAGTTTCTTCGCCGTAGACCTTGGCGTACCGCTGCTTCAGCTGCGGCACCGTCATCTGTTCCAAGGTCCGTTCGGCTGCATTCACATCGATCGCCACCGGGGTCTCCGTTCTCGTGGTCGTTAACCACGCGACCCATCAGGGCGGGCATGCTCGGAGAGTTCAAGTCGCGTCGGAGAGCCTTCTTGATGCTCGATGCTCGGCCCCGAAATGGCGACGTGACGTCGCCGGCGGCGGATGCCCTCGGCGAAGATGGCGGCGATGGCATTCAGTCGCGCCACGGGCGTCGTCGGGGCATCGGGATCAAGCGAGGCAGTTGGGAGGGTGGGGGTGGACGCTTCGTCCATGAGCGCGGTGTCGTGCACGGGCACATCCTCCGTGAAGGGGGACATGCATCCGTGCGGGCGTGCGCTTGGCGCTCGGCTTCGCACCTGATGCTGGAATGGGGCCCGCGTCCGGTGCGGGCCGTCTGCCTCTGAATACGCGAAACGGTCGGGGAGCGGCGCAGGGTCCGAATCTCACCCCTCGTTCACCCCGACAGCGCGTTAACCACAACGCCCAGAGAGTTTGAGAGCGCGGAGAGACTTTCGGCCCCCAACCCCGGCGTGGCGACCGATCCGCCGTTAGGATGTCTCGGATTCGAGAGCGCCCGGCAAATCGCGGACTTTCAGGAAGTGCCACGATTCCCGAGAGATACGCGCGGTGGGCGAAAAGCCCAGACCGTTAACGAGAAAAGGCCTCTCTACGAGGCCTTTCTCAGAACTCCCTATTCACAACTTCCTCGAACCGTTTCTCTCTGGTGAATATGGCCAATTGGCGTGACATTGCCGGTTGACGCGCGACAAACCCGATTTAGGGAACAAGAAGCGAGGTCTTTGGGGGGGTGATGACGAACCCGCACGATCGGGCCGGCGTATGACGCTTCAGGTCGATATACTCCCCCCGAGCATGCTCCACCGCGGCAGCACATTCCGGTTGCTCATCACACTGCTTCTTGCGGTGGCGGTGCCCATGTGCTGCTGCAACTTTCGCATGTGGCTGACGTCGTGTGCACCCTGTGATGCGGCGACGGCTCACACCTCGATCGTGCCCGTGGCCCATGGCCATGCGGGCGGGGACGGCCACGATCATGATTTCGACCATCACGCGACCACAGCTTCCAATGAAGGCGTCGAGCCGAGTTCTTCGCCTTGCGGGCCCGGCCATGATGATGACCACGACTGCACCTGCGGCAAGCAGGACACGCTGCTGACGGTCGCCAAGTCGAACTTGGACCTGCCAGCGCCCGTGTTGGTGGCCATCCTTTCGTTCCCCGGATTCGCCGATGCATCCGCGCTGCCCCTCTTCCGAGCGATGGAACGAGGATTGTGGGTATCAGCACGACCACCCACAACGCTGCTGCGCCTGCATTGCGCGCTCATCGTGTAGCAACACCCCCTGTTGGTGCCTTGTACCCATCTCCTAGCGCAACTTCCGCGCGAGGCTTGAGGGGCCAGTACCAGCAATCGGTCTTCATCTGACCCGGTGATTGCACTCTCATTCCAACTGAACTGACTCCAACCGGAGATTTTGCATGGCACGCTTCCGCGCGCCTGTAGCGATCGGCGCATTGGCGCTCATCACTGCGGCGATCCTGATTCCCGCCTACGCCCACGAAGGGCACGGCAAGCCCACCGGGGCAACGTTCGATCCCAACGCCCCCAAGAGGGTCTCCGACGCCACCGCCCTGGCGATCGGGCTCAAGACTGCCGAGGTGGACTTCGGGCAGGTCGAGGACGTGGTCCGGCTTACGGGCACGGTTCGTGCGCGGCCCGATTCGGTAGCCGCCGTAGCGCCGAAATACGCTGGCGTCGTTCGGCTCATCACCGTGCAGCCGGGCGACGTGGTGACCAAAGGTCAGACCGTGGCCGAAATCGACTCGCCCGAGATTGCGCGGCTCATGTACGACCTCAAGCGATTGGAAGCCGAGAACGAGAGGCTCCTCGCGGACGTCACACGGGCGCAGTCGCAAGTCGCCTCACTGGAAATCGAGGTGCCCGCGCTCACCGGGGGTGCAGAACTTGCCGAGGCGGAGGTGCAACGACTGAGCAGCGCCGGGGAGAGTGTGTCCGCCAACCTACTCGCGCAGCGAAAGGCAGAGTCCTTCAA